>DHOU01000036.1 GCA_002409745.1 Bacteroidales bacterium UBA5382
CCTACAACTGGGGAGTAGTGTATGACATCCAAAAACATATTCGCTTTCGGGCTGAATGTGATGTTGTTTCCAAAAGCGAGATAGAGTTGATTCCGCCCTTTGGCTTGGCCGGAGAGGGTTCCCGACCAGCGGGTCTTGTATATTCCGTCGAACAGGTTCCCGTTCCAATTAAGCGTAACCATCAACGGGAGTTTGCTTTTCTCTATATCCGGTGCCGAATAGGTGCTTTCGAAAGTATTGTTTAGGGCATTCAGCACCTGAAATTGCCATTGTTGGGTCGGCGACAGGTCGTAAGTCAGTTTGATACCCGTGAAGAAGTTGCTTCCGTATTCGATCATATCGCTGTATTCGTAAATCTCGATGGGATTCAAATCGAATTCGGTGCTTCCGTAAGCCGCAGCTTGTTTTCCGGCAAAGAGAGAGAATTGATCGGATAATTGAATGCCGATACCGCCCCAGTCGATAGATGCCGGCATATTATCGAAAGCATTGCCGGTATCGTTGGACTTATTCAGCCGTTGCCGCCAACGGTACGAAAGCCATTCGTTGATATTGCCTTTCGCTTCAATCCGGAATTGGCGTGTCATGAACGATCCCTGTTGGAATCCTTCGTTATTGAAACGGGCATCGAAACTGTGTTGCATGTTGAGGAGAAAATTGAACCGGTCGGTTTTCTTTTCCACATTCGTAACTCTTTCGAACAAGCTCAGTTCGTCCGGGTAAGAAGATTCTTGCTGAGCGTTTGCTATTCCTATAATGGATAGGAAAACAGCTGTAAAAAGTATTCTTTTCATATTCATTAGTATTATAAAATGAGTACTATCCTTTGACGGTAAACCGCAAATTTAGTATATTCTCTTCAATCTTACTGTTTTTTACGGGAATATTATGTAATGTCTTGCTCCGTAATCGAAGAGTTCAAGCCCGTGCATACCGGTCTAATTCCTTTCTGCTTACTTTGCCGTTGCAAGATGTGATATTGCCCATCTTGTCGTAGGTTGGTAACTCATTGTACCGGTTAGGATCGGCCGTTAATAAGCTTCCTCCCCCCCCCCTCACAATTTACTGCATACTTTTATTATTTCCAGACGGAGGAAAGTCATTTAATGATTTAAAATTACCATTTTTATATTCATATAATCGCATAAGGCTTTCAAGAAAAAGAATGTTATCATCTATTTTTTCTGTTCTTATAATTATTTCTTTATTAGTAGACGCAAATATCTGTCTAATTTCTTTTTCTTCTACTGAATTTGGCTTAGGAAAGGATAGAATATAAAAATAAGAATCATTGTAAATAACACATCCTAAAATATCAATTCCTTTTCTTAAATAGTTATCTGAAGAAATCCCTTGGTTAGAAAACTCAATTATATAATTATGAGAATCTATATTAATTATTTCAACATATAGTTTTTCGTTATGCTTCGCTATAGTTAAATAGTAACTCGAAATATATCTGCCCTTCTTTTCTGTAGTTATATTTTTTAATATAGAGTCCATTTGACAATTAAGGACTGTCAGATTTTTTAATATAGCCGTTTTATTAGTAGAATCTAATTCTTCTCTTATTCTATTTGTCCATTGGGAATCTTTAGTTATTAGTCTAAATAATTTCTTGTTTGATTGGGCAGTGACTCCATAAATAAATAATGTTGAGAGTATAAAAAAAAGGATATATCTTTTCATAATTTTCTATCTGTTTTTTTGTTTAACGATGATTTCATCTAGCATTCCAGAAATGGAATGCCCGCCAAAAGGTGTATACTGTTGCGTGACGGGGAATAAATATGCATCATTGCGTAGGGTTGAGCCATTAGGGTGTGGCTATGATTCGCTTCCAATATAGTCGCTTGCCTACTATTTACGATACTTGCTACTTGATTGTTTGATATTGTATTGCTTATCAATGTATTGGCGCTTTCCCCGAATAATCCGCCAAAAGGATAATAGTGGTTCACCTGTTCCACCGCTCCGCTTTGGCTTAACACCACCCGGTTGTTTCCCTGATGATCCTTCAGGTAATAATGATAGGTGGGAGTCGTTGGGGGAGTGCCCGAAAGAGTGATATATCCTTCCTCCGTCAGTATCCTGCTTACTTTCCCGTTCTCATAAACCACATTGCCGCAATAATCCGTCGTTGTCGTTGCAAAAACGTTGCCCTTTGCCAAAGGTGTCATCACACTTGTCATCGGGATGGTGATCCCCGCCACTGCCGTTTGGTACGTTACGCTTAACTTTGCCCCGGCAGCATCATATACGTAATTGGTCGTATTGCCGTTGGTAAACTTCAATGCGTCCGGCAAATTTAATGCATTGTATTGAATATCGACGATTTTTTTGTTATAATCTTTCGTGAGGTTGCCGTTTTTGTCATAGACATACTCGGTTGCTACATCGGCCCCGTCCATAAAATGGAAGGCTCCGTTGTATAGCGGGCCGCTGACAGCATCGGTTACTTTGATCAATTGATTGCCCGTATACGTATAAGCCAAGTCGTCAATCAGGCCGTAGTCGCTGTCTTGTTTCCCTTGCCGCTGCAGAGTTTTAATATTTTCCATTTTATTGGATGGCCTGTTAATGAACTTCCTTCACCTCCTCATTTATTACTATATACTTTTTTAATTTTCGGATGATGAAATATCTTTTAATAATTTAAAATCGCCATTTGTATATTCATATAATCGCATTGGACTTTCAATAAAAATAATATTATTATCGATTTTTTCTGATCTAATAATTATTTCTTTACTCGTAGACGCAAACATGTGTGTAATATCCTTTTCTTTTACTGAATTCGGTTTTGGAAAGGATAGAATATAGAAATATGAATCATTGTAGATGACACATCCTAAAATATTAACACCCATTCTTAAATAATTATCTGAAGAAGCTCCAAGATTAGAAAATTCAATTATATAATTATGAGAATCTATATTGATTATTTCAATATAGATTTTTCCCTTGTGCATCGCCAATGTTAAGTAATAATTTGAAATATAGTTGCCTTTTTTTTCTATAGTTATATTTTTTAATATAGAGTCTAAATGACAATTTTTTACTGTTAGGTTTTTTAGTTTAACCGTATTATTAGAAGAATCTAATTCTTCTTTTATTTTATCTACTTTCTTCGACTCTTTTATTATTACCTTAAATAACTCATTATTTGATTGAGCCATAATTCCATAAATAAATAATGCCTGAAAAATAAAAAAAAAGATGTATCTTTTCATAATTTTCTATCTGTTTTTGGGTTTAACTATAATTTCATGTAACATTCCAGGAATGGAATGCCTGCTAAAAGGTGTGTACTGTCTGGTGTGCGGAGAATAAATGTGCATCATTGCGTTAGGAAATCTATTCTGAATTTTAGTAGCAAGCCGATGATCTCCATAAGATACAACAGTTGAACCATTCGGATGGCTATGATTTGCTTCTAATATAGTTGTTTGCGTACTGTTTACTATACTTGCTACTTGATTATTTGATATTATATTACTTATCAATGCACTTTGACCCACTTCAGCGTTATCCGAATGAGATGTTTTTAAAAAGCTACCATTGACATTTTCCGTGGAAGTATTTGTTTGGGACCATTCGGTATCGGTATTATTCGCAGCAAATTCAAAGAAACGAGTCGCTTGTCCTATATCAAATGTCGTATAGGTATCTACAGAAAATGAAACAGTAGCATTATTTCCGTCTGCAGCACTTGAATACTTGCCTTGTAAGGTTTCTGTTTGTTTTAAATCAATAAATGATTTTTCAACTTGTATTGAATTATTTTTGTCGATATCACCTTCAGTTGTCGTTGCATAAATAGTATGATAGTCATCATTTGTTCGTTTTATTAAATGCATATTGCCCAATCTGTCAAGCTGATAATCATCTAAAAACATCCCATTCGGATCTATTAATCTTACCGGATTATTCGCAGCATATACATACGGTGAAATATTATAATACTCTTCCCCCATCGGATCGACTGTAAACCATCTTCCGAGTGTGGCATCATAGTGCCTTGCCCCGTAATCGAAAAGGTCGAGCCCATGCATACGGTCTAACTCCTTACCATTGTACTTATAAGGTTGCGTCGCCCCGCCAGTGCTTTCCCCGAATAATCCCCCGAAAGGATAATAGTGGTTCACCTGTTCCACCGTTCCATTTTGGCTTAACACCACCCGGTTGTTTCCCTGATGATCCTTCAGGTAATAATGATAGGTGGGAGTCGTTGGATTAGCGCCTGATAGAGTAATATATCCTTCCTCCGTCAGTATCCTGCTTACTTTCCCGTTCTCATAAACCACATTCCCGCAGTAATCCGTCGTTGTTGTTGCCAGGATATTGGCCGAGGCCAACGGCGTCATCACGTTTGTCATCGGGATGGTGATTCCCGCCACTGCCGTCTGGTATGTTACGCTTAACTTTTCCCCGGCAGTATTATATACGTAATTAGTCGTATTGCCGTTTGTAAACTGCAATGCGTCCGGCAAATTTAATGCATTGTATTGGATATCGACGATCTTTTTGTTATAATCTTTCGTCAGGTTGCCGTTTTTGTCATATACATACTCGGTTGCTACATCGGCCCAGTCCATAAAGTGGAAGGCCCCGTTATAGAGCGGGCCGCTGACGGCATCGGTCACTTTCGTCAATTGATTGCCTGTATAGGCGTATGTAAGGTCGTCGATCAGCCCGTAGCCGCTGTCGTGTTTGCCTTGGCGTTGGAGGGTTTTAATGTTGCCCATTTTGTCGTAGGTGGGCAACTCATTGTACCGGTTGGGATTGGCCGTTAATGCGCTTCCTTCGCCGTAATACGCCGAGGTCATCCGGTTGAGTCCGTCGTAAGTGAACTTGTATCCCCGCTCGGTCGTTTCGTCTCCGGCTTTCCACTTCATCGCGCTGGCATTAATTGTAAAATAAATTCCTCATTACAAATAAAGTAATCCTTATTTTTTTTATTGTGTACTTCTATTATTACCTTTTGCAATATATTATTATCATAGTTATATCTTCTCCTAATGAAATAATGTAAAAAATCAAAAGAATCTTCTATAATTAGATTTTCCTCTATTTTAAAAGAAAAAGAATACAAATTTTCGTTATACGGGATGCCATAGTTCAATAATATGGAAGGAATCATTCCATCTGGAAATTTATACACTCCATTTTCGTATATCGGTTCTGAATTCAGTAGTAAATCTATATCTTTTAAATAGCATTTAGAAAAATGGTAATTATCATTTATCGATGATAAAATGTTATTAGAAAAAGCATGCCTAAGTTCAGCCTGTGTTCTCATAAATTTATATTTAATGAATGAACGTTTAGTTTCATCATATATAGGATAAAATATATGTCGATAAATGATAGAGTCGGAGTATTCATACGATAAAGAATCAATAATTTGCCATCCATTATATGAATAATTTTTCGCCCATAGTAATTTATCTTTTTTAAAGAATAGTTCTTGGGTTTTATATTTTTTAGAACTACTTGAATACATCTTGATAAAATGGGCATTTTCAGAAGACGCTTCCAAGTTTACTAATATAAATCCAATTAATAAAAATATTTTCATAGTTTCCTTATTTTATTTTCCAAAAAATAGTTTCACGATAAACAGCTGTCGAAAGCAATCTTATTTTCCCTTATTTTTATAGGCCCCATAATTAGCAGGGGAAACTTTTATTTGTGGAGCTCGAAAATTCTTTCCAATATTAGCTTTCCACGTTGCATAATGAAATAAAGCTTGTTCTCTTGCATCCCACATATTTGCTCCAAAACTATAATCAAATCCACCTGTTAAAGCATTAATTACCGCTGCGTTTGATGTTGTTTTAAATGAACTTTCATTTATTTTTTCAGGTGTTAGGGATAAATATTCTTTAGATTTAGGAGCATCAGCCCCATAAGCAATATTGTTTCTTTGATATATAGAAGCAATTGAATACATTTCTTTCTGCAAATTATCAGAAACTGTAGACTTTTTATATGCCGAACTTTCCGCATAAACTGTTGCAGCTTGTTTTCTAAAATCGTCGTGTGAGATAGACAGTTCTTGTTTATTGGTAGCTTCTGTAACTAATCCTTTGGCATCTTTATTGACTGCATCGGCAAGATACACTTTATTATCATCAAATTTATCCCGCCCCAACCAATAACCGTTTCTATTATAGTAATCTCCAATCATCATTCAATCAATATCAATTAGATGCATTGGGTTATTTGCAGCATATACATAAGGTGAAATACTATAATATCTCTCCGCCATTGGATCGACCGCAAACCACCTGCCAAGAGCCGCATCATAATGCCTTGCACCGTAATCGAAAAGATCGAGTCCGTGCATGCGGTACAACTCTTTGCCATTGTATTTATACGGCTGCGTTGCCCCACCGATACTTTCCCCGAACAATCCTCCAAAAGGATAGTAATGATTCACCTGTTCCACCGCTCCGCTCTGGCTTAACACCACCCTGTTGTTTCCCTGATGATCCTTCAGATAATAATGATAGGTGGAGATCATTAGGTTCGCGCCCGATAAAGTAATATACCCCTCTTCCGTCAATATCTTACTTACCGCTCCATTTTCATAAACCACATTCCCGCAATAGTCCGTCTTTATCGTCGCCAAAATGTTATCCGTCGCCAAAGGCGTTATGACTCTTGTCATGGGAATCATGATTTCCGATACTGTTCTCTAATGTGTTACGCTATTAACAGCGATGCTGTATGCCCCTACCATATTGAATTTTATCTTTTTGAATTTTGTGTCAGATAACTATCATGAGTGGATATTTACATCCCTTTTTTGTGGAAAATTGCCTTTAATTCATCAACTTAACCGATGCTTTCTTTAGCGATAAAGGTGCAAGTATAACGAGATGATATTTTGGTAATAAATGCTAATTCCATCTCATTTAAATCAATTCCGGCTCCTGCATCCTCTGTTTCAATTGCTACCGAAAAAACACACTCAAACTGATAGAAGTTCTTTAACTTTTGTATTATATCAATTTTATTACCAAGTAATTTTTGAAAGTATTTTATTTGACCTGATATATCCAATTCTTCGCTGATAACAGATTCGGACTGTATTGCCCATAATCCATGAGGACAATACCCAATCCTAGGAGAAAATCTGGATACTCTTACATCATCTTTATTGAATTTTCTTGTTGGTTCAATGCCAAGTTCTTTCGTGACAATATTGTAATCTTTATCATAAGTTATAACAGCAAATTCACAACTTACTTTATCCAAGAAATAATCTCTTTCCATACTAATAAACATAATTAAATAAATTACCAATAACTTTTCCTGTATTTGGATGAATGTAGTCTCCATTTCCCATTATTTTCCCATGGAAATTGTTAGGAAGATTGAACTCTCTTTTCAATGCATGTATTGCATTTCTTCCTTGTTCTTTAGTTAAGTTTAATGCTTTTAATGTGCTGGGATTTAATTTTTGCCCTCCTGATTGCAGCACCTTATTAAAACCTTTCCCCGCAGCACCAAGAGATTTAGCCCCTTGACTTTCCGTCTTGCCGGTGTTGATGGCGTTATTTATATTTTTAATAATAGGATTTGGCAAGACGACCATTGTTGCAGGCTGCAATAACGATGCTATTGCTTCACTCCTGCTATTTGTTTCGTAATACTCAAACCCATGCTGAAGCGCCATTTCCTTAAAACGCATTTGTGCTGTATATGCGTTTAGAGCCGACTCAAAAGCTAAATCCCTTCCTTGCGTTCGCCCTTCACTGTCAAACGTTCTTTTTATCGTGATGCCCGGTTCGTCTCCTGTATTCTCTACCCGACTACTTACAAAAAATTCTCCTCCTTTATCCCGTAATATCTGCTCCCCTCCATTGAATAACTTATAGAGCCAGGCACCGAATTTTGTTCTGAACATGCCTGTGGGATCTTCATAATTAATCGGATTATTAGCCACATAACTGTAAAGAGAATGTTCATATTCTTCTTCCGCCATCGGATCTATCGCAAACCACCTGCCAAGGGTGGCATCATAATGCCTTACCCCGTAATCGAAGAGGTCGAGCCCGTGCATACGGTCTAACTCTTTGCCATTGTATTTATACGGCTGCGTAGCCCCGTTGGCGCTTTCCCCGAACAATCCTCCGAAAGGATAGTAGTGGTTTACCTGTTCCACCGTTCCGCTCTGGCTTAACACCACCCGGTTGTTCCCCTGATGATCCTTCAGGTAATAATGATAGGTGGGGGTAGTCTCTGGTAAAGTAATATATCCCTCTTCCGTCAGTATCCTGCTTACCTTCCCGTTCTCATAGATCACATTTCCACAATAATTCGTCGTTGTCGTTGCCAGAATATTGGCCGGCGCCAACGGCGTCATGATATTTGTCATCGGGATCGTTATTCCCGCCACTGCCGTCTGATACGTTACGCTTAACTTTGTCCCGGCAGCATTATACGCATAGCTCGTTGTATTGCCGTTCGTAAACTGCAATGCGTCCGGCAAATTTAATGCATTGTATTGGATATCGACGATCTTTTTGTTATAATCTTTCGTGAGGTTGCCGTTTTTGTCATAGACATACTCGGTTGCTACATCGGCCCCGTCCATAAAATGGAAGGCTCCGTTGTATAGCGGGCCGCTGACAGCATCGGTTACTTTGATCAATTGATTGCCCGTATACGTATAAGTCAGGTCATCAATCAGGCCGTAGCCGCTGTCTTGTTTCCCTTGCCGTTGCAGGGTGATGATATTGCCCATCTTGTCGTAAGCGGGTAGTTCGTTGTACCGGTTGGTATTGGCTGTTAGTGAGTTTCCTTCCCCGTAATAGGCGGAAGCCATCCGGTTAAGGCCGTCGTAGGCGAACTGATATCCCCTTTCGGTAGTTTCATCTCCCGCTTTCCACTTCATGGCGCTGATATTACCGTTGTACGATACTGCAGAAGGAGTAACTCCGTTTACAGCGACGTTGTATGCCAGGGTCTGGTTAAATTTCGAGGCGGTGATTTGCGTAACCCAACTACGTATGTTGTAATCATACGTCGCGGTTTCTTTACCTCCATGGAATGCTTTGGTCTTTAATCTTCCGATTTCATCGTAGGTATATTGGGCGAGGGTGACCGCCGCGGCGCTGTTGAGCTTGTGGGTCACCGAAAGCAACCGCTCGGCATGATCGTACGCGTATGTATAGACTTCCGTTTGTGTCGCCTTCCCGGATGCGGAATGTACATGCTGCCGCTGCTTCACTTTTCCGGTGAAGGTGTAGGCGAAATATTCATCCTCGAATCCTCCCAAATGATTGGAGGTGTGTGTTTGCACCACCCGCCCGCGGTGGTCGTAATACATCGCCGATACGGTGTACTTTGCCGGATCGCCCAGCCGGTAAGGACAGGTTTACGGTATAACCGCCCAAGGCCTTTCCTCTCGTATTATAGGTATTTATTACAACCGAATTATCCACTGCCGGAATGGTTGAACTGACAACCTTGTATTTCATGACTTTTTTGTCTAACACTTTTACAGGAAGAATATTTAACTCCTTCCTGCTGAAAATATATTCAAATTTTTGTAGAAATACATGATGGGCTTGCAATGCTTTGCCAGGATTTATGCTCCGTTTTTTTACAATACAATTATTTATTATTTAAATAAGTAGTGATGTTAAATTTCTTAATCGGTACTTTAGGATATACATTATTTATAGTATTTATTTCTTTTTCTGATTGTTGAGAATAATTACTAAGTTTAATATTATCCAAATAAAAAAGTTCATTTTGGAATATAAAATGAAATTCTCGACAATAAAAGTAGTTACCGCCGCCCCAACTTACATCTATTTTAAACCCATTTTGCGTTTCAGCTATATTATTAACTGAAAAATTTTTTAATTCTTCATCTGAAATCGGTAAGGGAATAAGAGCAATAAGATTGCTGTTTTTTAATACTTTTAATTGCTCTCTCTCATTCTCCTTGGATAATAAATGAAGAATTGTATATCTTGAATTTTGATACTTTTTTCCATTCAAAGTTAAGGCAGATAAAGTATCTACTCCCTTATAAAATTTAGTTGTTATAGTTGAAGTGTCTTTTTTATTAATCTGTCCTTGACAAGATACATTAATCATAAGAATTATGACGAGTAGTGGTAATTTAACTTTCATATATTTATTATTTTACTTTTTTCCAAAAAATCGAATGACCAAATGCACCGGTTGCTTGTATACCATATGTTCTCCTATATCCTGTGTCATAATAAAAACGACCATTTATCCAATTGGATTTATCTCTAAAAACAGTTGCAGGGATACTATAATAATTTTCCTGATATCTAACAGAACCATTAGGATATTTATTTAGTGTATTTTTCAAATAAGAGCCATATATATTGTCAGAGATTGAAATATTATTGTATTGCCTAAATTTTGCATGAGGAGTTCCATATGGTGAATTTAATCCCCATGCAATGAAATCTGTTCCGTCCCACAATGTTGCGCCTTTTGTTGGATCCGCATTACCTGTCAAAACATTTAAAACAGCAGCTCTCGCGGAATTTGATCCTGCGTTATTTGATAATGAACTGAGAGGCCTTTTGGCTTCATGTGGTACAGAGGAATAACCTGACATTAATTTATCGTACAAGCTCATTCCTGATTCAACTGCGGCATTGTTTGCCGTGTGAGCAATCCAAAGATTCTCATTTGCATTACTTGTTCCGGCCTCCTGTTTTACAATTCCTGATATAGTTTGAAAATTATCATGAGATATAGATAGCTCTTGTTTATTAGAGGCTTCTGTAACTAATCCTCGGGTATCCTTATTCACGGCATCGGCAAGATATACTTTATTATCATCAAATCTATCCTGTCCCAACCAAAAACCATTTCGGTTATAATAATCACCAAACATCATTCCATCAATATCGATAAGATTTATCGGATTATTTGCAGTATAAGCATACGGAGATATCTGGTAATACTCTTCCGCCATCGGATCTACTGCGAACCACCTTCCCAGTGTCGCATCATAATGCCTAGCCCCGTAATCGAAGAGATCGAGCCCGTGCATACGATCCAGTTCCTTGCCGTTGTATTTATACGGTTGAGTGGCACTATTGGTGCTTTCCCCGAACAATCCTCCGAAAGGATAGTCGTGGTTTACCTGTTCCACCGCTCCGGTTTGGCTTAGCACCACCCGGTTGTTTCCCTGATGATCCTTCAGGTAATAATGATAGGTGGGGGTAGCGCCCGAAAGCGTTATATATCCTTCCTCCGTCAATATCCTGCTTACCGCTCCGTTCTCATAAATCACATTCCCGCAATAATCCGTCGTTGTCGTCGCTAAAATGTTGGTCGTTGCCAACGGCGTCATCACACTTGTCATCGGGATGGTGATCCCCGCCGCTGCCGTTTGGTACGTTACGCTTAACTTTGCCCCGGCAGCATCATACGCATAGCTTGTCGTATTCCCGTTCGTAAATTGCAATGCGTCCGGCAAATTTAATGCATTATACTGGATATCGACGATTTTTTTGTTATAATCTTTCGTGAGGTTGCCGTTTTTGTCATAGACATACTCGGTTGCTACATCGGCCCCGTCCATAAAATGGAAGGCTCCGTTGTATAGCGGGCCGCTGACAGCATCGGTTACTTTGATCAATTGATTGCCCGTATACGTATAAGTCAGGTCATCAATCAGGCCGTAGCCGCTGTCTTGTTTCCCTTGCCGTTGCAGGGTGGTGATGTTACCCATTTTGTCATAGGTAGGCAATTCATTATAGCGATTGGAACTTGCCGTAAGCGCGCTTCCTTCCCCGTAATAGGCGGAAGCCATCCGGTTAAGGCCGTCGTAGGCGAATTTATATCCCCTTTCGGCGGTTTCTGCCCCGGCTTTCCACTTCATGGCGCTAACATTGGTGCGTGTTCCGGTGAGCAATCCCTTGGCTCTTCCGGTATATTGCGCATCGTATCCGGAAACGGGAATATATGTATCTTTGTGGTGATATTCTCTTATTTAATCAGTAAATATTAATTTCCCATAGAAACACTTTCTAAAAATAGTTCCATATCAGACAAATAACCGTTAATATCTCCAATTGATACATTATTGCCTTTGTTTACATATTCAATTTCTAAGGGCGTCCAATAGTCATACCATTGTTTTACTAATTCTTCATTTTGATAATCTCCAGCATCCAAAGCGCCTTCTAATCTATAAATAAGCTCTGAATAATTTATTTCTTCTTTACGAAATTTTTTTATTAACTCAAGCATATTAGCCCAAAGTTTTGATTGAAGTTTATTAAACTGCATATTAGTGTCCAATTTTAATTACCGAAATTACACGCGTACCTTGTGGATTTGTAATTACCCTAACATTTTCAAAAGTCCGCACAATCTCATTTGCTGTATTACCCGGTGTTATTTTTCCAAACTTAATAGCATTTTCAACCACTGAAGGGGGAATGCCTCGGCTGAACGAGGTTGTCCCTTTCATTAGAGTGCCAACTGGTTGCATTCTTTCCAATGCATGAGTTGTATATTCAATACCGTTAATAACTGTTCTTCCTGCATTTGCTGTTGGCCAAGTACTTGTTACCGCTTTGACTGCATTTGTCCCAACTTCCGTTGCAGCTTCAGCCCCTTTTGCTGCCTGTCCTGCCCTTAATACCGAAATACCTTTACTAACCAATCCTCCAACGGTAGATAAAATTTTGCCACCCACTACAGTTGAAGCAACAAAATCGGTCATTGCCATTCCGGCTGGTTTCAGAGTTTCAACTTTGTAACCTTGGCTTTCATATGCTTTTACATCGAATGAACCCTTTTTGATTTCCAAGCCTTCAGGATTATCTTTATCGAAGATCCTGTCGACTTTTTCATCCTGACGTATAATAGTAATCAGTTTTTCTTTCTCTCTGATGATAATATCATCTAAAAACCGTCCATCAGGATCTATATGTCTTACCGGATTATTCGCTGTATAAACATAAGAAGAGATATGATAATATTCTTCTGCCATCGGATCTACCGCAAACCACCTTCCGAGTGTTGCATCGTAATGCCTTGCCCCGTAATCGAAAAGGTCAAGTCCGTGCATGCGGTCCAGTTCCTTGCCGTTGTATTTGTACGGCTGAGTAGCCCCACCGGTGCTTTCCCCGAACAATCCGCCGAAAGGATAATAGTGGTTCACCTGTTCCACCGTTCCATTTTGGCTTAACACCACCCGGTTGTTTCCCTGATGATCCTTCAGGTAATAATGATAGGTGGGAGTCGTTGGATTAGCGCCTGATAGAGTAATATATCCTTCCTCCGTCAGTATCCTGCTTACTTTCCCGTTCTCATAAACCACATTCCCGCAGTAATCCGTCGTTGTTGTTGCCAGGATATTGGCCGAGGCCAACGGCGTCATCACGTTTGTCATCGGGATGGTGATTCCCGCCACTGCCGTCTGGTAAGTTACGCTTAACTTTGCCCCGGCAGCATCATACGTATATTTTGTCGTATTGCCGTTGGTAAATTGCAATGCATCCGGCAAATTTAATGCATTGTATCGAATTTCGACGATCTTTTTGTTGTAATCTTTCGTCAGGTTGCCGTTTTTGTCGTATACATATTCCGTCGCTACATTCGCACCGTCCATAAAATGAAATGCTCCGTTATATAGCGGGCCGCTGACGGCATCGGTGACTTTGGTCAGTTGATTCCCCGTATACGTATAAGCCAAGTCATCAATCAGGCCGTAGCCGCTATCCTGTTTCCCTTGCCGTTGGAGAGTGGTAATGTTACCCATTTTGTCATAGGTAGGCAATTCATTATAGCGATTGGAACTTGCCGTAAGCGCGCTTCCTTCACCATAATAGGCGGAAGCCATGCGGTTAAGCCGGTCATAGGCAAACTGGTATCCCCGCTCGGTCGTTTCGTCCCCTGCTTTCCACTTCATGGCACTGATATTGCCGTTGTACAGGGCATTAGTAGGAGAGATTCCATTCACCGCGACGTTGTATGCCAGGGTCTGATTGAACTTCGAGCCGGAGATTTGCGTGATCCAACTGCGCACGTTATAATCGTAATGGATCGTTTCCTCCGATCCGTGCAGCTTTTTGGTTTTTAACCTTCCGATTTCATCGTATGTATATTGAGCCAAAGTAACTTCCGCGGCATCGTTCAACTTGTGAGCGACCGAGAGCAATCGTTCGGCATGGTCGTAAGTGTATGTATAGATTTCCGTCTGTGTTGTCTTTCCGGACGCGGAATGCACATGCTGCTGCTGTTTTACTTTTCCCGTGAAGGTGTAGGCGAAATATTCATCCTCGAAACCTCCCAAATGATTGGAGGTGTGTGTTTGCACCACCCGCCCACGGTGGTCATAATACATCGCCGAGACGGTGTATTTTGCCGGATCGTCCAAGCGGTAGGCGCGTGTCCCGGTGAGTAAACCTTTGGCTCCCCCGGTATACTGTGCATCATACCCCGAGACGGCCGTATAGGGCATCTTTGCTTGCTCGGCAGCCGTCAACGTGTTGGTAAACGTATAATCATCGTAATAATTGACGGTCATCAATTTTATATCGGAGGGTAGGGAAGGGGTGATGGTATATCCGCCGAGAGTTGCCCCGCCGTTATAATCGGTATAGACAACAATGGCTTCGAACTCACTGATAGCGGGGTTTACGCAAGTCCCTGTAACAGTTTGGCGGCCGAACAGGTCATACAGGTAAAACGTCCATTCGTTTTTTGCCCGTTGGTTTCCGTCCTGCGAGAAAATGAGACGGTCTGCCTGATCGTATTTCATTATAACCGGATCGCAGCCGGGCAGTTTCTTTTGGTTGCAGTTGCCCCGTCCGTCATATTCATACTTGTAGGCATACAGGTTCAGCGTTGCCTCGTCTATTTCGGTACATAGGGGCGGTAGTACATAACGTAATTGCCCCAGGTCGTCATATACATAATAAGTATCATGAGCGACGGAGCCGTTCATCTCCCTTACCAATAATGTTTGCTCCTGATTGTCGGTAAAGGTGTAGGTGACGTGTCCGTCTTCATCGGTGGTTTGGGTGACGAACAACCTGCCTGCCGGATATTTGCTGAGACCGACCAGCATGGAAGAGAAATCCGTGAGATACAATTCGCAGGAAAGTTCTCCGGTTTCGGTATTGCTCAGGTATGCCGTTTTCATCGCTTTTCCGGTGGTATGCCATGCCTCTCCGGGACTGAATTGCTGCTTTATCCTGCTTAAAGGAGAAGGTTCATAGATCGGTTTGTTGTAGGCGGCGTTATCGGTATAGAAACTTGCTGCAGCGGAAGTGATCGTGGAGGGTGGAACGTATGTCCCTGTCCCGTCGGTTGGAACGGGCAACCATGCATTGGATTTCCTTCCGATGTTATCGTATTCCTGTAAGGTGACGATATCTTGTTTCTGCGGCGAGGCAGTCTTTTGTACCGTCAGTACGGGGCGTCCCAAGCCGTCGTAATAATCGATTTTATCGATATACACACTGCCTGATTCATTCTGCATGGTGCGGGTGAGAATGTAATTCCGGTCGGCGCTTTGCGGATAAATCTCCACCATGGCGCAGAGCAGTAGGAGTATCGACGCCGTTATGCTGTGTTTATATAAATTATTGTTCATCGTTGTTGGGGTATTTCTTTTTTAGGAACTATTCCGAGCGAATCCGATGCCTGCCGGGCCTTGTCTGCCTGATACCTTTTCCACTGGTTGTCTGGCAATATCTCATTCAGCTTATTATCGCGTTTTTGTACAATTTTCTGATAAGCCGCGTCTTTTTCCGGCTTGCCGGCGGGACTGTTGCGCAAACTGTCGATTGCTTTATAATAATCGATAAATGTGCGTTCCAATTGCTCTTGTTTTACGGGAGCAAGGTTGTATTTTTTAGTCATATTATAAGCGATTTCTTTTGAATGGCTCACCATATACCGGTCGAGAAAATTTCTGTTCTGGCTGTATGTTGTCATATTCATTAGCAGGAAACAGATAATTGCGGTCAATCTTAATACATATTTTTTCATATCGTTGTTTTTTTATTGATTGTATAATTGATAATTGCTTATGGAAGATATTCAATTAAGGTGATTGTTTCACCATATACCGGAGCCATTTCAATTCTATAATTTGTATTCGAGTTGAAAGTGATGGTTGCATTCATTGAGTTGAAAATCAATATTGTTTCGTAATTAGGCATTTTTACACATCCATATAATGGGAGATTTCCATTCATATAGTGTGTTCCGGGATAAGGATGCATGGAAACTTCATACGTTCCTGGAAGAATATACAGTTCGCTTGCTGGGAAAAAAGGAGATGTAAAATTGGATAAATCGTTAAAAGTCATATCTACGGAATAAGCGATAGAGCCGTTCTGAAAGAAATCGACTGTACAACTGTTGTAGAAATAAGAAAGATACCATGAATCATAAAGACCTTCCAATTCAATTTTAATATGATGGCTATTACAATCACCAGGAAAGCTGGTTGCCCCTTCTCCCACTCCCGCATCATAAAATTCACGCGCAATTGTATTCGCATATGCCGTTGTACTACTACTGTAGTTGCCTCCCGGAAGAATAACGTTGTATGATTGTTTGGAACCCGAAGGGCATTCTTCCGTCACGCTGAACAGCTGTGGAATATTCACGCTCCAAGGATCATGCACTGGAGTTGAGGGCAGCACATGGTAGGAATAGGTATGCAGTATTTGCCCGGCATTGTCTTTAATTGAAACCAATCGCCCATACAAATCGTATTCGTAATAAGTGATCGTTCCGTTGGCATCGATCCGGCTGGTCATCCCTGTCAACCATTTGTAGGTGTATCCCGTGATTTGGCTATTGCCCGTAAAACGACCCTTTAATTCCAAAAGGACGTTTCGCAGCGATGTTTCGTTTTGAGGAATATTGATGTTTGCTCCCGATTTGAATCTCTCCGGAATAGTTACATAGCGTATTCCTTTTAACTCAGCAATGGGATACAAGCTCCAATATCCCCATAAGTAGGAAATAGGCACACGGTCTTTACCGGTGAGTTGCACAACATTTCCGTACTGGTCGTATTCATCGAAAGAGGTTTCCACTCTAAAAGGATTATTTGTATAGGCTATTTCTATGGAAGCAGGAACAATGAAATCATTACTTCTTTCCGCTATTTTCTTATAGTTGTTCCGGGTGGTCTTTGTCTTGCTTCCGCCCACATATACTTGTTCTTCTATAATTTGGCTGATCATATTTTTATTCCTCATATCGGTGTAAATGCCGTCGAAATTATAAGAATACTTGAGGTAAGTGTCGGTTGTGTTGCCTCAACTCATAATTGTCCGGGTGGAATTCAATTGTGAATAGGAATCATAGTCAAAGGCTGTTTCCGTGACGGTTACATTTTCCAAACTGTCGTACCGTTCTTCTTTCCGGCTTTTCATCAATAACTTCTCAACCGGAATAGTATAAGTCCCGGAAATAAAATCCGATCCGCTATTGGGAAAACCTATAGATTCAATTACAGGAGAAGGGTAATTATCGTCATATAATCCGCTTCCTGTTATATTGCCATTTCCGCCTTCCACTTGGTAGATGATATTGAAAGCTGCATAAGCGACTTGTATCTTAGGTTGCTTTTCAAACTTCTCGTATTCATACGATGAGTGATAGGTTAACCGGTATTTGCCTTCCGGGGTGAAACTGTATTGGCTGACGCTTTTTTGTGCGCCATTATATACGCCTGTTTTAATGTAAGGGATAATTGTACTGGAAATATGGCTCCGGTAGTTCCAATAATTCCAATAATCGACGTAGAAATCTTTCGGTGAAAAATAGGAATATACGGTTTTACCCGAATGCACCCCTGAATCCATATTATATTCTGTTACATCCGTATAGTACACAAAAATCCCGTTACCGTAAGAATAGTCCAAGGATGATGCAGGATAAAGCATTTTTTTCTGTTCAATGGAAAGAACGGCAAGAGAGGATCTGTTTGTACAATTATCGGAGTAATTATCGCAGGTCCATTTTACATGGGCTACAAATTGCGAAGTAGTGGCAGCCGACAAATTATAAAGATCGTTCGAAGTATCTATTCTTGGAGCATATGTTAACTCGCCCGTCCCGTTTTCATATTTACCGTACTTGTAATATTTTTGCGTGGTAGGCAGGGTCGCATCCGGTTCATAGAAGTTGATGCTGCGTATGCGTAGGCCTCCGCAATATTGTGGAAAAACACACGTATAATCAGGAGCATATATCGAGTAACGATCGACTAATAGATTGACCGAACATTGATTGCCCTCGAAGTCGAAATCAGTGAATCCCCCTGTAGGATAAACAATCCGTTTTATTACTCCGTTTCTCATACAGTCTTCCTTACTGATGAGTGCCCATTCAGAGCCGGATGTCTTCAAGGGGATGTTTTCCACTTTATCACTATTTAATTTGCCATCAAAATAATAGGTTTCCGGTGATGTCATAGAAGGTACCGTAGAGGTTTGATCCTGATTCCAAATTTCCCTTGTGAGCGTGTTGGGATAATTCCAAGCATCATGTCCTACCAAGTGGTTTCCGTAACAGAATTTATTGTGATACACGAATTTATAAGTTTCTACCGGTATAAAAGATGCCCCCATCGACAATGAATCCAAGTAAAGTGTTCCCACAAAATTATTTCCGTTATATTTTTTGGCTTCTGTCATATTATTATAGGTTGTTTGGTAACTCTGATAAAATTGGATAGTCTTTACACTTTGCCTGGCGGCATCTGTTACTTCTATCTGCGATAACCTGTCTGCACCATGGAAAATTACTTTGCCTCCCCTGAAGGTGATTTCTTTCAGAGTGATCCCTCTCACATATAATGCGGTGAAAGGAGTAACAGGATAATCGACCATATAATCATATTCTTTATCTACAAAAGAAGCCGTAGCCTCATCGTAATAAGGAACATGTAATTTAGGAATCGTTCTGGTTGCTAAATATTCAATGTATTTTGGGTTGGAAACGCAGGAAAAGGGGATGCCATAGTTATTAAATTGAATCATTGTATTAAGGGGCGTTTCATCGGAACGATAATAATCTTTATCGATGTATTTGTAAGCACTGTAGTATTCGATAAAATCCCTTTTAATGAGATTTTTTTCTATAGACCTGTTTTCATAGGTAAAGAAAAATTCTTCCCGCCCCAGGCTGTTAACGATCCTTACACATTTCCATGAAGTCAAATGCCCTCCTCCTTCGCCTTCGGGTTGGTCGGTAGTAAATTCTTTGCCCGTTCCGTTATCAATGTCTCCTGCTCCGAAATAGTATTTCGTCCCGTCGGTATCGGTGATGATAAAATTCGAATTCTGAAATTCAATCCGGATATTGTCATAGGGCACTGCTACAAAAGAGTAATCCTTTCCTGTTGCATTTTTTAAAATAAAAAACAACCCCGATTTGTTCAATAACTTGTAGTAAAACTTATCCGGCATCACGTCAATATCACCATGGGCAATCTCATAGGTATTCTGGCTTGGGAACAGGGAATTTTTCGGATCAAAAAGAGGATACTCCGCCGAGGTCATTTTAGTATTATTCATATATCCGTTATGGGCAAAATCGTCTATCCCGTTGATTTCCCTTGTTATTTGCAAATCGCAACTCAAGTTCCAGCCCAATCCCACCCGGGTGGCTCTTTCGTTGACTTTAAAGCCTCCGGCGTGATATTGAAGGGTGATGGGCAGAGTTAATTTGCCTACTTTTATTTCGTAAAGTGGAATACTGATATCCGGTATGCCCGTATAGAAATTCACCGGATAATTGATCATTTTGGTTAAAGCCGCTGCTTCCGGCGATACCGGAATGATGCTTTTCTCCTGTCCGTAGCAATAGGTTGTTACGGAAAAACAGGTTAATAAAATTGTAATAAAAGATATTTTTTTCATTTGTATTATTTTTTGTAGTCGGTTGTCAATCTTTATGGCTCTACTATATAGTCCCGGCTTTTAGTTCATAATTTATCGTTCATCTTTCATCGTTTATTTTTTTAAAATCTTCTCACTATACTTTTTTTCATTCACCTGCAACTGCAAGATATACTCTCCCCGAAGACAATGCCCCATATCGATCCTTTCGCTGTGGGTTCCGGCCGGCAGCAGCCGGGCCCGTTTCTGATATACCAATGCTCCCGTAATACTGTACAATCCGTACGAAACATTGGCCTCTTCGGAGATATAAATTTCAAGCGCCAGTTGCGATTCCACCGGGTTGGGGAAGAAGTTATAGGTAACCGTTATCCCGTTTTCCAACCTATTGCTTTTCGTATCGTTGTCGCCATTGCGCGCCTTTTCTTCTGCAGCTTTATCCACCAGCAGCAGGGAGTCCCGCACTTGCCGGTTCTTCTCGTCGCGTTGCAGGTAGGTGTGTTCTTCGGGCGGAAAATAAAAGGCGGTGGCGAAGTAGTCCGTCTTACCGTCGTCTCGGGCGTTACCCGTCCGCACCGTCTCGAACACCGGATAACGGTATCCCGCGGCATACCAGCGATAGGTATCCACCCGCGTCACGGCGCTGTCGCGCTCCAACCGGTAACGGATGCTCTCCTGTTGCGCTATGCGGGCAGTTTGCAGGCTGTCCACCTCCGTTCTTGCTATGCGCAGGCTATCCGTGACAGGCAGGATGTTTTCCGAAACCAGCTTCTCGGTCTTTACCCGCAGCACATGCCGCAGAGTGTCGCCGCCGGGCAAAATAAGCATGCCGTAAGCATCGGCCGCGGTTTGGTAGGAGCCGTACGCCTCAATGTCGAGCTTGTCGCAATAAATCCCCCGGCCCTGATAATAACCTTCCGCCTTGTCGCTGTATTGCATCGGGAAGCGGAGCAAGAGTTCGGGCGTTTCATACGATATCCGGGTGGTGGGGTTCTCATAGCCGCAAAGCAACAGCGAGTCGTTTTGCAGCGCGTAATAGTAACGTGTCTGGTGTTCGGTGCCGGCAAGGAGCGAGTCTGTGTCTCCGGTTTGCGAGTAAAGAACGGTATAACGATTGTTCACCGGTTTGAGTTTTCCGAAGTCCCACAACACGCTTTCGCCTGCGCGGCCGGGGTCTTTGTATTCGACCTGCCGTTTGACGATGGTGTCGTTGGCGCGGAACATGTTCAAGGCTGCGTCTACTTTCTCTTGAGCGAATAGGGAAGAGAAGAACGGCGCGGCAAGAAATAAGATAATGCCTGTCCGTTTCATGAGCTTATTTGTTTTATAATGATTTGATGGTTATCCTGCTATTCCGATACCTGTTTTCGAAAAAATAGAATGGAGGATGTGTTTTAATTCTTTTATGAATGAATGTAATTAAATGGATGAAATAATGTCAGGATCCACTAACGGAGCCTGCGTGTGCCTAATCATTTCCGGCCGTTGCCGGATATCGGGACAATCATACTGTCCCACAGCGAGATCTTCCGGATGAAGTACGGGAAGATATCATTCTCTAGACTGCCGGTGTGTTGTTTTCTCTGTTTCTTGTTCCGCCGTTTGTTTCTTTCGCGGAATTCTCGTTTATTAGGATTATAAATACTTTTACCGATACGGGCTACATTCCGAAGAAAGGCCTTTCCCTTATTTTATCCGTTTTTACAGGATAAAAAGTATACACAAATCCCTATTGGGCGTTTTCACTTGTTATGACGCCCTAAAGTTATAATGAATTTTTGTAAATAAAAAATAATTACCTTGTAAAAATGAAGGAAAGATTTCTTCTTGAAATTCTTTTTTGATACAACATGCTCTTATTTAGAATTTTATATTTTGCGGGCCGAGTTACACTTTTTTATTTTTTTCATTCCTCTTTTTTCCACACTCCGCCTGTAGAGCGATTCCACAGTTTCCACATTCTTTCCACACATCCCAAGAATCCGTGTTAGGTCATCGTTATGCCTTTATTTATCTGGCAAACGGTATGTTATGCTTTTTATAACGAATGAAATGCTTTTTTGTACGATATTTGGTTCTATAACGGTGTAAGCAGAACTTAATTTAAAAATTTACAGTTATGAAAAAAGTTATTTTATCTATCGCATTATTTGCAGCAGGACTGTTTGTAACCAGTACGACTATTCAAGCTGCCGAAAGAATGAACAGCAACATCGTAGCGATGTCGGTACAGCAAGACGACGGTTTCGTCGATGTTAAATTGGAAGAGCTTCCCGAACCGGTGCAAGCGGCTATCAACGCACTTGCCGAAAAATATGAAGTCAAAGGGCTTAAATTCGATGCTCAAAGGCAGATTACAAAAGTGGAAGCTACGAATAAAACCGATCAGGCATACGAAGTGCTTTACTTCGATGCGGAAGGAAAGCAAGTAACGTTGGAGGAAGCTCCTGAACAAGAGGTGCAAGAAGAGGTGCAGCAACCTTCGGCTGAAACAGTTTACGTACGTCAGGACGACGGTTTTGCCGACATCACGTTTGAATCGTTGAACGAAAAGGTACAGGCTGCCGTACGCGCCGTGGCCGAAACGCACGAACTGAATGTATTGCAGTACAACGCCGAAAAGAAACTAACGAAGTTGGTCGCGACAAACAAGGAAGATCAATCGTCGAAAACGTTCTACTTCAACAATGAAGGTGAAGAAACCACACTCGACAGTACACCTGCCGAAACGCAAACTCAAGAAGAAGTAGGGGATACTACCAGGTTGTTCTAACCATTGACAGAGACTTGCACGATTCCCATGAGAGGCTGCCTGATGATTCAGGTAGCCTTTCTTTTGTATGTTGGGCATACATTTA
>DHOU01000001.1 GCA_002409745.1 Bacteroidales bacterium UBA5382
AACCAGCTGAACTACCACACCATGGTTAGCATCGTTTTTTCGATAGCGAGTGCAAAGATACGCATATTTTCAGAACCGCAAAATTTTTAATTGGTATTTTTTCGCCTTTTCGCGTCTTTTTTCGCACTCGCTACCGAGAGGCTAATCTATCCTGCTCGAAGACAGCCTTATTTCAACCATTCGTCGAACCACCGGAAAAACTCGCGCTGAAAAAGAATGCCGTTCTGCGGCTGCGATATCCAATGATTCTCATTCGGGAATATCAGCATGCGCGCAGGAATGTCGCGTAATTTCGCGGCATTGAAAGCCATCATTCCCTGTGAGGCCAGAATACGGTAATCGAGTTCGCCGTGCGTGATCATAATGGGCGTGTCCCACTTGTCGACAAAGTGATGAGGCGAGGTGGCATACGTCTTCTGCGCAACAGTGTTGAGCTTATCCCAATACGGGCCGCCCATATCCCAGTTGGCAAACCACAATTCTTCCGTTTCGAGATATTGCGCCTCCAAATTAAAGATGCCTGCATGGGCAAGAAACGCTTTGAAACGCTTGTTGTGATTGCCTGCCAACCAATATACCGAGAAGCCGCCATAGCTGGCTCCGGTGCATCCCAGCCGGTTCTCATCGATAAACGGCTCTTTGGCAAGCGCATCGATGGCCGAAAGGTAATCTTTCATATTCTGCCCGCCGTAGTCGCCGCTGATCTGCTCGTTCCATTCCTGTCCGAAACCGGGCAATCCGCGGCGGTTGGGCGCTACGATGATGTATCCGTTGGCGGCCATCATTTGCAGATTCCAGCGGTACGACCAGAACTGGCTTACGGCGCTTTGCGGGCCGCCCTGGCAATAAAGGAGCGCGGGGTAAGTCTTGGTGCTGTCGAAGTCGGGCGGATACACCACCCAAGTGAGCATCTTTTTCCCGTCGGTCGTCGGTATCCATCGTTCTTCCACGGCGCCCATTTTTATCTGTTCCAGAATATCTTTATTTTCGAACGACAATTCCGTCGCATTGCCCGACGCGATATCCACCGAATAAATTTCGGTCGGTTGCGACATTGATTGGCGCGTGGCGATGAGTTTACCGTCACCCAAGGCCACGGAGGTATAATCGTGGACGCCCTGCGTGACAGGCTTTACTTCTTTGGTCTGAAGATCGGCGGAGAAAATGTGCGTTTTCGCTTCTACGCAGGCTATCAGGAAAAGCGACTTATTGTCGGCATTCCATATAAAAGCATCCGTGTTGTAATCGAAATGCTCGGTAATGTATGCCTTTTCGCCGGTCGACAGGTTCATGGCCAAAAGCCGGTTTTTATCGGCTTCATAGCCGTCGCGCTCCATGCTTTGCCAGGCAAGATAGCGGCCGTCGGGCGAGAATTGCGGGTTGGTGTCGTACCCCGCCATGCCCTCCGTCATGTTCGTCGTCGTTCCGGTCTCCACATTATAAAAATAAATATCGGAATTGGTCGAAACCGCATATTCGCGGCCCGTTTTCTTCCGGCACGTGTACGCGATGGTTTTGCCGTCGGGGCTCCAAGCCAACTGTTCGATACCGCCGAACGGAAGCATCGGCGATTCGTAAGGTTCGCCTTCCAGCAGGTCTTTTATGTTTGAAAGTTTGTTTTTGTTGAGATCGGCGACAAACGGGTGCGGCACGTTCTCCACCCAAGTATCCCAGTGTTTGTACATCAGGTCGTCGACGATGCGCCCCGATGCCTGAGGCAGGTCGGGATAACGGTCGGCCGCAGAAGTCGCTACTTTCACATCTTTATAAAAGAGGATTTTCTTGCCGTCGGGCGAAAACCGGAAGCCGCTTATGCCGCCCTCCACATTGGATATCTGCGTCATACCGCCGCCATCGGGATGGATGGTCCATATCTGCGGCGAACCGGATTCGTCGCTTAAGAAAGCGATCCGTTTGCCGTTCTCGATCCATTGCGGATTACTTTCGCGGGTGTTGGTGACGGTGAGCTGCTTCTTCTTCGAGCCGTCGGCCGCGATGATGAACAGTTCGGGATTGGTTTTATTCTGCTTGATGCTGACGTAAGTCACCTGATATAACAGTTGCGATTTGTCGGGCGATACGTGCACGTCGCCGATGCGTCCGAAGCTGTATAGCGCTTCGGGAGTCATGCGCCCGTCCTGTATCGTGACGGATGCTTTGCCTATTACCTCTCCGGGTTGTTTGCCGGCCGGTTTGTCGCCTTTACTCTCCTGCCCGGTGGAACAACCGAGTAAGCCGGCGCCTATTGCAATGGTCATAAAAATAGATTTTATTTTCATTATATATATGTAAGATGATTATTCGTGTAAAGCGTCGACGATGAGGCCGTCTTTCATGTGGATGGTACGGTCGGTGATGGAGGCGAGCTGTTCGTCGTGGGTGACGATGACGAAGGTCTGGTTGAGCTTGTCCCTCAGTTCGAAGAACAACGCATGCAGCTCCTGTTTGTTGTCCGTGTCGAGACTGCCCGAAGGCTCGTCGGCAAACACCACGAGCGGCTCGTTGATTAAGGCGCGGGCCACGGCGACCCGTTGTTTTTCGCCCCCCGACAGTTCGGCCGGTTTATGCCCCATGCGTCCCGCTAAGCCCATCATGTCGAGCAACTCCTTCGCCTTTTTCTCGCTGTCGGAATGTTTTCTTTTGCCGATAAGCGAGGGGATCATCACGTTTTCGAGCGCCGTGAACTCGGGTAGGAGCTGATGAAACTGAAAGACAAAGCCGATGTTTTTGTTCCGGAAATCGGATAGTTTCTTTTCGTTCAGCCGGCTTAAGTCGTGTTCCTGAATGAATACTTTCCCGGCGTCGGCTTTTTCGAGCGTGCCCATGATCATGAGCAGAGTGGTTTTGCCCGCGCCGCTGGGGCCTACAATAGAGACAATTTCTCCTTTCGCCACTTGCAGGTCGATGCCTTTCAACACCTGTAGCCGGCCAAAACTTTTATAAATCTGTTCAACCCTGATCATTTGCCAATCAATCTGTTTTCAATCTGTTTTAATATCAACTGCGAAGATAAGAAAAAATGTCCTTTTTGAGGATTGTATTTCGGGGCAATTTGATAATTAAATATTCTTAACAACAAGTTCGTATGCGGATAAATTTCCTATCGTATATTTGTGGCGATATTCTTATAGGGATTAATTTAAAATAGTATAATAATGAGAAAATGGATTTTATCTACAGCCGTTATCTTCGCTTTGTCATTGTCGGCAAACGCCGTAGCGCAAGATAATCAGAAGGCGCAAGCTAAATCGACGACCGAATGTTGCCAGAAAGACAAAAACAAGTCGGGCGATAAAAAATCATGTTGCAGCAAGGATAAGAAAAGTGATAAGAAATGCTGCTCAGACAAGAAGGCTCCGGCCGCAAAAGACAAAACGGCTAAGAAATAACCCCGTACCGGGCGGGCGGCATTCAGCCCCCGCTTTTTTTATGAAAAAATTATCGGATTTCAGGGAAGAATATACCAGAGGCGCGCTGGAAGAGTCGGCGATGCTGCCGGACCCCGTGCGGCAATTCGAAAAATGGTTGCACGAGGCCATCGAATCGGGAATAGCCGAGCCGAATGCGATGGTGCTGGCTTCGGTGGGCGGGGGCGGAATGCCATCGGCGCGTGTCGTGCTGTTGAAAGAAGTAACCCGCAGAGGATTTGTGTTTTTTACCAACTATGGCAGCCGGAAGGGGCGTGAACTGGGGGAAAACCCGCATGCCGCACTTGTTTTCGACTGGCACGAAATCGCCCGCCAGGTGCGCGTGGAAGGAACGGTGGAGAAACTGCCGGCAGACGAGTCGGACGCCTATTTCCGTTCGCGTCCCGAAAGCAGTCGTTTGGGGGCATGGGTTTCGGCTCAGAGCCGGGTCATTGAAGGGCGCGAGACATTAGACGCGGCATTGTCGGAATATGCCGTCCGTTTTGGCGGAGGAGATATTCCCCGTCCCGATTATTGGGGCGGCTACGTGGTGTGTCCGGCGGTTATGGAATTCTGGCAGGGGAGGACAAACCGTTTGCACGACCGGATTGTATATTCCCTTGATTCGCACGGCTGGGCGATGCAACGGTTGGCGCCGTGATTGGGTATTGGAGGCTGGAGGTTGGTGATTGGTGATTGGAGTTGCAACATTTTGCGTCTCTACTTGCGTCGACGGAGAATGCACGGAATCGGGGTATTCCATTGAAAATACTTTTTTAAGCGCATTCTTGATTTCTTCGAGTCTATCCGGGGCGATAGAGCTTTTTGTATCCAACCGGTATATAAACCATTCTACTCGTTACCTTCGCAAAAGAAATAAAAAAAATACCGTAAAAAATTTTTGCGGTCTCGATAAATTTTCCGAACTTCGCTTTCTGATTGAATGATATTCATATCCTATTAGAGTGAACAGTCTTTTGACATCCGGTACAAGGTTGTTGTTCTCTGTAAACGGATATACGGAAGTTGGAAATACCTTTCTTCCTCCCGGGAATATATCCGGTAGAAAAACAACCTTATCGGCGACCTCTCGCAAAGCGGTTTTTCATGCCGAAAACACTTTCACGACCCCTCGCAAGGGACTTTTTTATTCCAAAAATGACTTTATCCGGCGGGCGAGGGGTATATCCCGTTCCCGAATGGTTTTTATCCTGCGAGTTAAAGGTGTTTTTTATTTCCCAAAAGCCTTTAACTTGCGGGATACGTTCGTTTTCAATTTCAAACTGCCTGTATCCTACGGGATATGTTCATTTTTTGTTTTCAAAACCGGCGTATCCCCCGGGATATATTTAATTTTTACTCTTATACCTCTTCTATATATAATATTATTATTACATTATTAATCTATAAATAAGAATGATATGGAAAAAATAGATTCCTTTAATATTACACATTTGAACAACTCGGAGCACACGGGGTTTCACACTTCGGTGCATGGTTTCATGACACAAGCCGGGTTGGAGAATATCGGTGCCGTGGAGTTGGATCCACCGTATAAATCGGCCATCGATATTATGCAAGATTTGGTGCATCGTTCCACACGCAGTCCCTATACGCCTGAAAAAGACGTCCTGGACTCCGACCGCGATGATGGAACAGAATATGTAATAGACCGGATATACGCTGCCCTGAAGTCGCCTATTGCGGCCGAACGGGAAGCCGCTACCGCCCTTGTGCCGATAGTCAGTCCTTACAAAGGCATTGCTTCGCGCCCCAAAGGGCAGGAGTCGGTCGACATCAAAGGGATGATCCTTGATTTGCGCGCCCCCGGCGTGGCTGCACACGTTAAGACATTAACCCTCGACGCGGCGATTGACGCCCTTGAGGTGTTGAACAACCGGTATGTCGAAATTGATAAATTGGTGGTCGTTGAGAAGCCGGCTTATGCCGAAACGCAGGAAAAACGGAAGGCTATCGACGACCTTTACCGGCAGATTGCCGACCGCGCGTATGCGACCGCCTTGCTTACTCCGAACGACAAGGTGGCGGAATTTATCCGGAACGTCAATAATCTTATCCGCCAGACTTCTGCGGCTTACAATCAACGGGTAGCACAACTCAAAGTCGACCGGAAAAAGAAGGAGACGGACGGTAAATAAACCGGAGTGTAGGGAGAGGCGAGAGTAAAAGTAAATTGTGGAAAGTGAAGCGTCAGGCAATCGGATTAAATAGAAAGCCTGCCTTCCTTTCCACTTTTTGTTTCATGAATCGGTTGGACATTCGCCGAATAAATAATGTCTTTTTTCTATTATTGATAGACAAAAATTATAAGTATTTGTGAAAAGCGCATCCTTACTTGATTTCCGCTTTTGTAACACCTTAAATAATCAAACGATTGTTGTTAATTATAATTAAAATATAAAGACTTAAAGTTGTTTTATTTGGAGCATATGGATTGTTTGATTATCTTTGTGCGTTTTTCAGACAGTTAAGTTATAATTTATATAGTATACAGAGAGTTAAGCACGATAGTTCCGGGAATCAGACTTTTTTAATTTAAACTTTATAGGATTGCAACCGATTTTTTTTGTATTCGATTTATCTTGTATTTGTGTTGTGAATGTCTTAAAAACAGAGCCGTATGTCTCTTTTGCATAATAGGTGGGAGAGGGGGAGATCGAGTAAATGCGCACTATAATCTATGAGGTGCTTAAGGTGTCTAGAACAACGAATTATCTATCTATATTACAAATAAGTTTTTACAAATCAATTTTTATTTATCAATAAACAAATGAGAACAAAAAAGTTTTTTTTAGTGGCCTTATTGGTTACAATAGGGCTGGTGAGTGTGAATAGTGCGAAAGCACAAAATAAAAAAAGTGATGAAGTTACCGTAAAAATCAATCTTCACGAAATTCAATCATTGGTAGTAAATCCTGCACAAAAGACAGTCACCCTTGATTATAAAACTCCGGATGACTACAAGGATGGAGTGTCTTCTAAAGAACAAAAAGACCATCTTAGCGTATTTAGTACGGGAGGATTCGATATTTCCGTTAAATCAAATGGGAATTTTAACAACAGTGCCACTAACAAAAAAATCAACGCTTCAGACGTCAAAATCATTGCTGAGGCAGGTTCCGGTAATAAAGCCAGCGATCGATATCAAAGGAATATTACGTTAGGCACTAGTGCGAAGACGTTGATATCTTCAACAACCGGAGCAAGAGATCGTAAGTATACTATTACCTATGATAACAAGGCTGGGAAAGACGATAACTATTTAAGTTTTTATAATACGAAAGGCGGTAAGCCGAATGTATTTACGGCTCAGGTTACCTATACGATTGCACCCAAATAAAAGGTTTGTATAATCATTTACTAAAAAGGGGAATTTATAGATGATACAAATTTCCCTTTTTTATTCTTTTCCAAAAAGGACAAAAGATTATGAGTAAACATGTCGTTTTTTTTGTCTGTATTTTATTAACAGCCTCTTGCGGGTTGTTATTTTCGCAAGTGGGGCTTTCGGTATCTCCGCCCCGCGTATATTATCATATAGCCCCGGGAGAAACCGGATCGCAAAAGTTGTTGGTGAGCAATATCAGTAAAAATTATGCGCTTAGCTTATCATTGACCTTTAGCGATTGGAAATATGATGACGAAGGCAATAACCTGATGTTCTCTCCCGATTCATTGACTAATTCCTGTGCGAGTTGGATGAGTGTGAAGGAAGGATCTTACCTTTCCTTAGAGCCTGGGGAGAATAAGGAAATCGAATTAGTGATGAATGTACCTCCCAACCCAAAAGGCGATGAGAATGTCCATACCGCCCTGCTGTATGTAACCCAAATGAATCCTATAGAAGGCATGGATGAACAGGGAATAGGAATTAATATCAATGTTCGGCAGGGCATTAAGATTTATCACAAAGGAAAGGCTCCCGAAATAAAGAAACTGGAGATAGAAAATTTGACCTACGATAAAGCGTCCAATTCGCTGCAACTGGTCTTTAATAATAAAGGAAATAGTTGGGTTAACGGTCAAGTAACGGCCACGGTCTTTAACGAGGCGACGGGTAAGGAAATTGCGCCGGAACCGATTGTGTTCTACACCCTGCCCGGCGATCACCGCATCATGGCGATCCCCTTGGGTACAGAACCAGCACAAGGCACCTACACCGCAACCGTGATGCTTGATTCCGGGGATGATGCGGATATAGAAGCCGCCCAACTGGAGTTTGCCTATGAATAGGTTTATTGCATATATCATACTGTTTATTTCGACTTTCAGTTATTCGTATGCTCAAACTTTTGAGGTTTACAGTCAAAACCATCTGGATGTAGAGAGCTATGGAGGAAATGTATCTGCTGATGCGTTTACATTGGTTCTGTCGTATTCTGGTACTGACTTGAATATCCTGAACTGGAAACTCTCCGTGAAACTTTTGCGTCCCATTAAGTCCGAAGATCAAATAAATACTTTCCCTGCAGATAAAATAAGCCTTTTACCGGTAAGAACCGGAGGCGAAGCGCAGAACCCGGGACCGTTGCCTACTGTCAATCAAATAGGAATGCCTTCACCTGTTTCGCTTATCGAGTTGCAGGAAATGTATTTGGTGCCTTCTTCCAACATTCCTTTGTACAACGTAAGCCAGTACAATTCTTATTACAGGCTGGAACTCTTTTTCAATCTGGCGGTGGCAGGTGGAGCCTATCTATCCGATTTGCAATGGCTTTATTGACCCACTCAAAGGAACGGCACCTATAGTGTGCCTCTTCAATTTACGGTCTCTCGAAGTGACAATAGTGTTATAGCAACCCACACGGTCAATTTTAAAATACGGGTACAGCTTAATGACTCTCCTCCACCGGAGCATGAGTATTCCATCCGTATTTCTACGGATGCTGCGAACGGGGTGCTCGAATTCAAACATCTGGCGGATTATGTAAACGGCAAAAGCGTGGTTTATTCCAACGGGCTGACGGTTACTTCCAACACCGATTATCAGGTGACCGTCCGGGCTTTATCGCCTGAGTTTTCTTCTTCTTCCGCCAATAAACTCCCGCTGGATGTGGTAAAACTGGAATTGCAGCAAGGCGTCGGCGACAAATTCCCTGTTTCGCTTTCCCAAACCGCGCAACCGATAGTGAAAGGCCCCACCACCAATAGCGCTCCCGTGAGTTTCGATATCCGGTATTATACGATTGGCGACGATCGCCGCTTATTCCTGGCCAAACCCGATAATTACAGCGTGCCGCTCACCTATGAGATTGTGCCGCGGTAGGAAAGGTATGAATTATGAGGTATGAGATATGAATTTGAAGGTTGAGAAATAATCCTTCCGGGCTATCCTACTTATCTTTCATCCTTCTGTCCAACTCCTCCGGACGATGGGTTCAGCGGGGAATTGCGGGTCAAGGCCGCAATGACGAATGACAGGCTGCATCTTGTTTTTTCAATTCAATTAAATGATCCGTAAGGAACGAAATAACTACATTCCATATATTTATATCCTGTTGCTATGCTTCTTTGCCGTCGGCGGTTTAAAAGCGCAGTCGGAAGCCGGTATGCCCGGAGTGGAGATCCGGCAGTCGGCCGTAAACGATCAAATCGTCAGCCATATTATTAAAGTCACCAATCCGTCGGCAAGCGCTTTCCACGGTTTTATCACCCCCGCGCTTCCCGAAGGCTTGCGCAACCTTACCGGTACAAGCCGCACTCTGACCGTCGCCCCCGGCGACAGCGCCTTCGTTTCCTATAAGCTGGTCATGGGAAAGAACATGCCGGCCGGAAGAAAGACCGTCTCTTACACCCTGTTCGATGAACGCCGCAAACGGCTGCTCAGCCGCGAAGTCCATATCGATATCGAGAAGCGCGAACGCATCTTCCTTACGGCCGATGAGGCGCCTATCCTTGTGACGCATCCTGAGGATTCCATTCGCATCAGCGTGTTGGTGAACAACAGCGGCAATACCGAGGAAGAAGTCACCCTGGTTTTCAACGTGCCCCAACTGCGCGGCGCCCCTCCCTTTACGGAGATAAAGACTACCGTTAAAGCCATGGAGCAAAAGCCGGTGGTTTACGCCTTTATACCGAGCGCCAACCTGCTGTCGGCCGAGCAGTTTCCCGTTCACATCACCGCCATGAAGGGGAAGGAAAAAACCTTGTTCGGCAATAAAACGGTGACGGTACAAAACGCCGCTTCCAACCGCCCTTATATCGATGTCAATCCGAACGTTCTGTTTTCCGGCTACGGATCGGACGACAACGCCCTCACATTGAGTTACCGCCAATATAACGCCTCTTCGGGGATGTGGCAGGCGCGCGGCGGAGGATACGTCAACTTGCCTGCGGGATACCTGCAATTGCAAGGGAACCTGTATCAATACAGTTCGCAAAGCACGCCGATGGCCACCAACACCTCGCTGATGTATAAGCTGTATGAAAACGAGTTTACCTTGGGCAATGTGAGCGAGCAGGCCGAGCTGCCCCTGTATGGCCGCGGCGCCAAAGCGCTGTTCTCCGACGATGAAAAAGACAAAACGCTTACCGTGGGCGCCATCGACCAAAACTTTAATTTGCTGAGCCGCGAGGCGTGGTTTGCCGATTATTACAGTTTTTACGCGGTGGGCGCTGTGGGAGCATCCAATTATAAGAACGGCTCGGAAGTGTCGTATGTCTATCAGCGGAATCCCTACGAAAAAGCGTTCTTTCATGTAGCCGGCGCGCAATGGCGGAGAGGTTTCGGCGATGATTGGAACATCGACCTGAAAGCGCATGCTTCGCTGAGCCGTTACGAGGGCATTCCGGGCGACAAGTTTTCGGGAAGCGGGGAATTGATGTATCGCGGAAAGTTGTTTTCGGAGTTGATGTTGAACGGATCGGCTTATTACAGCGACGGCTATTTCCCCGGCAGCCGCAAGGGCACGTTATCCCTTTCGCAAGGGCTTAGCCAAAAGTTGTCGCAAACGGTGTACTTGAGCGGGAATGTGAGTTACAACAAAACCGATCCGAAATCGTATGTCTACGATTACCGGTATTCCTCTGAAAATGTATACGGAAACGCCCATTTGTCGTTACCCGGCGTGGGCCGCTGGTCGCCTTCGGTATTCTATCAATATCGCGGCGAACGGTCGTCTTCCTATTCCTCGTATTTCGGTTCCGAAGTGGGCGACAGGCCGCTCGATATGTCCTCCAACCGGCTGGGGGTACAGTTGCGGTGGAACAGCCGCGATGGCGGTCATTCCGTTTACGGCTCGCTGGAAGGCGGAGCTTTTGGAGACCCGCTGGACGACGCCTGGCGGCAACAATGGAAGGCGTCGCTCGATTATTCGTATAAATGGCTTACGATAAACAGTTCCTGGCAACGGGGCGCGTTTTACCTGTACGAATACGCCATGGCCCGGCAGAACGATACCGGTTTCAACCGCTTCGCCGCAGGCGCGTCCGTCAATAAGGATTTTTCCAAAAAAGTTTCGCTCACGTCGAATGTCAATTTTACCAAAGATACCTATCAGGGCAATGTCCCTTCGGCGAACCTGACGGTTAAATACCGCCCCAACGAAAGCTATTCGTTTTTCTCCAATGCCTATTGGTATCAATATAACTATGCGTTTATGGGCAGGAAAACCAACACTTATAATATAGAGGTGGGGGCCACCTGGCACTTCAGCAAAGCGCAGCCGTCGAGCAAAAAGAAAAGCACCATCATCGCGCAACTCTATTACGACAAGAATGCCAACAGCCGCTACGACAAGGGCGACGAGCCGGTAAACGACTATGTGGTGGCGCTCTCCAACAAAGCTTTCATCACCGATAAGGACGGGAAGATCCGTTATTCGCTCACTCCTTACGGCGATTATACCATCAAGCCGATGTCGGCGTCGAGTTGGTATTTCCGGCCGGTGGATGTAACGGTCAACCGCTCGAAGACGAAAGTCGATATTCCGCTTACTCAAAGCGGCACCTTGCGGGGCAACATCCGGTATATCTTCGGCAAGCATAGCGTCGACCTCGTTCCCCGGTACGAAGGGCTTCGGTTTATCATCACCAATACCCACCGGGAGGTAGAGCATGTGGCAGTCACCGACGGGCAGGGCAATTTCATGACTTTCCTGCCGGTAGGGGAGTATAGCATAACTCTTGATAAAAGCACCCTTCTTAAGAATACCGATTGCAAGGACTTTATCCGTTCGTTCCGCATCGAAGCCGGGGAAGTGAACAAGCTCGAACCGTTTACAATAGAGACTAAATCGAGGAATGTAAATATCAAACAGTTCTCGCAATAATCGGCGACAGCCGGTTATCCGGTGTCGGAACAAAACGGAAGTTACCCGTCAACTACTTCACGCAGTTCGACGGGTAACACAAGAAAATGAATTATTAACGACAAATGAATGTCTTTTTATTCTCCCTTTAGTGATTCCACCGGATTGGCGCGTGCGGCTTTCCAAGTCATGTAACTGACGCTGATAAGGGTCAGCAAAAGCACCGCTACTCCCGAAACCACAAACACCCACCACGAGAGCGGTATTTTATAGGGGAAGTTTTCAAACCACCGGCTCATCGCATACCAGGCTATCGGCGATGCTACCGCAAAGGCAATGAGCACTCTTTTCAGGGAGTCTTTGTTGAGCAGGAGCAAGATCTCTTTTTCGGTGGCGCCGTTGATCTTCCGCAAGGCGATCTCCTTTTGCTTTTGGCGAATCAAATACAACGACATGGCAAACACGCCCATCACCATAATCACAATCGTCAACAGCGTAAAAGCCGACATGATGGACGAGGTCTTGCGCACGCTTTCGTAATTCTTTTGAATGATTTCATCCACAAAAGAAGCTTCGAACACTTCGCCGCCGGTGTATTTCGTATATTCCTTTTTAATGCGGTCGGCCGTTTGATAGTAATCGCTTCCCGGCGTCATTTTGACGATGATATCCCACGGTCTCTCGTCATCCTTCCTCCATCGCATGCGGAGTTGGTTATAGTCCTGATATAGCGTGCGTATCTTGAAGTCGCTGAATATGCCGGCGATCTGCGCCGTCTCATCTCCTCCGAAAATACGGAACAGTTGCGCCGCCGTATCGGGATGCACGGCTTTGTATCCGGTTTCATTCAACCAATAGGTGTCTTTAGACGGTAAGACGCCGGTCGGCCTGACGGTAATGCCGTATATCTTGAAGAAAGCCGAATCGACATAAAACTCCTGAAAACTGAATTGCTCCTCATCCTGCGAATAGGATATGTTGTTGCCCCCGTTGACAGGAGTGCCGCAGGAAAAAGAGACTAATTCGACGCCGGGAATCTCCCCGAGTTTTGCCCGGAAGCCGTCGAGTTGGGTAATGCCCAGTCCGGTATTATCTATTTCCAGGATACCTTCGCGGTTATAGCCGGTGTCGTACCGGATCAGGAAATCCGATTGCTGCTGAATGAAAATGGTGCACACCAGCAAGGCGATGGCTACGGTATATTGAAAAATGATCAACACTTTAGAGTACGTCGATTTTACCTTACGGGAAAAAGTCCCCTTTACCACTTCTATCGGATCGAAGTTCGAGATCACCGCTGCGGGGATAATGCCCGCCAATAGCGAAATAAACGCGATGGACAGGATGCACGCGGCGATGATTGCCGGAGTGAATTGAAGCGCCAGATTCAGCGTCGTACCCAACGCTTTGTTGAAGAACGGTTCGGCGAGAAAGGCCAGCAATATCCCCGCGAGGAACGTACAGGCCGTCATCACCAACGATTCGGACAGCAATTGTGAAACGAGTTGCGTTTTACTGCTTCCCAAGAGTTTTTTGATAGCCGACTCGCGGCCGCGGAATCCGGCTTGCGCCACCGTCAGGTTAATATAATTCAGCAAGGCGATCACCAATATCAGGATGGCAATGGTCAGATATACGGTGATGGTTGTCCGGCTATTGTGGTTCAGGTCTCCATAACCCGACTTATCGAGTTGGAAATATGCCTTCTTGAGAGGCGTGAATTCCACATTGTTGGAACGGCCATCTTTGAAATACCAGAATTCTTTTTTGAATAACCCGAGCAGCATGGGCGCTTTCGCCGGCAAGTCGGCGCCTTCCTTCGCCATAAAAAACAGGGTGAATCCGAAATTGGAAGAGGTGTCGAGCACCCAATTCCCTCCGAAGATCGTTGTTATGGAATGATAGTTTACGACGAAATCGGCAGGGGAAATAATGCTGTTTTGCGGCATATTCTCCATGATACCCGTAATCGTATGCTCGGTATTTTCAATAAACAGGCTTTTGCCTACGGGATTCTCCCCGCCGAAGGTCTTGGCGGCAAAACTGCGGCTGACCACCACATTTTTGCGCCCTTCCAATACCTGCGACGGATTTCCCTCGATTAGCCGATAGGAAAAAGTGCGGAAGAAAGTCGAATCGGCAAATAACGCCCTTGCCTTCGTCTTCTCGCCACCTTTTTGTCCGATAGCTACATCCTGCGAAAGGATGCGTACGAAGGTTTCGACTTCGGGGCAGTTATCCTGCACGAAGGGGGCGAGGGGTTACCGAAGCCTACTTCATTATCGTGCGTCAACAGGAAAATACGGTCTTTGTTCTCCTGAAAGTCATCGGTCGATAATTCCTGCTTGACATACAACCCGAGGATGATGACGAACATCAGCGAAACGGAGAACCCCACTACCGAAACAAACGTATATAGTTTATTTCGCGAAAGAAAATTCAAATATGTTTTTAAATGAGACATTTTACTTCATACTTCATACATCATACTTCATACATCATATTTCATGCTTCATAGCTGCGCCTCCGTGACGATCTGCCCGTCGAACAGGTTGATGATGCGATGGGCGAAAGACGCATCGTGCTGCGAGTGCGTGACCATGACGATGGTCGTACCTTCCCTGTTCAGTTCGGTCAGGAGATCCATCACATCCTTGCCGTTTTTCGAGTCGAGGTTCCCGGTCGGCTCATCGGCGAGAATCAGTTTCGGGTTGGCGATGACCGCTCGGGCGATGGCCACACGTTGTTGCTGTCCTCCCGAAAGCTGATTGGGAAAATGTCCCGAGCGGTGACTGATATTCATCCGGCGAAGTACTTCTTCGACGCGTTTTTTGCGTTCGGATGCCTTCACTTTGAGGTACGTCAACGGCAATTGCACGTTTTCGAATACTGTCATCTCCTCGATCAAGTTGAAACTCTGAAAGACAAAGCCGATCTTCCCTTTTCGTGTTTGGGTACGTTCTTTTTCCTTTAAATGCCCGACTTCCTTGCCGTCGAGATAATACTCGCCCGAGGTGGGATTATCGAGCAACCCGAGGATATTCAGCAGCGTGGATTTTCCGCAACCCGACGGGCCCATGACGGCCACAAATTCCCCTTCTTTCACCTCCATCGAAATACTGTTTAATGCGATGGTTTCTACTTCTTCCGTACGGAATACTTTCTTTAAATCATTAATCTTAATCATGTTCTTTGCTTATTAATTGTATTTTTATATTTGTTCGTTGGTCTCCGGTCACCGGTCTCCAGTCTCCAGTCTCCAGTCATCGGTCACCGGTCTAAAGTCTAATGTCTAATGTCACCGTCTCATCCTTCATCCTTCATCCTTCATCCTTCATCCTTCATATCTTCTCTCTCATCATTTTAATCTTTCTTCAATGCCTCTACGGGGTTTTGACGGATAGCCCATATACTGACCCCCGATGTGGCCAAAAGCGCCACGATGCATTGAATGAATACGGGGAACACAAATACCGTCCAACTCAACGAAGCGTGATTGTCGTATTCATTGAGCTGGTGCGATGCCGCATAATAGATAACAGGCGCCGCCACTATCCCGGCAATGGCAATCCATTGGATGATGTCGCCCGATAACAAGGTGAATATCGATCGGGAACCGGCCCCGTTGATACGGCGTATCCCTATTTCCTTAGTCCGGCGTACGGTAGCGTATAGGTGCGTCGCCACCAATCCCAATAAGGCGATGAACAGCGAGAGCAACGAAGCCACGGTGATAATCTTCGAGATGGTTTTGAACGTGTCGAAGTTGGCGGCGTAGAGGTCTTCGCTCCACGTCGGATTGACGATAAAGCCGGGATCGAATTTGTGGAATATGACCAATGTCTTATCCAACGCTTGCCGGCGATCGGTGCCTTCCCTGAAGCGGATGGACAGGTTGCCGGGATTACTTATTCTACTGAGCACAATCGGTTGTATTGTATTCACCGGATTACCGTAATAAAAGTCTTTTGCAACACCGATGATTTCGGCCGGGCCTTTATAATTTACAAATTGGCCCGTGACGGGGAAGGAGAGTCCCAACATCTTGACGGCAGCTTCATTCAAAACAATTTGATTCACACTGTCGGGGGCGTTTTCTTTGAAAAAACTTCCTTCCAGCAATTGCACTTCCATCAATTCACACATACCGGCCATAATACGGTATTCGTTGATGGAGTGTTCTCCTTCCTCATTCTCCAGCAGGCTGATGCCCTGGCCGCTGCAACCTCCGCCGAAAAGATGATGCGAACCGCTTACCGCCTTTATTTCGGGCACGGAAAGCAATTCCTGCTTCACGGCATCGTAACTTTTCAGAAGCGCATTATTCAGCGGAATACTGACGACGTTTTCGGGATTATATCCGATGGGAATCTCTTTCAGGTAAGCGGTTTGCCGGTCGACAATCATAATAAACGATATCAGTACAATGGTGATGACGGACTGAAAAACCACTACGGCAACGGTGAGCCTGCGCTTCGAGAACCGGAGCCGCTTAGCGAGGATATCGAGCGGACTAAAGCGGCTCAGGTAAAACGCCGGGTAAGAAGCCGAACAAACCACGGTCACGATGAAAAGCCCCACCGCACATAAAATAAACGACGGGTTTCCTAATTGGGTCAAATCGATTTGTTTGTGAATCAACTCCGAAAAGTAAGGCGTAAAAATAACCGTAAGGATAAATCCGGATACAAACGCAATCAATACGATACCCGACACTTCCGAGAAAAATTGACGTACGATATTTCCGATGGTGGCTCCGGCAGTCTTGCGAATACCGATTTCCTTCATGCGCGTCTCGCCTTGAACGAGAAACAGATTGATGAAATTGCTGACGGCAAGGAGCAGGATGAACAAGGCCAGCCCCGACAAGAGCCATACAAAGCGCATGTTGTTTTGCTTGCCGAACCCATAATTATTCGCTTTGGAATGCAAATAGATATCGTCCAGTTTTTCGGTTATTCCGTAGGTTTTTGCATTGAAATATTCGCCGAAAGGTTTGAGGATGGAAGTATATTCTTTTTCGATAGCGTCTCTTGCTCCGGCGAGGGACGCATCGGGTTTAACCAGGTAATATGTCTGAAACTCCAATCCCTGCATCCATTCCAGGGAGCTTAACGATTTCATGTTGGCCAATGCGTCGAAGACAAAATGGGTATTGGCGGGAAGCTTTTCCACGATGGCTGAAACGACATAGTCCTGTTCGTCTATTTGAAGGGTTTGGTTCATGGCGCTGCTTGCGTCTCCGAAAATAACGCTTGCCTGTTCACTGGTCAGGACTACCGAGTTGGTATTGGCGAATGCCGTCCGTGCATTTCCTTCGACGAATTTCATTTGGAACACGTTGAAGAATTCAGGGTCTGCATACACCAGTCCGATATTTTGAAAGCGTTCGGTGCCATAAATCGCTTCTCTTTTGCCACCGCCGTAAAGTTGTACAGCCGTTTCCACGCTCGGTATTTTTGCCGGCAGTTCGGTATAAGCTTTCCGTAAATTGATGGTCGTGCGATTGACGGCATCTTTTTCTTCCCATACGGTCGTCAGGCGCACAATCCGTTCATGGTTGGCGAAGTGTTTATCGTAACTCAGTTCGTTCACCACAAACAGGAGCAGCATGATTGATACCGCCAGCCCTATCGCCAGCCCGGCAATATTCACCCACAGGAAAAAGCGGGTGCGTTTATAAGATTGAAATACGTTCATTGTTTTAGTTATTGATTGTTCATTTTTAGTCTCCGGTCTCCGGTCTTCAGTCTTCAGTCTCCGGTCTCCGGTCTAAAGTCTAAAGTCTAATGCCTCATCTCTCATCGCTCATCCTTCATACTTCATACTTCATCGCTCATACTTCATCCCTCATCCCTCATCCATCTTTCATCGGCACATTCGCACATCATCCCATCAATTTATTCTATCTTCAGCGAATCCACGGGGTTGGCGGTCGCCGCGCGCCAACTTTGCCAACTGACCGTTATGGCCGAGATGAGTAAGACGATAACGCCCGAGCCGATAAACAACCACCACGGAACCGCGGCTTTATAGGCAAAATTGCCCAGCCAGTTTTGAATGACCGCATAGGCTGCCGGGACGGCAATCACGAAAGAAACGGCCAACATCCACAGCATGTTGCGGTTCAGCAATTGCAGTATCTCTTCTTCGGTGGCGCCGTTGATCTTCCGGATGGCGATTTCCTTTGTCTTATACCGCGTGTTCAACAGCACCAATCCGTATACTCCCATCATGGCGATGAGCACCGAAATAAGGGCGACCACGCTGATGAGATTGCCGGTATTCGTTTCATTCTTATATAACGCGTCCATCGACGCATCCAAAAACGTCAAGTCGAAAGGCTTATCGGTAAACTTTTTCCACGTCTTTTCGATCTGAGCGATGGTCGCCGGCAGATGATCTCCGGAGAGTTTCAGATAGACGTAATTATAATATTTCTTATTCGGAAAAACAACGAATGCCATCGGCTTAATCGATTCATGCAGCGATTCGAAATGAATATTCTCCACCACACCCACGATATCCCCCGGGCTGAATCCCTCAAATTCCTTCCCGATAATATCTTCGGTAAAACCGTTCACTTTCATAAACTCTTCGTTGAAGATGATCTTTTCGCGGTCTCTTTCTTTGGGAAAATCATTTCCGGCGACGACCTTCACGCCGAAGAAATCGAGAAAATTCGGGGTCACCGGCCAGACCGTAAAGTAATCGATATACTTCCCTTCTAACTCCCTCGACCAACTCATGCCGATGCGGCCGGGCAAATTCCACGACGACGTATAGTCGATGATGGCGCCGTTTTGCTTTAACTCGTCGCCGAGCAGTTCGTCATCGACCTGCGTGTTCAGTAAAGACAGGTACGCGATATTCTCTTTCTGAAATCCCCACGAGTAGTTTTTCACATAGTAGTTTTGTAACGTGATCATCGAGGCGATACAAATCAAGGCGATGGATGCGGCAAACTGAAATACGATGAGCGAGTTCCGCAGGACTACGCCTTTCGGGGAAAGAGTGAAGGACCCTTTCATGGCAAATGCTTCGCCGAACGACGTGATGTACAGGGCGGGATAAATGCCGGTTAAAAATGAGAGCAGCACAATCCCGGCGACGGTGGCCGCAATCATCTGCCCATTGCCGGCGATAGACAGGTCGGCGACAAAGTTCGAGGCTAAACTCGTGCTTTTGAAAAAATGCAGGCAGACAAGCGACAGGACTAATGCCAGCGCCGTAAAGGCCACCCCTTCCGAGAGAATGGCCAACCGGAGCCGCGAACGCTCGATGCCGAAAATCTTATGGATATTGATGTTTTTTATTCTTCCCGGCGCCATCGAAATAGAGAAGTTGATATAGTTGATAAAGGCGATGGCCAACAGGATGACGCCCACCGCGAGCAATCCCAATGTGGTATGGATCCGTTTGTTGTAACCATGCAGATATAAATCTTCTAAAGCCGGAAGTTGAAATTCGACCCGCTCTTCGGGATGACTGTTGTAATGCTGAACCGTTTCTTCCCCCAAGATGTCCGCACTGTTTATTTTATGCGCAACGTTAGGGGCATTTTGCGGATCGATGAGGAAATAACAATAATAGTTCCAGTTGTTGGACGAGTTAGGCTCCATATACGTATAGATGCCGTTGGTCAGACTGCAATTCTTCGGGAAGTCTTTGTAGACCGCCATGACGGAAAGGGTGTTTTCGCCGATTTGAAGCGCTTGCCCTATCGGATTGGCGTCGCCGAAGATCCGCCCGGCCGTCTTTTCGGAAATCAACGCTTTGCCTTTTTCATCGAATATCTTCTGTGTGTTTCCGGACAGGATTTCGGGGGTAAAGACCTCGAGGAATCCGGGCGTGGCTTCCATCAGCAAAGATGGATATTCTTTTTTGGCGGATGCCGCAGGAAGGGATACATCCACTTGCTTTCCCTCTTGCAGCAAAGCGTACGATTTTATTTCCGGTATCTTCGCTTCCATCTCTTTAGCCAAATCCTGATTGATGGTCCAATAAGAGTTTCCGTTGGCATGATGATAACGGTTGAAGCGGTATATCTCATCCGACTTTTCGAAGTTTTTGTTATAACTGAAATCATATTTCACCTGAATCGCAATGACCAGAAAGGCGGTGAATGCCACCGTGAAGCCCAAGATGATAAATAAAAACATCAGTTTCGATGAGTGTATGAATTGCCTTAAGTTGTTAATGAGTAATTGCATATATATTGTACGTTGAAATAATCGTCTCCTTTTCTCCTTTTCTCCTCTTCTCTTGTATCTTTGTCTCTTGTCTCTTGTCTCTTTGTCCCGTTGTCCCGTTGTCCCGTTGTCCCCCGCTCCCTCAGTGTCCTTGTCATTTCAACACGAGTTCGTCGGCGGTGCCGAAAGTTTCGTAACTCGAAGTGATGACCTTCTCGCCCGGTTCCAGCCCGGCGGTCACTTCGTAATAATTGGGGTTTTGACGGCCGATGGTGATTTTGCGTTTGACCGCTCTCTTTCCGTCTTCGCTGACCACGAATATCCACTGTCCGCCTGTCGTCTGGTAAAAGGCGCCGCGGGGAATCAACGCCGCCTCCACGGGTTGGCCGAGTTGCAGGTTGATGTAATACGTTTGCCCGGTGCGGATATTGTCGGGGCGCTCGCCTTCGAACATAAAGTCGGTGCGGAACTGCTTGTCGCGCACTTCGGGATAGACCTTCCGCACGCGCAGCGCGAAATGCTTGTCCTGCCGCTCGAAGGCGGCATCCAATCCCTGTTTCACGCGGTCGATGTAATGCTCGTCAATCATCGCTTCCACTTTGTAATCGGACAGCACATTGATTTGCCCGATGCGCCCGCCCGTGGGGATGTTCTGTCCGATTTCCACCTCCAACAATCCCAGTTGGCCGTCCACCGGCGCCTTGATGTTGAGGTTATCGCTCCGCTGCCGGATGAGCAAGAGGTTTTGGCGCATGTTGTGCAAACTCTCTTCCATCTGTTCGATTTGCACGGAGCGGTAAATGGAATCCTGTTTCTGGCGTTCCACCACCAGTTGCCGGCCATCCACCGCGTATTCGTAATCCTCTTTCGCTTGCAGGTATTCCTCTTTCGAAGCCAGCTTTTCCTCATACAGCTTTTTGTATTGTTCATACTTGCGTTGCTTACGCGTCACATCGAGGTCGAGTTGCAGTTTCTCTTTCTTTAGCGTGAGCTTATCCTGTTCCATCGTCACCTGCGTATTGCGGAGGAAGTTTTGTTTTTCGGCCAACTGCGCCTCGCTGTCGAGGATGTTCAAGCTCAACATCGGGTTGCTCAGGCGGACGATTGCGTCGCCCTTTTTCACTTCGGCGCCTTCTTCCACCAATTTCGCTTCCACCATGCCGCCCTCGATGGCGCTCAATTGGATGGTGCTGATGGGTTGCACCTGCCCGTTGATGCGGATGTAATCGTTAAACTCACCCTGCGTGACGGCCTGCACCGACAAGCGTTTTGCATCGACATTCAGCTTCGACGCATGATTGCCGAATATCAGCCAACTAATGCATGCGACTATAAGCGCACCTCCGATTACATAAGGAATATGCTTCTTCTTTAGTCCTTTTTTCTTTTCCAGTAAAATATCCGTCATATTGTTTAATGTCTAAATGTCTAAATGTCTAATGTATAATGTCTCCGGTCTCCGGTCATCGGTCGCCAGTCATTGGTCATCGGCAACGGTCATCGGTCTGAAGTCGCCGGTCTCCAGTCGTCGGTCTTCACTCTTCAGTCTCATCCCTCATCCTTCATAACTCATCCTTCATAGCTCATCGTTCATAGTTCATCGTTCATAGTTCATCGTTCATCGTTCATCGTTCATAACTCCCAAACCTCTCCCCTTTGTAATACCGCACCAGCCGCTCTTTCAACCGATATTGCAGTTCGGCGTTGAGCTGTTCCGCCCGAGCCTGTACGACACGGTTGGCGCTCGTATGCAATTCGAGCGGACTGATGAGTCCCTCTTCATATTTGCGTTGATTGGCCTTGTGCGCCGTTTCCATCGCCTCGCGTTGTTTCACCGCCTGCAGGTAGGCATCGGCCTGCCCGTTCCGGTCCGCGACGGCCTGTTCTATTTCGCTGTAGAGCGACCGCAGCGTTTCGTCCAACTCATTGCGGGCGATCACCACCTGCGCCCGGCTGCGATTGAGCGCCGTCGTTTTCGCAAACGCGTTAAAGATCGGGATGGACAGCGTGAATCCCACGTAGCTACCGCGTTTATTCTTCAATTGATCGGTAAACGGAAGATACGCGCTTCCATCGAGATATTTTACGAAGTTCGTTGAGATGCCCGCCTCCATGGAAAGGGTCGGCGAGAAGCCTGCGATGGCGGAGCGGACCGTCAGTTCTTGCATCTTTACCGTCGACTCCGCCGACAGCACTTTGGGATGGATGGTTTTGGCCGTTTCGAAAATATCGGATGCCGTCTCGGCCGATTTCGCAATCAATACCTCCGACCCTTCGTCGGTGACATGCAACTCTTCATCGATAGGAAAATGCATCTTCTCTTTTAATAAGATGAGGCCGATGGCCGACAGATTCTTTTGCTTAGTCAGATTGTATGTGTCGGCGGCTTCCTTCGCCGCCATTTCGGCTACCTCCGTTTCGGCCTTCATGCCCAACTCTTCCATGCGGCGCACCTGTTTCAGATTGTTGCGGCTTTCGACCACCTGTTCTTCCGCCAACTCCACCATCCGCTCGTAATAAAGCAGATTCAGGAACGCCTCCATCGTTTCGTAGGCGATAAGCTCCCGGGCCTGCTCCAACTCATGCTTTCCCGCCAGCTTATTCACTTTTTGGATGCGGACTTTAAAAATATTCGAGAAGCCGTCGAAGAGCGTTAAATTCGAATACACCGAATAAGAATTGCTGAACGAGTTGATATTGGTGTAGGTATTGGTTTCGGAATCCACCCGGCGCCCGTAATTGAAATACGCGCTCGAATTGGCGTTGAGCGAAGGGATGAGCCGCCCGATCGCGCTCAGATAATCCTGATGGTAGATGTCATTCTGCGCTTTCTGCTTGTTAACCTTCGGACTGTTTTCGATCGCGTAGCGGATGCACTCTTCCAAATTCCAAAGCCGGTCTTGCGCAAAGCCCGGCAGAGGAATTCCCGACACGAATACGAAAACGAGATATAAGAACTTTTTCATACAGATAAGTTTACTTTGCCTTTTTTCAATCCAATTCCGTGCCAAAATACATAAGCCTCACATTGCGTATTACTTATCGATTTTTCAGTAGGGAGGGGTTTGTAAAATTATTTTACAGGAGTGTCGATATTTTGACAATATTATGCGTACATTTGCAGGAAAATGAAGGGATGAGCTATGAACTATGAACTATGGAGTATGATGGAGAAGGCATTAGACTTTAGACTGGTGACCGATGACTGATGACTGGTGACTGGTGACCGGCGACATTAAACGATAGACTGACCAATATGAAACAAGGACGTATTCTCATTGTAGATGATAATAAAAATGTGCTGAGTGCGCTTCGCATTCTGCTAAACACGTATTTCGAAGAAGTCACGTTGCTTTCTTCCCCCAACACGTTGCTGACGATGTTGAAAGAAAAGAATCCCGATGTGGTATTGCTCGATATGAACTACTCTGCCGGCATCAACACGGGAAACGAGGGGCTGTTTTGGCTGTCGGAAGTAAAAAAGGCGGCTCCCGATTTGCCTGTGGTGCTTTTTACGGCGTATGCCGATATCGAACTGGCCGTGACCGCCCTCAAGAAGGGGGCGTCGGACTTTATCGTAAAGCCGTGGGACAATGCCAAGCTGCTCGCCACGTTACAATCGGCTTTGGAACTGCGCCTGTCGCGCAAAGAAGTCACCAAACTAAAGGAAAAGCAAAGCGTGTTGAACTCCCAACTGAACCGTGAAAATGATATCTGTTGGGGACGGTCGCGTGGCATGCAGGAACTGCTCCGCCTGGTGGAAAAGGTGGCCAAGACCGATGCCAACGTGTTGATCACAGGCGAAAACGGCACCGGAAAAGAGGTCATCGCCCGTAAGATCCATCAACTTTCGTTGCGTTCCAACGAGTCGATTGTTACCGTCGACATGGGGGCGATCACCGAGACATTGTTCGAGAGCGAACTCTTCGGGCATGTGAAAGGCGCCTTCACCGATGCCCGTATCGATCGGGCAGGGAAGATCGAAGCGGCCGATAAAGGGACGTTGTTTCTCGACGAAATCGGCAATCTCAGTTATGTGCTTCAGGCGAAGTTGTTGAACGCGTTGCAGTCGAGGCACGTCACCCGCGTCGGTAGCAACGAGCCCGTGCCGGTGGATATCCGGCTGATTTGCGCCACCAATCACAACCTCTTCGAGGATGTGGAGAAGGGCCTTTTCAGGGAAGACTTGCTTTACCGTATCAATACCATTCAGATTGAAGTGCCGGCATTGCGAAACCGCAAGGAAGATATTCCCGAACTGGCGTCTTTCTTCCTCCATCGCCTTGCCGGGAAGTATCATAAAAAAGAAGCCACGCTGAGCCGCGAAGCCATTGCCAAAATGCAGGAGTATGCCTGGCCGGGAAATGTACGCGAACTGGAACATACCATCGAGAAGGCGCTCATCCTGTCGGATAATGCCGTCATCGAACCGTCCGATTTGTTCCTGCGCCCGCATGAAGAAAAAACGAACGGCTCTGCCCCGGTTACGCTCGACGAAATGGAACGAACCCTCATCGAGAGAGCCATCCGCCATCACGACAACAACCTTTCGGCCATCGCCAAAGAGCTGGGTATTTCGCGCCCCACCTTGTACAGTAAAATAAAAAAATACGGGCTTTAATCCTTCGCGTGTATGTTTAAATCGATCGAATATAAACTTTATCTGTACGTCATCCTGCTCATCGCATCGGTTTCGGCAAGCACCTACTTCGCGCTGAAAGCCGAATATGTGTATGCGGCGGTAAGCATTTTCGTGGTTTGCTTGTCGTTGCGCAGGCTCCACCGAAGCTATAATCAATTCAACAAAAACATCCTTTTCCTGTTGAATGCGTTGGATAACGGCGATTATTCGTTCAACTTTACCGAAACCAATCTTTCGCGCCGCGAGCGGGAGTTGAACCAGATGATGAACCGCATCAAAGAGATCCTTTCGAAGGCGCGGAAAGAAGTCATCGAAAACGAAAAGTTCCTGAGCGTCATCATCGAAAGCGTTTCTACCGGCATTATCCTCCTCGATGAGGACAACCGCTTAATGCACATAAACCGTACCGTGAATGAGTTGCTGGGCATGCCCGTCTTTACGCATTTGAATCAATTGGCGACGCTCGACCCCTCGTTTCCCGACTTGTTTCGCACCCTCGAAGCATCCGACACGAAAACCATCCATATTGCCAACGAACGGGAAGAGGTGCAGATCAGCCTGAGGGTTTCCGAAATTATCATGAAACGGCGGAAGGTGAAAATCATCACGCTTAGCAACATCGGCAGCGAGCTGGATTATAAGGAAATGGATTCGTGGATACGGCTAATCCGCGTCATGACGCACGAAATCATGAATTCGATCGCGCCCATCACGTCGCTCACCGACACGCTGCTGTTTGCTTACCGGCAGGCACCTCATGCGCCGGATAACGAGCTGATGCAGGATACGGTGGAGGCGTTTCAGACGATCAATACCACGGCGAAAGGGCTCATCAACTTTGTCAATTCGTACCGCAAGTTTACCGGCGTGCCTAAGCCGCAGTTGAAGCCGGTAGCGTTAAGCGCCCTTATCGAACGGGCGGTGACGTTGGAATCGCCGCTGTTTGAAGGAAAAGGAATATCGGTACACCGGAATGTGCCGCCCGGCGATCAGTTGAGGTCGGTCGATGAATCGCAGGTCATGCAGGTGCTGGTGAATCTGCTGAAGAATGCGTCGGAAGCGATCGTTGCGGGAAAAGGCGGACAGATAAAGATTGAATTGCGGGAAGAGAAAGATCGGTTCCATGTGGATGTATGCAATAATGGCGAGCCGATTGCGGCCGAGGTGCTTCCCAATATCTTCGTGCCGTTTTTTACCACCAAAAACGCCGGTACCGGCATCGGGCTGAGCGTATCGCGTTATATCATGCGGCTGCACGGGGGCAACTTGTCGCACTTCACGCAACACGAATGGACGGTGTTCCGGATGACGTTCCCGAATTAATTTGCGGAGAATAGTTTGTGTATTCTCATTAGATATGCGGAGAATAATGCGTATATTTGCAGAATATAAGATGATTCGATGATGAAATATATTTATCAATACAGCAGTTGGCCACATTTCACTTGGGATGAACAGGAGATACAAGCCCTTTTGGGAAAGGTGCGCCATCTGCAAGGCAAACTGTTGGGGCAGATGAACATGGCCGGTTTTTCGTTAAAGGAAGAAACCCATCTTAGCACACTGACCCTCGATGTCTTGAAATCTTCGGAGATTGAAGGTGAACTATTAAATTATGATCAGGTTCGCTCGTCTATCGCAAGAAGATTAGGGATGGAATATGCCGGAATGGTTTATCCCGACAGAAATGTCGAGGGAGTGGTTGAAATGATGCTTGACGCTACGCAGAATTATAAACGCCCCCTTGATGAGGAACGTCTATTCGGTTGGCATGCCGCTTTATTTCCGACAGGCCGGAGCGGAATGCATAAAATAGATGTTGCCCGTTATCGAAACGGAGAGATGCAGGTCGTATCGGGGGCAATGGGCAAGGAGAAAATCCATTATCAGGCGCCGTCACCTGATCAGGTTAAAAACGAGATGGATCCGTTTCTGAAATGGTTTAATGAAGAAAACACGTTAGACCTCGTTTTGAAATCAGCCATAGCCCATTTCCGGTTTATCATCATCCACCCGTTTGATGACGGAAACGGCCGGATAGCTAGGGCTTTGTCGGATTTATTGCTCTCCCGTTCAGACGATACCTCACAACGTTTTTACAGCTTATCCGGTCAGATACTTACCGAAAGAAAAGGTTACTATGCGGTGTTGCAGAAAATGCAATTCAGTAAAGGGGATATAACCGAATGGCTCCTCTGGTATCTGAATTGCTTATATCGAGCGCTGCAATCAACGGAAGCAACTTTTCAAAAGGTGTTGCATAAAGCTGATTTTTGGGATAAACATAAAGAAACAAAGTTTAATGCCCGTCAAAACCTGATGCTGAATAAACTATTGGATGGATTCGAGGGCAAACTAACGTCATCCAAATGGGCCAAAATTACAAAATCGTCACAGGATACGGCTTTACGCGACATAAACGATCTGATTGAAAAAGGAATTCTTCAGAAAGAAGCGCGAGGAGGAAGAAGTACTCATTATGAATGGGTCGTAAATTAAGAAGAAAACGCCATGGGTGCGTTTTATCATTCGTCCTTCCCGTCGCTATTTCGGAACCACATTGGCGGGGCCCGGAAAAGGAGGAATATCGATTTGTGCGGATGCCACCGACATCGCTCCCACAATGCCGATGCCGTTATGCACATTGGTCAGGGAGGTTTGCGGTTCGGAAAACATATTGAAAGCCTCTGCGTCGCTGTTCAAAACGTCGTTTCCCTTCCGGTAATAACGGTAGAGTTCGGGCGAAAGGGTGGTGATGCTCACTTCCAGGGGAAAATGAAACACTTCGGTTTTAATCGGTTTATAAATCGGGAAATAACTCCATTCATCTTCTATTTTCTCGTACACCGTGTACACCTCATAGACGTTTGTCACGGAAAAATCGAGCGTGTGGCGCTTGTTCCGGAATAAGTTATCGGAAAAAAACGCCTTGTCGGAATGTTTCCTTTCCGCACCGGAATTGCTCTCCGTTAGGATGTCTTCGAGAATGCCGTTTGGAGGGCTCTCTAAAAATACGGGATCATCGTCGGTGTACAAAAAAAGCCTTCGGGCGGACACCCGGCCTTCTTCCACGATCCCATTGGGGCGAGTGTAGGTCTGAAGCATAAAATATTGCGAGGCATCGCTCGGAGCAACCTTTATTTCCGCTTTTATCCGCAAATTGCGGAAGTCCCGTTCTTCCGAAACCGTGTCGGGATATCCGAAGTCAGAACCGCTGCTGTAAGCATAATCGGGACGAATCAATTTTCCGGATGTGAAAAACGTAGCCGTATCCACGTGCAGGATGTCGGGCGGAAGCGGAACGACCGTCTCTGCCCAAACGGTTGGCAGTCCCTCGGCCGAAGCTTCTATGCGTACCCGGTCGCCGGCTCTGGGACGTACCGTCGAACGGAAAACAAGTTGTAACAAAAGGGGTTGATAACCCAATGGGGTGATGGGACGTGTCGAATCGATTCCCGTCATGCGCATCGTTTCCCGCTCATCGCCATTGATTAACAGTCTGAGCGAAGCCTCGCGCAGCAAACTCTTGTCCGCAGCCGTGTCGGTATAGAGGAAACTTTTGCTGACGTTTATTTCGATGAGGGAGTCGGACACGATGATCCCGTTCATCACAATCTTGGGAGTACGGTTCTTTAAGTTGAGCGTCATTTCTTTCTCGCACGAAAGTGCGGCGCCCAGCAAAACGAGGGCCGGAAGAATACGTTGAAGACTGGTGCGGATGGGTTTCATCATCTTGTTAAAATGTATACGTGTAAGAAAACGACGGAATGAACGGGAAGATGCAATAACTCTGGTACGTGGGGTAACTGTGCTGCGGATAGCCGTCTATGCTGTCGGGGCCCGGAGCGAAACCTTCCGAGGGGAGCACTATAAACGAGTTGTGATGCGCATATACATTATAAATACTGAAATTCCAGATACCCATACGCCCCTTCTTCTTGTGCCGGTAATAATTGACGCTGATATCGAGCCGTTGATAGCCGGGCATCTTGAAGTTGTTTCGCTCTTGGATATACGATGCTTGCTGACCATTTATATCGACATATTGTTCTTCCGGAAGGGTGGTGTTATTGCCCGAGGCGTACATCCAGGAAAGATTGATGTCGAAATGCTTATTAAACGTATGCGACAAGACGGCATTCAGCTTGTGGCGGTTGTCGTATCGTGCCGGGAACGTTTTCCCCTGGTTGATTTCTCCGCCCGGAAAGCGACGGTTTGCCCACGAAAGCGTATAACCGACCCAACCCGTTGTATTCCCGAAGCGTTTTCGCGCCATCATTTCCAATCCGTACGAAACCCCGACTCCCTGAGCCACGCGTTGTTCCCAGTTCAGGTTTCCCGTCAGCAGTCCCACGCCGTCTTTATAGTCGATCTGGTTGGTCGATTTTTTATAGTAAGCCTCCGCCGAGAGATCGAATCCTTGGTACTTGCCGTAGATACCCGCCGAAAACTGATGCGACGACAACGGTTTGATATTCCGTGTGACCGGCACCCACAAATCGGTGGGCGCACTCAAATAACTGTTTTGTAACAAATGCACATATTGATGCATCTTGCCGAACGAGGCTTTCACCGAAAAGTCGGGCGAAAGCAGATAGCGTGCCGACAGGCGCGGCTGGGCGCTGACATACGAACGCCCCTGTACGAAGAACCCCGACAGGTGCAAGCCGGCGTTCACCTTCCATCGTTTGCCCAGATCCATTTCGTCTTCGGCATAGAGTGAGAGTTCGGTCACCCCGATATTTTCGTCGGCATACGTAATCGTGTCGTTCTTTGTAATTTGTCCGTCTTTCAAGCCGTTATAAACGCGGCTTTCCTCCGGGCGGAAATGATGGTGCAACAAGGCCGTTCCGAAACGGATGCGGTGACGGTTGTCGCGGGCATAATCCATTTCGAGGCGGTATCCCACGTCTTCGATGCCCGAACGGTATATCGGATGGTACAAGGCATAATAGCTTTTCCGCTCCGGGGGAGTGTCTTTTGCATATTGCGAGGTGGACGACTGTATCAGCTCGGATGAGGTGCCGATATCCGACCAATAGCGGCTGTACACGAGCGTGGCATTCGAAAAGAGGCGGGGATGGATGGCGTAGGCCCAGTTGACGGAAGCCATCCGGTTGCCCCAGCTCAAGTTGATGGAGATGTTGTCTTCATATTTCGAGGTGTAGAGAAACTCTTTGTCGTCCTGAACGTATGTAGTCTCATTCTTGTCTATCGTATGGGATTCCCCGAAAAATTGATCTTTGCCGTCGTATACGCTCAGATAAATCCGGCTTTTGTCGGAGAAACGATGGGTGAATTTGGCATTGAAATCATAAAAGTAATAGCCGAAATCCATGTGTTCGTAATTCAACGGATCTTTCTTTTTATTCCTCCTGTTTAAGACAAACATCGCCGAGCGGGCGAGCAGGTCGAGATAGGTTCTCCGCAACGAAACCGAGAACGAAGTGCGGTCTTTTACAATAGGGCCTTGCAAAGAGAAGCGCGACGAAATAAGTCCCACGGAAGCGGTTCCCGAATATTTTTTCATATCCCCGTCATTCATTCTCACATCCATCACCGACGATAAGCGCCCCCCGTACCGCCCCGGAAAACTGCCTTTGTAAAAGTCCATCGTTTTCACGGCCTCCGGATTGAATGCCGAAAAGATGCCCAGCAAATGATGAATGTGATACAACGGATTTCCGTCTACCAAATACAGATTTTCATCGGCATTGCCACCCCGTACATACAGCCCGGCCATGCCATCGGTTCCGGCGGCTACTCCCGGCATGTGTTGCAAGGTCTTTACCACATCGCTTTCGCCCATAAAGGCCGGAACAGCTTTCAGCGTGGCGGCTTCGAGACTGATCTTTCCGGTTTCGGCATGATGTACCGCATTTCTCAGATTACCTTCCACCACCACCTCTTTCAGCAGGGAGGAAGGCTCCAGAAAAAAATCCATCACAGAGTCTCCTGAAATCGCGATCGAGCGATGGGCGGTCATATAGCCCACATAGCTCGACCGAAGCCTTATCTCTTCGTCCGGCGCTACGGAAAAACTGTAAAATCCGAAATTATTCGTGGCGGCGCCTTCCCCCGAAATCTCTTCATACAGGTTCGCACCGATGAGCGGCTCGTGCGACTCACGGTCGTAGACGAAGCCGCTTACGACGACATTTCTCGGACGTTTTTTCAGAATGATATATTTGCCTTGAACGGAAGCACGGATGTCGCTTTGCCCGAAAAGCCGATGCAATACCTTTTCGAGCGGTTCGTTTTTCGCCCGGAGAGTTACTTTTGCAAAGCCCTTCAGAAGCGACGGCGTATAGGAGAATGTGTAGCCCGACTGCTTCTCGATTTCAGGAAGAATTTCCAGCAACGGCCGGCCTTTGACGTCGAGCGTGATTGTTTTCTGAGCCTGCAACGACGGCCTCGGACAGAATATCAAAAGAAAAAAAAGCGTGTAGTGTTTCATGCAAATTATTCTGCCACGCGTATATGCGAGTCGAGCGTCAAGTTGATAATCTCTATGATGCCGTGGAGGTCTTGCCGGTTGAAAGTGGTGGTGATGGTCCATTCCCGTTCCTCTTCGGGGATCGATAGCGTTGCGGAGAAGAATTGTTCGAGCAAATCGGCCACGTCTTCCAGCGGGACGTTTTCAAAAGCGAAGGTCTCATTCATCGCATCGACCGATAGCCTTGTTTCGGGCGACACGACGGCGATGGTTTTAGCGGCAGCATCGTACGTCGCCGACATGCCCGCCGTGCAGGCAAACGACAGCGACGGGTCAATGGGCGTAAACGATACGTTGCCCGATGTCACGCGAAGCTGCGTGCCGTTGCCCGATTCGTCCACCTCGAAACTTGTTCCCGTGACTCTCACGGTGGCGGTGGGAGTGATCACAATGAACGGTTTCCGCAAGTCGTGCGTAACGTCAAAACGGATTTGGCCTCTCATCTTTACGCTCCGGTTCGTTTCACCGAAACGGCTATTGAATTCGAGGCGGGCGTCTTTTTGCAAAGTCGCCCTTGTACTGTCGGGAAGTAAATACACCGTTCCGTCAATCGAAGCGAGAAGCGTTTCGTTTCGGTTTGCCGAAAAATAAACGATTCCCGAAATAAGAAGAACGATTATCACGGCTGCCACACGGTAAAAAACCGCCTGTTTTTTAATGCCGGGCGACAGTGTGCGGTTCCTGGCGAACTGCTTCCATGCGGTGTCGGGGTTGAATCGATTCTCTTTGTAATGTTTCGTTACAAAGCCGATCGCTTCTTTCCACTTTCTTTCATTATCTTCCATGTCGTTGTAATTCTACCTATAAGATGCCGTAGAGGTCAAAATCCCTACAGGAAAAGCGCTTTTTTATGCAAAGAAAAAGAGATAGGCGCCTCGGTCTTTTTGACGGAGCTGCTGCATGGCGCGTGCCACGTGGCTTTCTACGGTTTTTACACTCAGTCCGGTCAAATCGGCGATTTCTTTATAGCGCAGCCCGTCGCGTTTGGCCAGCAAGAATATCTCCCGCCGGCGTTCCGGCAATTCGTCGATCATCTTCCATATCCGGCTTTCCATGTCGGCGCGTTCCTGCTCCTCTTCAATCGTTAAGCTATCGTCGATATATCCGGGCTCGAGGGGAACCGTCGTCTTTGCATCGCGTATTTTAGCGAGACAATTGTTGCGCACCGCACCGAACAAGTAGGCCTTCACCGATTGTATTCCGCCGGAAGGTTGTTTGCTCCATAAATTGGCAAAAGTTTCCTGTACAATATCTTCGGATTCGTCTGTATTTCCCAGATAATGTAACGCGTGAAGGCACAGCGGGCGGTAATATGCATGAAAATACGCTGAAAACTCTTTTTTAGAAAGCCCCATAGTTCGGTGTTTAAACAAAAACCTTGCAAAATTAGCTGATTTTTCAGGGAATTGCAAGCCACGGAAGTAAAATCGTCGAGAGATAAAATATTTTATCGATTTTTCCCTTTCATTTTATTTTATTAGTTTTGCATGCAAGTTTTTGAAATTTTTTTTTGCTGTCTTTTTTTAATGGTTTTTTTATGAATGTATTATTATTAGGGTCTGGAGGTCGTGAGCATGCTTTGGCTTGGAAGATACGGAATAGCTCCCAGTTGAATAATTTGTATATTGCTCCCGGAAATGCCGGTACTGCGTTGCATGGTACCAATGTACCCTTCGGTGTGACCGATTTTCACGAGATGAAACGGTTTGTACTCAATAATGATGTGGATATGGTAATTGTCGGCCCGGAAGATCCCCTGGTGCAAGGCGTATCGGACTTTTTCCGCAAAGATGAGGACATTTGCCATGTTTCCGTTATCGGCCCGTCGGCAAATGGTGCACGCTTGGAAGGCAGTAAAGACTTTGCGAAGGATTTTATGAAACGGCATAATATTCCCACCGCCGCTCACAAAACGATTACTCCGGCGAATATAGAAGAGGGCGATCGCTTCCTCGAATCGTTACAGCCCCCTTACGTGCTGAAAGCCGATGGGTTGGCCGCCGGAAAAGGGGTGTTGATTACGCCCGATTTGAAGCAGGCGAAATTGCAAATACGCGATATGCTGGCAGGAATGTTCGGCGAAGCGAGCCGGAAAGTGGTCATAGAGGAGTTCTTATCCGGCATCGAGTGTTCTGTTTTTGTACTTACCGACGGAAAGTCGTATAAGATTTTACCGGTAGCCAAAGATTACAAACGTGTCGGCGAAGGAGATACCGGTCTGAATACCGGGGGGATGGGGGCCGTTTCACCGGTGCCTTTTGCGGACGAGGTGTTTATGGAGAAGGTTCGTTTGCGTGTCGTGGAGCCGACCATCCAAGGCCTTCGCCGAGAAGGAATCGATTATAAGGGATTTGTTTTTATCGGGTTGATCAATGTGAACGGCGATCCGAAGGTGATTGAATACAACGTGCGTTTGGGCGATCCCGAAACCGAAGTCGTAATCCCTCGTATAAAGTCGGATTTGTTGGAGTTATTTATCGGGGTAACTACCGAGACGTTGAATGAGAAAAAACTCGAAATCGATGAGCGTCATGCCGCTACCGTCATGATGGTTTCGGGGGGATATCCGCAAGCATATGAAAAAGGAAAAGTGATTTCGGGACTCGAAGAGGTTTCCGATAGCTTGGTTTTCCATGCCGGCACAGCGTTTAAAGAACGGAATGTGGTTTCGGCGGGAGGACGTGTTTTGTCGGTAACATCGTTAGGCGCAACATTGAAGGATGCGCTGAAAACAAGCTATAAAAATATCGCTAAGATTCGTTTCGAGCAATCGTATTACCGGAAAGATATCGGCCAGGATATTGAACTTTTATAATAGATCTATATGCATTACGCCGTTCGTATATTCCGGAATACCGTTGTCGAAGCACGGTTCTCCTCGTTAGTTGTTTCGTTATGCGTAATCGCTATGCGGCTGGGGTTGTTTTCGGTATCGGAGATCCCTTCTGCCGGTTTTCCCGATACCGGTTATCTATGGCGCTTTTGCGAACATTGGTTTTCCGACCCGACCATATCTTTTATCGCGGCCACCCTGTCGGTTTTTCTTATTGCCTGGATGATTGCCCGCCTTAACAGCCGCTTTTCGCTCATCCGTAACCGTACCCACTTGCCGTTTATTGTCCCGCTGATCTTGTTTAGCGTGCATCCGTATTTTTTGAGGATGACTCCCGATTATATCAGTATCTTTTTTATTTTGTGCGCGCTTTTCCCCTTACTGAGTTCTTTTCATCGCGATGAGACCTATTTATATTCCGCCCAATCGGGTGTTTTTTTAGCGATAGCCTCGCTTTTTCAAATATATTCTTTGCTGCTTGTGCCTTTATGGTGGCGCGGGGAGGCTTCCATGCACGGCGTGCATCTTCGTTCGTTCCTTTCTTCGTTCTTCGCGGTGTTGCTCGTGTTCTGGTCGGTTTTCTCCGTTTGTTTCTTTTTCGACGATTTGCCGGCCTTTACAGCTCCGTTCTCGTACCTGGCTCTTTTTTCACTTCCCGACTTGCCGGCCTTTTCGCCCGGGCATTGGGTACTGGTTATAGCGGTCGGCTTATTCTTCGGAGTCTATATGTTTTTAAGCATTAAAACCTATATCCGAGACAAGGTGTTGACTTTGTCTGCGATACAATTCATGATTTATTTGCTGATATTTTTGCTTTTGTTTCAAATGGTTTATTGGAGCCAAGGTGTTTTTTTCCTTTCACTGGGCATTGCTTTACTATCTTACCTTATTGCCTATTTTTATACGCTGACAACTTCAAAAGTGAATATTTACGCGGGGTACTTTGTGTTCCTATTGCTAATAGGATACTACGTGTTAAACTATTTCTCTCTTTTCCCTGCGGTCTGACAAACAAAGGTAGCTATTTGATTGTTAAAAGGCTACTGAGTCTTACTATAAAATAATAGGAGAGAAAAACAATGAAAAAAAATATTTTGCGATTCATGGTCGCGATGGCGCTTGTGAGCGTACTATATGCGTGCGGCGCTTCCCAGACGGCTGCTGAAAAAGCGGCCCGTACGACTGAGTTGAAAGAGGCTATAGAAGCTCGCCGATTCACGTTCAATGCTACGTATGTGTATCCTACCGGATTCAAATCGAGGTATCTTACACCGAGTTACGACGTAAAAGTTTCGCCCGATACGTTAACGGTGTATTTACCTTATTACGGACGGGCTTATTCGGCTCCGATAGATCCCGGAGAAGGCGGCATCAAATTTTCGAGTACCGATTTTTCGTACGAAATGGAAGAAGGCAAAAAAGCCGGTAATTGGCAGATCCGTATCCGGACGAACGATACCCCTCGGCAGACAATTCTTTTTTTCGATATCTGGGAGAATGCCAAAGCCCGCCTCGATGTTACTCATCCCGACCGGCAGCCGATTTCATTCCAAGGGGATATCGTTATTCCCGAAAAGCTTTAACTATAGGGGGGCTTTAACTACCGGGGGGGATCGCTCTCAGCGACACCCCCGGTCTAAGAATTCAAAGTTTTTCCGCCAACTTTTTCGGGAGGTAAAACGTGTCGTTCTTGTCGATGTATACCACTATCGATCCTACATCGAACGGTTTGCCGTTTAATTTTGCAACCGATGAAAAGGCTTTCACCTCTAGCGTTTTTCCATTCTTCGTGACACGTAGAACCGGAAAATCGGCATCCTTTTTATCGATTTTATAACCGGTGCGTGCAAACACTTCGGTATGTTTTGCGAAGATATTGTCCGACAGTTCCTGAAGCGGAGTCGATAAACCCGATACCTGGAACAGGTACCGATTGATATCGACATTCCGGAGATTACCCCGGGGAACATTGTCTTGCGGGTGATAGGCCGCCAACAACACCTCTTCTCCTGTGTGGCCTCCGGTCGTGAAACCGAAACAAGTGTGTGCGTTGAGGATATCGACGATGTTATGCACCATGTTATTGCTGGTGCCGACCTTTGTGTAATCGCCCTCTTTATAGTTTCGGGAAGAGTAAAGTGTTTTCAACTCTTCGTCGGTTAAATCGATGTTGGTATATTTCTTAAATTCGCTTCTTACATTTTCGGGTTTTGTCTTTAAAAGCAATGCTTCAAGCCCGTTAGCGCTTAACTTGTAATTGGAGACATTCTCAAAGAGCTGTTTTATCGATAGTTTATCGTATCCCGGACAACGGCTGGATCCGATGGTGAAGCCGCTGTTGCCATGATCGGAAAGGATGATAACCGCTGTTTCGCCGTCTTTTTTTGCAAAATCCATCACCTTGCCTACGGCTTCATCGAAAGCCAGATACTCGGTGATGATACTCGCCGGATCATTGGCGTGCGCCGCCCAGTCTATCTGACTGCCTTCGACCATCAGGAAGAATCCCTTCGGATTTTGCGACAATACGTCCAATGCTTTCTCCGTCATTTCGGAAAGAGACGGCAATTTATCGGGGTTCCGGTCGATATCATAAGGAAAAGCTTTCTCCTGAAAGAGCGCCCATATCTTCCCTTTTCCTTTGTAGTTCAAAAGGCCGTCACGATCATTTTCGAGATAGGTCGTCCCGTTATTCCGGAAATGTTGCCTGATGTCGTCGGTAACGATACCGGTTCCCCCGCCAAACATCACGTCTAAATTCTGATAGGCTATTTGCGGCGCCAAGGCCTTGTAATTACCCCGGTTGTAATAATGAGCGGAGCAATCTGCCGGCGTGGCATGAGGAAATTCGCAGGTAACAACCAAACCGGTAGCCTTACCCAGTTCGATACGCGACGCTTCGAGAATCGTGGCGGCGGGTTGATAGGTGCGGGTTGAGTCTACCGGATAGAGATCGGCTTCGGGGTCGGCTTCCGGATGAATGGCCACATTGCCTGTCTTTTGCAGGACGCCGGTCATATAAGCGGAGGTGGTCGGCGCCGAGTCGCCGATGGGAGCATTCGAGGAATGCGTCCGAACGGTTCCTGTAAAATAGGGATCGATATTCAATTGTTGCCCCAGTTTATTGTAAATTTTATACCATCTTGCCGCCGAGTAAACTCCAATGGATGTGCCGTCGGGAATCATGACGATTACATTTTTTACCGGCTTTACCTGCTGCGCCGATGCCGTGAGGCAAAGGGCTGCCAAATAGATTAATACACTTAATTTTTTCATCTTATACCTATGATAACTTTCATTATCGATTATATGGATTGTTTATAGTTGATTTGTTTGTGAATGTAAAGGTACAAAAATGTTATTACTTTTATATGAAGATTTCAAAGGAAGCTTTTTTCTGTGTCCTGCTTACCCCAAAAAGTGCGCGTTTTTGCGTATATTTGCTGCTCTTTTATCAAACAAAAGTAAAATGAATTCGAAAAAACCTCTTATCCTCATCACGAATGACGATGGATATCAAGCGAAAGGTATTGCCTCTTTGGTGGAGGCCGTAAAAGATTTGGGCGACATTGTCGTTTTTGCTCCCGATTCCCCCCGTTCGGGAATGTCGGGCGCCATTACGACGATTTTGCCATTACGGAGTTATCTGTATAAAGAAGACGAAAGTGTCCGGTTGTATGTCTGTTCGGGTACACCGGTCGATTGTGTCAAGCTGGCGATAAATGAATTTCTCGACCGGAAGCCGGATCTGTTGCTTTCCGGAATCAATCACGGATCGAATGCCGGTATCAGTGTTTTGTATTCGGGAACGGTCGGCGCCGCGATTGAAGGTTGTGTGTTCGGTGTGCCGTCGGTGGCATTGTCTCTGTGTGAGCATACGGCGAATGCGGATTTCAATCAAGCCGCATCGGTTGCCCGTAAATTAGCTGTCCGGGTCTTGGAAAACGGGCTTCCTAAAGGGATGTGCCTGAACGCGAATGTTCCGGCGGGAGAAATAGAGGGGATAAAAATAACGGCTCAAACTCAAGGCAAGTGGGTGAACGAATATGTGCGTGCCAAAGATGGCGGCGGGCATGATGTCTTTTGGATGACGGGGAATTTTGAAAATTGGGAACAAGACAATGATAATTCGGATGAATGGGCGCTGGCGAATGGTTATGCGTCGGTCGTTCCGGTGAAAATTGATATGACGGCTTATGATCTTATTCCTGAGCTGAAGCAATGGGAGTTATAGGAATTACGAATGACTAATTACAAATGACGAATTAGTAATTGGTAATTGGTAATTGGTAATTAGTAATTGGTAATTAGTAATTGGTAATTAGTAATTGGTAATTATATGAAGTATTATCTTATAGCAGGGGAAGCGTCGGGGGACTTGCACGGGTCGAACTTGATGCGATCGATTAAAAATCGCGATGAAGAGGCTGATTTTCGCTTTTTGGGAGGCGACTTGATGCAGGCTCAGGGCGGGGTGTTGGTAAAGCATTATCGCGAAATGGCTTATATGGGCATTATTCCTGTGATTAGGCATGCCGATAAAATATGGGCTAATATGAAATCCTGCAAAAAGGATATCGTTCGATATCGCCCCGATGTCGTGATTTTAATTGATTATCCCGGCTTTAATCTTCAGATTGCCAAATTCGTTAAGAAGCATCTCGATATTCCCGTGCATTATTATATTTCGCCGAAAGTGTGGGCTTGGAAAGAATATCGTGTAAAGTCGTTCAAAAAGTATGTGGATGAAATGCTCTGCATCCTGCCGTTTGAAGTCGATTTTTACAAAAAACACCGGTACCGGGTTCATTATGTCGGAAATCCTATCGTCGATGCGCTTGCTGCGCGGGATCATCAAGATGAACCGTTTCCGGCTTTTATTACGCAATACGGTTTGGATAACAAGCCGATTATTGCGCTGCTTCCGGGGAGCCGTAAGCGTGAAATAGAAGCCAACTTGCCGGTTATGCTCCGCGCTTCGGAAAGTTTTAGGGACTATCAGGTGATTATTGCCGGAGCGCCGGGAATCGAACCGGACTTTTACGATACTTATGCGGACTCTTATCCCCTGAATGTGACGGTGCTTTTTCAGCAAACCTACCGGATACTGGCGCAAGCGAGAGCGGCTTTGGTTACGTCGGGAACGGCGACATTGGAAACCGCTTTGCTCAATGTCCCTCAGGTCGTTTGTTATCAAACGGCATTCCCGAAACTATCGTATTGGGCGTTTCGCCATATTTTGCATACTCCTTATATTTCGCTGGTTAACCTGATCGCCGGAAAGGAGGTGGTGAAAGAATTATTCGCCGTGTTTTTTTCAGAGCGGAATATTCAAAAAGAATTGGACTTGTTGCTCAACGATGACGCGTACCGGCAAACGATGCTCGGCAATTATGAGGAGATGCGACAGTTCGTCGGTGGCCCGGGAGCCTCTGACCGTGCGGCGGCGGTTATTGTCGATGCGATTCGGGGAGAATGACGCTCTGTTTTGAAAGATAGCCATCGGCAACGGCTGTTGCCGGCATGCTTTTATCTTTATTTTAGCCGGAAACCGGAGATATGGCTTGCAAACTAAAATTCTTGTTAAGGATACCGGGTATACGCTCTTCCAATTAAAATTTATATGAAGGATACTGAGTATCCGGATTCCCATTGTGAAAAGAAGTTATAGATACCCGGTATCCTCGATGTGATTTGCAAATCGCAAGCCGGATACTGCGTATCCGGGATTAGAATGAAAAATCGCAGGCCGGATACTTGCGCAGCCGGAGTCTGAATGGACGAACGCACGCCGGATACCGGGGAGATTATTTCATTTTGTCGAATCCTTCTCCGTAAACTCCGATAACAGACGCCTGACTGACGAAAGCATTCGGATCGACACCTTTCACAATGCGAAAAATCGATACCGATTCGGTCCGCTTAGCCAAAACCACCACCACTTTTTGAGGTTTTTGCGAATACCAACCTACTCCGTCCAATACGGTACATCCTCGATGTAATTGAAGGTTGATTTCCGTGGCGATCTCTTCATATTTCTTAGAGAAGATCAGGAACTGAACCGATTGGCGGATCCCGTTAATGACGTAGTCTACAGATGTGGTCATGACCGCGATGATGATAATGCCGAACAGAATGGTTTCGATGCTTTGGAAGATAATGTAAGAAGACGAAACAATGGTCAGGTCAATGACAAGCATAATGCGTCCCGGCGTTACATTCCGGTATTTATTGATGACCATTACCACAATATCGGTTCCGCCGGTACTCCCGTTTACGGAAAAAACCAATCCCAATCCGCCCCCGCATAAAATCGCCCCGATCATGCCGGCAATTAGAGGATCTTCCTGTAGTAACACCGGCATAGAAGGAAATCCCTCCAACAGGCCGATAAACAAAGTCAACGACCCTACGCCGATAATTGTTTTCAACAGGAATTGCGACCCTAATATTTTGATGGCTGCCAGGATGAGGAAAATATTCACCCCTAAAATCGTTAAAGAGACCGGCATGCCGAAAGCGTAATTCATTAATATCGCAATACCCGTCAGTCCCCCCGTCACAAAATGATGGGGCATAATAAACAAGGTTATCCCGATAGCGTACATGGCGGTACCCATCATAATCGTGAGATAATCCTTCCAGAAGAATTTCTTTAACTCGTACTTCTTTAATTGCGCGTTCATACTTAGATGACGATATTGACAATCTTTTTCGGAACGATGATTATTTTTTTCGGCGTTTTCCCTTCCAACCATCGTTCGGACTTGACGTGTTCCAATACGGCTTTTTCGATTGCTTCGCGGCCGGCATCGGCTGGGAAATCCAGCGTAAAGCGTGTCCTGCCATTGAAAGAGATCGAGTAGGAGAAGGTTTCTTCCTGCAAATAGTCTTCCCGGAATTTCGGGAATGCGGTGTCGAAAATCGTTCCTTCGTTACCCAACCTGTGCCACAATTCTTCTGCGATGTGCGGGGCAAACGGGGCGAGGCAGACCAACAGGTCGCTTAAAATTGCTTTCTTATTGCATCGTAATTGCGATAATTCATTTACGCAAATCATAAAAGCAGACACAGAAGTGTTGAACGAAAACTGTTCGATATCCGTCGTTACTTTTTTTATCAGTTTATGGAGAGCGCGCAACTCGTCTTTCGAAGGCTCTTCGTCCGACACCCGCCACTTCTCACCGTCGAAAAACAGATTCCACAGTTTCCGCAAGAAGCGATGCACCCCGTCGATCCCGTTGGTATCCCAGGGTTTGGACTGTTCCAAAGGCCCGAGGAACATTTCGTACAAACGCAACGTGTCGGCGCCGTATTTCTCGATAATGTCATCGGGATTCACTACGTTGAACATCGATTTGGACATTTTTTCGATCGCCCATCCACAGACATACTTTCCGTCCTCCAGTATGAATTCCGCCTTTTTATATTCGGGATTCCAATTGCGGAATGCTTCTATATCGAGGAGATCGTTGTGTACGATATTGACATCGACATGCAGCGGACTCGTTTCGTATTGATCTTTTAAGTTGTAAGAAACAAAGGTCTGCGTATGGTTGATGCGGTACACGAAATTGCTCCGCCCCTGAATCATGCCTTGATTCACCAGCTTTTTGAAGGGCTCCTGTTCGCAGGAAACGCCTAAGTCGAAGAGGAATTTATTCCAGAACCGGCTATATATAAGATGTCCCGTGGCATGTTCCGTTCCTCCGATATACAAATCGACATTTCTCCAGTATTCATCGGCCTGTTTCGAAACCAATGCCTTCGGGTTGTGCGGATCCATGTAGCGCAGGTAATAGGCGGATGAACCGGCAAAGCCCGGCATCGTCGATAGTTCGAAAGGATAGCCTTCTTCCGTATGCCAGTTTTTAGCGCGTCCCAACGGAGGGTCTCCCGCTTCGGTAGGAAGATATTTGTCCACTTCGGGCAGTTCGAGGGGCAGCTTGCTCTCCTCGAGAGGGTAGGCTATGCCGTCTTTATAATAGATGGGGAACGGTTCGCCCCAATAGCGTTGGCGTGAAAAGATGGCGTCGCGCAGGCGATAGTTGATTTGCCGGTATCCCAGGCCTTTTTGCTCCACCTCGTCGATGGCGGCGGGGATGGCTTCTTTTACGGTTTTGCCGTTGAGGAAACCGGAATTGATCATCACGCCGTCTTTCGCGTCGAAGCTTTCTTGCGAAACGTCGCATCCTTCAATCAACGGGATAATGGGCAGGTCGAAGTGTTTGGCAAACGCATAGTCGCGGCTGTCATGAGCCGGCACGGCCATGATCGCTCCTGTTCCGTATCCGGCCAATACATAGTCCGAAATCCAGATGGGCAGTTTCTCGCCCGTAAACGGATGCAAGGCATACGATCCCGAAAAGACGCCGCTCACGGTTTTCTCCGATATGCGTTCGCGTTCGGTTCTTTTTTTGGTTTTTTCCAGATATTCCTGTACGGCCGGAAGCTGCTCTTCGGAGGTCAGCAGCAAGGTTAAATCGCTTTCGGGAGCAAGCACCATGAATGTGACGCCGAAAATGGTATCGGCACGGGTGGTGAAGATATCGAAGCGTATATTGTTCTGTGCTTTAAAGTGCATGACGGCACCTTCCGAACGGCCGATCCAGTTCTTTTGAGTTTCCTTCAGCGAGTCGGTCCAATCGATCGTCTCCAACCCGTCCAGCAACCGTTGGGCGTAGGCCGACACCCGCAGGCACCACTGACGCATTCTCTTCTGCTCAACCGGATACCCTCCGCGTTGCGACAACCCGTTGATGACTTCGTCGTTTGCCAGTACCGTCCCTAAGGCCGCGCACCAGTTTACCATCGTATCGCCCAAATAAGCGATACGGTAGTTCATCAACACATCCTGCCGGTCCTTTTCACTTTTCGCCTTCCATTCATCGGCTGTGAAACCGCGTTCTTCCGAGCAAGCGGCATGGATTCCTTCCGTACCCTGCTGTTCAAAATGTGCGATAAGTCGATCGATAGGCGCTGCCCGATTGGTGTCAAAATCGTAATACGACTTGAACATTTGCAGGAAAGCCCATTGGGTCCATTTATAATATTCCGGATCGCTGGTGCGGATCTCGCGGCTCCAATCGTAAGAGAAACCGATTTTATCGAGCTGTTCGCGATACCGGGCAATGTTTTTTTGCGTGGTTATAGCCGGATGCTGTCCGGTTTGGATGGCATATTGCTCTGCGGGAAGGCCATACGCATCGTAGCCCATGGGGTGAAGCACGTTATAGCCTTGCAAGCGTTTAAATCTCGAATAGATATCCGAGGCAATGTATCCGAGGGGATGCCCTACATGTAGCCCGGCTCCCGAGGGATAAGGGAACATGTCCAACACATAAAACTTCGGTTTCGTCGAATTTTCGGTTACCCGATACGTCTGATTCTCCGTCCAGTATTGCTGCCAGCGTTTTTCTATTTCTTCGAAATTATAATCCATTTTTATTCTTTTAAAAAACGCTGCAAAGGTAGTGAATAAAAACTATTTTGCCAATTGTATCGGGACGCTTTATCTCTCACTCCCGGTACATCTTATCGATGGCGTCGGCATATTTTTCCAAAATCACTTTTCGCCTTAATTTGAGGGTGTCGGTCAGTTCCCCTGACTGAATGGTAAACGGTTCGGGAAGCACGGTGATCCGTTTGATTTTTTCGTAGGACGTAAATTGAGCCTGCAAGAGTTCGATTCTTCCGAAAATAAAGTCGTTTATGTGCTTGTTGGCCGTAAGCTGTGGGATGGAATCGTAAGGAATTTCATGTTTGTCGGCATAAGCCTTCAACGCCTCATAATTGGGGATAATCAAGGCGCTGACGAATTTCCGTTCGTTTCCGATGACGGCGACCTGATCGATATACGAATCTTCCATGATGCGCGTTTCGATCATTTGCGGAGCGATATATTTTCCGTTCGATGTCTTGTACATGTCCTTGATACGGTCGGTGAGCACAAGCGTATTGTCCTCGTTCAGATAACCCGCATCCCCCGTTTTGAAATACCCGTCGTCGGTAAAGGCGTTACGGGTTTCTTCGGGTTTATTATAATATCCTTGCATCACGGTTTTCCCTTTCACGAGGATTTCATTGTTTTCGCCGATCTTCACGTCTACCTCAGGCATCACTTTTCCCACCGTGCCGATGCGGAATCCGTCTTGTGGAAAGCAGGTAACCGTAGCGGTGGTTTCCGAAAGCCCGTAACCGTAAATCAAATGCACATCGATACATTGCATGAACTCATTGATGGTATCCGACAGCGGAGCGCCGGCAACGGGAAAAAAGTTGCCCCGGTTAATCCCGACGATATGTTTAATAAGATAAAAAACGGTGTATTGATAAAGGAAAAACTTGATTCTGTTGCCTAATGGAGGCCTTTTTCCTTCATTTTTAAACATCAGGTTATGTTTCCGTCCTGTTTTTACGCAATCATCGAACAGCCATTTAATGATGCCGGTAGAATTGTCAATGCGTTCCCGGATGCCGATGTATACTTTTTCCCAGAAACGAGGAACATTACTCATCAACGTGGGGCGGACTTGTTTTAATGCCGTTTGGATTTTGCTCGGATCTTGGTTGATCGCCACCGGAATGCCTCTGTGCAGGCAATAATAGGTCCAGGTCTTTTCGAATACGTGGGTTAGAGGCAGAAAGCACATCGAGAGATCTTTGTCCGATAAACGGATGAGCCGTTTGTCGTGTATTCTAAAGGCTTGTATATAATTGGTATGGGTGAGCACGACCCCTTTGGGCTCTCCGGTGGTTCCGGAAGTGTAAATGATCGTGGCCGCATCGGACTCTTTCAGTTGTTTTAGCCGGGAATGCACTTGCGCTAACGAATCGGAGTTATCCCCCGTCGTAATGAAGTCGTCGAAATAGATCGACGTGCGGTCTTCCGGATTGAGAACCACGCTGCGGTCGAAGATGATAAGCTTTTGTAATACCGGACTTTCTTTTTGCACTTTGAAAGCATTATTATACTGGAATTGCTCTCCTACAAATAAAATTTGGATCTTGGCATCCTCGGTAATATATTTCACTTGCAAAGGCGAAGCGGTCGCATACATCGGAACCATTACCGCCCTGTTGGCATATCCGCCGAAATCGGTCATCAGGTATTTCTCCATATTTTGAGAGTAAACGCCGATATTATCGTGCGGTTTGATTCCTATTTCAGCCATTGCCTGGGCAGTTTTCATTATTTTAGCGGAGAATGTTTCCCACGACATCGTATGCCACTTCGTTCCGGACGGTTGATATTTCAGTGCCGTTTTATAAGTATATTCTTGCGCTTGCTTATGGATGAGTTCACCTAAATGATAATAGTTCATTTTCTTTATAGTTTATGGAGTCAAAGATAAATCAATTTAGTGAAAAAACGACTGTCGGGCGGGATTTATTGACGTATCAGGATGTCGTTTGAGGTGATGCCTTCGGTAAAACCGCCCTCAGCGGCGCCTCCGGGAAAAGACTTTTTGCGAATTATTCACTTACGGGCCGAAAAACAGGGCGTGTAATTAACGAGACTTAACTCGTTTTTTTACACACGAGTAAAACAATGATTTTATCTTTGTTCCTGTTATGAAAAAGTGTGTCCACTCATTGATATTTATTTGTTGGTTGCTTTTCGCCATGGCGGCAAAAGCGCAGCAATACTATGCGGCGAACATCTATTCGGAGTCCGGAGCATCGGGCAATTCCGTGTACATGATGCCCAACGTGTTTCCGGCCGAATTGATCGACGGCGATACGGTGGCTTGCATGTATCTGCATGATTTTGTTAAATATTCTCCGGTTCATTTCCGTAATAATAAGGAGCAGGTAAAATACACCAAGCTGATGCGCGATGTGAAAAAAACCCTTCCTTATGCCAAAGAGATTGCCGGTATTATTATTGAGACTTATGAGTATATGGAAACGCTTCCCGATGATAAGGCGCGTCAGAAGCATCTTGAGGCAATGGAAAAACACTTATTCGAGGTGTATATGCCTAAAATGAAAAAATTGACCCGTTCTCAAGGACAGTTGCTGATGAAGTTAGTCGATCGGGAAACGCATTCTTCTTCCTATCATATTATCGATGCGTTTATGGGGAGCGCCAAAGCCTGGTCTTACAATTTATTTGCGAGCCTCTTTGGAAATAGCCTCAAAGAGAGGTATGATCCTTACGGCAATGATCGGATGACGGAGAGGGCCTGTGTATTGGCCGAGCAAGGGGTCATTTGATAAGTGTCCCGTCTACCGGTTAAACAAAATCATATCATTCGGAAAATTCAAAACAGTTTCTTAATTGCTCTTATTCTGGATGAGGGGAAAGGATATATTTTTTTCTTCGTTAAATTAGTCGTACTTTTGCGCTTCTTTTTTGAAGTGATTAATGAGAATAAAATTTTTAAAGGATTTTCAACCCGCACTTTTCGTTTCCCTTAAGACGTATAATAAAGAAAAATTCTTGTCGGATCTGATGTCCGGCTTGATTGTGGGTATTGTGGCTCTTCCTTTAGCCATAGCATTCGGTATTTCTTCGGGAGTGGCTCCCGAAAAAGGGATTGTGACGGCGATTATAGCCGGCTTTCTAATCTCGCTTTTGGGCGGGAGTAACTTCCAGATCGGAGGCCCTACCGGGGCTTTCATCGTCATTGTGTACGGGATCGTCGAGAAGTTCGGCGTTTCCGGGCTTGCCATCGCTACGGTTTTGGCGGGGATCATGTTGTTGGCGATGGGTTTTATGAAACTCGGGACGGTGATTAAGTTCATTCCGTATCCGATTGTCGTCGGATTTACAAGCGGCATCGCCCTGACTATTTTCTCTACTCAAATCAAAGATATCTTCGGGCTAAGCATCGATCGTGTTCCTTCCGATTTTATCAGTAAGTGGCAAGTCTATCTCTCCAATTTTCATACGATTAACGGGTGGGCGGCGGCCATCGGCATTATCAGCGTTGTTCTCATCTTCTTAACCCCCAAGATGACGCGGAGAATTCCGGGATCGTTGGTCGCGATTGTCGTCATGACGGTCGTGGTGTATTTTATGAGAACGCAATGGGGAATCGAGGGGATCGAAACAATCGGTGATCGGTTTAATATTGATAACCATCTTCCCGCGGCTGAGCCTATCGGGTTTAACTTGGAAAGTATCCGCCTTCTTTTTCCTTCGGCCTTTCCCATTGCCATGCTGGGGGCGATAGAGTCCTTATTGTCTGCCATGGTCGCCGATGGCGCGACGGGCGACAGGCATAACTCCAATATGGAGTTGGTGGCGCAAGGGGTGGCGAATATCGTCACGCCTTTCTTCGGCGGGATACCCGCTACCGGAGCGATTGCCCGCACCATGACCAATATCAATAACGGGGGTAAAACACCTGTCGCGGGAATCATTCATGCCGTGGTATTATTGCTGATATTGCTGTTCTTGGGCGATCTGACGCGCCATATTCCGATGGCTTGCCTGGCCGGGGTGTTGGTCGTGGTCGCTTATAATATGAGTGAATGGCGGATTTTCGTATCGCTTACCAAACAGTCCTACTCCACATTGGCGATTTTATTGACGACCTTTATCCTGACCGTTGTGTTCGATTTGACCATTGCCATCGAGGTCGGGCTTTTACTGGCCGTGTTTGCTTTCTTGAAGCGCATGTCGGAAAGTACGCAGATCTCTGTGACGACGGGTAAGGTCGACATGTCGAAAGAACTGGAGTCGCATTCCGATCATTATGAAGACGAAGTGCTCACATTGCCCAAAGGGGTGGAAGTGTATGAAATCAACGGGCCGTTTTTCTTCGGAGTGGCGAACAAGTTCGATGAATTGATGCGGGAGATAGCCAATAAACCGAATATCCGCATCATCCGGATGAGGAAAGTTCCTTTTATCGATTCTACCGGATTAAACAATCTGGAAACGTTTTGTAAAAACTCGAGAAAGGAAAAAATTACGGTCATTTTATCGGGTGTGAATGATTATGTGCGTACAAAATTGCATAAATCCGATATTCCGGTCATTATCGGTGAAGAAAATATTTGTTCGAACATTCATTTGGCGGTACAGCGTGCAAATGAATTAACGGAGCAAGCCAAGCAGGATGCCTGAGTTCCGGATGAAGTTGCAGGATTGCCGATTTTTACGTAAGTTCGTGCTCTGAAATAGATAGGAAAAATGAATAAGCGGCCTTTGCAACTTACCGACTGGCTCCCTACGACGAAAAAGGAAGTCGAACTCCGAGGATGGGATTATCTGGATGTGATCCTATTCTCGGGAGATGCCTATATCGACCACCCCTCGTTCGGAACGGCGGTCATCGGGCGCTTGTTGGAGCGGTTAGGGCTTCGTGTGGCGATTGTTTCACAGCCCAACTGGCGTGACGATTTGCGTGATTTCAAGAAGCTGGGTACGCCCCGGATGTTTTTTGCCGTCACCGCCGGTGTGATGGATTCGATGATCAATCATTACACCGCCAATAAACGCCGTCGTTCCGATGATGCGTATACGCCCGACGGACGCAGCGATATGCGTCCCGACCGGGCGATGACCGTTTATTGCCGCATTTTAAAGGATCTGTATCCGCAGATTCCCGTACTGATTGGCGGAGTGGAGGCTTCTCTGAGGCGCGTTACCCATTACGATTATTGGGATGACCGGCTTTTTAAAACCATTCTCGCCGATACGCACGCCGACTTGTTGATTTACGGGATGGGCGAACAACCGCTTCATCGATTGGTGGAGGAAATGCAGAAGGGTAAATCGATGCGTGAATTGCAGGATATTCCTCAAACCGCTTTTTTGACCGCACCTCAACAAATTCCGGCGAGCATCTTTCAAGAAGATATCCGCCTTTTTTCGCATGAGGAGTGCCTGGATGATAAACTGAAGCAAGCGAAAAACTTCCGAATCGTAGAAGAACAATCGAACCGCTTGCATGCGGCGCGGCTTTTGCAGAATGTAGACGATCAGACGTTGGTGGTCAATCCTCCGTTCCCTCCCATGACGGAAACGGAGATCGATTCCTCGTTCGATTTGCCTTATACGCGTTTACCGCATCCGAAGTACAAGGATAAACATATTCCCGCCTACGAAATGATTAAGTTTTCGGTTACCTTGCATCGGGGGTGTTTCGGCGGATGCGCGTTTTGTACGATTTCGGCTCATCAGGGCAAGTTTATATCGTCGCGATCGAAAGACTCTATCCTCAAGGAGGTGGAAAAGATTACGGAGATGCCCGACTTTAAGGGCTATATCAGTGATTTGGGAGGCCCCTCGGCCAATATGTACCGCATGGCAGGCAAAGAAACCTCGCTTTGTGAGAAATGTAAGAGGCCTTCGTGTATCTTTCCGAAGATTTGTCCGAACCTGAATACCGATCACGCACCGTTGCTGGATATCTATCGTTCGGTCGACGCTTTGCCGGGAGTGAAAAAATCTTTCATCGGAAGCGGAATCCGCTACGATATGTTATTGCATACGAGCAACGATCCGAAGATTGACCAATCGGCCCGGGAGTATATGCACGAGTTGATTGTCCATCATGTGTCGGGAAGATTAAAGGTGGCGCCCGAACATACTTCGGACGAAACGCTGAACGTGATGAGAAAACCTTCGTTTCATCAATTTTATCAATTCAAGCGGATTTTTGATGAAGAAAATAAGCAACACGGACTCAATCAACAACTAATCCCTTATTTTATATCTTCTCATCCCGGTTGTACCGATGAGGATATGGCCGACTTGGCCGCCATCACAAAAAATCTTGATTTCCGGTTGGAGCAAGTGCAGGATTTTACGCCTTCGCCCATGACCTTAGCTACTGAAATCTATTATACCGGCTACCATCCGTACACTCTTAAGCCGATGTACACCGCCAAAACAAAGGAACAGAAAAATGCGCAACGCCAATTTTTCTTTTGGTATGAAAAACGGAATAAAACTTCTATTATACAGAAATTAAAAAGGATACATCGACCGGATCTCATTGCGAAACTTTACCCGAATGGTTAATTAGGGTTAAATTATCCGTTTTGTCTGTCTTTTGTGCAGCGTTTTTTTCGACTTTTCATCTATTAGATAAAAGCAATCATTTATTCAATATAATTATTGGGATCTATGAAGAAAGCGTATGTCGTAATAGGAATTTGTTTGGCCGCATTGTTGGCTTACTTTTCTTCGTGTGATGATAACAGTAAATATTCGTTGGGAGATTTTGTGGTAAGTATCGCAACGGTCGAGCCAACCGGTGCAAATGGGTATCACATCGTTCTGGATAATGGGAAACGGTTGCTTCCCGTTCATTCCGACATCCGTTATATGCCGGGGAGCGAACAGCGGGTAGTGGTGAATTATACGATTTTGTCGGATGCGAAAGACGGATATGATTATTATGTGAAAATAAATGATATTTGGAACATCCTTACCAAGCAAGTGATTGAGTTAAATGAGGAAAATGCCGACAGTATCGGAAATGATCCTATACAAATACATGATATATGGGTTGGAGGTGACTACCTGAATGTCGACTTTTTCTTTAATTACGGCAAAGGCGAGAAACCCCATGCGGTCAATATGGTAAAGAATACCCTCTCTTCCGAAGCCACCTTGAATGGAGTCGACCTGGAGTTCAGGCATAATGCCTATAATAGCGCCAGCTCCAAATTGTACAGAGGCTTTGTCAGTTTCAACTTGAAACCGTTGCAACGGACTGATGTCGATTCGGTTGTTATTTCGGTAAAAGTGAAGGATTGGGCGGAAGAAAAAAATTACGAGGTGGTATACCGGTATAATCAAGCGGCATTGGCGAATATGTCGGATAATGCTTCCATACCGGTCATCACATCGGATGAATACTATTAATAAATTGAAAAAACTTACTTTGAATTAGTTCTATTTCTTATATGACTTTTTGATTTTCCAAGAACCGGATAAACCCTGTGAAGAGTGTATCCGGTTATTTTTTTGTCTACTTCAATGCTTCGATTAGCTTTTCAGCCGCCCTGTCGGGGGCGTTTCCGTTTTCCAATAAGCGGACGAACTTGCTTCCGATGATGGCGCCGGAGGAATACCGGCAAGCGGCGTCGAAAGTCGTTTTGTTGGAAATGCCGAAGCCGGTCAGCCGCGGATGACGTAATCGCATCGCATTCACCCGGCGGAAATAAGCGAGGGTCGCATCGTCGAACGTGTCTTTCACGCCCGTCACCGAAGCCGACGATACCATGTAAATAAACCCTCCGGTATGTTCGTCAATGAGCCGGATGCGTTCTTCCGAGGTTTCGGGAGTAATGAGCATGATGGTCTGCAATCCGTATTTCTCTGCGACGGGTTTGTACGATTCGCGATATTCGGCGAAAGGCAAGTCGGGAATAATGAGTCCGTCGATACCGCATTGTGCCGCATCGCGGCAAAAGTTATCGAAGCCATATTGCATGATAGGGTTCAGGTAACCCATTAAAATCAACGGAATATGCACCTTCTTGCGGATTCCGGATAGTTGCCCGAACAAATGTTTCACGCTCATGCCGTTTTTCAACGCCTCTGCGCTCGATTGCTGAATGACCGGCCCGTCGGCCATCGGATCGCTGAAAGGAATGCCGATTTCAAGCATATCGACGCCGTGTTGTTGTAAGGCCCGGATGATTTCGGTCGTGTCATGAAGATGTGGGTAGCCGGCCGTAAAGTAAACCGACAGGATTCCGCTATTCTTTTCGTTGAATAATTGATCGATTCTGTTCATTTTCTGATTTCTTGAATAAAGTGTTGTAGTAATTCGATGTCTTTGAGTCCCGGCCGTGTTTCGAAACGGCTGTTGAGGTCGATACCCACGCATGCCGGATGATGGAATTCGCGGATGCGGGATAGATCTGTCGGGGAAATTCCTCCGCTGAGTAAAAAAGGAGTATTGCCTGAATACGAATGAAGGGTTTCCCACTGAAAGGACTGTCCCGATCCGCCATACGCTGCGGTATAGGTATCGAACAGGAAATAGTCGCAACTGTTGTCGTAGCGTTTCACCAGGCCTGCGGGAAAGGAGGCGTCTTCACGCGAGACGGAAAAAGCTTTTATCACCTTAAAGCCGTCGCCGCGAAGAGAACGGCAATCGTCGGGCGTTTCATCGCCATGAAGTTGAAGGATGTCGATACTGTTTCGCCGGGCTGTTTCGCGCAACGTGGCAGGCTCTTCGTTGACGAAAACGCCTACGCGTTTGGCCTTCGCGGGAAGGGGAGGCACGAACTTGCCGGCATATCGCGGCGAGGAAGGATAAAAAATAAATCCGATCCAATCCACGTCCAGTTCGTCTATAGCCCGGATGTTTTCCGCATCGCGCATGCCGCATACTTTAATGATTTGTGGTTTCATGACGGGATGCTTTTCATAAAACGACCCAATGAAGCGCCCGGATCGTCTTCTTTCATAAACCTTTCACCGATAAGGAATCCCTTATAGCCGGCATCGCGTAATTCTTTGACCGTGGCCGGCGAAGAAATGCCGCTTTCGGAAACCCAAACCGCGTCCGAAGGTAACCGCCGGGTCATGTCGAATGATTTACGCACGTCGGTGTGAAACGATCCGAGATTCCGGTTATTGATTCCGATAAGCGTGTTGAGCGGGGTGATATACGCTATTTCACGCTCGTCGTGCAACTCCAACAATACCTCCAATTCGAGATCGCGTGCGACTTCGGTCAGTTTTTTGCATCGGGTGGGAGAGAGCGCCGAGGCAATGAGTAAGACGGCATGGGCGCCCGACAACTTCGCTTCATAGAGTTGATATTCATCTATAATGAAGTCTTTGCGAAGGATGGGAATGGATATCGCCTGTGCCGCTGCGTGGAGATCTTGCCGCGTACCTCCGAAAAACTTCTCGTCGGTGAGCACCGACAGGGCGCTCGCCCCGTTGTCCTGATAACCTTTGGCAATCGTTACCGCATCGGCCGTTTGCCTTATCCAGCCCTTGCTGGGCGAGCGGCGTTTGAATTCCGAAATAATTCCCGTCGGGGAACTCACCAGGGTCTCTTTCAATGATTTCACTTCAAAGGTCCCTTCTTCTACGGAACGAACGAGGGACGACAGCGGGCGGGCTTTTTTAGCCTGCTCCACCTCCACTTTTTTGTGGGCGATAATATCGTTTAAAATATCTTTCATATAACGAATGGTAGTTTACAGTTTATAGTTGTTACACGGAGAAATCTTTTTTTTGGGTCTCCAGTCACCGGTCTCCAGTCACCAGTCACCAGTCACCAGTCACCGGTCTAATGTCTAATGTCGGCAGCTATCAGCTAATATGCTAATTTGCTAATATGCTAATTTGCTAACTAATTCATCATTTATCCTTTTCATCTGTCAGACAAATTATCGTTTACAGTTTACGGCCTATTGAGTTCGATAAATTTTTTAAATGTTTTCAAGGCCTTTTTGCCATATAGCGAATCGCGGGCGGTTTCCAGACAATCCTCTATCGATCGGTCGGGAACAATGGTTTGAATGGCGAAAGCCGAATTAGCCAATACCACATTCAGTTGCGCTTCCGTGGCTTCGCATTCAAGCACCTTGTTGAACAACCGCGCCGCCTCTTCGGGCGTATCGCCTCCGTACAATTCCTTCTGTTTGTTTTCGCGAAAACCCAAATCCTCCGGGCGGAAAAGCTGTTCCCCCTTATTCGATACGACCTTAAACCGCCCGGTAAGGGAGATCTCATCATATCCGTCAAGACTGTGAACCACACAATATCTCTTCTTGCTTTCCTGATAGATATAGCTGTACAGGCGCATCATCGAAAGGTCGTATACTCCCAGTAACTGGTATTCGGGCTGTACGGGATTGACTAACGGGCCCAGTACATTAAAGAAGCTGCGCACGCCGAGGTTGCGGCGTACTCCGGCCACTTCTTTCAAAGCGGGACTGAACAGCGGGGCATGCAAATACGCCATTCCGCACGCTTCGATGCTCTTGCGCAGGGCATCTATATCGGTGGTGAACTTCACCCCTTGCAATTCCATCACGTTGCTTGCCCCGCTGACAGACGTCGAGCCGTAGTTGCCGTGTTTTACCACCGGATACCCCGCGCCCGCTACTACAAAGCAAGACAGCGTGGATATATTGAAGGTGTTCTTCCCGTCGCCTCCTGTGCCGACGATATCGATGGGTCGGTATTCCGAAAGGTCGGTGGGCACGCGCATATCGAGCAGCGCATCGCGGAAGCCCATGATTTCTTCTACCGAAATACGGCGCATCAGGAAGCACGTGATCAAGGCGGATACCTGCGCTTCGGGAATCGTGCCCTGCACAATTTGGAAAAGAATGTCTTTCGCTTCTTCTCGCGAAAGATAGTGATAGTCGAATAGTTTATAAAGTATTTCTTTCATATAATTATTAGGAGTTTACAGTACAGTTGAAAGTTGTCGGTCATCAGCTAATTTGCTAATTTGCTAATTAACTCATAGCTGATAGCTCATAGCTCATAGTTCATAGTTCATAGTTCATAGTTCATAGTTCATAGTTCATAACTCATAGCTCATCATTAAGAAGTTTCGTATAATGGTTAATCCGTTAGGCGTCAAGACCGATTCGGGATGAAACTGTACGCCGTGAATGTCGAGCGTACGGTGTTTAAAAGCCATAATCGAGCCGGCATCATCGATTGCGGTGATTTCGAGATGGGCGGGGAAGCCGTTGCGGGAAACAATCCATGAGTGATACCGTCCGACCGGTATGATGCGGGGCAGACCCCTGAAAATCGGATCGTCGGCAACGATTTCCGCGGGAATTTGTACGCCGTGAAAGACGTCGGACAGGTTGACGAGTGTCCCTCCGAAGGCCTCGGCGATGGCCTGATGCCCCAGGCAAACGCCCAACATGCTTTTTGCAGGCGCGTAACGCCGTATAAGAGGCAAGAGAAGGCCGGCTTCTTCGGGGATGCCCGGACCGGGCGACAGAATGATCTTATCATACTGTTCCACACGGTCGAGATCGATGCGGTCGTTCCGGATGACATCGACTTCGGTATATCCTAAGGCCTTTATCGCATGAACCAGATTATACGTAAAGGAATCGTAGTTGTCGAGGACGAGAATTTTTTTCATTTCAATCCGTTTTAAACGTGATATAAAGACGCAGCCAGGTCGATGGCTTTTTTCAAGGCGCCGAGCTTGCTGTTTACTTCCTGCAATTCGTATTCTTCCTCACTTTTGGACACGATTCCCGCGCCCGCCTGATACCATAGTTCGTTGTTGCGGCTGACGAAAGTGCGTATCGTAATGGCCTGATTGAGGTCGCCGTTCAATCCGATAAAGCCGATGCATCCGCCGTAGGCTCCGCGATTGTGCTCCTCTATTTCGGAAATCAGTTGCATCGCCCTTACTTTCGGAGCTCCGGATAATGTGCCGGCGGGGAAGGTGTCGAAGAAAGCCCGGATGGGATCGGCTCCCTCGTCGAGCGTGCCGCTCACCCGTGAAACAAGGTGGATGACATGCGAGTAGAACTGCGGTTCTTTATAGAACTCGACCTTCACGCCGTGTGCATGGCGGCTGATATCGTTGCGCGCCAGATCGACCAACATGACATGCTCGGCGTTCTCTTTGGGATCCTTCAGCAGGAAGTCGACCGCCTTCCGGTCTTCGACGGGATTGCCCGTGCGTTTGGTGGTGCCGGCGATGGGGTCGATGCTGATGGCTTTCCCTTTAATCTTACAATGCGTTTCGGGGGAAGAGCCGAAGATACGGTATCCTCCGAAGTCGAAATAAAATAAATACGGCGACGGATTTACGGAGCGCAGCGCCCGGTATACTTTGAAGTCATCGCCCGAAAAATGCTGGACAAACCGGCGGGAAAGAACGATCTGGAACACGTCGCCACGCAGGCAATGTTGTCTGCCCAGTCGTACGTATTCTTTGAATTGATTGTCGGTGATGGTGCTGTATTCGTCGCCTTCGGTAAAGAAGTTGAACGAAGCGAAGTTCCGCAGGTTCACGAGCGATTCGACTTCGTGCAAACGGCTCTCTTCGCCTTCTCGCAGCAATTCGATGAGGGTGATGCGATCGGTGAAATGGTCGAAAACGATCAGGTATTTATACAAGATATATAGCATGTCGGGCGCATCGTTGCGGTCGTTGCGGCTTTCCTTTACGGCGATATTCTCGGTATATCGCACACAGTTGAAGGTGGTATACCCGAAAAGGCCGCAAGCCTCTTTTTCATCCCCTTCCACATCGAAATGCCCGATAAATCCGGCCAGGGCATCGGTAATGGAATAGCGGTCGCGAAGTTTTTCGTGGAGCAGGCTTCCGTCGGGAAAACGCATCGTGGCGGCGCCCCGGTTTACTTCGACGGAAGCGATGGGATTGAGCGCCACATACGACGTGCTGTTGTCTCGGGCATGAAAATCGGAACTTTCGAGCAGCGCCGATTCGGGAAAAGCGTCCCGCACTTTCAGATAAATGCTGACCGGCGTATGCAGGTCGCCGAGTAACCGGCGGGTGTGCGTGTGTAACTTGAATTTCATATCGATTGTTTTTGCTGATGAGTTGTTTGCGAATAGTTGATATAGGTCTCCATGTCCTTGTCGCCCCGTCCGGAAACGGTGAGAACAATGATATCGGAAGGCGCGAAGGTGTTTTTGTTGAGCGCTGCAAGGGCGTGCGCCGATTCGAGCGCGGGAATGATGCCTTCCTTACGGGTGAGCTCGAAAGCGGCTTCGAGCGCTTCGTCGTCGGTGATCGCGATGACGTCGGCCCTGTGTTGCGACGCCAGATACGCATGGATGGGCCCCACGCCGGGATAATCGAGCCCTGCCGAAATGGAGTAGGGTTCGGTGATCTGCCCGTCATCGGTTTGCATCAACAGCGTACGGCATCCGTGTAATATGCCGGGCTTGCCGAGGCGGATGGTAGCGGCCGAGTATCCCGTATCGATGCCCTTCCCCGCGGCTTCGGCCAGGATAATCTTTACGCGCGCGTCGTCGAGATATTCGTATACCGTTCCGGCTGCGTTGCTTCCGCCACCCACACAGGCGATGAGATAATCGGGATAGTCGCGTGCCTCCTTGCCGGCGAGTTGTTGGCGGATTTCTTTGCTGATGACCGATTGCAGGCGCGCGACCATGTCGGGGTAGGGATGTGGGCCGATGGTCGATCCGATGATGTAGTAGGTGTCATCGGGATGGCTGCACCAGTCTCGGATGGCTTCGTTGGTGGCGTCTTTCAGCGTTTGGTTGCCGGAGGTGACGGGAATGACTTCGGCTCCCAGCATTTCCATCTTTTTTACATTAGGCTGTTGGCGTTGCACATCGGTCTGTCCCATGTACACGGTGCAAGGCATCTGCATGAGGGCGCACACAGTGGCGGTGGCCACGCCGTGCTGCCCGGCGCCCGTCTCGGCGATGATACGGTGTTTATTCATCCTTCGGGCGATAAGGATCTGCCCGAGAGTATTATTGATTTTATGCGCCCCGGTGTGGTTCAAGTCTTCACGCTTCAGATACACGGTGCAACGGTGTTTCGCGGAGAGATACTTCGACAAATAGAGGGGCGAAGGGCGTCCCGCATAGTCGCGCAACAAGGCATGAAACTCGTTGCGGAAACTCTCGCTCTCGATAATCGGCAGATACGACTGCTGTAAGTCCGTCACGCACCGGTGAAGGATTTCGGGCACGAAGGCGCCGCCGAACTCGCCATAGTAGCCTCTTTGATTGACTGTAAAATTTTGCATATATAGAATGGTTTTAATGATTGCTGAAAACGAAAAAAGCCCGCCGCAGGTGCGACAGGCTTTCTTATATACCGATGTGTACTTTCCGTTAAGACATGACTGCTTTCCTTACGACCGTTATGAGTTGTAAGTAGCGCCACCAATATCCGTTAGAAAGTAAATGCATATTTTCTCTTTTATTTTGATCACAAAGAAAGTCGATTTAAATCAAAAAAACAACTATTCCCTTGTTTTTAACATTCTCGAAAGTGTTTTTTACCTCCCCTCCGGCATTTCCTCCCTCCCTTTTATCATTTCGGAGCTACCGGTAAGTATTTTTGATGTACAGTTTATCGTTTTTTACTTTCTTTTTGTCATTTTAGAGGTACCGGCTATCATTTTTGAAGTACCCTCTATCGTTTTTATCCTCCGTTGAACCATTTTCATCGTCCTTTGGAACATTTTTGAGCGGTTTTCCATCCTCTTTTATTTTCCCGGAGTCGTATCGGAAAGCCGTGCCGGTATTGTTACCGTGGCGGAAGATATTTTTATCACGGATAAGCGCTTAACGATATTCTCTTTCCATCCAAGCGATGCCCCGGTAACTACATTGTCTGTTTTCTCTTCATCTTATGTAGCCGGCGCAACTCTTTGGTGGCGTCGGGCAATATCTCGCGGTAATAGGAATCATAAAGTTCGGATTGCGAGAGCAAACCGTCCACATAGGTTTCATATTTCCGGTAGATTCTGCTGAGCCTGGTTATCTCATTGTCGATACGGCGCTTCTCCTCTCTGCCGTGTGTCAACGACCGGAGTTGTTTGAGCCGTACCATGAGCTGTTTATGTTTTTTTCTGTCTATTCCCCGCACGTTGTATTGAATTATGAAGTATGAGTTATGAAGTATGAATGATAGGTCATAGGTCACCGGTCTCCAGTTTAAAAATGTCAAATGTTTAAGTCGAATAGTGAGTAGTAATTCATCTTTCAGCCTTCATCATTCATACCTTTTTCTCGTTCCCGCAGGCAGAACAAACCGCCTGCAGGATGTGTGTTTTACCAAGAGTGTCGTTCGGAGCTGCCCCCGGATCTTTTTATTTTACGAACACCACGTCGCCGTTCTTGGTACCGTCGCTGAAAGCGATGTAGAACGTGCCGGCCGTTTTCGTTTCCGAAACCTTTACAGAGGTCAGGTCGATAGGCTTGGCATCTTTCGTTTTCGAATCCACCACATACAACTTGCCGCCCGTCTTGTCGCCTGCGCTCAGGCCGCCCGTCCACAACAAGTAATATTGCTGCTTCTTGTCACCCGACAATTGGGTTACCGCGAGTCCGCTCTGAAGAAGAGTGATGCCGTACTGATCGGCTTCGTCGAATTTCGCAGAAGAGATGTCCCAAACGAAGGTGCCGACTGTCGGAACGCCGACCTTCACTTTTATCTCCGCCCTTTGCCCTTTGGCATCGGTCACGGCGATGGTCGTTTCCCCGCCGTCCTTTATCCCCGTCAGGGTTATTTCGTCATTCTTTACTTCGATGGTTATCACACCGTTGACGGCAGGTACGGCTTTATACTCGGGGTTACCGGTTTTGACCGTTACCACTTTCGATTCCCCCGGTTTCAATACCACTTCGGTGGTCGTGTCGAGCGTAAGTTTCGCCGCCGGTTCGTCGTTATCGTCTTTGCACGAGGCAAACCCGAGGATGAGGGTTGCCATGAATAAAATGTTGAGTATTTTTTTCATTTCGTTTTTGTTTTATTGTCGAAGGTCTAAAGTCTAATGTCTAATGTCGCCGGTCGTTAGACCTTTGACTTCTGACTTCTAACTCCTGATGTCTTCGACTTCATTCGTAATTTGTAATTTGTAATTCGTAATTCGTAATTTGTAATTTGTAAATTTCTTATATGTTGCCGGTCTCCAGTACCCGGTCTTTAGACCTTCGACTTTTGACTTCATTCATAATTCATACTTCATCGTTCATACTTCATCGTTCATGCTTCATAACTCATACTTCATCGTTTAATAATCAGCCGTATTTTCTGCGTGTCGTTTGTCGCTTCCAATTTGATGGCATCGCCGGTTTTACCGGAAAGGTCGAAGCCTTTTACACCGTCGATAGTGATTTCAAACTCTTCGGGTTTGTCGGTTCCGACAACTTTCACCGTGTTGCCTTCCACCGAGATGGCCGGCGCTTGCAACCATGAGTAATCGAATGACGTGGCAATGGTGATGGTTTTGCTGAAGGCCGCATATTGGTCGTTACCGGCCTGCGTAGCGGTGACTTTCACTTCTCCCGCACCTGTGACGGTCAGTTTGTTGCCGCTCAGGGTCGCCACATCCGTCTTGCCCTCTTCGATCGTATACGTAACATCCAACCCTTGGTCGGTTTTGGCGGGCAGTTCGATTACATCCTCCACATCGGCCAACCGGTCGGCTAAATCTTTGACGGTTTGCGCTTCTTTATCGGAATAACCCTCAATCTTCGCAAACTCCTTCCATATATTCGCTTTGCGATAGGCTTCTTCACTGCCTTTGGGCACATAGAGCGTCGCCTTATCCTTAATGTCTTCCGAAAAATTTTCGTAAAATTCTCCTTTCAAAGTTGCCGGCGTGCTGTTGCCTAAATACAACGAAATAATATTGGGCGAATCAAAAAAAGTATAGGACGGAATGGTAGCGAGGGTGGCCGGGAGCTTAATGGTTTTTACCTGACTGCTACTAAAAAAAGAAAGATTCGAATTAACGATTTCTTTGAGGCTTATCTTACTTATGTCGACGGTTTCGCCCTGAAAACCGTAGAATACGCCGCCACCCACACTTTCTACCGTAGCCGGCAGCGTCACTTCTTTGATGTTAGAGCCGGAAAAGGCGCCCTCGCCAATGCTTTTCAGGTTCTCACCGTAAACGATTTCGTTGACCGTAGCGCGCCAGAAAAAGAAATCCGGAAGATTTTCCCTGCCCGAAAGATCCACCTTGTTTACGGTAGCTTCGTTTAATCCGCCTTGGTATGCATTTCCGCCGGATTCGGGATTGATGAACTCGGTTGTATTTTGTTGCAGTTTAAAGGTATTGATGGTGGTGCCGGCAAATGCCCTTGCGCCCACGGAAACAATAGTAGCCGGAATCTCCACCACATCGAATTTGAGGCCGGTGTCTTCAAACACGCTGTTCCCTATTTTGGTAAGGTGTGCAGGTAAGGTGTATTCAACCCCTTCCAATCCTTTACTACCTGCAAACAGGGAATTTTCCAAAACCGTTACGGTCGAAGGCAGCGTAAACGATTTCAAGCCGCTCCAACTGAAAGCGCTTTCTCCGATTGCAGTAACGCCTTCCGGAATGTCGATATGTTGGAGGGTTGAACTCTGAAAGGCCCTCTTCCCGATGGTTTTCAACCGGCTGCCTGCTTCAAACGTCAACGATTCCAACTTTTCGGTATCCTCAAAAGCGGATTGGCCGATCGTTTCCACGGTTTTGGGGATTTCCAGTTCGGCAAAGCCTGTTCCATTAAAGGCGCCCCGTCCGATGGTTTTCAGGTTTGCGGGCCATACGATTTCTTCCAAAGCAGATGAATTTTGAAAAAGAAATCCCGGAAGTTCTGTAATTCCATCGTGTAAAGTTACGGAGGCCAGATTTTTTGCATTTCCAAAAGCCCCTTCTTCTAATGTAGTTACGGTAGCGGGAATGGTAAGGGTTTCGAAAGCCGAACCGGAAAAGGCATAGCCACCAATTGTCGTAATATTGGAAGGGAATTCGATGGCTGTAATACCGGTTCCCTCGAATATGCTCCCAAGGGTTGTAATGGATGAGTGTGTAGGCAGTTTCAGCGTCGTCAATTTAACCAATCCTTTCAAACCTCTGTTGGGCACCTTGCCGGCAGGATGAGTAGTTTCAATCCATTCTCCTACTTCAACAAACTCTGCAATTTCAGTTACTCCCGATAAGTCGAGCGAAACCAGATTGGTAAAGGCCTGGATAACCTGAAAATCGCTGTAATCCAATTTACCGGTTACTTTCAGATCGGTAGCTGCTGAAATTTGGTCTGTTACCAAATCTTTCAAACCTCCCGGGTTGGGGACATTCACCGTTTGTTGCTGCCCATATGCGGCAAGCATGCCGGAGAGCAACAGGATGACTAACATACTTTTTTTCATACGAAATACTTTTTTATTTAACTTTGCCGCCTCCTTATTTATTTGTGAACCCTTAGGAGCGTTGGCAGCGTATGACGCTTCTTTGGGTTTTATTGCTTTTCGCTTATTTATTTTATGAACGTAATCATTACGCCTCTACACAGACACAAAAAAAACGTGTAAACCATTTAATATTGGTTTACACGTTTTTTATTTTCAGGGTGACAAAAGAACGTCATTCAGTACGTGGCGCGATGTATTCTTTTGTCATTCCACGCTTGACGCGAAATCCCCTTAAAAGTTTTCGTAATGTCCCCGGAGCGAATAGACAAATAGTTTCCCGTCCCGGACTAAATAAATGTAACGATGCTCCGAGGTTATCCTTCTCGACCATTTCGGAGCAAGACTGTATTTAAGCGCTTCGGGTTTGCCGATTCCTTCAAAAGGATTTTCGAGGATCGCTTTTGTGAGTTCGGCTATTTTTTTGAGAATGGCTTTATTGCCGTTTTTAATCCAGTAGGCAAGATCTTCATCCGCTTGCGGAAGATAGATTATTTCCATAAACTGTCCAGTTCTTCAACCGTTACGGTTCTGCCTTTGCCGTTTTTTAAATCTTCATCGCCTTGTTGTATCTTTTTTACAAATGCCTCGTTATAAGGCTCGTTGTTCTTCGTAAGATCATATCTGATCTTTAATGCTTTCATAAAAGCCTTGATGGCTTCTATTTGCGAAGCATCGTCGGGATAAGCCGTAATCTTAACTGTCTTCATTTTTGTCGTTTTTTTATTGAACTTGAACAAAGTTAATGCGATTTTTCAACATTCACAAAAATCACGAATATCTTTTTCTATAAATGTGTAAACCAATATGTCAAAGATCGTTTCCCCGGCAAAGCCGGAAGTTATTTCAAGACTTGCGAGCAATGCCTTGTCTATTTTGTATCATCAGTGGCGTCCCACTATTGTTGTCCGGATCATCCGTATTAGGATGTTCGCTTTTCAGAGGCTTATAAGCGGATTCCTGCTTTAAAACACCCGCCGTATGGCGGTTCTTACATTCTGTTTTATCGTTATATTTTTATAGAGGATATTCCCGTCGGATTGGCGCATATAGGGATATTTCAGTTGCCGTGTTTCGATAAAACCGCGCAGGACAATATGGTAATTTCCTCCCACGCCGGCATGGAGCGCTGAGGAAAGCAGCACCCCGCCGGATTCGTCCAATACATCGAACGGCAGCCTGTTGCGGTTGTTGACCAGCCCCGCGGTATCCACGGCGGAGTAACCGGTATATCCGGGAAAAGAAGCGGAAACGTCGGGCGCGGCGGTTGCATAGCCGCCATCCCGCTTTTTAAAGCGCAACGTAATCTTTCCGGCATCCGGACTGAGATGCACGAAGCGGAAATTGACCTTTTCCCGGTTTTCCGATTCCAGTCGCTCGTCCGCCGTCACGACGGTATAGTCCGTGATGTTGTCGTCGCGCAGGCTGTCGGCCAGGTAAAAGAGCGTATTGCTTTGCGGCGGTAGTTCCCTGTCCGCCGTTTTTGAAATGAAGGGCAAGGGGTCGCAATAGAAAATGAAACGGTTTTTTCCCGCAGCAAGGCGGAGGTAATAAGCCACCTTTTCCTCCATGTGCGGGACGCTTCCCGCGCCGGAAGGGGCTTGTCCGCTTCCTTCTCCCGATTTGGAATAAATAAACGTTGGAAACATGGAGGCGCTGTCCTTGTCCTGCGTATTGATCAGTATAGGAAAACGCAACTCGTATGCGCCGGCGCCGGCATCGGCGGCTTGTGCGGCGAGCATTTCGGTAGCGTCGTAAAAATTCACATTGGCCGCCTGCGGACTGATAATGTCCGCTTCCGGCTCGCAGGCCGCCAGGAGCAATAACAGGAACAAGCCTGCCGGAAATAGATCATTCGTTTTCATATTTAAAATCAGTTTGATGAGGATTCTGCAATTTGCGTTTTCACAAACTGCTTTCCGGGTTTGTAATACAGATAGATATTCCCTTCTTCGTCGTAATTCAGGGCATGGAAATCATACCGTTCATTAGAGGACTCGTATCCTGACGTATCCACCGAAGGAGCATACCGTATCAAACGTTCGGCATCAAAATCCAACAACGTATTCAGCGAGATGAAAATCTTCTTTCCCGGTAGAGTAAGCAGGCTTATACTGTTGCCGCTGTTTGCGTCCCTCATCCAGGAAGGAAGCGTTACTTCGCCGAAGAAACCGATGGTTTTGGCGTCTTGCGTGGCGGAACGGTATTCTTCGAGCGAATTACCTTTGAAAAGGTCGTACTGTTTAATGGTTTTGGCGTTGAAGGCGGCGGTGTAAAACAAACCTTCCTCCAGATTGATAACGGCATTTTTGGCGTCGTCCGACTGTTTGCCCGGTAACGGATTGACTCCTCCGGTAAATAAATCGGTGTTGTGCAGATAAGTCAGGATGTTTTGTGTTGAGTTAAAGTATGCCCGCCCGACGGTTACAACGGCTTGAGCGGCATTTTCACTTCCGATGCCTATCAACACATTCCCCTTGCTGTCGGCTTGCACTTCGTTGACCGTGAAACGCAACTCGCCCAGTATGTCGCCGTTTTGAAACGCGCCGGAAGGCCGCACGCCGGCATTGGGTTTCAAGTTGAGCAGCGCGACGGTTTTATCCGGAATATGATAACGGATAAAATAGCTGCGGTAATTGGTTCCCGTACGGGCGCGCACCGAGAAGTACAGGTTTTCCTCCTGCGGGTCGACCGCGCCGGCATAGAGCGTATGCACCTGGAACTTTTCGGACCCTAGGGCAAGGCGTATACTTCCCATATCGGTTACGGTTTCCACGCCGCCGGCGCTAATATTGTTAAAGGCTTGCGTTTCCGTGTCGAAATAATACATGCTCCCTTTGCCGTTGTTCAGGTGGAGCAGTACGGGTTCGGAAGCCGGGCTGTGTATTTCCGTCAACTTCAACCTTTGAGCCAGATACGGCTTCAACGATGCCGACGCGGCGGTGATTTCGATGGACGGGCAAATGATTTCCTTTTCGCCCGACTTCAACGTTACCGGCCGGTTTTTGCCCAACCCCATTTCCTCCACGATAAGGATGCCTATCCTGTCGAGGGTATCCTCCCCGAAAGATTGGTTGTACACATATTTTTCGTTCTTCACGATTTCGGCAACCGTTTCGCCCACCGTGACGGTTAACGGGTTTTGCGGTTGTTGAAATTTGCCGTACATAAACAGCGTATCGCCTGTTCCGTAGCTTGCATCGTACGCGCGGCCGGCGCTTAAGTCCAATTGCGGCAAGTCGGCGAGGGTTTGGAAATACGTTTCGGTTTCGTCGCAGGAAGAAAAAATGAGCCAATTAGCCAATGCGAAAATGAGCCAATAAGTCAATGAGCTAATTGGTTGATGTACTGATGCGCTGATGGAATGTACCCGGGCATCAGGACTGTATTGTTGTAAGTTTGATTTTGTCATATTCTTATATATCATCATAAAATCTTTTTTAGTACCTTTGAATCGTTGAGTGATTAAATTGATTCGTATGGATAAAATTATATTGGATGTCAAGCCTGGCATGACGGATAAATGGAATCGCGCTTTCCACCGGATGAAACAAGCGGATTTCACCGGCTATAAATTTGACCGTGATGAAGCTAATGAACGATAAAGTATTCGTTCTGCAATATGTACTTTTTAAAGTGAACTCAATTATATTCATTATGAAACGTATTATTTTGGAAATAAGCGACGCTAACGCGCGCAGTTGGGAGGCCTTGCCTCAGGAAGACAGGGCCGAAATTACCCGGTGGTTCGAGCGGTTCATCCCGGAGTCGCCGGAGGCCGAAAAAGCTGCGATGCAAACGGTAAATGAACCTCCGGCTAATTACGGAGATACTGTCCTCAAAAAACAGAAAGAACAAGATAGGCGTCAGCAAAAAAAAGACTTTATTGCCTACCTTGACCAGCTCAGGGAGGATATGGTAAAAAAAGGATTGACACAGGAAATTCTGGACGAAATTCTCAGCGATGAAGAATAAAGTTTTTGTCTTCGATACAAACGTGTTTGCCAGCGCAACGCTTATCAAGTATTCTGTGAATGCGAGCGCTATCAACCATGCTATTGAAAGAGGACAAATAGCCTTGTTGCCGCAAACATTGATTGAATTTGTTTTCGTTATCTTTCGGAAGAAGTTCGACCGGTACTTTGAAGCATACCGCCAACGACTCGAATTGATTGAAACTATCCGAAAAAATATCGTGTTCGTTACTCCTGTCGAACAAATCGTTGCCTGTCGCGATCCGAAAGATAATATGCTGCTTGAATTGGCAGTAGCGGCAAAAGCTTTGTGTATTGTTACCGGCGACCATGATTTGCAGATACTCGATCCTTTCGGAAATATCCGTATCGTTTCTCCCACTGAATTTATCGAACTGTTTTGAATCATATCAATCTATTTTCAATCTACCATCAATCTTAATCAATCCCATCAAAACGAGTAATTCACACTCAGCGAAAAGAAACGCCCCGGTTTGTAACTGTTGGTGATAATATCGTTTGAATAACGGTTGTTCTCGTCCTTCTCGAATTTTTCATATTTATACGTGAAATTGCTATCCTCTGCGATCTCCACGGGAGCATTCAACAGATTCTGTACGGTAAATTTCAATTGCCAACCGGTTGCCAGGCGTTGGGAAAAGGAGAAATCCAACTGCCGGCTCGGCAACTCTATCTGGCTGCCTAAATAACCGGCTTCATCATAGTTTCCCCCTCCCGAATCGCTGCCTGTCCGGCCGGTGGATGCCGCGTATATGCGCTCGCCCACGGCATTGTAGATAAAGGCGACTTTGGTTCCGCTGCCCGGATTATCGTAATATATACCTGCGTTAAAGATATAAGGAGCCTGTCCCTGCAACGCCCGCTTGATGTAACGGAACTCATTTTCTCCGGTTTCATTATTGTAATATCGTCCGTTGGGCGTTTCCACCTCGCTATGCAGATAGCTGTAGTTGGCGATAACCGACAAGTTGCGGAAGAACATGCCGGAGATAAAATCGAGATCTTTTCGCAGTTCCGCTTCCAATCCTTTTATTTGGGCTTTTTTGGCGTTGGAGAACGAGATGACGGGGATTACTTTTGAATTCCCCAAGTCTTTATCAATTGTTCTTTCGATAGGATTTATGATCTCTTTATAAAACGCCCCGACAGACAGCAAGTCACTTTTCTTCTCCCCGTAAGGATACCACTCGAGGCGCGCGTCGTAGTTGGAAGCGTTGGATGCTGTGAGGTCTGAATTACCGGTAATGGTCTGGTTGTTGAGATAATCCATTTCGCGGAAAGAGGCCGATTCGCGGAATTCGGTACGGTTGACGGTTTCGCCGTAAGCGGCCCGGAGCACCCATTTGGCGGTGGGTTTGAAACTGACGTTGACGGAAGGCAGCCAGTCGGCGGTTTTATTGTCCACATACACCGGCACATTCACATAGCCGCTGCTGCTGCCGCTTATGGCCGACGCGATGCGCTGGCGGTCGTATTCCAAGCGCACGCCGCCCGAAATATCCAGAATATCGCCGAAAGGTTGCATGTTGAGCATGACGTATCCCGAATTCAACTGTTCATAAGCCTTATAGGAATCGCTTCCGGAGGTACGGTCGAATACTTTCAACGCGGAACCGTCGTCACGCAGATAGGTATCGCTCCACACGCTTCCCAAATCCTGCTCGCGGTAGTAGACCAGATTGTAGTTCATATAATTGCCGCTTCCTCCGATAATCCATGCATTGTCGTCGCCCATTGCATGCGAACCGTTTTCGTTCAAGTCCCCTTCATTGAGTGTATACACGCGTCGGAACAGTACCCGGCGTTTCAATTGGTGATAGGTACCCAGTTTTATGCGCAGCCATTTGAGGGGCTGTGCTTTATAGTCCATCGAAAGATTTCCGGCCTGCTCGGTATTGCGTGTCCAGGAGCGGGATATTTTTCCCAGTTCCAGATTGTTTCCTCCGGAAGCATAGTGCTCCGCCCGCTTGATGGCCGTCCAGTTGTAATCCGTAAAAATCACCGGATACGTCCCGCCGGATACGTCGATATTGTCGAAGCGCATGATCCGTTGGTCGGGTATTTCCTGACGGGTGAAAATATAACCGCCGTTCCAGTCGAGCGACTGTTTTCCGCCGGCAAAGCTGTGGCTTCCGCTCAGGTTGCTGCTATAAAGGAACCGCTGGGTATAGGAAAAGATCGTATTTTTTTCTTGTTTGCGGATGGATGAATCATATACCCACTCGCCGTCGGAGCCGGGCTGGTTTACGAAAGGCCCGGCGCTCAGGCGCGTAGTCACCTGGTCTTGTCCCTGCTGCAACAGAAAGTTGTTGAACCGGATGCGGTGGTTGTCGTTCAGGCGCAGGGTAAAATTTTGTAACAAACTCATTTGGGCGTTGTCTTCATTAATGTTGTCATTGTACATTTTATTCAACGCCTGTACGTTTTGGGCGGAGATGGTAAATCCCTGCCGCCTTTCGGTCGTCCAATGCTTGCTTTCTTTTTTGTAGCTGAAAGAGGAGAGCATGGAAAGCGTTTTGCCGAAGACATTCCAGGCATCGTAGTAATTGGCCGTCATCTGTATATCCGGCAGCGCTTTTATTTTGCCGTATTGGAGAATATTGCCGAAAGACTCGGCATACGTTTTCTGGCTGATGTTGGCTTTGGTAAAGTCGCCGTAACCCGGCACCGTTTTGGGCAGGGCTCGCGTGCCGTCGTCGAAACCCAGAAAATCGTATTTACCGCCTTTATAAGTGAGGAAATTATGATTGAATGTCGTCGACTCCCTCACGCCTAACTGTATATCCAAATCGAAATGCTTCACTGCCGTGGCGTCTTTGGTATACACTTTTACGACTCCCCCGGTCATATCGCCCAACAGGTCGGGCGAGGGGGATTTATAGACTAGTATCTTGTCGATAATCCGTGTCGGTAATAAGTTGAGGGCGAAGGCGCGCGAGTAGATTTCGGTACTCGGAGCGACATTATCATTCAGATAGGTCAGGTTGTAACGTTCGTTCATTCCCCGCACCACCACGAACTTGTTGTCGCGTATGCTTACACCCGCCACTTTAGCCACGGCATCGGCCGCGTTGCGATCTGCACTTTTGCTGATTTGCTCCGATGAAATGCCGGATGCCACCACTTGCAATTCCTTGATTTCCTGCACCACTTGTTGTACGGTGGCATGGGGAACCGAGCCGCGCTCGCGGCGTACGCCGCTGACTATCACTTCCTGGAGCATCTTGCTATCGGGTGAGAGCACAACGTTGTAGGTCTCGGTTTGTGAAGCGCGCACCCGCACATCGACCTTTTCATTCGTATATCCCAGATAAGTAACCTCCAAGGTATGACGTCCCTCCGGTACACCGGTCAAGCGATAGTATCCGTCCATATCGGTGATCGTGCCGAATTGAGTGCCTTGTATCTTTACGGTGGCTCCGATGAGCGGTTCCGAAGTCTCGGCTTCTACGATACGTCCCTTCAGACTCCCTTTTTCGGAAGTATCGGTTTGCTGCGGGCGTTGTACCAGGTAATAATTGCCGTCTGCTTTTTTTCGATAGATGAAAGGCGTATTCTTCAGCGAACGATCCAGCCATTCTTCCGTATTTTGTGTCGCGGCACTATAGGCTGGTACCCGCACGTCTTCCACGTGACTAATGTCGTACGCTATTTGTTTTTTGGACAATTTGCTGATGTCGTCTATCCGTTGCATCAATGTCTGTGCAGGAAAAGAGTACTCGTTTTGCGCCTGCACCTGATATACGGATAGAATTGCTATCAGTGTGAATAATGTAAAAAGAATTGTTTTTACTAAATTGCTTCTTGGGTTCATCTGTTTTTTTATCAATCTATTATCAATCTACCTTCAATCTGTCATCAATCTTTTTCAATTTACCTTTAATCTCTCATCCATCTGTTCAAAAATCAACCGGCTGTTTTCGAGCCTGTAGCCGATACCGTACATATCGGCAATTTGCCGGGCGATGAGTTCCACCTCCGTGTCCGGCGGAAATACCGCTTTGAGCCGGATGGTTTCGGGTAATGCTTCGTTTGTTACGATTACCTGTTTGCCGTATCGGCGGAGTATCTTCATAGCTATTTCATCGAGGCCTGCGTCGTCGAATACGAGTTGTCCGCTTCGCCAGCTTGCAGCCAACTCAGTGTCGGTAAGCGATTGCGTCAAGGAGTGGTCGGCCTTGTTAAAGATGACTTTCCGGTCGGAGGTGATTTGGATGTATTTTCCGTCGGCGTCACTGATCCGAACCTTTCCCGTTCGTACGGAAATTATCTGTTCGTTCAATTCGCCGTAAGCTTTTATATTGAAAGACGTTCCTAATACCCGCGTGCTTACACCGTCCGCCGTATGGACGATAAAGGGGTGGTCTGCATCCCGGGCGACATCGAAGAAAGCTTCCCCTTCGTCCAACCATACTTCGCGGGTCTTACCGGCGTATTTGTCTTTATACAGGCTGAGTTTGGTATTTGTATTCAAATGAATGACCGTCCCGTCGGATAGGCGTATCGATTTAATCTCCTGTCCGGTTGCAAAACTGTCCCGAACCAATGCCTCTGCCACCAGATTTGCCGACAATACTGTTCGGCGAATAGAAGGGCTGTTGAAGCCGATAATCAACAGCAATGCTGCAATGGCGGCTACGGTTCCATAGGCCATCCATGGTCGCAGCACCCGGCGGTTTTGCTTTTTATCCTTTAATAGGCGGCGCGCTTCCATAGGAGTCAGTTTTTCCACACCGATGGTTTCGGCCAACCGGTCAAAACCGCTGATTAATTTCTTTTGTAATTCATCATCGGTCAAGGGATGTTGTATTGCATTTGCTTTTAGTCCGGTAACGATTTCTTTTTCCTTTTCGTTCAATTCACCGTTCAGAAAGCGGCCGAGAAAAATCTTCACATAGCGTTCCTTTTCTTTCTCAGTAAGTTGCTTTCTTCTTCGTGATAATCTATTTCTTTTCATCTGCTTTTAAATAAAAATGATGAGCAAACCGCTTTCTATATATATTACGTTTTGCTCCCTCTGATTCTCATTTGTTGAAGATGTCGCTTGAAATGATTATAGGATATTACTAATCAGTAAGATATTGATGAAAAGCAGGACGTGTAACAAAAATGTCTTCAAAATGTAACAATATCTTAATATATACCTGTTGTTTTATTGAAACAATTTGTCCTACATTTGTCGGGTCGTAAAGTTATAAAATAGTGTATATTGCAATTATTCAGAGGTTTATTTTATATTCTTCCTGTTATCGAGGGAGGAAGATGCCGGATGTCGACAAATAATGTAAAATGAAGAAGCTTGTTTTAGATAGCGATTTATTGGATGGAATTTCGGCGAAAGATTCGTATGCTTTCAAGGAATTCTATATTCGATATGCGTCATTTTTATTTGATTTTGTGATGAAAAAAGTCAAGTCGGAAATGATTGCGGAGGATATTACCCAGGAGTTTTGGTTGAATGTATGGGAAAAGCCTTCCTTTATTCATTGTAATGGATCGGGCTCCGCTAAATCGTTTATTGTGCAGCAACTTCGTTTCCGCATAGTCGATAATTATCGCCGCACATTGACTTCTCCTGTGTTGTGGGATGATATGGCTAAGGCGGAGGATATGGAATGGTATAGCCATGTGTCGGAAGACCTGGATGTGAAAGAAGCGATCGCTATTGTTCGTGAGGCATTGGCCTCGTTGCCCGAATCCACCCGGCGTACATTTTGGATGAGGTTGAACAATTGCAGTCCCGAAGAAATTGCGCAAACATTGTCCATTACCGTGCCTACGACATACAACAAATTCTCACAATCGTTAGTCATCGTACGCGACCATATCCGGAACAAATATCCCGAATTTGCCGCGAATTTCGTAAGACAATCCAAAAAGCCATCTTCCTCTTATCCGCTTCATTCGGCAACATTTATTTGGGCGCTTATGGAATTGTTTAAATAAATGGTGTTTACCGTTTAAACATGCGGTCCATCGTCCGCTTGTCTTCCTTTTCCTTCAGAGCCTGACGTTTATCGTATTGCTTTTTCCCTTTTGCGACGGCGATGTTGAGTTTGGCCAGTCCTTTATCGTTGACGAACAAACGGGTGGGAATAATGGTGAATCCCGTTTCTTTAACCAGTCGCATGAGTTTACGTAATTCCGTACGATTCAGCAATAGTTTCCTATCGCGGCGGGCGCTGTGATTGTTATACGTCCCATAGAAATATTCGGCTATATACATGTTTCTCACCCACAATTCGTCTTTTTCGAACACACAGAACGTATCGACCAAGCTGCCTTTTCCCAACCGGATAGATTTTATTTCTGTGCCGGTCAATACGATGCCGGCCGTAAACGTATCCAGCAATTCATAATCGAATGAAGCTCGCTTGTTTCTTATATTTACAGGAGATTGTTTCATTTTAATGGATTAAATAAATCATGAAGGCATTGATTAATCCCGGTACTGCCACTATTAATAACGTCGCAACGATCGAGAAGTTCATCCTTTTCTCCTCCCTCGTTTTCATAAAAATCTCCGCTCCGTTGTATACGATATAAATGGTATATAGGGCGAAAACCCATAATATGAAGAAATCCGATAGTAGAGGCATGACCATATACAAGGCATACATCACAACGGATGAATATCCTACAAACCGCTGATAAAGATACCGGTTTTTTTCGAGCCCGAATTGCACAGCCATTTCGTTAAGCGTATACGAAACAATGTAGTAGCTGCTGTAAAGGGTGACGATGTTTATAATCGCCATCTTCAAAGCCATCTGTAATCCGGCGCCATGCATCAGCCCGATCCCGCCGATAAACGAAGTGACCGCGATGATGGCAAATAGAGGATGAAGGAAACGGTTGAAAAATTCGTCCCGTGTTTCTTCATCTTTCTCTATATGGTTCCAAGCTTGTTGCGGGGATGTCGTCAATTGAATAATTGTGAGAAAAATATCTCTCCACATTCCTTTTTGATTTTGGAATGCAAAGATACGCATTTCTCAGTAATAAACGAAATTACCGGGGGCGTCGCTCTGAACGACATCCCCGGTACGAGTCTTTTGAGACACTCTCTTGGGAGCTTGTATTTTTTTATTGTTTTTCTTTTGAAATAACCATCGAATAAGGTTGACTCTTTTTTAATGTGATCTTACCATCGTTACCTTTTTCAAAATATTGGAAAGTCACTTGTAACGTCTTATATTCGGTAGAGGAGCTGCCTGCTAAAAATTCGTCCATGATAGATTTGATTTTTACGGCGCCTGAAGCCCCTTTCTCACTGTCTTTTCCGAAAGCGGATGCTTCCCAACGCGCATCGATAACCAGCTTGTTATCCGAGATATCAGTCTCTTCAGACTTGTAGAATTTCAACTGCCCCTTGTCGCTTTCATCGGTTTGATACGAATAGAAGATGTGATAGTCAAAATATTCACCGGCATTGTAGATGTTGCTATTATAAAGGAAAGGCTGGAAGTCTTTTAACGGTATTTTGGGCGTTTGTACCGGTGCTGCATTATGAGCGATGGATGATTGTTCGATAGGTCCATCGATGTTTGTCACCGTAACATCATAAATGTTATCTTCAGTCACGGTGTTTGTTTTCTCATTCCATGAATAAGTAATAACCACAAATGTCCCAGGAGTTAAATTTTTAATACTCGATGAAGTGATTGCCAATCCATCGATCGTTCGGGCAAAAACGGTTCCTCCTTCTGTCCTTGTTATATAAGACAAGGGCATACCCGAAAACTGTGTATCGGTTTCTCCCAAGCATGATGTCAATATCAGGCTGACGCCTATCATAGCAAATAGTAATAATTTTTTCATTTTGTTCTATATTTAAATTGATAATTAAAATTCAACTCTTAATCCGAGGTTCAGATCGAGCATAATCTTCTGCTCCGAATAAATAGTTTTATAAGGATTATTCGTTTCAAAATAATACGCACCTCCGATTTTCCCGTATAAATTCAAATTTTTATATATCGGATACGATAAGCCGAAGCCCGCATTAATCGATAGCTGAGGATTATCTTGTTTCACCGAAATCGTTTCTTGTTTCGAGGATGAACTGTTTAATTCTTTCACTTCCGAATTACGGTTTCGTCTAAATTCTCCGTGAATATCTTTTTCAATCATACCTCCCAAAGAAGCATATATATCCAGTTTATGGATGGAAAGGAAATAATAATTGACGTTTACGGGAATACCCAAATAATGAATATGCAATGTTTCTTTAGTGTCGGAATTGATATTGGTGTTTTTTGTCTTCGAATATAAATAGGTATATACCAATCCCGTTTCGACCGACAAATTGTCGAAGACGACTTTTGAAACGGTAATTCCCAACGATACCGGTTGTGCATGCTCCATTTCTGCTATGTTATCGGCCGGGTTGGATGTGAGATCGAGTTGCTTCGGAGGAGAAGAATAATGCTCTTTATCTTTCGGATTAGCCGATGCGCTTCGCAATGTCATGGGGGCGTTCACAGTCCTTTCGGAAGAAAGCAGGCCCCCGCCGCCGGTTATTCCAATGCCGGTGTTCCTGTTTTTCGTTTTTGCGCCGGTCTCTAACGCCGCAAGTAACATATCCTTTTTCCCTGCTTGGGCAAACTCTTCGATTAGGCGATCCTTCTCCGCTTGACTTATTTCCTTTTCTTGTTTTTTGGGAGAGGATTGGTCCTTTTCGGATGTGCGTTCAATTTCAGATGACGATTTTTCAACCGGATTTAATTTCGCAGGAGATTCCCCGGAAGCAAAAATAAGATCGTTCTCTTTCTCCGTGTTTTGTCGAATGCCGGATACCGCCTTCTTTTTATTTTTATGGGCATATTGTGCGGGAACTTTATGTTTTGCTTTTTGCTTTTCGCTTTTCTTATGCTCTTCTGTTTGCGGAATGGTTTTTTGCTGCGTTATGATCGGAGACGGATCTTCTATCGACGTGGGGAAAAACAATAGACTGCCGATAAGTAATGCCAGTACGGCAGCAGCCGAACCGATATACCACCTGCTCCGCAGTCGTTTTAGTTTAGACGCGGCGATAAGCGATTCTTCCAGCCGAACCCAACCGTCTTCGGGGACGCGCGCCTCGAAGTTGTTCAGCTTAGACTGAAATTGTTGTCTTATATTATTGTCTTCGTTCATTGAGCTTGTCGTTTATTACGTTCCAGTAATACGCTGATTTTCTTTTGTAATTGTGTTTTTGCCCGATAGAATTGCGACCGGGATGCCGCTTCATTTATACCCAATAGCTTCGCGATTTCTTTATGAGGCATCTCCTCAAAAATGAATAAATTAAAAATCGTTCTATACCCTGTCGGTAATTCCTGGATCATTTGCATCACCGTTTCTTGAGAAATATTTTCGATATCGAACCGATTGTCCTGATAATCGTCTTCCAAATCGGTTATTTCATATTCGTATTCTTCCATAAATTTATTTCTCCGAGCTTCTTGTCGATAATTCTCGAGTGCCACATTTACAAAAATCCGTCTTAACCAGCCTTGAAAAGAACCTTTACCCGCATAAGAGCTTATATGCGTAAATACCTGAATGAATCCGTCGTGTAATAAATCGCGGGCTGTTTCCTCATTTTTACAATAACGCAAACAAACCGTCATCATTTTTGGAGCATACAATTCGTATAGCGCTCTTTGAGCGTTACGATCTTGTTTCTTACACGCTATTATTAATTGCGATTCATCCATTCTTCTCGCATACATAGATTATGATGGAAAAAAGCTAAAAACGCTGCACGAGGGCGGCTTTTTTTTGCAAATTTATTATTTTTTATGGTTGAAGGCGTCTGTTTTGTTTATAAAACAATCTAAGAAAGAATTAAAATCACTAAATAGCCTCGATTGGAGCCTTCGCTCCGGGAGTATTTCCGTTTTAAACGCAAAGATCGGCGCTTTTTTTATCCGCCGAACGGCATGGAGGCGTTAGGCGGGAGATGACAGCATCCTGTAAAAGAATAGGATTAAAATCAAGGCGTTTATATTGCAATATCCGCCTTTTTTCTTTATTTTTGTTGTTTCTATAAATATAAAAATTTCTTATATGAAAGATTTCCTGAAAATAATGCTTGCTTCGGCTTTGGGCTTTGTGATTGCAAACATTCTACTCTCCTTTGTGGCAATGCTGTTTTTCTTCGGTACGATGAGTTCTTTCCTTGGCTCCCTTTCTACTCAAGAAAAATTTACTTTGCAAGAAAACAGCATTCTGAACTTGCGCCTTACCGGTCAGGTGACGGAAAGAACTCCGGAAGAAGATCCGTTTAGTTCTATGTTCGAAAATGAGCCCTCTACAATGGGTTTGAACGATATTGTGGGCGCTATCCGGAAAGCCAAAAATAATGACAACATCAAAGGAATTTATTTCGATTCCCGTATGTTTAGCGCTTCCATTGCCACATTAGCTGAAATTCGCCAAGAGCTCGAGCGTTTTAAGGAAAGCGGAAAATTTATTGTCGCTTATGCCGACTCTTATTCCCAAGCGGGCTATTATCTGGCTTCCGTTGCGGATAAGATTGCGATTAACCCTCAGGGAATGCTTGACATACATGGATTGGCCTCGATGCCGATATTCTATAAAGATGCATTGAAAAAGCTCGGTGTCGATGTGCAAATCTTTAAAGTGGGTACCTATAAGTCGGCTGTTGAGCCTTTTATTCAAGATAAAATGAGCGAAGCGAACCGAGAGCAGGTGAGTTCCTATCTGCATGATCTTTGGGGCGAACTTCGCGATGATATGGCGGAAGCGCGCGGGCTCTCTTCGCAGGCAATCGATTCGCTTGCCAACAAAGTCCCTGCAATGCACGAGACGGATTTCCTGTTGACCTCCAGTTTGGTCGATACCGTTTTGTATGAAACCGAAATGAAGAATTATCTGCGCTCATTGCTCAGCATTGAAGCGGACGCAAGTATTCCGTACGCATCCGTTCAGGATATGAAATCGGTCAAGACCCAGCAACTAAAGAAAACCGAAAACTCCATCGCCATCCTGTATGCCAATGGAAATATCACGTCCGGTTCCGGAGCGACCAATATTCAGGATAAATTTATCGTCGATCAGATCGAAAAGCTTCGGAAGGATGACGATATAAAGGCGGTTGTTTTCAGGGTCAACTCGGGCGGAGGAAGCGCCTATGCTTCCGAACAGATATGGAAAGCCATCAGTAGCCTGAAAGAGGAAAAACCGGTAGTGGTTTCGATGGGCGATTACGCGGCTTCGGGAGGTTATTATATTTCTTGCAACGCCGATAAGATTGTCGCTCAGCCGACGACATTAACCGGTTCGATCGGTATTTTCGGAATGGTTCCGAACTTCGAAGGCACTGCGGACAAACTGGGTATTAGTACGGATGTGGTAAAAACCAACACCTACTCCGATTTCGGCGATTTTTCCCGCCCTCTCAATGACGGCGAGAAACAATTATTCCAAAACATGATAGAGCAAGGATACGACCTCTTTGTGGCCCGTTGTGCCGAAGGCCGCGGCATATCTAAAGATTCCTTGAAGCTTTATGCCGAAGGCCGCGTTTGGACGGGTAATCAGGCAAAGGAAATCGGATTGGTGGACGAACTCGGCGGTATTGAAAAAGCCATCGAAGTTGCAGCCGAATTGGCCAATCTGGGGAAAAGTTATGTGGTATTTGAATATCCGAAGATGCGTTCGAAGTTCGAGCAGCTATTCGATAAACAAAGGGAAGATTTGGCCGCTAAAACATTGAAGCAGTATTTAGGCCGGAGCTACGATTTATTTACGCTGGTCAAAGATATGAAAGAGCAGGATTTTGTTCAGGCTCGGATTCCGGCTGATTTGAATATTCGATAAGATGTAAACGAATTATTAGTGTAATGGATACTCCGCCCGTCGAAATACGCCGTTCGTTATTGCCGTTTTCATGGTTATATGGGGCCGGTGTTCGCTTTCGGAATTTTCTATTCGACCATCATATCCTAAAACAAGAAAAATTTCCTGTTCCGATTATTTGTGTCGGAAATATCACGGTTGGGGGAACCGGCAAAACTCCTCATATCGAATATTTAATAGAGCTATTGTCCTCGCGATATAAGGTGGCTGTGCTTAGCCGGGGATATAAAAGGAAAACCAAGGGCTTTTTAATGGTCGAAGAGGATTCGAAAGCCGCTGAGGTAGGAGATGAGCCGCTACAAATAAAGAGGAAGTATCCCCGGACGCTCGTGGTGGTGGATAAAAACAGAAGACGCGCCATTAAAAAACTGTTCGATAGCGGGCAGGGCGAACGTCCCGACGTGATCTTATTGGATGACGGCTTTCAGCATCGATACGTGCAACCCTCTTTGTCGATTCTTTTAGTAGATAGCCATCGACCTGTCTATGAAGATCAACTTTTGCCGGCCGGGTCGCTTCGGGAGTCCATAAGTGGAAAGAACAGAGCTTCCATGGTCATCGTCACAAAGTGCCCGCCGGATATGCAAGCGATTGATTTCCGTATTTATACTAAAGGGCTTAACTTGTATCCTTATCAGAATTTATATTTTTCCTCTATTCAATATGGCGATCCGGTTTCCGTGTTTCCTGAATTCGAGGAAAGAGGGCAAAAGGCGGATATTCTTCCCGGCACTCACGTGCTTTTAGTGGCCGGTATTGCCGCTCCGGAACCTTTAGTAAATGAATTAAAGCAAAAAACGGATTCTTTACATACCCGGTTTTTCCCCGATCATCACTCGTTCACAAAAGACGATATCCGCACCATTCGTGACCTGTTTAAGAAAATGGAGGGCGACGATAAAATGATTGTCACGACCGAAAAAGATGCGATGCGTTTTCAATCATTGCCTTTCCTTGAGGAGGACTTGAAAAAACGACTCTATTATGTGCCTATTAAGGTGCGCTTTATAGAACAATCAAAAAAAGAACAATTCAATAAAAAAATCAATCAACATGTTAGAAATTATCAAACAAACCGCTGATTATTTAAGAAAAAAGATTCACGAAATTCCTAATACCGCCATTATTTTAGGTACGGGATTAGGCGAATTAGTGCATGAAATAGAAGATAAAAACGAAATTCCCTACGCCGAGATTCCCAACTTTCCCTTGTCGACCGTTGAAGGGCATAGCGGAAAACTTATCGTCGGAACGTTAGGCGGTAAAAAGGTGCTGGCCATGCAAGGGCGCTTTCATTATTATGAAGGCTATAACATGCAGGAGGTCACCTTTCCCATCCGTGTGTTTCAAGCATTGGGAATCCAGTATCTTTTCGTGTCGAATGCTGCCGGAGGAATGAATTCCAGTTTCGATATCGGAGATATTATGTTGATAGAAGATCATATCAATATGTTTCCCGAACATCCGCTGCACGGAAAGAACTACAATGAATTGGGAACCCGTTTCCCGGATATGAGCGAAGCCTATGACCGCGAGTTACGTTTGCTGGCAATGAATATCGCAAAAGAAAAAAATATCAAGCTACAACATGGTGTGTATGTAGGCGTTCAAGGCCCCACGTTCGAAACGCCGGCCGAATATAACTTCTTCCGTATCATCGGAGGCGATGCGGTGGGCATGTCTACCGTTCCCGAAGTGATTGTGGCCAATCATGCCAAGATGAAAGTTCTTGCCTTCTCTATTATTACCGATTTAGGTGTAATCGGGAAAATTGTCGAAGTTTCGCACGAAGATGTGCAGGAAGCGGCGAAGATAGCGCAGCCCAAAATGGCCGAGATCATGCGTGCCGTGATTCAAAAAATATGAGATGACTCAAGTTTCGCGAGGGACTTTAAGAAATTACAAATTACAAATTACAAATTACAAATTACAAATTACAAATTACAAATTACAAATTACAAATAGTTAGGAGTAAGAAGTATGCAGTAAACAGTAACTGTAAACTGTAAGCTGCAAATTTTCAGGCGGAATAACTTGCGAAACTTGAATTATTTATATCGAGATTATTATGAAAGGAAAAGAAATATCGTCTCTGGGAGAGTTCGGGTTGATCGATCATCTCACGAAGCACATACAATTAACGCAACCTACTTCTCGCAAAGGGGTAGGAGATGATGCTGCGGTTATCGATAATGCCCATAAACGCACATTGGTGACAACCGATCTGCTTCTCGAAGGAATCCATTTCGATTTGGTGTATGTGCCGATGAAACATTTGGGATACAAATCGGCTGTGGTGAATTTTTCCGATATTTATGCCATGAATGGAACCCCGCAACAAATAACGGTTTCGTTGGGGATTTCTAATCGTTTTTCGGTGGAAGATATCGAAGAATTTTATGCCGGCCTGCAGTTGGCTTGTGAGACGTATGGCGTGGACATTGTGGGTGGCGATACGTCTTCTTCGTTAACGGGACTTACGGTGAGCATCACCTGCATCGGCATCGCCGACGAAGAGCAGATTGTTTACCGTAGCGGAGCAAAAGACACCGACCTGATCTACGTGTCGGGCGATTTAGGGGCTGCCTATATGGGGTTGCAACTGTTGGAGCGTGAAAAAAGGGTATTTGATAAAAGCAACAGCAAAGAATTTCAGCCCGATTTTGCAGGAAAAGAATATTTGCTGGAAAGGCAGTTGAAGCCCGAGGCCCGTAAAGATATTGTGAAGATGTTGGCCGAACATGGAATCGTTCCTACTTCGATGATTGATGTTTCCGATGGCCTGTCGTCCGATATATTGCATCTCTGCAAAGAAAGCCATGTCGGTTGCCAATTGTTCGAGGAGCGCCTTCCGATAGATTACCAAACGGCTATGATGGCCGAGACGTTTAATATGAATGTGGCTACGGTGGCTCTGAATGGAGGAGAAGACTATGAACTGTTGTTTACCGTGCCGCTGCATTTGCATGATACGATGGCGGAGTTGTCGGGGATTCATCTTATCGGGCACATGACCAAAGCCGAAAACGGATCGTATTTTGTGACGCGCGACGGGCAGGCGATGGAGTTGAAAGCACAGGGCTGGAATCATATTCCGGAAGGCTCTCGCGAAGAAGAGCCGTAAATTATTTGAAGAAAAAATGAACATGTTTTTTATCCTACTGTTATATAGTAGAAAATCACACGAAATAGAAAACGGCTCTACAGTTAAGGAATAAAAAAATAAGCCGCCCAAATTTCACAATCTGAACGGCTCTACAATTAAGGTGTCATTTTAAATGACAGTCGTGCAAAGGTACATAATTCTTTTGTTTTAGGGAAGTGTTTTACCCTGTTTTTTAGAAAAACATTCATCCCTCCGACACACATCTTCCCTCAGAACATTTTATTTAAGAAGTATGTTATATATTTCGTACTATTGGAAAGGCAATCATCCGAATAGTTCGATCGCAAAATTCATTTATGAACACAATAACACAATCAGAAACATGAGCTACAAAATCGGAGATAAGTTTGACGTGATCATTCCGGGTTTTTCCCCGACCGTTGCACGTATCGATAATATTACCGATAAAGAAACCATACGGTACTATCATATTTCGTTTCAGGAAGAGCACTTCTATACCATTTGCCGAACGGTTACCGAAAGGCAATTGGAGGAGATGATCGATACGTATGATCGGAATAAAGATAATTTAGAGCCGTTTATGATGAAAAAAGACGGCGGTCAACCGGGCGACTTGCCGTCTCATGATGAGAATCTGCCGGGAGGAGTAACGAAAATAGGCCTGACTTCAGATGCCCGGGATCCGTTTTAGAAGCCGCGCTGCCTCATGGCCTCGAAGATCAGTATAGCGGCCGATACCGAAACGTTTAGCGAATCGATTTTACCGCGCATGGGTATCTTTATACGGTTGCCGGCATATTGCAACCATGCATCGGTGAGCCCGTCGGCTTCTGTTCCCATAATGATCGCCGAAGGATGGGTGAAATCGATGTTTTGATAAAACTCAGCCGCCGTTAATTCTGCTGCGAAAGTGTGTATGGAATGGGCATCGAGCCACGACATGGCTTCGGAAGAGGTACAAGCCGCCGTTTGTACGGTAAAAAGCCCGCCCACGCTCGAACGGATGACATTTGGATTATACAAGTCGGTTTGCGGGTCGCAAACGATGAGGGCATCGACAGCGGCGGCGTCGCAGGTTCGTAAAATGGCCCCCAGGTTTCCCGGCTTTTCAACGGCTTCCAAAACCACGATAAAAGGGTTGCCGGATAATTGCAGATCAGAAAGGGCATGCGCTTTGGGTTTGGATAACGCGACCAATCCGTCGGAATTTTCTCGGTAAGCAATCTTGGCGAATACCTCGGGAGAGATTTCATAAACGAGTTTGTCGGGAATCGAGTCCAGCACCTGCGGATACTTGGTCTTTGCCAACATCTGCCGGCATACATATACCGAATCGATCGCATAGTGGCTTTGTAAAGCCAGCGACAATTCGCGCGCGCCTTCAATCATAAAGAGCTGTTGCCGTTGGCGCTCTTTATTTTTCGAGAGTTTGACAATATTTTTTACGGCTGGGTTTTGCAGGCTGGTAATCATATCGGTAACCGAAACTGTCGGCCTTATTTTTCTTCCGTTTCTTTTTTCAACAAAATACTGTCTATGGCGCTTTTGAAGGTCTTTTTAGGTAAAGCGCCCACCGCTACTTGCGGATTTTCGTTCATCGGAATAAAAATAAATACCGGAATGCTTTGTACCCCGAATAAAGAAGCCAACTCCGGTTCTTTATCCACATCCACTTTGTAAATGTAAATTTCGTTACTGTATTCGGCTGCAAGCTCCTCCAGTATCGGATGGGTGATGCGGCACGGACCGCACCAGGTTGCATAAAAATCTACAATTGCCGGCTTATCTCCTTTATATTTCCACACCTCTTTATTCTCTTCGTAATCGAATATTTTACGGATAAAATCGGTTTTCGTGATTTCTACGGGTTTGGCCGTCTTTTTTACCGAAACCGGCTCTTTGGGCAAGGCGACAAACACCGCGCCGAGAAAGGCTGCTAAAAGGACGATTTTTTTCATTGTTTGTATTGTAATCATATAAATATAATGCGAATTAAAAACGGTCGCGATCTTTGTATTTTAACGCGTTCCGGCTGGGCACGCCGAATTCTTTTGCCGATACCTCTTCCAACGCCACTTTCCAAATCTTGACATTCTTGACGGCCGGGCCGGAATAAGTAAATGTCTTACCGGAGTATTGCTGCATAATGATATCCAGCGCTTTTACCTTCTCGTCAAAATCTTCTTCCGGAACTACGTGCCCGTAAACCAGTACGCTTTCTGCCCGCATACGGTAGCTGCATGCAACCTCTTGGTGTTGCCAAATTAATTTGCTATCGGTACAAAACGTGAGACACACTTCGGGACCCTCAGCCATTAACGCCGCCGCTTTCCCTTCCGGTCCCGAATGCAGGTAGATGATCTCGTCTTTATATCCGAAATTCATCGGCAGTACATAAGGGCGGCGGTTTTTGTCGACCAGCCCGACATAACAGAGTGAACACTGCCTGATAATCCGTTCTACCCGTTCTTGTTCTTCTATCGAATAGGTATGCATGTTGCTTGATTATTCATTTATGAGGGCAAAGATAAAGAAAAAATAGCAAAACGCTGCTGCCTGAATAGTTTCGTAGACGTTTGCTTATGGCGACGGCGTTTTCCGTTTTTCGGTCGAAGATAACGGCAAAGGGTTCGATCCGCAAGCGTCTCCGGGCGGCATCGGATTGCGAACCATGCGCGAACGGGTCGACAATTGGTCGGGCGAACTGGCTATCGTGTCGGAAAAAGGGAAAGGAACGAGTGTATCGGTTGTTTTTAGTCCGGCCTTTTCGTCATGGCGGGATTGACCCGTAATCCCCTGAAAAAACGAGGAATGTATAATAAGAGGATTCCGAGTCAAGCGCGGAATGACGAAGGATGACCATTATATCTGATAAAATTTATCCTGCAAGTTCTTGAGAAAGTTTCGAGATACGCATAAATTTTCTTCCTTCTCGAAAGGCGGAATCAGGCGGCAGTTTTTACCCCTGATCGTACACAGATAATTCAGATTGATGATTTGCTGTTGGTTAATTTGAATGAAAGAAGAAGACGCCTTCAGGATATCGCCCGCCTTTGTATTTCTCCTTAAGAGCACTTGTTTTCCGTCGGATAAGGCCGCGTTCCATTGGCGTTGAGCATGGATATACGAGAAAAAACCGATTTGATTGATCCGGATCAATTGATATCCGGTTATATCGGGGACGAGGAAAATCTGGTGTGCGGGCAGCAGTTCGGAGAACTCCCGGTCGAAAGGCTGACTGTTTTTCTGCTTGGCCGTATGTTCAAAGAAGCGGCGGATGATCAAAGAAAATTCTTTTGGGCTATACGGTTTAAGCAAATAGTCAAAAGCGGATTGCCTTAAAGCGTCAAGCCAATATTTCTGGTAAGAAGTATAGAAAATCACCTGCATAGGCCAGGTAATACGATATTGTAAATCTTGCAATAATTCCAACCCGTCGATATCGGGTAGTTCCACGTCAAGGAAAAGCAAATCGGGTTTTTCCTGCAAAATCAGTTTCTTACCATTCTTCGCCGTTTGGGCTTCTCCGACAACCTTCAGGTCGGGAAAATCCGTTAACGATTGCCGCAAGTTCTGGATGCAAACCGGTTCATCATCAATCACCGCTACGGTATACAGGTTGTTTGCCATTTCTTATCAATCTTTTTTATTGAATTTATTTAAACACATAATTATCCGGTATAAAAACGGTTACTTTTGCTCCGCCTAACCCTTTTTCGTCCGAACGGCCGATGTGGAAAAGTATTTTTTCCTTATTTTTAGCATTGAACACGTCGATGCTCTGGTATAACACTTTCAATCCAGTACCGGTACCGGCCGAAGAGGTTTCTTTGCCCGGGAAATAACCGGGGCCGTTATCCTGAATGGTTATCCCGACACCATTTTCCTCTTTTTTTATACGGACGGATAGTTTTTTTTCTCCTTCTTTTTGACGCAAGGCATGCTTCATCGCGTTTTCAACCTGTATCTGAATAATCATGGGAGGAACCGAAACGGCTGTTGTGTCGACATGCGGATCGATTTGCCATTCGAGACGGAAATCGTCCCCGAGGCTTTCCTGTTCCAGTTTGATATAAGCTTCGGCGAACTCCAATTCGCGGAAAAGTGTAACATGAGTCCGGTCGGTCATCTCGAGACTCCTTCGCAATAAAAACACCAATCCCTTCAGATTGGAATGATCCGGATCTTCGGCGGAACTTATTTCCCTGTTAAGGGCATTGAATATGAAATGCGGGGAAATCCGGTTGCGGATGTTCGTTAGCCGGAGTTTGGCCATTTGGTCATGAAAGATCATCCATTGCAAGTCTTTTTGTTTCTTCATGCTGACATATACGATCCCGGCCACCGCCATGATGAGCAGGCAAGCCATCACCCAGATAAAACTCCTCATCCGTAGAGACTCGATATGGGCCGCTTGTCCTTGGATAAACAGTTCTTTTTTCATCAGCGTCGTATCCCGGACATAACGCATATCCATTTCGGCGATACGCATCCTCGTTCGTTCCGAACGGATCGAGTCGTCGGTCGCTTTATTTCTTTGTAAATAAGCATACGCCTGTTCGAAATCACCTGTGCGGGCAAAATAGTCTTGCATGTACCGGTTGCGGATACTCATCAGGTTAGGCTCTATCCGGATAGTGTCGCCGTTGTTTTGCAAATAACGGCGAGCTTGTGCGGGATTATCTTCTTTCAACGCGATACCCGCCCGGATTGTCCCGATATGATACAGAAAGGTCGGTTCGTTCATCCGGGAGAAATATGCCTGCGCCTGATTCAGGTAATCAAGCGCCGAATCAGGCTTGTTCAAATGAAAATAAATCTCTCCCAGATTGATGTTGACCAAGTGGATAGAAAAACCGTACCCTCCAGCAGTAACCAATGTTTTCGCTTTCTCGAACCAAGGCAATGCCTGCCGGTATTCTTCCTTAAAAAAATAATAATTCCCCCGTGTATTACAGAAAAAGAATTTTTCATTCAGTGGGCGTTCCTCATATTGGTTTTCCGCCAATCGGAAATAATGATCGGAAAGGTCGAAATCCCGAAGCTCCATATACAGTTGAGCCAATCCGGTATAGATAGGAAATCCCATTCGGCCGGTTATTCCTAACGAGTCGCTGAGGAATAATGCCTTCCGGTAATATTGCGCGCTATTGGCGAAATCTCCTTTTTTCATATACATGTCGGCGATATTCATACACACATCGGGCGCTTTTTCCCGTTCGGATGTTAATTCGTAATAATTCAAGGCGTGCAAGTAATGATACAATGCCGAATCTTGTTTCCTGCCCATGGCGTAACAATTCCCGATCATATTATGAGAGGATGCCGTAAGGATGTAAATGCGGTCGGAGGGGTTTTGTCGCGCTGTATACGCCTGCACCTGTTGGGCCGTGGTGCGCGCCGAGTCGAGCCGATCCGCTACGAAGCAGGTAAATGCGTAGGTGTTAAGAGCTTCGTGGAACGAGAGGCTGTCGGGGGCTTGCTGCATGGCTTGTTGGAGCAGGTGGCGCGAATAAGGCAGGTTCGCGTATAGCGAATCCATCGCTTCGGAGATAAGTTCATCGACTTTGCCGGCCCTTTCCCCGGCGGGCGGAACAGCTCTTTCTTTGCACGAAAGCACGGCAATGACGATAAAAAAATAAACGCAGCTTCTTGTTTTCATTCTGAAATAGTTGTTTCTAAACACAAAACGATGTGAAAATTGTTGACCGCAAACTTACAAAAAAAGTCCTATTCGGTGCTCGACTTATTCATTTATTTTGATAAAACGGTTACCGGTTCCGTAATTTTCTAAAAAAATGCTTCGAGCGGACAGAGCGTATATACAAAGGATTATTTTTTTCCGGAAAGCAACGTGTAAAATAAAAATATACCGCTTAATCACGTTTTATGCAAGATACGCCTACAATAGTGCATGATAAGCCTTTCTGCAAATTTAGCCCCTTGTGTTGTAAGGTGTTTCTCTCTACTTTTGTATTGGTTGAAAAGAAATGTAAAAACAATGCAAACGTTACATAACGCTATCGGTAGAAAAGAGAAACTTTGAATATTATCGGGCAAGAAGCAAACAAAAAAACAATACACCCTTGTATTTGAAACAAATTTAAAATTATTGTATTAATTAAAAATGTATGATTTATGAAAAGGAAATTTTTTTTAGGAGCATTATTGCTCGGAGTATTTATTTTTAGCTCTTGCGTGGATAACGAAGAGTCTCTTTCGGTGGAGCAGTTGCGCAACTCGAAGTCGGAACTGTTGAAGTCGCAAGCCGCGTTGAACGCCGCTGATGCCGAAGCAACCAAGATACTGGCTGCCGCCGAGGCCGCCCTGAAGAACGCTCAGGCCGAAGCCGAAAAAGCTAACGCCCAGAAGACGGCCGCCGAAACCGAGATCCTCAAGTTGCAGGCCAAATTGCAGAAAACGACCAACGAACAGGCCAAGCAGGAGTTGGAAATTAAAAAACAACAACTGGAGAAGGAGAAGACGGCCAACGAAAAGGAAAAAATTGAACTGCAAAATGCGCTGGAACAACAAAAGGTGGTTAAGGCCCAAAGTGAAGCGAGTTTGAAACAAATTGCCAATCAATTATTACTGGCGGAGCAACAGCTACAGGTTGATCTGGCGCGCGCCGAAGCGGATTTATTAGCTGCTCAAAAAAATCTGGCCGATCTGAAAGATAATCTATCCGAAGCAGAAAAGGCAAAGCTGCAGAAGCTGTCTGCAAATTATGTGAACAAGGTAAGGGATTTGAACGAAGCAAAACTGGCTCTCTCCGGTTTAAAAAGCCAATTGATACAAGCCGAAAACGACCTGATTAGTTCTGAAGAATCCAAAGCCATAAGCATAGAACAAAACAACACGCAGATAACCCGGAATAAGGCGCAAATAGCTGTGTACAAACAATACGCTGATTATAGCGGTGATCCTCAGGCTCTGTTGGAAGCAGCGCAAGCTAAAGTCGATGAAGTTCAGCTAGCGGATGATAAAAAACAATCCTTATGGGAAACTTACAATCAAAAAGAAAGGGATGCACAATCAATACATAATCTTCAGCCCATTCGGAAGACGGATTATTTTAAGATTGCTTCTGATTTTCCGGGCAACAATTACGTGGCGTATCCGAATTCTGATGGTTCCGGTATTGGTTATTACGATAGTTATAGTAATTATCAGGTTGATCCGAGATTATGGTATTCCTATGATTATATCGAATTACACAGTGATAAGGGTATATTTATCCGAAAAGGCTACCAAAAAATAATCCTTCCCGTAGCCGATGTGCGCCGGTTGGAAATAGACATTCGCGATAGAGAATCGACTGTAGAATATTTCGATGACTATATTAACGATGAAACAACCGGTTTAGCCAAACAATATGCGGATGCAAAAGCAGCCTCGGCAGCAGCTAAAACAGCATGGGAAGACGCCCAAGGCACCCCCGACGAATGGACTGAAAAGCAGAACTATGAGGCAGCTATCCAGAATGAAAATAATGCGAAAATCGATTTGGAAGACGCTCAATCTAATTTAGAATCTTCGCAAGACGAGTTAGAGTCTTATCAGAATGCTTATGATGTACTTAAGGATGCCGATAAGCTGGCCGAAATAAAAACGGCCATAGATGCCTACAACGCGCAGTTTACAGGTGTGGCTCAGGCTTATCTTGAATACAGTGAAGCTGGTAATGATGCGGCTATATTGAGCGGAGAATCCGGTGCATTATGGTCTATTTATTATGATGCAAGTAGTATTGAGGCCGATATAACCAATCTGGAAGATTGGAATAAAGCTCTGGAACAAGACAATAAGAATATAGCGGCCGATAATTCTATAGAAGAAACCATCGAACGTCTCAAATCGACTATCGATGCACAGGAAAAAAACGTGGCGGTGAAGCAAAAAGCGGCCGACGACGCCAAGAAGGCGCTGGAAGACGCTTTGCCAAAGAAATAAAATCCTTACGTGATGGCAAATGTATATAATTAATGAAAGAACAGATATGAACATAAAAAAGCTTTTAGTAGCAGCCATCATGCCCGTATTTTGTATCACGGTGTTCGCTCAGTCGTCCGTTGCCCCCTCCAAGGGCAACGTGACCCTGGCGGCGACCGTGAGTTACAACAGCTACGCGAGCATTGAGGCGCCCGAAGGCACCCTCGACAGCTACCAACTGGCTGCACTTTCCACCAACTGGAGCGATAAAAAACTACAGGTCGGCTTCGAAGCCGGCTGGTTTGTAAGCAACGCGTGGAAACTGAATCTGGGCGGAGGACTTCATTTCGCATACACTCCCGGCTATACCGGCGTTCCGGGTACGGGCGACGTGGAAAACGGCGGAATTCCCGACTACCGGGCGGTGGCGAAATCGCAAACATTCGTCTATACAGTCTCTGCGGGAGCCGACAGGTATTTTTCCACCCGCATCGACAACCTCTATTGGTATAGCGGAGTGCGCGTAGGGCTTGCTTACGGCCTGAACGAGAAAAAGTACGATGAAGCAGAATCGATGGGTAAATCCATCGGCGAGGCTTGGAACCTGCGGGCGGCGTTTACATCCGGCATCGATTATTTTGTCCTGCCGGCGTTGTATGTCGGCGCTCAGATAGATCCGTTATCCTATACCTATGGCGTCGCCGGCATTCAGCCGCAATCGGGACTGAAACTGTTGCAAGCCGACAGCCACAGCATCGGTTTCCTGGCCGCGCCGACACTGAAAATAGGATTTATTTTATAATGGAGGTGTAACTCGGTTACACGACTGTCGCTATTAGGAAGCCTTTCCCATAAAGAAAGGCTTCCTTTTATTCAAACCGGTACTTGTCGGGAATAAAAACCGACACCTGCGTTCCTGTGTGACCGGTACTATCGGAAGAAAAAATGGTGAAAAGGATTTTCTCCTCATTTCGGATATTGAGCAGATCGATTGTTTGATATAACGTTTTCAATCTGGTGCCGGTGTTCGCGGAATGAGGATTTATATACGGCCGGAATCCCGCGCCGTTATCGCAAATGAGCAACTGTGAGCCGTTCTCTTTTCTTCGTATACTCACCGACGAGCGTTTGACACCCTCCTTGCCGCGCAAAGCATGTTTGACGGCATTCTCTATCGGAATCTGAAGGATCATCGTCGGAACCCATGTATGGTCCGTCGGGATAGCCGGATCGATATTCCATTCCAAAAGAAATTCATCGCCTAAACTTTTCCGTTCGAGTTGGATATATGTTTTTGCAAAAGTCAGTTCCTGCGACAACGATACGTAACATTGTTCCGTCATTTCGAGGCTCATCCGTAAAAGCGTTACTAAATTCATCAAATTCGTTTGCGGAGAGTCATTCATCATACCCATTTCTTTATTGAGTACATTAAACAGGAAATGCGGAGAAATACGATTCCGGATATTTGTTAATTGCAATCGGATCATTTCTTCGTGATACTTTAGTTGTTGAAGCTCGTATTGTTTTTTCATGCTTGCATATATAATGATGACCATGGTTATTGTCAGCAAGCAAATCATAATCCATATATAACTTCTCATATCGCAAGATTTTATCAAAAAGAGCTACTTGTAATTTGTTAACGTCAGTGATAGCAGGTACAAAAGTCCGGTATTTATAAATAATCCTTTTCACGGGTTTCCGTTATTTTTTCTTTTATAGGCAATTTCAATAATGCTTGCCTTTATATTCATCTTCCTCCTCGTTTTCGAACGAGAGTCACGAAAAGACTTCTTCCATACCATGCAATACCGCATGAAAAATTTCGGTGAAAAAAAACAGGCTGAAAAATTTTTTATTAAAAACTTGTTTCTAATAAAAAAACAGTACCTTTGTATCGTTTATCGGCTTCATTATGGTGATTAGCAAAAATATGACCAAAGAAAGAACGCCGCTTAGCCCTTTTATCCATTCTAAAAAGGAATCATCCGACGCTTTTCGAGCAACTCTCCTTCGACTTTTGCCCCTTAAACGGTTTTTATCCGCAATTTATGATGCAGGTTTACTCGTTCCACACACTTTACGGCCATTCTTCCGTAAACTGATGGGTATCCAACATCCTTTACGCTCATCTTCCTGTGAATTTTTCGGCATTCAACAGATTGTGCGGTCATTCTTCCGCAAATTTTTGGCCATTCCACACCCGTTACGGTCATTCTTCCGTAAAATGATGGTCATACAACATCCTTTACGGTCGTTCTTCTGCGGACTTTTGACTATCCGACATCTTTTACGCCTAAACGACTCCCGGATAATCCGGAACATATCGATATATCGTCTTTTGATTGGATAACATTTTAAATTAAAAAAATTATGAAAGCAAATTTTAGAAAATTGAGTGTACGTTCTTTAGATTATGGAGCGAAATTGATTATCGATGTAACCAATAACAACCCTCAGGAAGCGGCGAAAACAAGTCCGGTCTTTCAGAAAGTGGTCAGTGAACATGCCTATTTTGCCCCATTAGTGCCGGTAGATCATTACAGCCGTATGAGCGGGCCGATGAAAACGGAAAGCAAGGAGATTATTGCTTTAATAAAAGGGATGAACAGTTATGCCTCGGGATATGCCGTCTTGTTTCCCGGCACCGAAAAGAGCCAGGCGGCACAGGCGGTGACCGGGGCCATAAAAGCGGGCGGCAAACTGTATAACCAGACAACAGGCGAATTGGATTCGCGTACCGAAGCGGTGCTTACGCGACTGACCAATCCTGAAATGGAAGCCAACCTTACCGCTCTTGAGCTCACGGCTCCGGTGACGTTGTTGGCGAATAAGAAAAAGAATTACAATGCCCTTACCGTAAAGCGGGTCGATAAGGAGTCGGAGTTGAAGCAACTCGACACGGCTTCCGAAGCGCGTGGTCGGATGGAAGATGCCTTGAAAGATTACCTGAGTCTGGTGACGGCCATGCGTACCGTCGACGGTTGGCAAGATCTGTATGCCGATATCGAAGAGGTGGTGAAAACCATTAAACGGGCTATCCGTTCCGGCAAGGAAGTGGAAGACGAAGACAAGGATAAGCCCAAAGCTTAAAAGAGGTGAGAATTTTTTCCATATTAGAGTTAATAGATTGAGGGGGATGTTGCTAGAAGTGGCATCTCCCTATTTTCATCGGAATGCTTGATGCGTTCGCGATAATAAAGATAGTCACGACAACAATTACAACCTTGCAGTACAACATACTTTCTCCCATTCAATTGGAATACCCTCGCTATAGTGTGATTGTCCCTGTTCGTGCTTTCGGACAGTCTGGCATTCGAGTCAAAGAACCTCGTTTGTTTCTTGAGACTTTGATAAGAAACCTGACTTCTTTTTTGCAGGTTATTTTTATGTAAAATGATTTGTTGGGGCAATCGTGATTTACTTTATTTTTTCGTAGAAGATGAGTTGTAATTTCTCTATTTTCTTAAAGTCATGGTCTGCGGTAATCAAAGGAATGTCCATGCAAATAGACGTGGCGGCTATAATACTGTCGGGAAGCTTGTTGCCGAATTTCCGACGGAGGTATATGACCTCAGTCTTTATGTCATTGTCAATGCCGATGCTTCTGCACTCCGAGAGGAAGTTACGCACATGTATCTCTTCTTCATTTGTAAATCCTTTATAGCTGAGTAACTCCATTTCCGTAATAATAGAAATGTATAACTCTTTTTGTTCTAAAAAGTTTGCAAGCGTTTCATCCCCGTCAAGAAGATACAAAATGATATTACTGTCCAGCAAAATTTTAATCCCATTCATCTCTCATTTTTCTTTGAATAGAAAGCGGGTCTTCTTTTAGTTTTATTTTCCCGCAATAAGAATGGACATCGATGTGCTTTGGTTTTCTGTTTTTAGCTAAAGCCTCTATGAGTTGCCTCATTTTTATTTTGCTTTCCCCTTGTTTCAATGTTGTTATCATATTCCACTTATTGTTCATTAATCGAGCAAAGTTAGAATTTCTTTATCGGATATCCAATTATTTTTTTACAGATATACGAACAATTCCGTTTTCATATGCCTAATTCTCAAAAAAACGGCTTTTAAAATATCATAGTGTAATAATCCAAGTGCTTTAATGATATGGTGAATGTTTCGAAGATCGGTTCCTATTACCGTTTTCCACACAATAGTACAGGAGCGTCTTTGCGGACGCCCCTGCTTACCGGAAAAAAAAGAATTTAAATTTATTTGTTTATGCCTCTCACGAGGTACACAAACGGTTCATGTATGACTTATTTATATATTTCTCCCGGATTTGGTTCTTATTTTGTAACTTCCACACGGCGAGCCTTGATGGTCAACGCTTCTTTACCCGACGTTTGTGGATCTTTCCCTGCTCCGGAAGTCGTCAGCCTTGCTTCATCGACTCCTTCGCCTATAAGGTATTCCTTCACGGCTTCTGCTCTTCTCAGCGAGAGTCCTTCGTTATACGCATTGCTTCCCCTGTGGTCGGTATAGCCGGTAATCTCCACGTTTACATCGCTGAATTCTTTCAAAGTAGAGACGATTGTTGCCAGTTCGGTCGCATATTTTTGCGTGTCCACTACATCGCTGTCGAATGCAAAATGCACGGGCGGCAGTTGGGGAAACTCTTTCACTACTACGGGTGCCGGTTTGGGTTTCGGCTCGGGTTTCGGCTCGGACTTGGATTCTGGTGCAGGCTGAACGGGAGCGGGTTGCGGTTCGTAATACACCGGCTCGGTCTTCTTATATGTTTTTCCTAAGTTGATCTTGATACCTGCCAAGGCATTGAATTGCCAGTCGGCGTTGTCGGCTCTTTTCGAATTGAAATGATCGTCGAGCAGCGTAGCGTTCGCTTCCAGTCCGAGACTGATCGCGTCGCTCAGGCGGAAGTCGATTCCCAGTCCGAAGCGTCCTCCCAGAAAACCTTTGCTGTCTTTCCATAGATACTCTAATACATAGCCGTTCGTGTTCAGTTCGTTAGCTTTGTCATTTTCAAAACCGTATGCATAACCGCCCCCGCCGAAAAGATAAGGAGTCACCGCACGTGTCGGATGAAAACCTGCGAAGAGCGATGCCAGGTCGAGCACCAAATCCAGATTGCCTTGTACGAATTGGAAATCGTACAATTGTTTGGGAGATACCCAGGCGCCTTTTCCCTGCCATCCCGATGCACCGATGCGCAAACCAAATGCCGGCGTAAATTTATATCCCAGGTTAAGGGCTGCAGCCGGCGAGATTAAGTCGGTGAAAGGTGCTTCGCCCAATGTATGGGCTCCACCGCCTTGCAGTTGCAAATAAGCATGCGGTTTAAAAACCGTTTTGCCTTCTTCTTTTATCTGCCGTTCCTGAGCGACGGCCAATATGGGGAAGAGGGCGAAAACCAATAAATAGATGTGAAATTTTCGCATAAGTTGTTATTTAATTAATTGTATCTATATTTGTTTTGTTAGTAAAAAAGGCGTCCACGTCGCGTGGACGCCTTACCACCATCAACTTATTATTACATTTTTGTATGAATTATTTATACGATGGCCTTACTAACAGTAGTCTATTCAGACTATTTTACTTTTATTACCAGATTCTCTTGAGCATATCCCCAACGATGTTTCAAAGTCACCGGAATTGTTACGGTCAAACCCGAAGGCAGATCATTTTCGCCGTTATTCACAATTTTCAAACGGTAGCGAACGGGTGTACGTTGGCCATAATAGGTGGTGAAATCCGTAGTCCGGAATGATTCGAGCGTTACTGTAACGTTAGAAACATTTTGACTGAAAGATGCATCGTCTAAGTTGAATTTAAGAGGGGAATGCAATGTTTCGCCATTAAATTTCAACGATGTTTCATAATCGTAATTTATCCCATAATGGTTGATAAACAACTTACTCGGAAGTAAATCGTATATGGTCAACTCATTGTTTGCATAATCGCGGATAACATTTACGACATTATTTTCATTGTTATATACATTCAACGAGAACGTATTGGTGTTCGAATTAAATGCTGCATTTTCCGGAAATTTGAGATAAACAGGTTTGGTAAATTTCACCTGAAATGGAGCGTAAACAGTATATACCGCACCATTGATGCTGCCTTTACCGGCTACTTTTATCTCGTTGCTGCCTACCAATCCGTATACGTTGTCATTTTCTATCAAGCGGATAATAAACTCTCCGTTTTCAGACAGTATTTCTGCTACTTTTACGCCGTCGTTCGATACCGATTTGCCGTCGTTTGCGATTACGAATCCATTCGGTACATTTGTGAAGATAAAATAGGGCGTAACGAATCCCGAGCAATTTTGTCCATTCAAATAGTCATATTCGAAATCACCGGATGAATTCTTCTTGAACAGATTGCTTAAGGATGCTTCATAGATGGCGGCGCTACCGGTTGGGGAATCGATATCCTTCTTATCGGGAGCGGTGGGATTGACTACCAGGTTAGCTGTTTGAGCCATTTTTGTTTTTAGTAGAGGCGTTTTTATTGTAAACGTCCATGTAACCTTGATTTCCGGTAAGCGTTCCGTTGATTTTAACGTTGTTTGAATCGTATATTTTCCCAGAGGAGTTGTTTTCTGGTTATTCCGTACTTCTCCATAATACGAATAAGGCGAATTGCCAAAGCGTAATAATGATTTCAGTTCGTCTGACGATAATGTCGAATTTTCAACAGACACCTTATCGATTTGAAGGTCGCCGCTCGTATATTTGGCAAAGAATACCGTAACATCTGTGATACCTACTTCTTCTTTGAAGGCTTCATTTTTGAATATTGTCCCGGATATAAATTTTTCAACCGATTCTTTGCTGGTAAATACATTCCAGCCATCCGCACAATCCAGCGTTACATCCGCAAGGGCAAGGGGTGTCGTGATGGTAATCGGTTCCTGATTACTCTCAATAATGACTCTTACATATCCCACTGCGCATATCTTTCCGTTTACATTGGCTTTTACCAATACGGCAAGTGTTTTACCAATCGCTTCTTGCTTTTTATCGCTCTTTACCGTCACCTTGCTGCCTGATAAAGTAACCAGTTGCTCGGCGCCGTTACCTAAATTTTGAACGATTTCAAAACTCAGTTCGTATGGAGCGAGGCTTTTATAGTCTGCCAACTTGCGGAATTTCTTTTCAAAACCGTCTTTGTATGCCGGCAATACGTTATCGGCAATGTTCACTTCGCCATTGACGTTTAATGTAAGGGTCGGATACTTTACGTTGTACTGGCTGTCTTTGCTTAAAAATTCGGCTGTAACAATTTCCGAGGGATAAAGAATTTCAACATTCTCTTTTTTGGCGAAATCGCCGTTGCCGTCATTCTTGGCAATACGGCCGTCGAATAGGCCTAACCATACCGTTACATATTCCGACGACACCACGTTGCGGGTTTCTTCTTCATTCGTACCGCTACGAAGTACATCGTTTTCTTCAGGAGCAGGCCTTACCGGTTCTTCGGGGGCATTGAATCCTTTGTTTTTAAATTGAAGCGCTACCTTGATGTTTTTTTCGGCGTTGGCATCGAAGGTAGTTTGAACCAACGGATATGCGTCGTTGTGAATCAATACCGGAACGGAAAGCTCGCCGTTTTCAAGGGTAACAGGATATTGTTGATTGTCTCTTACAATCTTCAACAGCGGTTCCGTAGTCGAGCGTGTGATAAGCGTGGTCGTACTGTAAAGCAAATCGACAATCTCGAAATCATCCAATGTTACATTGGAAGGACTTATCGTATAGGTGAGGTATGTGATACCTTTATACACAGAACCGGTTTCTTTTTTTTGCCAACCCAATCCGCCTTGGAGGTTTTTCGTTTCCCATTCGCCGATTCCCTTTACGAGGATGAGCGACGAGAGGCCCGGAGCGAAATCATACTCGGGTTTAAAGGTCAAACCGGTAACGCGGTGGTCTAAGTTGTCGTATACGCCGCTGATGTAGTCATAAAGAATTTCTATTCCTTCCCAAATGGCGGGAATTTCTACATCTTCAATATACCCGACCCTATCTTGTAAATCAGCAACAGCTTCTTGTAAATCATCGATATCCTCTTCTGCTTGGTCAACTCTTGCTTTTAAGTCGATAATCTCCTGTTTTACGGTTTGTAAATCCTGGTAAATTGTTTCGATATTCCTTTTATTTGCATTCAGGTTTTCCAGAATGGACAGTCTGTTCTTAATATCGTTCAGTACCTGCGATTCTCCGTTAGAGATACCCAAAAGGGTTTTTATTAAAAGGATATGGGTGTCTGTGGTTGACTTTAGGTTGGTTATTTGAGTTTGAAGATTGGATATATCCTGTCCTCTTGCCAAATCGCATAATTGAATTTTGTCTATTAAAGCATTGAACTTGGAAATCAAGTTGCTTCTCTTTACAATAGGAACGTTTTGTAATTGATTAAACCCAATTCCCCACCATATTAAATCGGTTAGAATATTTGTTTCAAAAAAATCATCATTGCTCAATTTCTGCAAATTCGCAAAAGAGCAATCGGAAGGCGCTGCCGCAAGCGTATTCAAATCTTCAGTCGCCCGTGTTTGAAAAGCATTGAATGCTTCTATCTGTACTGCTTTGGCCACAATGGCGGCTTGCAGGTTTTCATTATCGATGTCTGATGTAAGGTTTTCCTTCTCAGCGGTCAATTCATCGGTGAGCGTTTTAACGCGCGTGTCGATAGCGCCGTTTAACTCACTCTTCCATGAATTAAGCGTTGCGGCATATTCCTTGAGCGAAATGTCGCCGTTGGGTTCCGCATTGCTTACATCATCGTTCTGGCACGAGGTGAAGGGGACTGTAAGGAAAGCCGCCGTCAGTGCAAGAACCAGTAGTTTTTGAAAAAAATGCTGTTTCATATAGAAATCTTTTTAATAAAAATAAAGCATTACGCATTGATAAAGAACAAAAGGAGACACGGAAAAACAGTCTTTCAGACAAGACACCTTAAAAGTTGTTGTTTCTCCATATCTCCTTTGTCATTGAACTGTTTATAAAAGCTACATGTTTCTCTTATTTATTATCGGCATAAGAAAACCCGGATGCCGGAGCACCCCGGTTTTCCATCATTTATACTTTGCTTATTTACCACTGCCGGGTTTAACCGTGATTTTGAATTTACCGTTTAAAGTACCCCATTTATGTCCTAATGAAACAGGTACTTCAATAACCAGGTCTTCCTGCAATGCACCGGTGTTGGAATTTGTCCACTCAATAACCAGTTTCTTATAATAGTCGCTGGTGTTGTCGGAAACTGATTCTCCGGACAGAATTTTGAGGCTCATGCCTTGCGCCAATCCTCCGGCTTTTCCATTCACGATTATTTCCTTTGTCCGGTTTGCGTCAACTAACGCTCCGAAATCGATTGCCGGAATAAATTCGCCGCTATTGGTATAGTCCTCATCCGCCAACTCAATTCCATAATGTCTGATCAAGTCTTTATCGGCAGCAGAGCCAAACTTGATTAAAGTTCCCAAGTTGTTGGAACCAAGGTTGAAGTCTCTTACCACACCTTTTCCATTGATGGTGATAGTGGCTTTATTCTTACCGTCGGTGCCTTTGTCATAAATAATGCCATTGGTCGGGGCAAGGTCGAAGTTGAAAGCAGATAACGGTTGATAGATGAATTTAACCTTAAATCCTCCCTCAAATAATGAAATCTTATTGAGTGGTTGGCCGTTGATCACCGCTTTGGGTTCTATTACAACATTTGTAGACGTTGCCGCTTTCAGGAATTCGATGGCTGCCGGGTAAGGTTTGTAATTTGTAACCTGGGTGTTGTCGCCTGAATTTTGTTCATTCAATCTGAGATTGAATTTGCCGCCTTCTACTTCAATTTTAGCTGCAATCTTACCTCCTTTGGTAACGGTTAGCCCGTCGGTCGATATACTGAATCCACCGGGTACTTTGGTAAATACAAATTCAGGAGTAAGGAATCCGTCGCACTGTTGATTACCTTGCGTAATGCCGAAATCGAAATTGTTGTTATTGTGTTTGAAAGCATTGTTAAGCAATGATTCATAAACCGTAGAACTTTTAACGCCTGTTTGTCCATAAATGGAAGGATTAACTTCAATGGTTTTGTCCTTCATAATGGCCGGTTCGGATGTTAATTGAATGCCTGTAGGAGCTTTTACTTCAAGTGTCCAGGTCAGCACGATCTTCGGCCTTTGAACATTCGCTTTCGGAGTAATTGTCGTTTTAATTACATACGTACCGAATGGAACTTTGTTGTCTACGTTTCCTTCGATGTAATTATATTTTTCTCCGCTCTGAGTATTTTCTTTTACTCTGATAATGAATTCGAAATGCTTCTTAAGCTCGTCCGTTTTGTTTCCCCCGTTCCGTAAAATTTCGGTAATGGCAATCCCGGTGTATTGTTTGAAGAAGTCATCTTTGCCCAATTTTACTCTCGGATGGTTGAAAATCTTATCCATATCCGAATCCGTTACGTTATCGCTGAACTCATATTTTGCATTGCAATCCAACGCCCATGAGCCGAGGTTGAACGAATCAATGGTAATATCTCTATTATCCTTATCTTCCGTGATCAGTATTTTGATATACCCGACAGCATAGGTTCTGTCACCGTCTTTCACTTCTACTTTAATAACCGGTGTACGTCCTACAGCTGCTTGGTTTGCTGAGTTCCCGTCGGGTTTTACCGAGATTTTACCGTTATCCAAAACCACATAATCTTTATGGTTTACGCCTTCCGATATCAGGTCTATGGCAGTGAATACGAACTTGTCTTCAATGCCTTCGTAACCGATGCTTTCCAATGTGCGTTTTACATTCTGATTGTAATAAGCGATTGCTCGCACATATTCGTTCAAATCGATTGTTGCCCGCGGGTCATTAGGAGTATAGGTTTTAGTGTCGGCGTTGTATCCGTTCCATAAATTTATGTCGGCAGGATAGCTTCCCTTTTCAACTTCATACGGTAATTCTTCGGGTAAAATTCTTGGCAAACCGTCTCTAACGTCTTCTCCTTGAGTTAACTCGACTTGTCCGAATAAAGGAGCGAGTACTGCATTTACATATTGGGAAGAAACCACCAGGCGTTCCTCGTCATCGTTATATTGCGCATCATCATCCACTTTCAGGTTTTTGTTTTTTACCTGCAAGGCAACGCTTACATTTTTCCAAATATCTTCGTTATTATTACTATATACCTCAGATACTTCTAGTTGGGGAAGATTGTAGTCGTCAGCAAAAACTTTTGCATAAACGGTAAGAATTCCATTATTAAGGTCTGCCTTAACCTTTCCGTCTTGTTCTTTTACCAATTCCAATATGGTATTTGAACTTCTTAAGGGTAGTACTTCCGATGTTTGCTCCAACAGGCCGACTACTTCGAAATTGGCTAATGTGGCATTGGAAGGGCTGATATTATAGCTTAGCTTGGTAATACCTTTATAAGCCAATCCTTTTTCTTTCGGTTCCCATGCATTTTCATATTATTTCCATTCGACTAAATGTGTGAAAAGCAACTGAGGCGTCCCGTCGGGGGAAGTGAACTCCGGAATAAATGTAAGAGAGGTAACTCTCTTGTCCAAGTTAAGATATACCGACAGCAAACGGTTGTTTAACTTCTTTTCCAAATTAGGAATGGTCGTATTGACAATGGTTTCGATATCATCTTCAATTCCTGCCAATTGAGGTTTTAAAGTGTCTTTGATATAGAGATTGACGGCACTGATATCCTCCCCGTTTTTGGTGATTTGTTCTTGCAAATCTTTATCTACATCGTCCAACGCTTTATACTTGTCATTTAAATCTTTTTGAAGGTCTTCAATAGCTTTTTTGTTCGCATTGATGCTTTTCAATTGATCTGCCAACGTTGTGTTGATATCTTCGATCACCTGCGATTTGCCATCGGCGATTTTCAAAATCGCTTCCGTATTAGCGATACGTAAAGTCAATTCGCTTTTTGCTGCGGCAATGCTTGCCGTAAGCGATTGTACATCGGCTGTGTGTTGCGACAACAGGGCTGCGTAATTACTCTCCAAAGAGGTAACTCTTACTCCGATAGCATCCACTGAGTTTTTCAATGTTCCCAGTTCAGTGGCTAGGTTGGTAACGGCTGCGTTTAACTCGTCTTTAGTCGCCGCTTTGGCAAGAGCCGTTTTTAAATCACCCAGTTCTTTTTCAGCACCTGTCTTAAAAGTGTTGAACGTTTCCAGTGTGACTACTTTCCCAAGAATTTCGGCTTTTGCATCATCGATGTCCTTTTGTGTGGCGGCGCCTTCTACTTTTGTTTTCAGCGCGGCTATTTCATCGCTTACTGCTTTAACTTTCGCATCCATAGCCGAATTGAGTTCGGTTTTCAATGCATCCAGTTTGCTCGCATAATCCGACTTAATAGACGAAATGTCTTTGTCAAGCCGATTGATGTCATCATCATAGTCTTTGCAGGAAGTAATTGTCACGAAAGCGGCAATTACAGCGAAGACAAAAATTCTAAAAAAATAATTTTTTTTCATACACTAAAAATTAAATAATAAATTGAATTAAATAAGATATTACACGTTTGTGTTTTGTTATTTTATTGAAACTGTTTATCTTTTTTGAGTTTATTGAAAAAGAAAATATCGGCCAGCGTTGGCTTATGGTGTAGGGCTTCCGAGGGGGGTTCCCCGATTTCAAGCGCTTGCATCTTTCGTTTTTCTTCTTTTTCTTCTATTTTTTCTATATAGTCGATCGACTCATATTCGGGAATGTATTTTATTTCGATAGAACCGATCTCGATCATATCGTCTGTATTGATAAAATTCATACATAATTTTAAAAAGGTACTTCGTTTCACCGATACACGGCAGGGGGCGCTCAAGATAAAAGAAGACGGAGTTTGTTTGTCTATTTTTTCGTCGTGCAGCACGGTCGCCGAAACAGGCACACGTTGCTCCACCAAGCGGATTAGCGATATCCGGCTGCCCATATCCGTACGTGAATAAGCCACTTTGACTTCTGTTATCAGGTCGCCCTTGGAAAGAGGAAGCATCATATATATCCATTTAGCTTCCCCCGGTTCTGTAACGGTTATTTGTACACCCGGATGAAACAAGAAAGGATAGCCGATCTTTATGGTCGGATCACCCGTAACCAGTCCTAATCCATGCAGCATAAGGCTTTTTTGTTTCAGTAAAAGTTTCTTATGGGTACGGTTCTTTTTAGTTCTCATGTTTTCTTACCTCCTTCTTTTATGTCGCTTTTTTCGAAGTGTATGGATTTTAAAGTACGCTTAAATTCGGGCGAAGGAGTGAATACTACTTTTCTTCCGGTAATGTTCTCGGAAGAGAAATTGTCGGGTTTATCCGTTCCTTCACTTGAAATCGATAGCCGCAGCGTACCTAAGTTATCCAGGTTCACACTGTATCCTTCCATCAGGAATTGGGGTATTTCGTCGATCATGTTTTCGATGACGTTGATCACATCACCGCGCGTAAGCGACGAGAGGCCGGCAATTTTTTTGCTCAACTGATAGTTGTTGATTGTACCTTCTTTTACCGGGCTGGCATACCATTTTCGTTCGGCTTCCGGGTCCAACGGATTGAGCTTTTGTATTAATTTATACTTCATGTGGAACGCTTTAATGAATAAATAATTAATTGTTATATCTTTGCTGTCAACGGTTACGGATTTTAATGTATTCTGTTTTAGAATTTTTAGTTGTGTACGTTTGAAATCAACTGATACCTTTCTTCTCTTTTATTTTTTTATTGACAAATGTATGTTTTTCCTCACCCCTGTGTTAGGACTTTTTCACGGAATAATAGCACGGCGTGCTCGTTAACATTTGAATAATTAGCACCAAATGCTCATTTTATGTAGTTATATACCTATTTTATAGTTAGATAGAAGTACTATTTTTATCTATATTTATAATGGTAAGAATATGGATATTTCGTTAATGAAATCGTAAAATAAAGTGTTTTTTCATGATATATTCGAAAACAGGCGCTATCGGATGAGGCGAAGAAGGGGGATGACTTGGGTTCGAAAAGAACGGAAAGAGCGAGCCAACCGTTGAAAGCTACCTCCGAAAGCGGACAGCCGACCGGTGATCGCTCGTTTTGCTCAGTATATTAAGCGAAAAAAATAGTATCTTTCTTCTATAAATTCCCC
>DHOU01000016.1:0-12390 GCA_002409745.1 Bacteroidales bacterium UBA5382
GTATACTTTTATGTATATTTGGAAAAAAAAGTTGAGTTATGAAAACAGCGATACAATTAGAAGTAACATTTGACCAAGTTTTATCTTTGGTAAGACGCTTGCCAAAAAAAGATAAAATTAGACTAACCAAAGAGTTAGAGAAAGACGTTGTGGACACAAAACTGACAGAACTTCTTAAAATATTTAAGGCTAAAGATTTGGATTTAAACGATATTAACAAAGAAGTTGAAAGCGTCAGACAAGAAATTTATGAAAAACAAAACGGTTAAAGTCATATTTGACACGAATGTCTGGATTAGTTTTTTAATTGGGAAACGACTGTCAAAAATTAAACTGTACATTTCAAGTGGACAAATTTTAATTGTTACCACAGAACAGCTTTTAACCGAAATAAAGATTGTTACGAGCAGAGAGAAACTGCAAAAGTATTTTCCAACAGAAAGTGTAAAAGAGCTAATTGAGCTTTTAGAAACAATCGCCGAGAAAGTTAACATAAAACCGACTCATTTCATAAATCGAGACCCGAAAGATAATTTTCTGTTGGACTTGATTGATTACTCGAAAGCGGATTATTTGGTTACAGGCGACAAAGATTTATTGGAACACAATCCTTTTAAAACAGCAAAAATCTTAAATCCGAGTGATTTTGAAACCGAAATTGAGAAATTGCCGCACAGCTAACAAAAAGTTTGGCGCAATGGCGGGTTGATGTGTATCGACCGTGCAGATATGGAACGAGAACAATGGAAGATAGAATAATGAAGTACGCTTTCAAAGCAAAAATTTACAAAATAAGAATAAATTGGGGTGTAGATGTTCCCGAAGAAATTACGAAACAACTTATTTCTGAAAAAGGACGTATCAATATCAAAGGACAGATAAATGGATTTGAATTTGTCAAAACATTAACGCCCGTAAAAAATGCACCTTTTCGACTTTTTGTGAATCAAGCAATGATGAAAGGCGGAAAAACCGCTTTGGGTGAAACAGCAAATTTTGCAATTGAGCAGAACACAGAAAAAATTATCAAAGAATACTCAATCCCGAAACTATTGGAAGAACAACTTACTGAAAGTCAACTAACAGGAGATTTCAATCGTTTAACAGCTTCTAGGAAAAAGGATATTTTGAAATACCTGAGCTATGTAAAAACAGAGGAAACCTTGTTGAAGAACATTGAAAAATTGATTATCCAATTGAAAAACAATGCGAAAAATGTTCGGATACCGTAAAGTAAGAACCGAGTTCAATTTCTTTTTTTGTAAATTTGTCGCTCATTCTAAAACAATTATGACAAAAGGAAGAACATTACAAGTCAAAGAATCAACACACGCGGCATTAGACTTTAGACTTTAGACTTTAGACTTTATACCGGAGACCGGCAGACCGGGCACTTCCCTTCAATAACTATTTTTAATTCCCGTCCGGCTCATTTATGATAACAGATTTACTATCTTTGCGCTCGATTCTTGAAAGCGATAGTCTATTTTGGATTTTAAACTACAACATACCGATTTACAGTCGAAGGCCCGGGCAGGAATCATCACCACCGATCACGGGGTGATTGAGACCCCCATATTTATGCCCGTGGGTACCGCCGGCAGCGTGAAAGCCGTGCATGCCACCGAACTCGAAGACGATATAGAGGCGCAAATCATTTTGGGCAACACCTATCATCTGTACCTTCGTCCCGGATTGGACACCTTGCAGCAGGCGGGGGGCTTGCACCGCTTCAACAGTTGGCGCAAACCCATCCTGACCGATAGCGGCGGATTTCAGGTCTTTTCGTTGGCCGAAAACCGCAAACTCACCGAAGAAGGCGCCGAATTCCGTTCGCATATCGACGGCTCGAAGCATTTCTTCACGCCCGAAAAGGTCATCGACATCCAACGCATTATCGGCGCCGACATTATGATGGCGTTCGACGAATGTACGCCCGGCGACGCGCCTTATGACTATGCGAAACAGTCGCTTGAGTTGACGGAACGATGGCTCGACCGCTGCCTGACCCGCTTCCGCGAAACGGAATGCCCTCACGGATACCGCCAAACGCTCTTCCCCATTGTGCAGGGATGCGTGTATCCCGATCTGCGCAAACAGGCGGCTGAAAATGTGGCCTCGAAAGGCGCCGACGGCAATGCCATCGGCGGACTGTCGGTCGGCGAGTCGACCGAAGAGATGTACGAAATGATCGACATCGTGAATGAAATATTGCCGGAAGATAAGCCGCGCTACCTGATGGGCGTGGGAACACCCGCCAACATGCTGGAAGCCATCGAACGGGGGGTGGATATGTTCGATTGCATCATGCCCACCCGCAACGGGCGCAACGGACAGCTATTCACCAAAAACGGAATCATGAACATGCGCAATCAAAAGTGGAAAAACGATTTTTCCCCGATTGAAGAAGACGGCGCTTCGTTTGTCGATACGCGATACAGCAAAGCCTATCTGCGCCATCTGTTCAACACCGGCGAAATCCTGGCCTTGCAAATCGCTTCCATCCATAATCTGGCCTTTTACTTGTGGCTGGTGAAAGAGGCGCGCCGGCAAATCCTCCAAAATAACTTTCCGGCATGGAAAGCTTCTATGATTGATACGATAATGCGTAGACTCTAACAGGTACAAATGAAATATTTGAATGTAAAACGAATCGATTGGTATATTATAAAGAAGTTCCTCGGAACCTATATCTTTATGATTGTCCTGATTATCTCCATCGCTGTTGTGTTCGACATCAACGAGAAGATTGACAAGTTCATGACGAACAATGCCTCGCTGAAGGAAATCATTTTTGATTACTACCTCAATTTCATTCCGTATTACGCCAACTTGTTCAGTCCGCTTTTCGTATTCCTCGCCGTCATTTTCTTCACCTCCAAGATGGCGAACAACTCCGAAATCATCGCCATTTTATCGAACGGCATCAGTTTCAAACGCCTGATGAAGCCCTACATGATGGCTGCGAGCGTGATCGCCATCTTTTCTTTTGTCTTCGGCAGCTACGTGATTCCCCCGGCCAACGCCAGCCGTATCAATTTCGAGAACACTTACGTCGATCCGAGACAGCGCAAAGTGGGCGACACCGACATCCAATTCAAAGTCGGCGAAGGCTCCATCGTCTATTTCAGCAGCTTCGATATCCCCTCGAGCACGGGTACGAACTTTTCGATGGATCATTTCGACAGCCTGCAACTCGTTTCGCGGCTCACGGCAAGAAGCATCCGCTACGACTCGTTGTACCGCTGGACCATTCAGGATTACCAAATCCGCAACTTCGACGGACTGCAAGAGACCATCACCAAAGGCGAGTCCATCGACACCACCATACAAATCGTCCCGAACGATTTCATCATCGCCAAAACCGACCAGCAAATGATGACCTCCCCCCAGCTCCGCCACTATATCACCAGTCAAAAAGAGCGGGGAATGGGTAACATACAGGCTTTTCAAATCGAATATCATTCGCGAATCGCGTCGGTGTTTTCGGCGTTTATCCTCACCCTTATCGGCGCCGCCCTGTCGGCCCGGAAAGTGAAAGGCGGAATGGGGCTCAATCTGGGCATCGGACTCGCGTTGAGCATGGGCTACATCCTCTTTATGACCATCAGTTCGTCTTTCGCCGTAAAAGGCGGCATGAGCGCTTTCGTGGCGGCATGGATTCCGAACATCTTCTTTACCGCCATCGCCTTCTATTTATATAAGAAAGCGCCGAACTAAAGGGAAACACGGGAAAATAAAGGGACCCTATCGCGAAGCATTATCCGCCTCAGCAATTATCGCACAAAGTGTATTTTTTTTACTACCTTTGCATCCTGATTTTCTATAACGTATAAATTCGTTCGCAATGAGTAGCAAATTTCCGGAATATGATCATTTGGATCTTTCAGAGGTAAACAAAGAAGTGTTGAAGGAATGGGAAGAAAAGGACGTGTTTAAGAAAAGTCTTGAAACACGTCAGGGACATCCCCGGTTCGTATTTTATGAAGGCCCCCCGTCGGCTAACGGCATGCCGGGCATTCATCACGTTATAGCCCGTTCCATTAAAGACATTTTCTGCCGCTACAAGACCATGAAAGGATTCTATGTCAGCCGTAAGGCCGGATGGGATACCCACGGGCTTCCCGTGGAACTCGGCGTAGAGAAAACGTTGGGCATTACCAAAGAGGATATCGGCAAAACCATTTCGGTGGAAGAATACAACAACGCCTGCCGCAAGGAGGTGATGAAATATACCAAAGAATGGGAAGACCTTACCCGCAAAATGGGCTATTGGGTCGATATGAGCGATCCGTATATTACTTACGATACGCGCTACATCGAAACGCTTTGGTACTTGCTCAAAGAACTTTATAAAAAAGGATTCCTCTATAAAGGATACACGATCCAGCCTTACTCGCCGGCCGCAGGTACAGGACTGAGCACGCACGAACTCAACCAGCCGGGCTGCTACCGCGATGTGAAGGATACCACTTGCACGGCGCAGTTCGCCATCAAGAACCCTCTTTCCGAATGGACGCAATTCGGCGATCCGTTCTTTCTGGCATGGACTACCACGCCCTGGACGCTGCCTTCGAACGTGTTGCTGGCGGTGGGCCCGAACATCGATTATTGCGCCGTACAAACGTACAATTCCTATACGGGCAAACCGATGACCGCCGTTCTGGCAAAAAGTCTGGTAAACGCCTATTTCCCCGAGAAAAATGCGGAGCTCCCGCTGGAAGATTACCGGCCGGGCGATAAACACGTGCCTTTCCGTGTGCTGGATAAGACATGGAAGGGATCGGAAATCGCCGGCATCGGCTACGAGCAACTGATCCCTTGGGTAAAAGCATCCGATAACGCTTTCAAAGTGGTGACGGGTGATTTTGTGACGACCGAAGACGGTACGGGCATCGTGCATATCGCCCCCACATTCGGCGCCGACGACGCGAAGCTCGGAAAAGAATACGGCGTGCCCGGACTCATGATGACCGATAAAGACGGCAACCAACGCCCGATGGTCGACCTGAAAGGAAAATATTTCAAGCTCGAAGATCTCGACCCGCAATTTGTCCGCGGGTGTGTGAACGTCGATCTCTACGGCGAATATGCTGGCCGTTATGTAAAGAATGAATACGCGTCGGAATGGAAAGAAGAAACCAGCCGCCCCGACGATACGACGCTCGATATCGACCTCTCCGTGATGCTGAAGCAACAAAACAAAGCTTTCCGCATTGAGAAATATGTCCATAATTATCCGCATTGCTGGCGTACCGATAAACCGGTGCTTTATTATCCGCTGGACAGTTGGTTTATACGGGCTACCGCCTGCAAAGACCGCATGGTGGAACTGAACAATACCATCAACTGGAAGCCGGCATCGACGGGCTCCGGCCGTTTCGGTAAATGGCTCGAAAACCTTCAGGACTGGAACCTGAGCCGAAGCCGTTACTGGGGCACTCCCCTACCCATATGGCGCACCGAGGACGGGAAGGAAGAGAAATGCATCGGCTCGCTCAAAGAACTGTTTGAAGAAATGCGAAAAGCCGTTCAGGCCGGGGTCATGACGGAAATTCCTTGGAAAGGGCTCGGGCTGAATGCCGCCTCGGAAAAGGAATTTGATAAAATAGACCTTCATCGTCCGTATGTCGACCAAATCGTATTGGTGTCGGACAGCGGCAAACCCATGCATCGCGAATCGGACCTGATCGACGTATGGTTCGATTCGGGAGCGATGCCCTTTGCTCAGGTTTTCTATCCGCATATCTCCGAAGATGAGTTCGCGCAAATCTATCCGGCCGACTTCATCGCCGAAGGGGTCGATCAGACCCGCGGATGGTTTTATACGCTCCATGCGATTTCAACCATGGTGAAAGACAGCGTGGCATTCAAGAATGTCGTATCGAACGGGCTCGTGCTCGACAAGAACGGCAACAAAATGTCCAAACGATTGGGCAACGCCGTCGATCCGTTTTCAACCATCGACAAGTACGGCTCCGACCCGCTGCGCTGGTATATGATCACCAATGCTTCGCCGTGGGATAATCTGCGTTTCGATATGGAAGGCATCGAGGAAGCCCGCCGTAAATTCTTCGGCACGCTCTACAACACGTATTCGTTTTTCGTGCTGTATGCCAACGTCGACCAATACCGCGACCAATACCCGTCCATTCCGGTAGCACAACGCCCCGAGATAGACCGCTGGATATTGTCGCTGTTGCATTCGCTGGTGAAAGAGGTCGATGAAGCCTACAACACCTACGAACCCACCAAAGCCGGGCGCGCGATCGCGGATTTTGTCAACGACCATTTAAGTAACTGGTACGTGCGCCTGAACCGTAAACGTTTCTGGGGCGGGGAAATGGACGAAGATAAATTATCGGCCTATCAAACGCTGTACGAATGTTTGGTAACGGTCGTCAAACTGATCGCGCCCATCGCGCCGTTCTACTCCGACAAGTTGTATCTCGATCTCACCTCGGTTACCGGCAGCGAACGATTCGAGTCGGTCCATCTGGCCGATTTCCCGGTAGCAAACGAAGCCGTCATCGACAAGGAGCTCGAGCGGCAAATGTACTTGGCGCAAGCCGCATCCTCTATCGTCTTGGCGTTGCGCCGCAAGGTGAGCATCAAAGTACGCCAACCGCTATCGAGAATCATGATCCCCGTCACCGACGAAACGCAGAAAAGGGCTATCCAAGCAGTGGAATCCCTCATCTTAAGCGAGGTGAACGTAAAAGAGTTGCACTTTGTCGATTCGGCGAACGAGATGCTGGTGAAACGCGTAAAACCCGACTTTAAAAAGCTGGGGCCGCGCTACGGCAAGATTATGAAACAACTGGCCGAAGAGATCCGGATAATGAGTAAAGAGAAGATGAACGAACTGGAAAAGAACGGATCCATCACTTTTGAGGTGGCCGGACAACAAGCGGTTATCACCCTCGACGATGTGGAAATCATTTCGGAAGATATTCCCGGATGGCTGGTCGGCAACGAAGGAAATCTGACGGTTGCTCTCGACATCTCCGTGACCGACGAATTGCGGAACGAAGGCATCGCCCGTGAACTGGTCAATCGTATCCAGAACCTGCGCAAAGCCAAAGGGTTCGAAATCACCGACCGGATATCCGTGCTTTTATCCTCCCATCCCGGCATCGATGAGGCCGTAAACGCCAACGCCGCTTATATTCGCGGACAAGTGTTGGCGGACAGTATTGAAATAACAGCCGAAACGCTCGAAGATGAAATAGAAATCGATGATCAACCTTTAACGATCCGCATCCGGAAAAAGAATTGAACAGGGTCGTTTTATAGTTGAAGGTATCGGTTTTATATGTATATTTGCGCAAAAATACACCGGTGAACAATATAATTGCACCGGTTGTTGTATTTGACATTACATTTCTGTTGCTTTTTATTTACAAAAAGTTGATAAACAATCAGCATTATGAACGAGAAAACGAGATATACGGATGAAGAACTGGAAGAATTCCGTTCCATCATTAATGAAAAGTTAGAGGTTGCCAAGCAAGAGTATGAAAACTACCGGGCTGCGGTAATGAATGCCGACGGCAATGATACGGTAGATACCTCGCCTACTTTCAAAGTAATGGAAGAAGGCGCTTCGACCCTGTCCAAAGAAGAAGCCGGAAGATTGGCGCAACGGCAGATGAAGTTTATCCAAAACCTTCAGGCCGCACTCGTGCGCATCGAAAACGGCACGTATGGCATTTGCCGCGAAACAGGCAAGCTCATACCCAAAGAACGGTTACGTGCCGTGCCGCATGCTACGTTGAGCATCGAAGCGAAGGAGTCTAAAAAGAAACGATAACCCGTCCGATGCATTATAATTTATATGAAGAGTACGACACAAAAAGGACTTACGGCGATAGTGGTAGTCTTTCTGATTTTGCTGATAGACCAGCTTACGAAAATATGGGTCAAGACTCATATGTCGCTGCAAGAATCGATAAAGATAACGGACTGGTTTCAAATCTATTTTGTAGAAAATAACGGGATGGCATTCGGGATAGAAGCCGGCGGTAAGCTGTTTCTTTCTCTTTTCCGCATTGTGGCCGTCATTTTTATCATCATTTACCTCACACGCCTTGTCAAGGGGAGCTACAAGAAAGGCTTTATCGCCTGTGTAGCCCTTATTTTGGCGGGAGCTACGGGAAATATTATCGACAGTGTCTTTTATGGAGCGATTTTCGATGCGAGTTATCCCGGACATGTGGCATCCTTCGTCCCTTTTGGCGAAGGATATGCTTCGGTACTGCACGGGAAGGTCGTAGATATGTTTTATTTCCCCATAGTGGAAGGAACCTATCCCGACTGGATACCGTTGGTAGGAGGACAAAACTTCCTGTTTTTCCGGTTTATCTTTAACGTAGCCGACTCGGCCATCACGGTGGGGGTCATTGCATTATTGGTGTTCTACCGGAAAACATTTGCCCATTCCTTATTATCGAAAGAAGAAAAAGAACGTCTCGAAAAAGAGAAAAAAGAAAAAGAAGCGATCGGTGAAGCCTAAAATTCCTGCATATCTGTTTATTGCGTTAGCGTTGTTGGCACTGCTTTTCTCTTGCCGCAATCGCCCTAAAGAAGTACTGAACAGAAAGAGCATGGAAGGACTCATGTACGACGTATACATGGCCGAAGCCCTAATAGAAAACGATTATCAAACTTTCGACACGCCCGAAAAGAAAGAGGCGTTCCTGCAAAAGATATTCGAAAAACACCAGGTAACACAAGTCCAATGGGATTCGTCGCTTGCATGGTATGCCGATCGCATCGATGTATACATGAAGATGAACGACTCGGTAAAAGCTCGCCTGCAACGAAAACAACAAGAGTTGGACGCATCCATTACGCAGCAGGTGCAGGCACAGCAATTCGAAAGTCATAGCGAATCACCCTCTTATATTCCCCACACGTATGCTTTCCGGCGTATCGGTTCGGGAAGCGGTTTCCGTTTCCGTATCGATTCGGCTGAAATCAATACGCGTTTTACCAATCCGACGCTGGAGTTCCGGTATAACGTTATCGGGATCCCCGACGACGTACAAGAAGCCCCGTTACAATCCATGCTCATTCTGGAATATAAAGACACCACCCTTTATAAACCTCAGCAAATCACCCAAAACAAATCATACTCTACGCCGGTATCAAGATACATAGACGGCGATACCCTGACGCGCATCAGCGGTTTTATTCATTTAAAGAATACTTGGCGCCGCTTACGTTATATTCAACTATATAATATAGGATTGGGAAAGAATGATATTCCCGGCCCCGAACCGATGCCGCCGGCGGAAATGAAAGAGACAGGACAATAGGGAGACAGAGAGACAAAGAGACAAAGAGACAAAGGGACAGGGAGACTGGAGACTTGGAGACAGGGGGACAACATTCGGGATGCTCCGCAGAATAGTGGCGGACGCCGATAGTGCCTCCGTGATAAAATGATTGACAAAACCCTAACAATATTTACTTACTAAAACAAATCAAATTAAAACCAATGGAAAGAAAGAGAGTTTACACATTTGGTAACGGCGCAGCCGAAGGACGATCGGATATGCGTAATTTACTCGGCGGTAAAGGCGCCAATCTTGCGGAAATGAATCTTATCGGCGTGCCGGTACCTCCCGGCTTTACCATTACCACTGAGGTTTGCACCGAATATAATCAATTAGGAAAAGACTACGTGACCGGCGTCTTGAAAAAAGAAGTCGAACACGCCGTAGCCGGTATCGAACGCCTTACAGGCACCCGCTTCGGTGATAAAGAAAATCCCTGCTTGTTATCGGTACGGTCGGGCGCCCGCGTGTCGATGCCCGGAATGATGGATACCGTCCTCAACTTGGGACTAAACGATGAGGCCGTTCAGGGTATCGCCGCCAAATCCGGCAACGAACGTTTTGCCTGGGACTCTTACCGCCGCTTTGTACAGATGTACGGCGACGTTGTTCTGGGCTTGAAGCCGGAGAGCAAGGACGACATCGATCCGTTTGAGGAAATCATGGATACGATGAAAGAGGTAAAAGGAATCGAACTCGATACCGATCTGACTGTCGACGACCTGAAAACGCTGGTTAAACAATTCAAGCAAGCTGTTAAAGAACGTACCGGAAACGATTTTCCTTCCGATCCGTGGGATCAATTATGGGGCGCCGTATGTGCCGTATTCGACAGTTGGATGAACGACCGGGCCATTCTCTATCGTAAGATGAACAATTTCCCCGAAGAATGGGGCACGGCGGTGAATGTGCAAGCGATGGTATACGGCAACATGGGTAATACTTCCGCCACCGGCGTAGCTTTCACCCGCGACGCCGCCACGGGCGAAGACCTCTTCAACGGCGAGTATCTTATCAATGCTCAAGGCGAAGATGTGGTAGCCGGCGTGCGTACTCCTCAGCAAATTACCCTCGAGGGCTCCCACAGATGGGCCAAGATGCAGGGCATCAGCGAAGAGGAACGGGCGTCCAAGTATCCCTCGCTCGAGGAAATCATGCCCGAATGTGCCGCTCAATTGATCGAAACGCAACAAAAACTCGAAGATTATTTCAAAGATATGCAAGACCTCGAGTTTACCATTCAGGACGGCAAACTTTGGCTGCTGCAAACGCGTAGCGGTAAACGTACCGGAGCCGCCATGGTAAAGATCGCGACCGACATGCTTCACCAGGGTTATATCGATGAGAAAACCGCTCTGAAACGCTGCGATCCCGAGAAACTCGACGAATTGCTTCACCCGGTATTCGATAAAAAAGCGTTGGCCGATGCGCACGCGATTACGCACGGACTGCCTGCTTCGCCCGGCGCAGCTACCGGACAAGTGGTATTCCACGCCGATGAAGCCGAAGAATGGGCTAAAGAAGGCAAAAAAGTCATCTTATGCCGTATCGAAACCTCGCCCGAAGACCTTCGCGGGATGGCTACCGCTCAAGGTATCCTCACGGCACGCGGCGGAATGACTTCCCATGCGGCCGTAGTGGCTCGGGGTATGGGCAAATGCTGCGTATCGGCTGCCAACAACCTGTCGATCGACTATAAATCCCGCAAAATGACCATTAACGGCAAGGCGCTCCTCGAAGGGGACTGGATTTCTCTCGATGGCACTACGGGTAATGTATACGAAGGACAAATACAAACCGTCGACGCCGAGCTCGGCCCGGATTTCACCGAACTGATGGAAATCGCCGACAAATATACCCGTATGGAGGTACGCACGAATGCCGACACACCGCATGATGCCGTTGCCGCGCGGAATTTCGGGGCAACCGGTATCGGATTGTGCCGCACTGAGCACATGTTCTTCGAAGAAGACAAAATCGTTCCCATGCGCGAAATGATTCTTGCGAAAGATGAGGAAGGACGACGTCGCGCGCTCGAAAAACTACTTCCCCTTCAGAAGAAGGACTTCAAAGGTATTTTCACCGCTATGGACGGCTATCCGGTGACGGTGCGCCTGCTCGATCCGCCGTTGCACGAATTCGTTCCGCACGATGAGAAAGGACAAATGGAGATGGCGCGCGTCATGAATATATCGTATGAAGACATCCACGAACGCGTAGAGAGCCTTTTGGAAGCAAATCCCATGCTGGGCCTTCGCGGTTGCCGCCTCGGCAATCTCTATCCCGAAATCACCGAAATGCAGACCCGCGCAATCATGGAAGCAGCCCTCGAATTGAAAAAAGAAGGCATCACGGCTATTCCGGAAATTATGGTTCCGCTTACGGGTATTGTCTATGAGTTTAAAAATCAAAAGGAAATCATCGAACGAACGATTCAACAAGTCTTTAGCGAAAACAGCGACTCCATCGACTATAAGATCGGTACGATGATCGAGATACCGCGTGCGGCGCTTACCGCGCATAAGATCGCCAAGGAGGCCGACTTCTTCTCATTCGGCACCAACGACCTTACGCAAATGACATTCGGGTACAGCCGCGACGACGTGGCTAAGTTCCTGCCGCTCTATCTCGACAAGGGAATCCTCAAGCAAGACCCGTTTGCCGTTCTCGACCAAAACGGTGTCGGACAGCTCGTGAGCATGGCCGTTCAGGCCGGCCGATCGGTACGGCCGTCGCTTAAATGCGGTATCTGCGGCGAACACGGAGGAGATCCTTCATCGGTGAAATTCTGCCATCGCGTAGGACTGAACTATGTATCCTGTTCTCCTTTCCGAGTGCCTATCGCACGACTTGCCGCCGCACAGGCCGCCATAGAAGGATAATATATGACAGGGAGACAGGGAGACAAGGAGACTGAGAGAGAGGGAGACCGGAGACTGTTAGCTCTCACCGGCAAAGGTGAAAGAATTGTCTCCCGTCTCCCCCGTCTTTAGACGTTAGACATCCGACCTTAGACTTTCATTTGCAATTTGTAATTCGTAATTCGTAA
>DHOU01000016.1:12565-88599 GCA_002409745.1 Bacteroidales bacterium UBA5382
AATTTGTAATTTGTAATTTGCAATTTGTAATTTGTAATTTGTAATTTGTAATTGCCTTTCCCCTATTTCGCGGTTTTCACCTTATAAGAACATCGAGCTTTTCCGTTAGCCAACGCATTGAGTTTGCCATTGACCATCCGCTTGCGCAACGGCGATATATGATCGGTAAATAAGATTCCGTCGAGATGATCGTACTCATGTTGAATACAACGGGCTGCATACCCCGAAAAGACCTCCTCGCGCTCCTGTCGGTTTTCATCGATATAACGGATACGCACCGTATCGGGGCGCGTCACCTTTTCATGCACACCCGGAATACTCAGGCATCCCTCTTCCAGGGCCACCGGTTCACCCGACCGCTCGATAATATGCGGATTGATAAACACCTTCTTGAAATCTTTGAATTCCGGATGCTCGTCATCGGCTACCGGCGTCAGGTCCATGACGAAAATACGATCTTCCAGTCCCACTTGCGGAGCCGCAAACCCGATACCATCGGCATGATACATCGTTTCGAACATATTCTCGATCAGTTTGTCCAGATCCGGATAAGTTTCCGGATCAATATCTTGAGTGACTTTCCGCAGCACGGGAAGTCCGTAAATATATATAGGTAAAATCATATAAAAAACATTAATTCGTTCTCATTCTCCGGCTTTCCATATATCCTTGCAGGATGATGACAGCGCTTATTTCGTCGACCAGCGCTTTATTCCGGCGGTCTTTCTTTTTCAGCCCCCCCTCGAGCATAGCCTGATGCGCCATCGCAGAAGAAAAGCGCTCATCGTAATACTCGATGGGAATATACGGATAGAGCTTGCGTAAACGATTGACAAAAGGCTCGACCCGCTTCATGTTCTCGGATGCTTCATTATTCAATTGCTTGGGTAATCCCACGATAATCGTTTCGACTGCTTCCTTGCGAAGATAATCCGCAAGGAAATCGAACAACCCTGTCGTTTCCACCGTGGTGAGTCCGTTGGCAATCAGTTGCAACGGATCGCTCACGGCGATACCCGTACGCTTTTTACCATAATCGATGGCCAGCAACCGTCCCATATATTAAATATCGAATGTGCGCCTGCGCAATTCGAAATCGCGGCCCAAATATTTTTCCCGCACTACGGGGTTGGCAGCCAACTCTTCGGCCGTACCCTGAAAAAGCACCTTTCCTTCGAAGAGCAGATAGGCTCGGTCGGTAATGCTTAACGTTTCATCCACGTTATGATCGGTAATCAGGATGCCGATGTTTTTATATTTTAACTTGGCGACGATCGACTGAATATCCTGGACGGCAATCGGGTCGATACCCGCAAAAGGCTCGTCGAGCATAATAAACTTCGGGTCGATAGCCAGACAGCGGGCGATTTCGGCACGGCGACGCTCGCCGCCCGACAGCCGATCGCCGGTATTCTTACGCACCTTCTGCAATCCGAACTCATTAAGCAGGCTCTCCATCTTTTCAACCTGTTCTTTAGGGGATTTATTCGTGAACTGCAAAACCGATAAGATATTATCTTCGACCGACATCTTACGGAAGATCGAAGCCTCCTGCGCCAGATACCCCACCCCATATTGCGCCCGTTTATATACGGGGAACTTGGTGATATTCATCTTATCGATAAAAATAGTCCCTTCATTGGGAACAATCAGTCCCACCGCCATGTAAAACGTGGTGGTTTTACCCGCACCGTTCGGTCCGAGCAATCCCACAATTTCCCCTTGTTTCACATTGATGGAAACATGATTGACCACCGTCCGCTTGCCGTATTTCTTCACCAGGTTTTCGGTACGAAGCATCGATATTGGCGTTGCTTCCTGCGAAGACCCCTCCTCAACAAGCGTCTGTTCTCCTCCGGGAGGTACGGGTATTTCCTCTGTTAGTCCGTTCATTATCGCTCAAAAATTTGTACAAAGATACATCTTTTTTAGAGAACAAAGACAAAAGACGGGAGACAATCCCTTCACCCTTGCCGGCGCGATTCTCCGGTCTTCGGTCTCCAGTCTCCGGTCATCAGTCTTCGGTCTTCAGTCATCGGTCATCAGTCTCCAGTCTCCAGTCATCCTTCATACCTCATACCTCATACCTCATACCTCATACCTCATACTTCATACCTCATACTTCATACTTCATACTTCATCCTTCATTCCTTCCGTCCCCGACAATGACAGAGGCGCAGTCCATCTGTCCGTCGACCGGAGGATTCAATTTACTTACGCAGACTTCCAGTTGATCGATGACCGGATAGGCCGATGTTATCCGGCGGTAGATACGCCCGGCAACATGTTCGAGTAATTTCGACGGCTGCTCCATCTCTTCTTTCACCAGACGGAAAACATCCGCATAACTCACCGTGTCGTTCACATCATCGCTCCGGCAGGCAGCCGATAAATCGGCCGACAACCGGATATTCACGATAAAATCATTTCCCGTCACACGCTCCTGCGGCATCACGCCATGATAAGCAAAAAACCGCATATTCTCCATTCGAATAGATGTCTTCATTGATTTTTCCTTGCGTTTAGTCGGTCAAATGTAAGAATATTTCTTTACATTTGCCGTATTATAAATAAAACAAACGATCGTATGAAAAAAGAACAAATAGCCGACAGATTATCGGCATTCCGGAATTTCATGGCGGAAAAGAACCTGAACGCGTTCATCGTTCCGAGTACCGACGCACATTTAAGTGAATATCCTCCCACGGCATGGGAATCGAGAAAATGGATCAGCGGCTTTACCGGATCGGCCGGCACAGCCGTTATCACCCGCGATAAAGCCGGCGTATGGACCGACTCACGCTATTTCCTGCAAGCCGAAAACGAATTGGCCGGTACGGGCTTCGACCTCTTTAAAATGGGGCAGGCCGGCACGCCGGATATGATTTCGTGGATTATCGAACAGACAGGCAAAGAGGGCACCGTGGGTATCGACGGACTCGTATTTGCAGCTTCCGAAGCGGAGGCGTTGAAAAAAAGACTCGATGCAAAAGGCATTCCCCTCGAAACGGCTTTCGACCCGTTTGCCGAAATATGGGAAGGACGCCCCGAACTGCCTAAAAACAAGATTTTCGCTCTCGAAGAATCCATTACGGGCGAATCGACCCGCAGCAAAATCGGCCGCATCCTCGGCGAACTAAAGAAAGACGATGCCGACGGATTGATCGTCGTTACGCTCGACGCGATCGCCTGGATTTTCAATGTCCGTGGAAACGACGTGGAATACAATCCCGTGGCAGTGGCTTACGCTTATATCTCGGAAAAAGAAACCGCGCTGTTTATCGATCCGGATAAACTGACCGGCGAAGTTGCCGACACCCTTCATTCGCAAGGCGTCACGCTGAAAAACTATACGGATATTTTCGACTATATCGCCTCGCTTCCCGAAGGAACGCGCGTAGGCGTTACCGGCAGTAAAATCAACTACAAACTCCTCCAGACCATACCGGACTCCTGTACGGTCGTTCCCGTTCCGGCCATCGTCGACCTGATGAAGAGCCGGAAGAATGAAACCGAACTCGAAGGTTTCCGCAATGCGATGGTGAAAGACGGCGTAGCGCTCGTCAAGTTCTATATGTGGCTCGAAAAAGCTGTTCCGGAAGGCAATGTAACCGAAGTGACCGTAGAGGAAAAACTACGGGAATTCCGTTCGCAGCAGCCGCTCTATGTAGGGGAAAGCTTCGGAACGATCGCCGGTTACGAAGGCAACGGGGCCATCGTGCACTATCATGCCATACCGGAAACCGCGGCCAAAGTGAAACCCGAAGGCTTGCTGCTGATCGACTCGGGAGCCCAGTTCCGCAACGGAACGACCGACATCACACGAACCGTTGCCGTAGGGAAACTGACCGATCAAATGAAAGAGGATTACACCTATGTATTGAAAGGGCATATCGCTCTCGCAACCGCCCTCTACCCGGAAGGTACGCGCGGCTCGCAACTCGACATCCTCGCCCGCAAAGCGTTATGGGATAATTTGCTCACCTACGGGCACGGCACTGGGCATGGCATCGGCCATTTCCTGAATGTACACGAAGGGCCTCAAAATATCCGCACCGAAGAGAATCCTACCGTATTAGAGCCCGGCATGGTTACTTCCAACGAGCCGGGCGTGTACCGTACAGGCCAATACGGCATCCGCATCGAGAACCTGATCGTTACGCGCGTGCACAAGAAAACGGATGACTTCGGCACATTCTATGATTTCGAAACGATTACGCTTTGCCCCATCGACACGAAGCCTATCGTGAAGAAGCTGCTGACAAAAAAAGAGATCAAATGGCTGAATCATTATCACGAACTGGTTTTCGACCGGCTTAAGAAACATCTCAATAAGGAAGAGAAAGCTTGGTTGAAAGATAAAACGAAAGCAATATGAACGGAGGTTGGTAATTGGAGGTTGGAGGTTAGTGATTGGAGACTAATGACTAATGACTAATGACTAATGACTAATGACTAATGACTAATGACTAATGACTAATGACTGGTGACTAATGACTGGTGACTGGTGACTGGAGACCGGAGACTGAAGACCGATGACCGAAGACGAGGAAGACGGGAACTCTTATTTCCAATCTCCAATCTCCAATCACTATCCTCTTAACAATAATAATTATGGCACTTATTAAATCAGTCAGGGGGTTTACCCCCGAAATAGGAGAAGACACGTTTTTAGCCGATAACGCAACGGTTGTCGGCGACGTAATTATGGGAAAGAATTGCAGCATCTGGTTCAACGCCGTGCTGCGCGGGGATGTCAACTCTATCCGCTTGGGCGACCGGGTGAATGTGCAGGACGGAGCCGTTATCCACACGCTTTATCAGAAGTCCGTTTCGATTCTGGGCGACGATGTGACGGTAGGACACAACGCCATCATCCACGGAGCAACGGTCGAGAACGGCGCCCTTATAGGCATGGGAGCAATCGTGCTCGACCATGCCGTCATCGGCGAAGGATCCATCATAGCCGCAGGAGCCGTTATACTTTCGGGCACGAAGGTCGAACCCGGCAGTATCTATGCGGGCGTTCCGGCCAAGTTTGTGAAGAAGGTCGATCCCGAACAATCGAAAGAGATGAATCAAAAAATCGCTTCCAACTACCTGATGTATTCGAGTTGGTTTAAATGATGCTGCGCGATATAGGCTGAGCGGAGCCGATACGAGTTGCGCCCGATAATGTTCGCTACGCTCACGATAGGCCTCCGTCGATGGGAGGTTGGAGGTTAGTGATTGGGGACTAATGACTAATGACTAATGACTGAAGACTAATGACTGAAGACTGGTGACTGGTGACTGGTGACCGGAGACTGGTGACCGGAGACCGGAGACCGGATAATCGAAAAAAGAGATAAAAATTTTGTGAATACGTTTGAAAATAATATCTTTGCACCGTTAAACGAAAAGGGAAGCAGGAAAAACGGCTTCCTTTTTTATTAGTTATAGCGAATATGATCGAAAAAGCGGCTTTTACCTATCACGTCGAAGAGTTTCTGAAAGAGAGCTCCAGCTATTTGGTAGATGTAATCATTGCAGCCGGCAACAAAGTAACGGTAGAAATCGATAATGACAACGGAGTCCATATCGAAGAGTGTGTTGAATTGAGCCGTTATCTCGAATCGCAATTCAATCGGGATGAAGAAGACTTCGAATTGATCGTCACCTCCTTCGGCTTGACCTCGCCTTTCAAGTCTTTACGTCAATATAAAAAATACGAAGGAAAAGAAGTGGAAGTCCTGACCAAAGACGGGCGAAAATTATCGGGAATACTTTCTTCGTCGGATAGCGAAGGCTTCACGCTAACCGTCAAACGGAGAGTGAAGCCCGAAGGAGCAAAGCGCAAGATAGAGATCGAGGAGGATCTCCGTTTCGTATACGAAGAAATAAAACAGACAAAATACTTAATACAATTCAAATAAAGATATATGGGCAAAAAGAAGGAAACCATTAGCCTAATAGATACATTCTCTGAATTCAACGAATTAAAAAATATCGATAAGGCGACCATGATCAGCGTGCTGGAAGAATCGTTCCGCAGCGTGATCGCCAAGGCCAACGGTACGGATGAGAATTACGACATTATCATCAATCCCGATAAGGGAGACCTCGAAATATGGCGTAACCGGCAGATCGTAGAAGATGATCAGTTGAAAGATCCCAATCTGGAGATTACCCTCTCGGAGGCTCAAAAGATCGATGAGGACTTCGAGGTGGGCGAAGAGGTGACCGACGAATTGTCGCTGGATCATTTCGGACGACGCACCATCCTGAATCTACGTCAGACACTGGCCTCAAAGATTCTGGAACTCGAAAAAGACAACCTGTACAATAAATATAAAGAACGGGTGGGCCAAATCGTATCGGGTGAAGTGTACCAGATATGGAAAAAAGAATTGCTTTTGCTCGACGATGAGCATAACGAACTCTTGCTGCCCAAGACGGAACAGATTCCAAGCGACTTTTTCAGGAAAGGAGAAACGGCGCGCGCGGTAGTGGCACGGGTGGAGAATAAAAACAATAACCCGAAGATCATCCTGTCCCGCACCTCTCCGGTATTTCTCGAACGGTTGTTCGAAATGGAGATTCCGGAAATTGCCGACGGACTGATCACCATAAAAGGGATCGTCCGCATCCCGGGTGAAAGAGCCAAGGTGGCGGTAGAAGCTTATGACGACCGCATCGACCCCGTAGGCGCCTGTGTGGGCATGAAGGGGTTCCGTATCCACGGCATCGTACGCGAGTTGCGAAACGAAAACATCGATGTGATCAACTACACCAACAATACATCGCTTTACATACAACGGGCACTGAGTCCGGCAAAAATCAACTCCATCACGTTGAAAGAAGAGGAACATCGCGCCGAGGTATTCCTCAATCCCGAAGAAGTATCGTTGGCGATCGGTAAAGGCGGGGCGAACATCAAGTTGGCCTCCATGCTCACCGGATATACCATTGAAGTATTCCGTGACATCGAAGGAGTCGACGAAGAAGATATCTATTTGGATGAGTTCCGAGATGAAATCGACGGGTGGGTTATCGACCAACTGAAACGCATCGGATGCTCCACCGCTAAAAACGTGTTGGCTATGGACCGCGAACGGTTGATAAAGGAAGCGGATTTGGAAGAAAGCACTGTTGACGAAGTATTGGCTATCTTGCGCTTTGAATTTGAAGGGGAAGACGAACAGGATGAAGAATCCGACAACGGACACGATATAGAACCCGCCACCGAAGAAAATTCGGAAGAGGATGTACAGGAAGATGCCGATACGGACACCGAAGAGGTGAAAGAATGAGGTCTTCGCGTAGAATAAACAGAGAGTAACAACGCTACATAAAACCATATATAGAGAAAAGAATAACAGATATATATGCCTATAAGACTAATAAAAGTATCTAAAAATTTGAATGTAGGAATCAACAGCCTGGTTGAATTTCTGCACAAAAAAGGTGTTGAAATAGAAGCCAACCCGAATGTAAAAATCGAGGATGACCACTATGATATGCTGATTGCAGAATTCGGCAAAGACAAAAAGATCCGCACGGAAGCGACCGAAACACGTGAAAAACTCCATCGAAAAGAAGATAACCGCGAAACGGTAGCCATAGAAGGGTATGAGCTACCCGAACCGGCCCTGAAAAAGAAAACGGAAAAAGAAACGATAAAGACTGAAATACCCAATGAAATGAAGCCGCACTTGAATGTCATCGGCAATATCGATTTGGATAATTTAAACAAGAAAAAATCGGACGTAGAAGACGCGCCTCAATCTCAACCCGAACCCGAAGTGGAAGAGGAGAAAGAAAAGGAAGAAAAAAAACCGGCCGAAACACCGGCGGAGCACTCCGTTGAACCGACCGCCACCCAAGTTGATGCGCAAGAACCGGAAAGGGACGAAAAAACCGAAACGATACAAAACGAACAACCGACTCCCGAAGAAATAATACCGGCGCCCGAAAAAATAACGGAAAAACCGGAAATGCCGCAAACTCCCGAACCCGAGCCTGTAAAGGAAACCATCGTTCCGCCGGCAGAGGAAAAAAAGGAGGAAAAGAAAGAGGAAAAAGCCGAAGAGCTCCCCTCGCCCGATGAAACGCCTGCCGCCGAACCGGAAAAGGCCGAAGATTCTCCCGTGGAAAAAGAAGCGACTCCGGCGCCCGAAGAAAAGGAAGAGCCACAACAAGAGGATAATCATAAACAAGAAATAGAACTTACCGAGGTGGAACAACCTTCCCAAGAGAAGACGGAACAAAAAGAGCCGGAGGAAATCTTCCGGATCCATCAGAACAAGCCTGAAGCGAAGATTGTCGTAAAAGGGACGATCGATCTGAATTCCATAAACGATAAAACGCGCCCTCCCCGCAAATCGAAAGCGCAGCGCAAAAAAGAACGACTCGAACGCGAGCAAAAAGAACTCGACAATAAGAAGTTGAGAGACGAAAAAGTGAAACTGCTCAAGAAAGAGGCCATCGATGAAAATAAAAAGAAGGGGGCCGATGAAGGCGACGGCACGGACGCTAAAAAGAAAAAGCGGAAACGTATCCGCACGGGTAAAGTCAATATTGAAAAGCCCGGCAACCTCGACGCATCGCAACGCGGCGGCGAACGGAAGTTTTTACTGAAAAAACCGGTAAGGGCCGAGATTAGCGACGATGATGTGCAAAAGCAAATAAAAGAAACATTAGCCCGCCTGACAGAGAAAAAGGGAGGAAAAGGCGGCGCAAAATACCGCCGGGAAAAGCGCGAATCCATGGCTCAGAAACATGAGTTGGAGAAAAACCAGCGCGAGAAAGAAAGCCTCATCCTGCAATTGACCGAATTCGTGACGGCAAACGACTTAGCCAACCTGATGAACGTTCCGGTGACGGATATTATCTCCACTTGTATGAGTCTCGGAGTGATGGTGGCTATTAACCAACGCCTCGATGCGGAAACGATTAATATTGTAGCGGAGGAATTCGGGTTTAAAACGAAATATGTCAGCGCCGACGTCATCGACGTGCTCGATGAAGAAGAGGATGATGCGGAAGACTTGAAACCCAGGCCGCCCATCGTTACGGTAATGGGACACGTAGACCACGGTAAGACCTCGCTGCTCGACAATATCCGCAAAACGAACGTCATCGCAGGCGAAGCGGGCGGTATCACCCAGCATATCGGCGCATACAACGTACAGTTGAAAGACGGACGCAGGATTACGTTCCTCGATACTCCCGGCCACGAAGCCTTTACGGCGATGCGGGCGCGCGGAGCGAAGGTTACGGACGTGGCAATCATTATTGTCGCGGCCGACGACAACGTGATGCCTCAAACGGTGGAAGCGATCAACCATGCGGCCGCCGCCGGAGTGCCCATCGTGTTTGCCATCAATAAAATCGATAAACCGGGAGCCAATCCCGACAAAATAAAAGAGCGGCTTGCCGAAATGAACTATCTGGTGGAGGAATGGGGCGGTAAATACCAGTCGCAGGATATCTCCGCCAAGCAGGGCATCGGCGTGGAAGATCTGCTCGAAAAGGTATTGCTCGAAGCCGACTTGTTGGAGCTACACGCCAATCCCGACCGGGCAGCCAAAGGCTCCATCATTGAGTCGTCGCTCGACAAGGGACGCGGATACGTCGCCACGGTGCTGGTCGAAAACGGCACTCTCCGCCAAGGAGACATACTGCTGGCGGGAGCTTACTTCGGCCGCGTCAAGGCAATGTTCAACGAACGGAACCAACGCATCGAAGAGGCGGGTCCTTCGGCGCCGGCCCTTGTATTGGGACTGAACGGCGCCCCGCAGGCCGGCGACAAATTCAATGTCCTGGAGTCGGAGCAAGAAGCCCGCAGCATTGCCACGCGCCGCGAACAGTTGCAGCGCGAACAGTCCATCCGCACGCAAAAGATGCTTACGCTCGACGACATCGGCCGCCGCATCGCCATCGGCAACTTCCAACAATTGAACATCATTGTGAAGGGAGACGTAGACGGCTCCGTGGAAGCGCTATCGGATTCGCTCATCCGGCTTTCAACCCCGCAAATCGAAGTCAATGTCATCCATAAAGCCGTCGGACAGATATCCGAGTCGGATATTTCGCTGGCCGCCGCATCGGACGCCATCATCATCGGGTTCCAGGTGCGTCCGTCGCTCAATGCGCGCAAAGAGGCGGAGAAAGAAGGCGTCGACATCCGTCTGTATTCCATCATTTACGATGCAATCGAACAGGTAACGGCGGCTATGGAAGGAATGCTTTCGCCGGAAATCAAAGAAGAGATTACCGGGAATGCCGAAGTGCTCGAAGTCTTCAAAATATCGAAGGTGGGTACGGTTGCCGGTTGTATGGTAAGGGACGGAAAGATAAAACGTTCGAACAAAGTACGGCTTATTCGCGACGGAATCGTTATCTTTACCGGCGAATTCGAATCGCTGAAACGTTTCAAAGAAGATATAAAGGAAGTATCTTCGGGATACGAATGCGGTATCACCATCCACAACTTCAACGATATCAAAGTCGGCGATGTGGTGGAGGCGTACGAAGAAATAGAAGTGAAAAAAACGTTGTAAAACGTTTTGATATTAGTTTGTAACCAGTTGACATTGTAATTTTATATCATCCTACCTTGATGTCGGTCGCATCTGTTACCACACGTAACAGATGCGGCCAGAACACACGGAAGGATAATTACAATCGCCAACTCGGGTTACGGGGATTCAAAATTTAAGATTCGAGATTTAAGATTATAAAACAAAACGGTTATGACAAGAAAAATGATCTTTAGCCTTTGTGTATTTATTTTTTCGCTGAGTGTGGCCGCTTTTTCACAGGTAACGCCTGTCACGGTTGCCTATGTTAATACGACCGAACTCCTGAACGCATTACCCGAAAAGGAGCAAGCCACCCAACAACTGACGGCCTTAAGCGAAAGCTATAAAAAGGAATTGGAAGTGATACAAAACGATTACAACAAAAAGTATTCGGACTATATCACCTATCAGAGTAACCTGGCGGAGAACATCAAGTTGCGCAGAATGCAGGAACTTACTGAACTGGAAAAGCATATGCAGGAGTTCATGCAATTGGCTCAACGCGATATCGAAGAACAGGAAAAAGTGCTGTTGCAGCCGCTGAAGCAAAAGATAACCGATGCCATCCGCATCGTCGGAATCGAACAAAACTTCACGGTGATCTACGACCTGGCGAATCCGGGCATTGCTTTTTTAGCTCCGTCGGCTGTCGATGCCAATCCTTATGTAAGGCAGAAGCTGGGTATCCGGTAAGAAGACAAGGAGACGGGGAGAGCGAGGGACAAGGAGAAGAGATAGTGCTTCGCGATTGGGGCTTCGCCCGATACGCCTTCGGCGGATAAGGTTGCGCGATAAGGGCTGTAAGCCCGGTATGCGAACTCGTGGCTCATGGTTTCTTAGGATAATATGACAGAAAAAAAACAATCACTACCGGTAAACGGCGCAATAGGCGTTTTCGATTCGGGATACGGCGGCCTGACCGTGCTCTCGGAAATAAAGGCCTTATTGCCGCAATACGATTACGTCTATTTGGGAGACAACGCACGGGCGCCTTACGGCGGTCGCTCATTCGACTTGGTATACCAATTTACGCTCGAAGCGGTACAGTGGTTCTTCGCACAAGGATGCCCGTTGGTCATTCTGGCCTGCAACACAGCTTCAGCGAAAGCGCTGCGAACCATTCAACAGATCGACCTCCCCCATATCGATGCACAACGCCGTGTGCTGGGAGTGATCCGGCCGACGGCTGAATCGGTGGCGCAACTCACGCATAACGGACACGTCGGCGTGTTGGGCACGGAAGGAACCATACAATCGGAATCGTATATAATGGAAATCCGCAAGTTGCATCCGCAACTGACCGTTACCGGCGAAGCTTGCCCCATGTGGGTGCCGTTGGTGGAAAACCGGGAATACGACAAACCCGGGGCGGACTATTTCGTACAACAATATATCGAACGGTTGCTGGAAAAAGATCCGCAGATCGACACGATCATTTTAGGCTGTACGCATTATCCGCTCTTATGGGATAAAATACGGCGCTTCACGCCCCAAGGAATACAACTGATGTCGCAAGGAAAGTACATCGCGGAGAGCCTGAAAGATTACCTGCGCCGCCATCCCGAAATGGAAGTCCGCTGCACTAAAAATGCGACGGTCGATTATTATACCACCGAATCGCCTGAAAAGTTCCGGCGCTCGGCCTCCCTGTTTTTACAGGAAGACATTCACGCACAAAAAGCACTAATGGAATCTAACCGATGAATTGGCTCGATTTTACCACCGGCGTATTTTTACTGATTGCCTTGATTAACGGTTACCGCAAGGGATTGATCAACCAGGCGATCGTATTGGCGACCGTCATCTTGTCGGCTGTTTTCGGAGGGAAAGCGGCGAAGATGCTCCTGCCGGAAGTGACGCGGCTGATCGACGTGGCGCCCAATGTCGCGCATGTGCTCTCGTACGTGTTCGCCTTTATCGGTATCGCTATCGTCATTTCACTGATCGGCAGGCTGATCGAAAGGTTTATCGAAGTCATCCATCTGAGTTCCATCAACCGGATGTTGGGTAGCGTGCTCGCCGTCGCCAGCACGATGGTCGTACTGAGCATTTTCTTAAACCTGGTCTTGATGCTCGATACACAAGAGAATGTCATCAAAAGCAAGACCAAGGAAGAGTCGTTCTTTTTTAATCGTGTGGAAGCGGTAGTACCGGCAATCGTTCCCTATCTCAACAAAGATGTGTGGGAGGAATATATCCCCGAACGATACCGGAAAGAAGTTGAAAAAAAGTATGAAGTATGAGGGAGGAAGGAGGAACTGCTCATCCATCATCCATCATCCATCATACTTCATACATCATACATCATAATTGATTATACATGAGAATTCATCGCGAAGGAAGGAAACAGGTAATAGGGGGATTGGCAGGCATGGCCTTGCTGAATGCCGGGTTATTTTATTTCCTCTCGTCCCTTGTTGTGCCGGTCATAGTCCTGTGCCTGTCATTGTTCGGGGCCTATACGCTCATCTCGTTCTACAAGGAGCCGCACAAACCGGCGCCGCCACGCAGGGAGGGATATATCAATTCGCCCAACGACGGCAAGGTAGTGGCTATCGAACGGGTGTTCGAGAAAGACTTTCTGCAAACCCATTGCATACAGATTTCCGTATATATGACCTTTTTCAACGCCCATTCCAATTGGGTGCCCGTCACGGGAAAGGTAACGCACGTGTCTCACCGAGCGGGCAATTATCATCTGGCATACCTTCCCAAGTCGAGTTGCGAGAACGAGCACTCGAACATTGTGATCGTCCCGCCGCAAGGACCGCCGATCCTCACGCGTCAGATTGCAGGCGCTTTCGCCCGAAGGATTGTCACGTATCTTCACGAGGGACAAGAAGTCATAAGCGGCGAACCGTTAGGGTTCATCAAATTCGGCTCGCGCATGGATGTCTTCATCCCCGAGGATAGCGAAGTGCTGGTCAAGATTGGCGATCAGGTGCGGGCGAACAAAACGTACCTGGCACGACTAAACAATGCACAATGGACAATTAACAATGGATAATACACAATGCCGGTGACCGATGACTGGAGACTTGTGACTGGAGACCGGAGACCGGAGACCAGTGACTAAAAACAAACAAAAATGAAACATCTTCCGAACATACTTACCTTGAGCAACTTGTTTTCGGGATGCATCGCTACGGTGATGGCTTTTCAAGGGGACTTTAAAGCGGTGGTGATCTGGGTGATCGTGGCGGCGGTATTCGATTTCTTCGACGGCTTTGCCGCACGCTTGCTACACGCGCCCTCGGCGATAGGCAAAGAACTCGACTCGCTGGCCGATGTCATCAGCTTCGGACTGGCGCCGGCAAGTGCGGTATTCGTATTACTGCGCGACTTTACGCTTTACCCGGCTTTCGTCGCACCGCTGGAAACGATCATTCCTTACGCGGCCTTCCTTATTCCGGTGTTTTCGGCCTTGAGGCTGGCTAAATTCAACATCGACGAACGGCAAACAACCGGCTTTATAGGCCTCCCTACTCCCGCCAACGGACTGTTTTGGATAAGCTATTGCTTCGGCGTACAACCCCTGGCCTACCTGCATCCGTCGCTGTTCTATTCCACTATCGGCTTTATCTTGGTGCTCTCGCTCTTGATGGTCGCCGAAATACCCATGTTCTCCCTGAAAGTGAAAAAGCTGCGCTTGAAAGGCAATGAGCGGCAGGTATTGCTCATTGTCTTGACAATCGCCTTTGTCGCCCTTTGGGGCATTATCGGCATCGCTTGGGGCATGCTGGCCTATATCGCCATCTCCCTGATGACGCAATCATACAGGCCGGAGAATCGTTAAATAATCAAAAGCATTGATCTGCATTCTATTATTCATTGTATCTTTACTCTCGGATAACTGAAAACTTAAAACAACGATATGGGATTTATACTTAAAATTATCTTATTCTTTATTGTCATCTCCTTTCTTTTCAGGGCTTTTTTCGCATGGGTTTCCCATATTGCCGGCAAAAAGAGTACGCCTCCGGGCACGCGCCAACAGAGCCGCCCGTCGCCCTCCGAACCCGAAACGCAGGAAGAGCGCATCATCTCTTATCAGAAGAAAAGTTTCGAAACCACCGAAGCGGAAGATGTCGACTTCGTAGAAATAAAAGACCGAGACAAAGAACAATAGAGCCGAGATGTCGTTGCGGACTTAACCCGCAGTCCCCTGATAAAATGACATTACTTCACCTATTCCTTTTTCATCAAATCGGTAAAAAACAGTTCGCGGTATGACTCTCCGATGGCAATTTCATAATCCTCGATAAAGACATCGTTGTTATCGAACGAGTCGATATGCTCCTTATTCACAATAGACGAACGGTTAACGCGCAAAAATACACGTTGAGGTAACAACTCATGAATACCCTTGATGTTCAACCGGGTGATCAGCCGCCTGTTTTGCAACTGAATAACGACATAGTCCTTCAATCCTTCGATGAACAGGATTTCGTCAAACCGTACTTTAAAAAAACGCCGTTCAGACCGGATAAAAATGTGGTGTTCTCCAGTATTTTCCACCGCAGTCCGCTGTTCCTCGGCCATCAGGAGTTGATGGTAGCCGATGGCTTTATCCACAGCTTTACGAAAGCGTGTTCCATCAATAGGTTTTACAAGATAATCCACCGCATCCACTTCGTAACTGTCGACGGCATATTCGGAAAAAGCGGTAGTAAAGATGACCAGAGTCTGACGGGGAATGCTGCGGGCAAACTCCAAGCCGTTGACACCCGACATTTGAATATCCAGAAAGACTAAATCCACCGCATGGTTTTCCATAAACAGTGAAGCCGATTCGGCGCTGTTGAACTCGCCCGTCAATTCCAATTGAGGAATCCCAATAAGGCTCTTTTTTATTCCGATGCGGGCAATAGGCTCATCGTCAACAATAATACACTTCATTTTCATCGAGTTTAATCTGTAAATTCACCGTATACACCGTCACTCTATCTTTAATCGTCAAGATGTAACGTTGAGGAAACAACAATTCGAGGCGGCGTTGTATATTGGCCAATCCCAAGCCACTACTCTCATGAGCCACAGAACAAATCCGCTTGGAATTTTCACAAACAAAATGCAGACCGCCTTCAATCCAATCGAACGAAAGGTGCACATAGGCTTCCATCCCATCTGTATTATGTTTTACGGCATTTTCCACAAAAGGGATAAAGAGCAAAGGAGGAATACGGACTTCTTCGGGTAGGCTTTTTTGCTCGACGGTATAGTCAAAATGATCACGCCGTGTTTTTTCCAGCTCCAGAAAATCCGTCAGAAAGGCGATATCGGAGGCCAACAGCACATGGTCGCGGCCACTGTCTTCAAATTGATAACGCAAAAGGTCGTCAAGGCGGGAAAGGATATGGGAAGACAAGCTGGGATTTTCTTCCGCCATAATATTTGCGTTGTTCAACATATTGAAAAGGAAATGCGGATTGATTTGGCTTTTCAGATATTGCAATTCCGACTGCAACGCGGCGGTTTGCAACTCATTTCTCCGATGCCCGTAACGTAACCAATAGCGGAAGAACAAAGCAGCCGAACTCCCAGCAATCAACAGGCCAATGGAAAAGACCGACGAAAACAATGTGAGCAAAATCGCCGATATATCGCGTCCTCTTACCGGCCCTTCAGAATCCTCAAACAGCGATTGTATCACGACGGCGATTAAAAGAATGACAGCAATTAAGACTATGACCGAAAGGAGATATCTCACCATCTTATTTTTTATGAGAAACCGGGGTGCCAGCCAATATATATTGATATACACCAACAAATTGATGATAAAATAATACCCTATCCATCCGTAAAACCGCCCGGAAGAGAAATTGACATCTCCGAATCCGTCAATCAAACTACTGAAACTAATCAGAAGAATCATTCCTTGCAACAACACATGCCGAAGAAGCCGGTTTCGTGGATTCAAGAGGAAATCGCTTATTCTAAACTCATGAGTGTCAATCATTATTTTTCAGTTTAAGAGTGATGGAATCTGTGTCGTAATTCAAGCAGTAGACCTCGGGATAGAGCAATTCGATACGTTGCCTCACCGGTTGCAAAGCGGAAGTGTCGGTGCTGAAATACGCGTTCTCCAACCGGCAGGTAAACTGCAGGCCATCGCCTGAATGCTCGAAAGATAGATGTATAAACGGATTCTCTCCTATATGGATATGCTCTACGGCATACCGGACAAAAGGCATGAACAACAAAGGGGGAATCCACATCGGCTGCATGCTTTCCTCCACCTGTACGGAATAATCAAACCGACAGGAACAGATACGTTCCAATTTCAAATAATCGGATATAAAATTCACTTCGGCTTGCAACAATACTTTCTCCCTTCGGCAATCATATAGTTGATACCTTAACAATTGACTGAGCTGAAAGAGTATTACTGAAACCTTGCTGGGATCGTTCTGCACCAGGTCGGAAGTCAGCCTAAGGACGGCCGAAATAAATGCAGGATTAAGTTGTTCCTTAAATGTCCGTATTTCGGTTTGGACTTTCTGTTTTTCCAATTGCGCCACCTCCTCGCGCTCATTGTTCCATTGTCGTAACAGCGCGGTGGCCGAAAGCCCGAATAGGCAAATCATATTTGTCAGAAAAAAAGAGAAGAAATCTCCGATACTACCCGGCTTCAAATGACTTAAATAGTATGTGGGGGATAAGCCGAGATAGAGAGCGAGTTCCTGTGTAGTCTGCAAAAAGACAAAGATAAAAACCACCCCCGAAAGCAGGAAAATATATTTCGAATACTTTCCCTTGAACAGATAGTGCGGCAACAGATAATATAAGTTGAGATAGGCCACCGCCAAATAAACCGCGAATATACTCACCACAAAAAAGATCCACAGCGGCAAGGAAATACCGGGATAGAGTTGATAACAATGCACCTGTCTCCCTAACGCGATAATAGCCAACGCGAATGCCAACAATGCATGACGCCCCACCCTGAACGGCTTACCGAACAGGAAACGATACACAAAAGATATTGAAGCAATTTCCGTATTCATTACAATCTTTTATTCTCTTTTTTTGCGTTATCACAAGCTTGAGCCACCATTCCATCGGTTGTGTCCGCCCTGCCGTTCCTCCAAAAGTACAGTATTTTTCCCATATAATCTTTCTACTATCCTGTAAATTATTCGAGGATTGCGGGTCAATCCCTTTATCCTCTCATCTTAAAATTCTATCTTATAACTGATATTGACCAACGATGTCGCACGCATCTTCGGTTCTATTTGAAGGGTTTTCAGATTATATTCGTGACCGTAATACTCCTTACTTTGCGTCAGATTAATTCCTTTCACCGCAAACTCATGTGCCGTTCTTTCCATATTCAATTTATAACTAAACGTATAATGGGCTATGAACAATGGTGCAAACTGTTCGGAGTACGCTCTCGATTCGTCGTAATGCATGGTCTTGCCGGGATCACGGAGCGACGCCTCTTCATCCACCGGCGTATAACGGTGGCCGCCCTGCAACGTCAGCCGGATGTTAGCCCCAAGAATATGTTGCCGCTTACGCCCGAAAATCCATTCTTTGCCAATCAATCCATTCACAATATAGCGGCGATTAAATTTCGTATCGTGCCACACACCGTTGCCGCCACGGTATTTCGAATCAAACACCGAGCCGGTAATCATGTAATACAATCCACGACTTAAATATTTTTCAAAAGTGATATCAATACCGTAGTTGCGGCCATTACCTTCGTTTACTAACACATTGTCCACATAAAAAGCGCTCCGGTTCAGAACGGAATACGAACTGTCGGCAATGACGGGCACATCATACAGATATTGGAAATACGGTTCGATACGCAGGTTCTTGTTCTCCGACAGTTTATAATTATAGGCGAAGGTAAAATGATGTGCTTTGGTGAAATCGAGGTTTTTATTGGGCAAGCCGTCGTTTTCGCCTTTCACAAAATAGGCATTCAACCGTTCCATTTGGCTATGCAAACCATAACCAAAGGCAAAAGAGGATTTTCGGGAAGCTTGCCACTTAGCCCCCATGCGCGGCTCAATCGTCCAATGCCGGTTAAGCGTAAGCACCTGCGCATTGAGGCCGAGGGTGACCGTAAAACGATTCGACAGCATAACCGACGAATTGGTATAGGCCGATGCCAAATACGTGTTTCCGTTTGCTTCCGCCACATTAACCATTTGGGCATTATAATCCGGCGACGCATCAACACGCATATCGTATCTCAAACGGGAAACAGTCAGTCCTGTCTGATTGGTATGCCACGAGGCGAACTTATGATTGAGCGATGAGGTGAGAATAACATTACCATAGCGCATAAAGGCATCCCGGTAAGGCACGGGGTCGAGCTTCCGGTCATATATGTCAGCATAGGTCTTGAGGTGCGAATAGGTATATGCGAATGTCGTCTTCCACAGCGTATTCGAGCCGAAGAAATACCGGTATCCGGCTCCCGCCGCCATCGTTTTTTGATTGGCCGACGACAAGATACCGTCATCCGCATATTTCCAATCATCTACATCTTCCAGAACCGGCTTCACTTTATCCTTCAACGCCGTTCCCCACAGGGAAAATACTCCGGCTTTGGAGGTAGGAAAATTCAGTTTGAAGTTTAGATCCTGATAATCGAGTGTTCCGCCGACACTAATTTGAGGAAAGATCTTACCCATCAACCCCGTGGTGGAATAGCGGTAATTAACGATATATGACGAGTGGTGTTTGCGGCTGATGGGGCCTTCCGAAGCAAAGTCGATGCCCAATATTCCCAGTTGGAACGTATGTTCGTATTGCCGGTTGTTTCCGTTGCGGAGTTTCATATCGAAGACACCCGAAAGGGCATTGCCATATTCGGAGGGAAAAGCGCCCGTGAAAAAGTCGGAATTACCTAACACATGACTGCTGAGTGAAGATAAAATGCCACCTCCCAATACCGATATATCGGAAAAATGATTCGGATTGGGAACTTCCACATCTTCCAGCCGCCATTGCAATAAATGCGGCGCATTGCCGTGAATGGAAATGCCGTTGGTGGTCATCCCGGCTGCTACGCCGGCGAAAGAGCTCACCAACCGGGCAGGGTCATCCATACCTCCGGCGTAACGGGCGGCTTCTTCTACGCTCAACATCCGCCCTCCGCTCAACGCCATCTTATTCATCGGTTGCTCCTTGTTGACACTCGGGCGGACAACCACTTCCTCCAACTGACGAATATTTTCGTTCATCGAAAAGGAGAGCACGGTTTCTTTCGCCGAGGTAACCAATATCTCATGTAACTCCGTCGGGTCATACCCGGTCAGAGAAGCCTTGACGGTATGTCGTCCCAACGGAACTTTTGTCAATTCGAACTGACCATCATCACCGGTCACGCCCCCTATTGACGATAAATCGACCAATTGGACAGTGACATAGCCTAGAGGCACCCCCGAAGCACGGTCGGTCACCGTCCCACGGATAGTTTGCGTCAGCGGTTCGTTTTGCGCCGCAAGGGTCAGCGATAGAAACAAAATTGCAAGCAATAAAAAAAGACTCTTTCTCTTCATCATTTCATTCTTTGTTGATTATTCATGGCCTAAAAGTATAAAGATTGATACTATGATCCTTTAAAATGAGACCAACCGGGCAATTTTGTAGACGGAAAGACAATTTTTCGGCCGTTTGTCAGTTACTATATAGAAAGCGAGGGCATCGCCCGGAGCGAAACCCTCGCTATAGAAAAAATGATGCAAAGATTCAAACCGCTATTCATAACTGCCTTCATTCTGCTGCACGCCGCCGCGGCTATAGCCCAATGGGATGCGCCGCTCTCGCAATACTGGGCGGCAAAGATCTATTACAATCCGGCATTCGCGGGCGAAACGGCGAAAGGCAGAGCTTCCGCCTTTTATCGCTATGAATGGAGCGGAATAGAAAATGCACCGAAGAAGATCATCGTAACAGCCGATATGCCGCTTTCGTTCCTCAACCGAAAGCTCGGTGTCGGCATGGTGTCGGCAACCGAAAATTTAGGTGACCTGCGCAACGCGATGTTGGCCGTGCAATACGCCTATACACACAAGACGAGCGCCGGCGAATGGAATATCGGCGTGCGGGCGGGCGTATACGACTTGAAGTACGATGCGGGAAGCATTCGCCTCCTGGCGGACACGATCGCCGGAAACGGCAAACCGGCCTTGGAGGCGAATACGGCAGCGGAAAAAATCTTCGACCTGCATGCCGGCATTTCCTATACGGGCAGGCGCTTCTTCGCGGGATTGTCGGTGATGCATCTCAACCGCCCGGCATTTTACGCTTCGCCCGACTCACTGTCGTCAGCCGGCGTTACAGGCGATTCGGCGCGCGCGGTGATTCCCCGCACATTTAATTTGATGGCCGGATACAATATAATCCTGCCGAATCCGTTATACGAATTACAACCGATGGTGTGGGTTCTTGCCGGCTTGGACGAAACGCAGGTACAGGCAACCCTGCGCGCCGTGTATAAGAAAAAGTTATCGGCGGGCGCTTCGTGGCGGTCCCGCAACGGATACGCGTTCTTCGCCGGAGCTGTGATAAAGGATATTGAAATGGGCTACGCTTACGAATGGCATACCGCCGGCATCGGGCGTGAAAGCCAAGGCTCTCACGAAATCGGCATCCGCTACCGCTTCGACGTCAACGCGAAGGAACAGCGGCCGGCGCAAAAAAGCATCCGGATATTATAATTCGCTAATATGCTAATTCGCTAATTCGCTAATTCGCTAATTCGCTAATTCGCTAATTAAAAAAGATATATGAGAAAGATAATTATTCCGATCGTATTGGCCGCAGCGCTTTTCTCGTGCGGCAGGCGGGGTATCGTCAGCACTACGGGAGGCGAACTGACCGGCATTCCCGCCGGCAAGGTATGGGACGAGCCTACGCCTTACAACATGACGCTGGTCACGCGCGGCGCCTATCGCATGGGCCCCGCCGATGTCGATTCGCTCTGGGGGTTTACGATCCCCGCCAAAGGGGTTTCGGTCGACAACTTCTGGATGGACGAAACCGAAATCACCAACTCGCAGTACAAGCAATTCGTCTATTGGGTGCGCGACTCCATCATCCGCGAACGGCTCGCCGACCCGGCGTACGGCGGCGATGATATCTATAAGATCACGGAGGATGAATACGGCGATCCCGTCACCCCGCATCTCGACTGGAAAATCCCTATCCCCTGGACGCGCAACACGGAAGAAGAGGAGGCCGCCATCAACAGCGTATATACCACCCATCCCGTCACCGGACAAAAGATGCTCGACGCCCGGCAGATGAACTTCCGCTATGAATGGTTCGACGCAGCCGAAGCCGCCAAACGTTCCTATCGCCTCAATGCTGCCGAACGGAGCCTCAACACCGACCGCCCGGCCGATCCCGCCGAAGTGATTCTCATCTCGAAGGATACCGCTTATATCGATGCCGGCGGACGCATCGTCAACGAAACCATTACCCGCCCGTTGAGCAGCCTGTACGACTTCGTCCACACGCGCATCGTCAATATCTATCCCGACACCACGTGCTGGGTCAACGATTTCCCCGACGCCAACAACGAATATTACATGCGCAACTATTTCGCGTATCCGGGCTTCGCACATTATCCCGTGGTGGGCGTGTCGTGGGAACAGGCCACCGCTTTCTGCGAATGGCGCACGATGTTCCTTCAGCGAAGCATCAACCGAAAGGAGGTTGCTATCGAAAAATACCGCCTTCCCACCGAAGCGGAATGGGAAATGGCTGCGCGCAACGCCAACTCGAACAACAAATATCCTTGGGATTCGGATGCAGTGACGGCCGAGAATGGCTGCTACAACGCCAACTTCAAGCCGGGCGAAGGAGCCTATGCCGCCGACAATCACCTGATTCCCGCAAAAGTGCGCAGCTTCAGCCCGAACAACTTCGGACTCTTCGACATGGCGGGCAATGTAGCCGAATGGACGTCCACCTCCTACACCGAATCGGGCAACGAGCGCATGAGCGACCTCAACCCCGAATACCGTTATGATGCCGCGCCGGAGGATCCTTACACCCTGAAAAGAAAAGTGGTGAAAGGCGGTTCGTGGAAGGACGCATCGACTTTTATCCGCTCCGACATGCGCGACGAGGAGCATCAAAACCGGGGGCGGTCTTACATCGGCTTCCGCTGCGTACGAACGCAGATCAATTTTTCCAATTCAAAACGATAAACCAACCAAGCAGATCAGTCACGTCATGCATACAGACAATAAATTCAAAAACAGACTCGAGCGTTTTCTCAACACCGAACGGGGACGCCGTTTCATCAACTACGCTTACAGTTTCGGCGCCGCCATCGTCATCCTCGGCGCCATGTTCAAACTGCTCGCTTTCCCCTTCGGCAACGAAATGTTGTTCATCGGGATGATCACCGAATGCGGGGTCTTTATCCTCTCGGCCTTCGATACGCCTCTCCGAGACTATGAATGGGAACACGTGTTTCCGGCGCTGGCAACCAACGGGGACAAGGAGACTCAGCGACAAGGAGACAGGGAGACTGGGAGACTGGGAGACTTGGAGACTGGGAGACAGAGGGACAAGGAGACAGAGGGACAAGGAGACTCAGCGACAAGGAGACAGGGAGACAACGAGACAACGAGACTTGGGGACGCAGGAACAGTATCTCCCGGTCTCCCAGTCTCCCCATCTCCCAGTCACTCGGTCTCCCAGTCCCCCGGTCTCCCCATCTCCCAGTCACTCGGTCTCCCCATCTCCCAGTCACTCGGTCTCTTTGTCTCCCAGTCACTCGGTCTCCCAGTCTCCCCATCTCCCCACCCCCCCGTCACCCAGTCTCCCGGTCACCCCGTCTCCCCGTCCCCCGGTCACCCGGTCGCGCCTGCCCCCTCGCCCGAATTCGAGCGTTACGCGGCGGACTATTCACAGCAGATGGAAGCGCTCAACCGCAACATCGCGGGCTTGAACACGATTTATGAAATTCAACTCAAGAGCATCAGCGGGCAAATCGATACGATCGAGCACATCAATAGCGGCCTCAACCGCATCAAGCATCTCTATGACGACAGCGTGCCCGACAGCGCCGTCTTCCGTCAGGAAACCGAAAAGATGACCGCACAACTCAAAGAACTCAATCAGGTCTATGCTCGCCTTATCGAAGCGATGACCGTCAATATGGGAAATACGGGAAACACTCCCCGCCCGAATGCATAATTAAAAAATGGCAGCAAATAGTCCGAATTCTCCCCGCCAAAAGATGATCAACCTGATGTATCTGGTTTTCATCGCGATGCTTGCGCTCAATGTGTCGGCGGATGTGTTGAACGGCTTCGACAAGGTGGAAGACGGCCTCCGTGCATCGACCGCCAACCTTTCCGAACGCAATACGCTAATCCTCGACGAGCTGGGTGCTTACAACGACCGCAACCCCGACAAGGCGGGCGAATGGTACGGCAAGGGGCGGCAGGTACGCGCCATGAGCGACTCGCTCTCGACTTACATCGAAAGCCTGAAGGTACGCATGGTGCAAAAAGCGGATGGTAAAAAAGGCGATGTGACGCATATCAAAAAACGCGATGACGTGGAAGCCGCTTCGGTCGTCATGCTCTCGCCCATCGACGGGCAAGGACGCATCCTGCGCGAGGCCGTCGACGCTTATCGCACCCGCATCGCGGCATTTCTGCCCGACAACGGCCGGAAACGGCTCATCGAAAACAACCTGGACACCGGCGCAAAAGGCGGCAAAAGTTGGGAGGCTTCGCTATTCGAACATATGCCCGTCTCGGCGGCCGTGACGCTGCTTTCGAAACTGCAAAACGACATCCGCTCGGCCGAAGGCGAAGCGCTCGACAACCTGTTGAGCAGTGTCGACGTGGGCGACTTCCGCGTCAACCGGGTGAACGCTTATGTGATCCCCGAGTCGGACGTGGTCATTCAGGGCGGCACATACAACGCGCGCATCGTCCTCTCGGCGGAAGACTCTACCAAATATCCCGCCATCAGGGTGAACGGACGGACGCTCGACGCCTCGCAAAAGGGCGTCTTCAGCGCATCCGCCGGCAGCGTCGGGACCTTCCCGGTGGAAGGATACATCGAACTGCCGAACGCCGACGGATCGGTGTTGCGCCGCACGTTCCAAAGCCGTTATACCGTCATCGAGCCGATGGCCACCATCGCCCCCGTGTTGATGAATGTATTGTATGCCGGCATCGACAACGAAATAAGCATCTCCGTACCGGGGTTCGCCCCGCAGGATGTGACCGCCACCATGACCAACGGCACCCTCGCGCGGCGGGGATCGCTCTGGGTGGCGCGCCCGTCGGCCGTCGGGCAAAACGCCACGGTATCCATTGCCGCACGCACCGGCTCGCAATCGCGCACGCTCATATCGAAAGAGTTTCGCGTACGCGCCCTGCCCGACCCGACGCCCTACATCGAATACACGGATGGCAACGGCAATCCGGCGATGTTCAAGGGCGGCGCTTTATCGAAAGCGGTATTGATGAATGCGGACGGCATTAAGGCGGCGATTGACGACGGCATCCTCAACATCCCGTTTCGGGTGAAGAGTTTCCGTACGGTGTTCTTCGACTCGATGGGCAACGCCATTCCCGAAGTATCGGACGGCAGCCGCTTTTCGGCGCGGCAGAAAGAACAGATGCGCCGTCTTGCGCGCGGTAATTATTTCTATATCTCGGGCGTGATGGCTTCCGGCCCCGACGCCACGGAACGCGAAATAGCCGTCATCGAAGTGAGAGTAAGATGATTATTGATGCGCTGAGATGCTGATGGGATGAAGGGATGAAATTGGTTGTAAGATATATGAAAAGAGAATAAACTCCTCGTACTTTTTATAATAAATAGTATCTTTACACGGATAAAATAAAAAGATTATGGATATCTCAGTAGATTTAAGAAAAAGAGTATTACAGTATGTCGATTCGGCAGACAATCATCTCTTGCGCATGATGGAAGCCTTGGCTGTGAGTTATCACGAAGATGAATCAGAAGACGAATTGACCGATGCACAAAAAGGCGAATTGGACAAAAGATTGCAAAAATATAATGAAGGCAAAATGGTGTTTCAGACTTGGGAGGAAACGCAAGCAAAACTCGACCGCATTTAATTGCAAGCGCTGGAGAATATGAATAATCTGCATGGGAAATAAATTAATTTCCCGCAGATTTTGCAGATTTACGCAGATATAAATAAGTATCAAAAGAATGAGCAGATAAAAAAACAAGGAGATGTCTGAAAATGAATTATCCTACCAAATACGAGGCGCTATTTTCAAAGTATATAATGCCCTTGGTCCCGGATTATTAGAATCAGTTTATGAACATGTATTGGCTTATGAATTAATGAAATCCGGGTTGAGTGTCCGGACAGAAGTAGCATTGCCTGTGATATATGAGAAAATAAAACTCGACGTAGGTTATAGGATTGATATATTGGTTGAGGACAGCGTAATCATCGAGATTAAATCGGTAAAAGAGTTATGCGATATACATTACAAACAAATCCATACCTATCTTAAATTATCGGACAAAAGGCTCGGGCTACTAGTAAACTTCAATACTTCCGACATCACTTCATCGATCAAGAGAATCGTCAATCATCTCATGGAATAAATCTGCGTAAATCTGCAAAATCTGCGAGAGATAAGAAAATAAAAGAACAGATAATGAAAAAAAAACGTATTTTATTCATCCTAAGCGCCGTCGCCTTCGCAATGGTTTCGGTATGTAATAGTTGGGCGCAGGAAACGGCGCAGGATATCCTGAACCGCCGCAGCAACCAAACCGCACAACCCAACCGTGCAACCGCCGCATCGGGCATCCGGGCTCGGCAACTGAACAGAGGGCAAGAAGACATCCTCGACCGCGCAAAATGGTCGCGCATCATCTACCGTTATCTCGACTTGTCGAAGGAAGCCAACGCCCCTCTTTACTATCCGCTTACACCCGAGGACGGGCGCATGAATCTCTTCTCGATGATTTTCCGCCTTCTGCAGGACGGACAGATCAAGGCGTATGAATATCTCGACGGCAAAGAACTGTTCACCGATCAATATACGGTCGATTTTAACGAATTCCTCGACCGCTTCGATATCTATCATACCACCGAAAACGGGCGCGCTGTGGTGAGTGATGTGGACATTCCCGCCAACGAAGTACAGGGATATTATCTAAAGGAAGCCTATTATTTCGAGACGGGGACGTCGAACTTCCACCGCGTGCCGATCGCGATCTGTCCGGTCATCTTCCGCCAGGGCGATTATGATGCGCAGACGGTGCGTTACCCGCTCTTCTGGATTCCTTATGCCGAAATCGCTCCCTATGCCTTGCAAATGCCTCTGATGACCTCGAGCCTCAACAATACGATGAGCGGCACGGTAGACGATTTTTTCCGCAAGCACGACTATGACGGGGAAATCTATAAAGCGGCCAATCCTCGTAACCTGGCGATTTCGCAATACACTTCCACGCCCGAAGAGGCGGCACGGGAACGGGCGAAAATCGAACAGCAACTCCTCGAGTTCGAAAAGGGTCTATGGAAAGAAGAACCCTATGCCTCCGCACAACAAGCGAAACAACGGTCTTCCAAGAGACAAAGCCGGAAAACCGGAAGCGGTTCTTCATCGTCCGCCTCTGCGCAAACCATGCGCGACCGAAGGTACTGAAATGAGCGATGAACGATGAGCGATGAGCGATGAGCGATTTGCTCTTGACACAGAGACCGGAGACCCGTACCCATCTTTGGCGCAAGTCAGATTATTTATAGCCCGACTTCCTCTATCAATGCCTTTATTTCATTTGCCGTAATGGTATCCCGCTCGCTCTTGTCGTAAATATAAAGCAAGTTGATTTCACGTTCTTCCGGATTCACGATAACCGTCACGGTGATCACTCGCGCGCCGTGGCTCTTGCCGCGCCCTTTGCTGCCGACAGCCATACGCACTTTGCGGAGGCCGTTGCCGAGGCTGACTCCCGCCTCGGGATTCTTATAAAGTTCCTCCAACAAGGCAGCATAATCCTCCTTAATAGAGTGATACTTTTTACCCAACCATTTTAATTCTCGTTCAAAAGGTCGGAGGACTTTAATTTTATAGTTCATTGAGTAATTCCTCTGCGGTTTTACCTTTTCTCCCTGTGCGTTGGCGCTCCTTCATCTCTAAAAGCCCTTCGCGGATGGCGGACAGGATCTCTTCTTTGCCGATGGTTTCTTCTTCCTCGTCAACAGCGGGTTTCGGGGCGGATTGCCCGGCGGCTTTTACCAACGTCTTGACGGCCTTTTGAAGGATGCCCGGATTGTCGATGCTGATCAATGCATGGATGCCTGCCAACTTAAGGGCATTCATGTCGATTTCGTAAGCCGCTTGCGGTTCAGACACCTTATTCGTTTCTTTCTCAACGGATTCATTCTGCTTTTTCGTTTTCATTTCTTTCTATACATAAAATGGTTAATCGTCACAAAGGTATCGTATTTTCCGGAAGAAAAAGAAAGCCGGAAGAAAAATAATCACGCAAATAGTTGGCGGTTTCAAAAATTGTTCCGACCTTCGCCGTGTAATCCGGATGTTTGTGTCCCGATAATATGAATGAACTTCTTTTATATGATAAAAGGGTGTTCATCTATCGTAACGGACGTGAGGTCCATGAGAATCGTATCCCATCCGTCCCCATATTGCCCGCCTTAGACAGCACCTTAACGGCGACCCCGCGCAAAGGGCTTTTCGTATGCCGGAAACCTGCCGCGACCCCGCACAAGAGGCTTTTGCGCTTCCAAACGACATTCATAGACCTCGATAAGGAGGCTTTCCGTTTTCAAAACACCTCTAGAGGACACCGCGAGACACCTTCCGCACTTCAAAACACATCTTTCGACCCCGATAAACCTGTTTTTGACCTCGAAAATCCATTTCCCGACCTCGATAAACGTGTTTCGGGACTCCGAAATGCATCTATTGACCCCGGTGAGGCGTTTTCGACCCTCCGAAGGTGTCTCGCGCGGGTCTTCAAAGCGTTTTTCAACTCTTGCAGCCCGTTTGTAGAGATCGGCCGGCCGGTTTCATTTTTCCGGCTTTCCATCGCCGAGGTGCACGGGGAAAACATAAGACTTCGAGAGCCGGTAATGGCCGGCGTTACATAGTGTATTAATCAATTAAATGGATATAAAATGGAAAAGATTATCAATTTTGGCTTAGGCAAGCTCAACAATTCCGAACATATCGGATTTCATTCTTCTGTTTCTTCCTTCATCCCCACCGCAAGCCCTGAAAAAATCGGGGCCGAAACCTTGGCGGATCCTTACGGGCAGGCTATCGATGCCGAGCAAGACCTGGTGCATCGCGGCACAGGCAGTTCTACCACGGCGGAAAAAGACGCCCTGGAACCCGAACGCGATGACTATTGCTCCTATATTATCAGTGAAATCCTCAACGCGGCCCGATCGCCAAATTCCGCCAAACGCGACGCTTACACGGCATTAGCGCCCGTCATCAGCCCCTATAAAGGCCTCGCCTCGCGGCCGAAGAACCAGGAGACGGCCGACATCAAGGGGATGGTGCTCGACCTGCGCGCCCCGGCCCTGGCGCCTCACATCGCGGCTGTGGGTATCGCTACGGATATCGATGCGCTGGAAACGATAAACGACAGTTACGACCAATGGGAAAAGCAAACGGTGCTCGACAAGCCCGCAGCAGCCGATACGGCAGCCAAACGCAAGGCGATCGACAAACTTTACGGCCAGATTACCCAACGCGCTTATGCCATGGCCGTGCTTGCCACAGCCGAGCAGCCCAATGCAGAGGCTAAGGAGTTCGTTTCGAACGTCAACAACCTGATCCAACGAACCAAAACGCTCTACAACCAACGCATCGCGCAACTCAAAGCCGACCGGACAAAAAAGGAGACCGGAAAATAAAGGCCTTGTGAAAGGCTTTGTGAATCTCTCGTTAACGGAGGGTGTCGTTAGCGGCACCCTCTTTTATATAGTCATTGCGCTTTTATTCACGCCCAGCACGCTTCGCCCCGGGCTTTAAGTTACCCGATATAACGGTCAGTTGCAACAGCCATATGCTCCATTTCATATTCTTCAACAACATCCGAAACAAGAGTCAGTTCTATCATATTTTTATCTGTAGGCGGAAGCGCTCATCCAAGCCATCCTGCTTTCGGGCATACCATTGTTTCGCAGACAATAAATCATTCTTAACCTCGTCAAGATAGAAAGCTGCGTATTTCTTCATCTCCTCTTATTGAAAAAGCTGATCCGGCGGATGCAGCCGTTCGGGATGCTTATTGGCTGTTTCCAGACGTGTGTCAATAAAATCCTTTTCCCATTGGGGGAGATCGCCGGTGATCTCTTCAACGCCCATGGAAACTCCATCTTTATCTTTTAATATCTGTGCTTGTATCATAATTCCAATAAATTAAGAAACTGTTTAAATTTCTTACGAAGTCTATATTTGAAATTCTTCGCCTTCAAAAAGTTTCTTTTTTGTATTCTTCTTCCTTTTATTTGGCTCAAATAGCCCGCTATTATCGTCAAAACAAGAAAGAATACTCCTAAAAAATAATTCTTTTTGAAGCAGCGAAACAAATTTAAACAGTTTCTAAGTCGTTTTGCATGATCGGGCATCATTCAAACAAGTTTGATTTCTGCTCCCGCCTAACGAAATAGTTTTTGAATGTGTAAGGCAATCTCGATGAATCGGGACAAGTGGAGGATAGGGCTCGAAAAGGGGATTCATCAGCACATCAGCACATCAATCTTTCTGCCCGATACCCTGATGGTCGAAGCCGTAAGAGGCCAAATCTTCTCGGTTATAGATATTCCGTCCGTCAACCACCAAATGAGAACGCATAATCTTCTTCAGAATATTCCAATTCGGCAGCCGGAACTCTTTCCACTCGGTGGGAACGATCAAGGCATCGGCCTCGTTGGCGGCGTCGTAAATATCCGTGGCATAGTAAATGTCTTCCTGCAAATACTTGCGCGCTTCTTTCATCGCCGCGGGATCGTAAGCCCGCACGTTCACACCGGCCTTCAGCAGGCTCCGGATAAGAGTCAGCGAGGGGGCATCGCGCATATCGTCGGTTTCGGGTTTGAACGACAATCCCCACACGGCAACCGTTTTGCCCTTTATATCTCCCTGAAAATAACGGCTGAATTTATCGAACAAGATGCCTTTCTGCCGGTTGTTCACTTCTTCCACCGCTTTGAGTACGCCCATCTCATAACCGGCCTCCTCGCCGGCTTGAATGATGGCGCGGATATCTTTCGGAAAACAACTCCCGCCGTAACCGCAGCCCGGATATAAAAAGTATTTACCGATGCGCGAGTCGCTGCCCATGCCGCGGCGCACCATGTTCACATCCGCTCCGAGGCGTTCGCACAGGTTGGCGATGTCGTTCATAAAACTGATGCGCGTGGCCAGCATGGCGTTGGAGGCATATTTCGTCATTTCCGACGAAAGGATATCCATAAAGATTACTCGGAAATTATTCAACAGGAAGGGGCGGTAAAGCCGGGTCATCAGGTTGCGCGCCCGCTCGGTCTCAACGCCGACCACAACGCGGTCGGGACTCATAAAATCTTCCACCGCAGCGCCTTCTTTCAAGAACTCGGGATTCGAGGCCACATCGAAATCGAGGTCTTCCGCGCCCCTCAGACGCATGCGTTCCTTTACCTTTTCGCGGATACGGAAAGAGGTTCCTACCGGTACGGTGCTTTTGGTCACGATCAACAGCGGCGTATCGATATGGTCGCCGATGGTACGGGCGACTTCAAACACGTACGAAAGATCGGCATTCCCCTGCTCGTCCGACGGCGTACCTACCGCAATAAACACAATTTCCATGCTGTTCAGTACCGACGGCAGATCGGTGGTGAAATGCAGACGGTCGGCTTCGTAATTCCGCAGAACAATATTCTTCAATCCCGGCTCGTAAATCGGGATCACTCCGTTTTTCAGCCCTTCTATCTTTTCGTTATCGATATCGACACAGGTGACATCCACCCCCATTTCGGCAAAACACGCGCCCGACACCAGTCCCACGTATCCTGTTCCAACAACGGCTATCTTCATACAATCTCGTTACTTTATATTGATTTCAATTTTTTCTTCAGATTATTGACGGGATACAATACGGTCAGCCCGCAAATGACGCTCACGATGGCAAAGACGATGACGACATCGGTAAAGCGGACAATCACCGGATAGGCATCCACGACATACGCGCCCGGCGTATCGCTCAGACGGATCAGCCCGAAATGCTGCTGCAAAAGGCATAATGCCAGTCCCAAAACAATACCGGCGATGATGCCGATAAGCGAAATGAGCCATCCTTCATAAAGGAATACGTGCAAAACGAGAGAATCGGGAGCGCCCATATTCCGGAGGCTTTTGATATCCTCGGTTTTCTCTACGATAAGCATCAGCAGCGACCCGACGACATTAAAAACGGCTATCAACAAGATGAAGGCAAGGATGAGGAACGTCACCCACTTCTCGATTTGCAGCATGCGGTACGACTCTTTTTGTTGCTCGTAACGGTCTTCGACCAGATAGCTGTCGCCCAGCGCCCGCGCGATCTCCGATTTCACCTTTTTCACCGATGCCCCGGCCTGTAATTTGATATCGAGCGACGACACTTCCGTTTCGTAGCGCAACAACTCCCGGGCCAGTTGAATGGGAATGATTGCCAGTTGATCATCGTATTCGGGCTGGTTCAGGCTGAACACGCCCCCGACAAATGCCGATCCGATGGTGAATGCCGACGAAGGATTCGCGAGGTTCACCCGCTCATCGCGCTTCGGGGAATAGATTTCTACCGGATCGATGTAACCGGCGCGTATGCCCAACGTCATCGCCAAACCCGCCCCGATACTCGTATAATCGACCACATCTTCGCGTAAGCGAAAATCACCGTCGATCAGAATGCGATCCATATCGGTCAACAGGCGGAACTCTTCCGACACTCCTTTCAAACGGACCGGCACCTGCCGGTCGCGGTAACGGAAAAGGGCGTTCTCTTCGAGCGATTCCGAAATCATCCCGATCCCCTCGACTCGAAGGGCCCGTTCGAACGGAGGCGTATGATAATCGAAAACCTTGCCTTGCCGGGCGGTGATTTTCAGTTCGGGATCGAACGCACTGAACAATCCTTCCACTACCCCGCCAAAGCCGTTGAAGACCGACAGCACGCACACCATCGCCATGGTGGCAATAGCTATGCCGCACACGGAAATGATCGAGATCACATTGATCGCATTGTGCGATTTCTTCGAGAAGAGATATCGCCGGGCAATAAAAAAGGATAAGTTCACTGCATCGTTTTTTTAGGTGTTTTATACCGGGGGCGTTGCTTGGAGCGACATTCTTTGTAACGCTTTTACTTATCGTCTTTCAATAACTTGTCGATGTTCTCGATATAATCGAGCGAGTCATCGAGATGGAAATTCAGATCGGGGATTACACGTAACTGCTTCCCCACTCTTTTACCCAAGTCGTAGCGCACCGCTTTCACGTTCTCGTTGATATTCGCCAGCAACTCCGCTCCTTTATCGGACGGGAAGATACTCAAATAAGCATGCGCGATGCCTAAGTCGGGCGAAACACGTACATTGGTCACCGAAATGAGTACGCCGTGCATCTTTTTGGTTTCGAGCAAAAAGATCTCGCTCAGTTCTTTTTGAATCAAGCGGTTTATTTTTAACTGTCTGTTTGTTTCCATCGTCTATCTTTTTTTCGTATCAGCGTCAGTCCGTCACGAATAGGAAGAATCACCTTCTCCACGCGATCGTCGGCCGCCAACTTCTCATTAAACTCCAAAATTCCTTTGGTCTGCCAATCGTTGTTTGGCGTCTTCTCCAGCACCTTACCGCTCCACAACGTGTTATCGACCAGAATATAGCCTCCGGGTAACACTTTGGGAAGAATCAGTTCATAATGTTCCCAATACTCCCTCTTGTCGGCATCGATAAACACCATCCCGAAAAAATCTTTGGCAAAAGCAGGAACAATCTTTGCCGCATCGCCGATATACAGGCATATCCGACCTTCATAAGGCGATGCGGCAAATGCTTCGCGGATAAAATCCTCCATCTCGTCATCCTTTTCAATCGTATAAACAAACGAAATGCCGGTTAATCCCTCTGCGATACACAAGGCGGAATATCCCGTGTAGGTTCCGATTTCGAGTACATTTTGCGGACGAATCATCTGCGTGAGCATTTTCAAAAACCGCCCCTGCAAATGCCCCGATAGCATGCGCGGATGCACCAGACGGATATGGGCTTTGCGATAGAGATCGCGAAGCCATGGCGGCTCCGGATCGCTATGCGACAAAATATATTCTTCCAATGAATCGGTATCGAGCATGCCATTCGGCTTTATAAGGTGAAATCGGGCAGATTATATTTGTCTTTGGCTTCCAGAATCTTTTCCACCTCGCAGATATCAAGGTACGTTGTTCCTCCGGTTTCCCCGAAACTGCCGCCCAAATAAGCCACCCGATCTTCCGGAAGCAATAAGCCTTCGTCCATCAGCTTTTTGATGGCATATATATAATAAGCCCGGCGGCTCTCTTTCGTATTATCGATTCCGCGCCCCGGCTGATGTTCGGCCGTAACCCCGTAAGACAATGCCAACTCCCTCGCCAACCGCTCAGTGGTGGCAATCGCAAACACCGGGCGCCGTCCCCTGAAAGCAGCCAACACACGTGCCGTACGGCCGGTATGACTGTCGGTAACGATAGCCTTCGTGTTGAGGCGGGAGATGGACTTGACCGCTTGTTTAGCCATGAATGTCGTCACTTCCTTATCATCGTCTTCGTCATAAGGAACGGGAATATCGTTTTCCCTCAGTTTCGTCTTTTCCGCCTCATAAGATACTTTTCTCATCGTCCGCACCGCCTCTACGGGATATTTGCCGTAAGCCGTTTCGCCGCTGAGCATGATGGCATCGGTACGATAATAAATCGCATTGGCAATGTCGGTGATTTCCGCACGTGTAGGACGCGGATTCTCGATCATCGAGTGCAGCATTTGAGTCGCCACGATGACCGGCTTCTTGTGATGGATAGCCAGACGGATCAATACCCGTTGTATGCCCGGTATTTTTTCCTGCGCCACCTCGATACCCAGGTCGCCGCGCGCCACCATGATGCCATATGCCGCATCGAGAATCTCGTCGGCATTGTCGACGCCTTCCTGATTCTCTATCTTCGCGATAATCTTGATGGGGCTTTTATATTCGTCGAGGATACTTTGCACTTCCAGAATATCTTCCTTGCTGCGGACAAACGAGTGGGCAATGAAATCCAGATCATGCTTGACGGCCAACTCGATAAACTTACGGTCGCGCGGGGTAATGGTGGGCAGATTGATGCGCACCCCCGGCACATTGACGCTCTTACGGCTTCCGACCACGCCATCGTTCTGTACCACACAAAGCAAATAATCGGGATGCACTTCCTTCACTTTCAAGTCCACTTCCCCGTCATCGATGAGCAGGTCTTCGCCTTCTTTCATCTCTTGGGCGATTCCTTTGTAAGAAACGCAAATCACTTCCTGGTTGGATATCCCGTCGGGATTTCCTATAATCTTGATGAGTTGCCCGGTAGTCAACTCGATGGGTTTTTCCGCTATGGTGGTCCGTATCTCAGGGCCTTTCGTGTCCACCAATAAAGCAATGCGGTTGGACACAGCCCGCACGTTGTTGACGATTTTTAGAAAACCTTCTTCGTCGAGGTGGGCAGAGTTGAGCCTGACCACGTCCATACCTTCTTCAAAAAGTTGTTTGACGAATGGCACGTCACAGCGCTTATCGGAAATAGTCGCTACGATTTTTGTCTGTTTAAACATATCCTTGTTCAGTTATGAGTGATGATTTTGAGTACGAGTCGTTATTTTTAACAAAGCCTCTGTCGCCAAGCGATACGAATCGGTTCCGAATCCGGCAATCACTCCGGCGCAAACAGGCGAGAGCAGCGATTGATGACGGAACGATTCGCGCGCATGCACATTTGAAATATGCACCTCTACGACCGGCGCCGGCACCGCCTTTATGGCATCACGCAGAGCAATGGAGGTATGCGTATATCCTCCGGCATTCAGTACGATACCGTCGCTTCCGAAACCGGCTTCTTGAATCTTGTCGATCAGTTCGCCTTCTATATTCGATTGGAAATAGGAAAAATCCACGTGGGGGAATTCGGCTTTCAACGTCTCCAAATAATCGACAAACGACTCTTTGCCATAAATATCCGGCTCGCGCATGCCCAGTAAATTCAAATTGGGACCGTTGATAATTTCGATCTTCATATCAGTGGCTTGTTTTTATGGGCAAAGATACAATTTTACCCCTTAAAAACATATCTCCCGTCTATTTATTTTTCTCCCGCCTAACGGCTTCCCGACATTTGACGGGTAAAAGAACGCCCTCTCGCGGCGCAAGTCCCTGACTTGTTCCAAACAGGATGCAGGGACATGAATAGGAAGCGCCGGCGGGAAAGCGGCGCAGCAGAAACGAGTAACCGTTGATTATGAAAGAAGCGAAGACAATGCCTGATCGAGATCGCCGATCAGGTCTTCCGTATCTTCCAATCCCACGCTGAAACGGAAGAATCCTCCGGAAAACTCTTCGGGGAATAAATATTGACGTTCGTCATCGGGTCCCAGAAAAACGATAAGGCTTTCATCGTGCCCCAGCGATACGGCCGAAGTAATAATTTTGAGGCGGCTGATAAACCGGTTGTGTCCATCCGCATCCAGCTTAAGCCCGAAAGCGATCATTCCCGAAAATCCGGGATGCATCTGACGTTTGGCTATCTCATGCCCCCGATGGCTTTCCAAACCCGGATAAGACACGAAACGAACGAGCGGATGTTCCGCAAGAAAACGCGCAATGGCCAATCCGCTCTCGTTATGTTGACGCATACGAAGCGGTAAAGTAACGGCTCCACGCATAATCAGCCAGGCATTGAACGGACTGATAACACCTCCGACATTCACCATGGCTTCCGCACGGATTTGATCAATCCGTTCTTTTTTTCCCAGCACGGCACCGCCCATCGCATCGCCATGCCCGTTAATGTATTTGGTAAGGCTTTCCACCACCAGATCGGCCCCCAACGTTGCCGGAAGTTGATTGTAGGGCGAAGCGAAGGTATTGTCGACCGACAACAACGCTCCGTTTTCATGGGCGATATGTGCGATAGCCTGAATATCGGAAATATTGAGTGTCGGATTGCCGGGCGTTTCGATATGAATCAATTTCGTATTGGGACGAATCGCCCTTCTAACGGCATCGACATCGGAACTGTCGACGAGCGTAGCGGAAATCTGATATTTTTCCGGCAAGTATTGAGTCAGCAACCGATAAACCGCAATGTACATCACGTTGGAAGAAACCACATGATCGCCTGAACGCAAGAACGTAAAAAAAACGGCATGCAATGCGGCCACGCCCGAGGCCAACACCACCGCATCTTCCGTCTGTGAAAGTGCCGCAAGTTTTTCCTGCAAGTAACGCTGATTAGCCCCTCCGTTGCGGGTATATAGCGCCGTGCCGGCATCGCTCCAGTTCATTTCCGCCGCATCATAAGGCAAGGCATAACTGTTTGCCATGGTGATAGGACGGCGAATCGCCCCGGTTTCTCCATCCACTTCATTCCCTGTGTGTATACTTCGGGTTGCAAATCCGAATTTTGCATCGATATTCTTTGCCATAATACTTTTTTTGTTGATGAAATACAAAGATAAAATCAAATTACCATACGCCCAAGAACTTTCGACGAATAAATTTACCCTTTCGAATGTTCCGTTTGTCCCGTCTTACATACGATCTTATCTTTTTGATCGTTCACCGGGGGCGTTCGTACGTTCATGTACTATTTCGCACCATCGATTCATGACATCATACCGTTCATTTACCATTTCATATCGTCAGTCCATGACATGTTGGCGGAGATACATAAGAACAGCCTTTCCCTTTATACCATTCTCCCTGAGATAGAGGCTTACTTCATCCTCTTTCAGTCTATTAAGGCAATCATCAATTGCAAAAATTCCGATAAATAATTACCGATGAAAAAATATACCGGAAAAGATATTACATTACAAGAAAAGTTAATACCTTTGCTGGCGTAACGTAAAATCGTTATGTATGTTGATTTAAAATAAAGCGTTTTAGATATTATCCTTTGTGGAATCTCGACAGTTTCAAAGTAAATGGGATGATAGCAACAAAATGCTCCACGTCATATATGGCGTGGGGCTGTTGCTTATCCATTTACAGGGTGTCGAGACCCTTCACAAAGATAAGCTAACAGTTCCCACGCCTCTTTTATTATGTCAATCAGACCAAACTTGGGGAACGGAGAGAAACGAACCTATAGAAATGGAAGAAACAAACACGTTTAAAGATGCACCCGCTAAGAAAATGGCGTTTTTTACGGCGAAAACATCACCCGAAAGTGCAAAACCGGAAAGTGCCTCAGTTCACATAGAGGTACTTACGCCGGGAACCCTCGCCGAGTTGCTACCCGAAGAGAGAAAGAAAAACATGCGGGCTCTTAAAATTACCGGCATCTTGGATGTCAACGATTTTTCGATCTTGGCCGAATTGTCAGGCATCGAAATTTTGGATATTTCCGGCATTAGTAATATCACTTTGCCTCCCGCATTATTTAAGGAATCCCGCACCATTCAGCGGGTGTATCTGCCAGAAGGCCTAACCGCCATTCCCGATGAACTGTTCAGCCATTCAAGCCTTAGCGTTTGCAATATTCCTTCATCAGTTACAATCATCGGCACATCCGCGTTCGAAGGATGCGAGCATTTAACCGGAGAACTGGTCCTTCCGGAAAAACTGACAACGATAAGTGAGAACGCTTTCGATGGCTGTTCTCACTTATCGGGCCCGTTGGTTTTACCGGCCTCTTTATCCACCCTCGGGGAGCGCGCCTTTGCCTTCTGTTACGGCTTCACGGGAGACCTTCATTTGCCGGAAGGGTTGACAACAATCAAGGTCGGCGTCTTCGCCAATTGCAGCGGTCTGAACGGAAGCATCATTTTGCCCAAAAGTCTATCGGTCATCAAGCATCACGCCTTTAGAAATTGTTCAGAACTGATCGGTAAACTGATTTTCCCCGCGGGATTGAATACGATCGAATGGGCTGCGTTTTGGGGATGCAAAGGGTTGAGCGGTAATTTGGTCTTTCCGAGAAATTTAAGAACACTCGGAAGCTGTGCGTTTTACGACTGTACAGGCATCGAAAAAGTCTATTTTCAAGGCAATATTCCCCCTTTGTTGAATGATGACCGAATCAATTTTTCCCTTGTGTGCATTCCCAAAGGCGCAAAGAAAGCTTATCGGTCCGCTCATTATTGGAAGCATATCCCTATTGTTGAAACGGAAGAAATAAAGGCATAAATCAGGAAAATCCTACTCCAAACAAATAGAAAGAGGCTGGTTAAACTCTGTTTATCAGCCAATTTATGTATGGGAATTTAACAAGAATTTTAAACATTTCCTATCTCCGTTTAAAGTTTTCAGACCTTTCCTCAATAATCGTACTCAATATTTGCATTTCCCGCTGTGAAACACCAATTTTAGTTGCTACAGCCCGCCAACCTTTCACCACGGCAACAACTCCTGAAATGATTTGTTCAGCCACCTCACGACTCAACATATATTGCTCGCAAGCATCAAGTAGGATAGTTAAGTCGGCTTTGTTGGTAGCGGAAGATATCAGCAAGCTTTGATATTCACTCAAGGTTGGATTCATATCGTAGGCAGGAGAAAGGGTCCAACCTTTGGCTGTCAGGAGGAATGCGTGATTACGGAAATGATCATCGCTATTGCCGATGCAGATATTGAATGCTACACGGCGATACAGTTCTTGAAGATTTCCTTCGACATTCGTGCAGCTTTGCAAAATAAAATCAACGATATCCAAATAACCATGGCCGGTAGTTGCATTGTCGCCATCGTTCAGTCCCAATAAGGTCATGGAGGATGCAAAGTGTATACGCCGGCCATCTTCCGTTCGATCGAAACGACGAGAAAGGAGCGTATGATATTTATCATTCGTTGAGATAACTTTGGTAGTTGCAGCATTGATCCCGGCTTTTATAGCAAGCAAGTGACTTAAATGCTCCCATAGTCCTGTATCGTGATCATCTTTACGGGATGGGAATTTGGCAATATACAATACCTTATCCAAATCTATCACGCTTGCCTTGGGACGCGATCCCCCCAACGACGAGCCGGGTTGAACGAGTTGGACAATCCATTTCTTATCGGGTAGTAAATTTTCCTCTTCACTCTTCTCCACCTCTTGAGTAGCCGCTATCAATTCTCGAATATCAGTCAATGGCGGAATGCTGAGAGTATCGCTTACATTCATGTAGTCGCCATCGATGCTTTCTTTAAAACGAAAGCCTCCCATTCGGGAATAATCGTCAATGCCTGTCAGATAGTCGAATGACGATAACCGACGAACGGGGCGTTTCTCCTCTCCTGCCAAGATTTGCTCTCTGCGATTGAGCAATGTGCGTCCCCAACGGTCGGGAAAGGCATCGGAAAAGCAACCGAAAATATCCTTATCCGGCTGAGTATATTGCTGTCCGGGATAGTTGTTCAAATCATCACTTAAAACTATACTGCCACGTCTTTTCAGCCACTCATCGTTAAACTTAAACCCATAGCTATCCGAACCGCGAAGGGATTCGTAACTAAGCTCTCCGATAAGCTCAACCGCTTTCAGCCATTCAAAATCAGCGTAAACAAACAACTTTTTCATCGCTTATTCTTTTTTAGATGCGCGTTCTCTATTTTTCAAATTCAAATCCTGCAACGCTTTACCCAATGCATCTTCTTTGGCAAGCCACAGAATATCATCCTCCAATTGCAAGGCATAGAGCACGCGCAAGTAAATACCGATAGCCACCGTGGGAGCGCCTTTTTCGATACGTGATACCGTTAAAGGCGAACAGGTCGCACGTTCCGCCACCTGCGACACACTTAAGTTCCTACGAAGCCGGGCCAACTTAATTTGCTCTCCTACGACTTGCATCTTCTGTTCTAATTTACGGGGTAATTTTGTACCTTTTGTATTCTTTGCCATACGACTAACCTATCATATAATATGCGAAGATAGCCCTTTTTCTTTATTATATGATATCTTGACAAGATAAAAATATCAGGTTAAAAAAAGCGATCAACCCGAAGGCTGATCGCTACGAATATACTCATTCAGTAAAAGTTTACTTTTCTACATCGGCTGTTTCCGTCACCACATCATTGTCTACGGGAGGCATCGAGTAGTCGACATTCGCCATGCGCTGATAAGACCGGTAGCGCCATTGTGCATTTTCTTTCGCCGCCTTAAAGAGCTCATCGGCTTCTTTCGGGAACGATTTTGTCAACGCCGTATAGCGCACTTCTCCATGCAGGAATTCGTCGAACTTGGTCCAATCAGGCTCTTTACTATCGAGGCTGAACGGGTTCTTACCTTCGTCTTCCAACTGAGGATTGTAACGCCACAAGTGCCAATAACCGCATTCCACCGCTCTCTTCTCTTCATGTTGAGCGCTACCCATACCCTTTTTCAATCCGTGACTGATACAAGGCGAGTAAGCGATAATAAGCGACGGCCCGTGATAGGCTTCGGCTTCTTTCAACACTTTGAGATAATGAGCCTGATTAGCGCCCATGGCTACCTGAGCCACATACACATACCCGTAGGTGGTCGCAATCATTCCGAGATCTTTCTTACGGATACGTTTTCCGGAAGCGGCAAACTTAGCCACCGCAGCAATAGGTGTTGCTTTGGAAGATTGCCCGCCGGTATTGGAATACACCTCGGTATCCATTACCAACACATTAATATCCTGACCGGTTGCCAGTACATGATCGAGCCCGCCAAAGCCGATATCATAGGCCCATCCGTCACCTCCGAATACCCAAATAGACTTCTTCGTCAGATATTTTTCGAGAGAAAGAATTTCCTTAGCGAGGTCATTTTCCACCCCATTCAGCGAAGCGAGCACTTTATCGGAAGCTTCTTTCGACTTTTGCAAATCATCTTTTTGATCGATCCATTCCTGGAATAATGCTTTTTGTTCGTCGCTAAATTGGTCGGATTGTCTTGCCTGCGACATCAAATCCTTGATACGGTTGCGCATGCTGGCTTGAGCTATGACAAATCCGTAGCCGAACTCCGCATTGTCTTCAAACAAGGAGTTCGCCCATGCCGGGCCTTTTCCTTCTGCATTCTTCGTATAAGGAGTAGAAGGAGCGGAAGCGCCGTAAATAGAAGAACATCCGGTGGCATTGGCAATCATCATCCGGTCGCCATAAAGCTGGGTGATCAATTTAATATAAGGAGTTTCTCCACAACCCGAACAAGCGCCGGAGAATTCAAACAACGGTTGTGCGAACTGAGAATTCTTCACATTCAGCGATACATCCACCAGATGAGCCTTGCTGGTAACATGATCGAGCATGTAATTCCAATTGTCCTGATTTTCGTATTGCGTGGTGATCGGCACCATTTCGAGCGCTTTCTGTCCTTTCTTACCCGGGCACACATCGGCACAGTTACCGCAGCCCAAGCAGTCGAGCACATCCACTTGAATATGGAATCCCATTCCGGCGAATTGTTTTCCCTGAGCTTTCAACAGATCTACACCCTCGCCCAATCCTTGCTGTTCATTTTCGTCAAGAACAAACGGACGGATGGTCGCGTGAGGACACACATAGGCGCACTGGTTACACTGGATACAATTCTCGGCGTTCCATTCAGGAACGAAGGTAGCCACACCCCGTTTTTCGTAAGCCGAGGTACCGTGTTCCCACGTACCGTCCTCTCTGCCGGAAAAGACCGATACGGGAAGATCATATCCTCTCTGCGCATTTATCGGACGAACCAGCTTTTGGATAAATTCGGGTGCATCGTCTTGCGATTCGGCCACCGCATTCAAGGTTGCCCATTCACGGGGAATTTCGACCTCCTCCACTTCGCTACCCCTGTCGACGGCAGCATAGTTCATTTGAATAATATTCTCCCCTTTCTTACCATACGATTTCACGATGAACTTCTTCATCTGTTCCACCGCCAGTTCATAAGGAATAATATTGGATATTTTAAAGAACGCCGATTGAAGAATGGTATTCGTACGGTTACCCAACCCTATTTCGGAAGCGATGCGCGTAGCATTGATAATATATAATGTAATGTCGTTCTCGGCGAAATATTTCTTCACATGATCCGGCAAGTGCCGACCGACTTCTTCCTTGCTCCACAAAGAGTTCAGAAGGAACGTTCCCCCTTTCTTAAGGCCACGCGTCACATCATACAAATGCAGATAGGCCGGTACGTGACAAGCCACAAAGTTAGGCGTATTGACCAAATAGGTAGAACGGATAGGGTTATCACCGAAACGCATGTGCGAACAGGTGAAACCGCCCGACTTCTTCGAGTCGTAAGCGAAATAAGCCTGTACATACTTGTCGGTATTGTCGCCGATAATTTTAATGGAGTTTTTATTGGCGCCCACGGTACCATCGGAACCTAATCCGTAGAATTTAGCTTCGTAGGTTGTTTCGTCCATGGAAACTTCCGGAATATGAGGCAACGATTTAAACGTCACATCGTCGACAATCCCGATAGTGAAATCGTTCTTAGGCAAGTTCATTTTCAGGTTGTCATACACCGAAATGATTTGTCCCGGAGTCGTATCTTTCGACGATAATCCGTAAATACCTCCCACGATAAGCGGAGCATCCTCCTTGCCATAGAAACAATTTTTTACGTCGAGGTATAAAGGTTGTCCGGTAGAACCGGGTTCTTTGGTACGATCGAGCACCGCAATCCGTTTGGCCGTCTTGGGGACAACCGACAAGAAAGCTTCGGCTTTGAAAGGACGATACAAGTGAACAGCCACGACACCCACCTTTTCGCCATGGGCATTCTTATAATCCACTACTTCGCGGATAGTTTCGGTTACCGCACCCATCGCAATGATGACCCTGTCGGCTTCGGGATCGCCGTAATAATCGAACAATCCGTATTTACGTCCCGTGACAGCGGCCAATTTTTCGAGATATTTCTCGACCACCCCGGGAATCGCTTCATAAAACGGATTCGCCGCTTCACGAGCCTGGAAATAAATATCGTCGTTCTGAGCCGTGCCTCTGGTTACCGGGGCATCGGGAGTCAGAGCCCTATCCCTGAAAGCTTTCAATGCATCCTGGTTTAAAAGAGGAGCAAGATCTTCGTTGGTAAGCGCTTCGATTTTCTGTATTTCATGAGAAGTACGGAATCCATCGAAGAAATGAAGGAAAGGAACACGGCTTTCGATGGCAGCCAAATGAGCCACAGCAGCCAAATCCATTACCTCTTGTACCGAGCCGGTCGCGAAAAGGGCGAAGCCGGTAGGGCGAGCAGCCATCACGTCTTGTTGATCACCGAAGATCGACAACGCCTGGCTTGCGATTGCACGAGCGGCCACGTGAAATACTCCGGGCAATAATTCACCCGCAATTTTATACATATTCGGAAGCATCAGCAACAAGCCTTGCGATGCGGTGAAAGTCGATGTAAGCGCACCGGCCTGCAACGAACCATGCAAGGCTCCCGCGGCTCCTGCTTCCGATTGCATTTCCTGTACCAATACGGGCTGCCCGAAAAGATTTTTCCTTCCGGCAGCGGCCCATTCATCTACGTATTCAGCCATTGTAGACGAGGGTGTAATGGGATAAATAACAGCCACTTCACTAAACATATAGGCTATGTGGGCAGCTGCCTGATTACCATCACAGGTTAAATAAATTTTCTCTTTTGCCATAATTGTATGATACTTGTTATTATTACTTTTACCTTTGATATTCCTGATTGAAATATGATGTAATGTGGTCATTACGAATCGGGATACGAAATTACTACAAAAATACGGAACGGACAAATGAATGCGCCCTTTTTATTATAAATAGAAAAAATCTATCCATCATAAGACACCGCCGATTACAAAAAATATGTTAACTTTTAATCTTTAACGTGATAATAGTGTTATTACAATATCACCGGATAACCGAGAATGTCGCTCCGAGCGACGCCTTCGGTGAAATAATAACAAAAAAACCCAATGAAAATAATTATTATATCAAACCGGCTTCCGGTAAAAATCGAAAAGAAAAACGGGGCTTTCCGCATCAAACGCAGCGAAGGAGGATTGGCTACAGGACTCGGTTCTCTGGAAACCAAAGCGGAGCAATACTGGATCGGCTGGCCCGGCATACATGTAGAAGATGAAAAAGAAAAAGCGGCCATTACCAAGCGGTTGCACAAAATGAATTTTCATCCGGTGTTCCTATCTCCCGAACAGATCGAGAATTATTACGAAGGATACAGTAATAATGTTTTATGGCCATTGTGCCATTACTTTTTTTCCTATATCGAATACAAGGCGGAATACTGGAAAATGTACCAACAGGTGAACGCTCTATTCTGTAGCGAATCGCTTCCTTTTATCGAAGATGATGACATTGTGTGGATACAGGATTATCAATTGATGCTGCTACCCAAAATGATCCGCGACGAAAGAGCCGGCGTGAGTATCGGCTACTTCCATCACATTCCTTTTCCTTCGTACGAACTGTTCCGCGTGCTCCCCGAAAGAGAGGAGGTATTGCAGGGATTGCTCGGAGCGGATCTCATCGGTTTTCACACACACGATTACATGCGCCATTTTATGAGCGCCATCTATCGCGTACTGAATTTAAACAGCGACCTCGATGAAATCAATTTACAAAACAGAGTGGTCCATATCGACGCATTTCCGATGGGTATCAACTACGAAAAATATCACCAGGCGCCGACTCTTCCGGCCGTGGAAAAGAAAACCAATTCCCTGAAACGCAAACTCGGCAATCAAACGAATATCCTTTCGGTAGACCGCTTAGACTACAGCAAAGGTATTCTGCACCGTGTGAACGGGTTTGCCCAATTTCTGGAAGAACATCCGGAGTATCACGAAAAAGTATCGCTGGCGATGATTGTAGTCCCCTCACGCGATACCGTCGACCGGTATGCCGAACTAAAGACGAGTATCGATCAAGCCATCGGCAGCATCAACGGCCGCTATTCAAAGCCGGGATGGACGCCGGTTCATTACTTCTACCGCAGTTTTGCGTTTGAAGAGCTTATCGCCCTGTATCATATCGCCCAAATAGCCTTGGTAACCCCTCTCCGCGACGGAATGAACCTCGTCGCCAAAGAATACCTGGCAACAAAACGCGAAGAAGCAGGCGTACTGATATTAAGTGAAATGGCCGGAGCCGCCATCGAACTTTCCGAAGCCATCATTATCAATCCCAACGACACCGAACAAATCGCCACGGCCATCGTGCAAGCACTCACGATGCCGGAAGAGGAAAAGCGAAAACGGTTGGATAAAATGCAGACACGCATTTCTACACAAACGGTAAAAAAATGGGCGAATGATTTTGTCACGGAACTCGAAGAAATCAAGATTCTCAATAAGGAAATCGTACAGAAGACGGTACGCTTGCCGCAACTCGAACAAATCAAGGAATGTTATGATAAATCTACCGCACGGTTGTTGATGCTCGATTATGACGGTACGCTCGCCCCATTCGTGAAGAATCCCGAAGATGCGGCGCCATCGCCGGAGTTATTGAAAGTGGTGAAAGAAATGACCGCCGATACAAAAAACACCGTCGTCATTAACAGTGGGCGCAATCACTCCATTCTCGATAAATGGTTCGCAGGAATCGATTTGGACTTTGCAGCGGAACACGGCGCCTTTTACAAAGAGAACGGAAAATGGCATGAAACCATTCGGAGAAAAGAGTTGTGGGATGACGAAATAATGAATATCGTGCGCCATACGATCGATAAAACACCCCGCTCGCACATGGAAATCAAGGAGACTTCGCTGGTATGGCACTACCGGAACGTCGACATGTGGCTGGCCGAATTACGCCAAAAGCAACTTATCAATGCCTTGATCGGACCTTGCTCGCGACTCAACCTGCAAATCGTTCCGGGTAATAAAATCGTCGAAATAAAACCGTCGGAATATAACAAAGGAAGCGAAATCCAGCGGCGCTTACACAAAAACACCTATGATTTTGTCTTGGCTATCGGTGATGACACCACGGATGAAGATATGTTTCGGGCGTTGCCCCCTGATGGCATCAGCATTAAAGTCGGCAACTTCTCCACGGTCGCCCATTACCGGATTCCGGCACAAGCTGGGGTACTCCCATTTCTGGAGAAATTGATAAAAGATTGAGGAGGATTGAAAAAGATTGAGGGAAGACTGATAAAGATTGATAAAGATTGCCCTTGTCCCCTTCGACTATCGGCGTTAGCCATTATCACGCACAGCGTTTATCGCCGAAGGCCCTATCGAGCGAAATATCCCAATCACCATTCTCCAATCACCATTTTACGGCTGTATAAATTTCGACAACTGTTTTTCTTCGGAAAACAACACGGCGGTGTTGATAAATGCCAGATGCGAATAAGCCTGAGGAAAATTGCCAAGCTGGCGTTTGGTTTCGAAATCCAAATCCTCGCTGTAAAGGCCCACATGATTCGAATAAGAAATCAACGATTCGAAAATCTCTTTCGCCTGTTCGCGTTCGCCGATGACATAAAGCGCTTCGACCAGCCAAAACGTACAAATCGTGAACGCCGAGGAGGGTTTTCCGAAATCGTCTTCGGCTTTATACCGATACATCAACCCGTTATGAAACAAGTTTTCCTGAATGACCTTGACGGTGCTCACGTAGCGCTCATCGGAAGCTTCGATAAAACCATAGAATTCCATGAGCAACAAGGACGAATCGCAATCGGCATTTTCATAAGCCTGCGTAAAGCAGTGCATTTCTTCGTTCCACCCTTTTTCATGGACATCCTTTTTAATAAGATCGGCTTGCGCGCGCCATTTTTCGGCATAGAAATCCTTGTTGAGCAACTCGGCAATACGCGATGCCCTGTCGACCGCCACCCAACTCATCACCTTCGAGAACACGAAATTCAATTCCCTTGTACGGAACTCCCAAATACCTTGATCGGCCTTTTGCCATACGCGTAATACCATCCGCACCATATTTTTCACAATTTCCCAAATCTCTTCCACCTCATCGAGCGTGCCGGGAAAGTACAGATAGTATTTATAAATCACGTCGAGCAAATATCCCAGCGAATCATTCTGCACCTGATGGTAAGCCGCATTGCCGATACGCACCGGCCGGGAGTTCTCGTATCCGGCCAAATGAGGCAAGACCTCCTCTGTGAGCTCGCGTTCGCCGCGGATACCGTACATGATTTGAAAGACATCGTCGCGCGACTTCAATATGCGTTTTACAAAGCCGATGAACCGTGCCGCCGTATTCTTATGCTTCATGAACAACAACGTATCGATGGACATGGAGGCATCGCGCAGCCAACAAAAGCGATAATCCCAATTGCGTGTTTCGCCGATACTCTCGGGAAGGCTGGTGGTCACGGCCGCCAGCATAGCGCCACTGTTTTGGTACGACATCAACTTTAATATCAACAAGCTGCGTTTAATCATTTCGCTGTATTGCGTATACTCCCGAGAACGGTTGATCCAGTTGAGCCAGTAGACCTTCGTGCGCTCGTAATCCAGCAGGACGCGATTGTTGTCGATGGTGACCAACTTTTGGTTGTAGGAAAGCACAAAAAACTGATGGTCGGTAAGGGTGAACTCTTCGCCGCTAAGCACCCGGTTAAAATCGACACTGGTATACATATATATCTTATCTTCGGAGTCCTCCACGGAGTACGTTTTGATGTAGGTCTCGAAGACATCGTGCTTCACCGCTTCGCGCGCATAATTGATTTTGGGATCGTACAAGATGCGCACCTTCGGGGCTCCACGGGTCACCCGGATATAACGATGTATTTCGGGAGGCATATAATGTTTCTCTTCGTTGGTACGGTAACGGGGCATATAGTCAAAGACGGTGAAAGCGCCTTCGGGAGCCTCGAAGCGCGTGGTAAGGATATTGGTGTTTCCCAAATAGGTTTGCGTAATGGTATAAGCCTCAGACACGCCGAAAGCGAAGCAGCCCCCGTTTTCTTCGTCGAGAAGTTTGGTAAAGACCGACGGCGAATCAAAATCGGGCAGGCAAAGCCAATCGAGGCTTCCTTCTTTCGATATTAATGCCGCTGTCCGGCAGTTACCGATGATACCATAATCGAGATTTTTCATTTGACTGTTCATTTTAATTATTTTGTACAACGGTTGCAAAGATACGTATTCCGTTCCGTAGACACAAGAAAAGGGCTGGAAAGCGGTCTTCAGTCACCGGGATAGAGTCTAAGGCCTAAGGTTTAAAGTCTAAAGTCTTTATTACCGGGTCTTTCGGCACTCAACCTTTCATTTGTCATTTGTAATTTGTCATTTGTAATTTGTCATTTGTAATTTGTAATTTGTAATTTGTAATTTGTAATTGGAATTATCTTCCTCTTTGCTCTTTCTTCTTTTAATTCGTATCTTTGCACTCCACATAGAAGAAATGATTTATGCAAATGGATACAAACCCTACTCCCGATTACATTTTCGAGACCAGTTGGGAAGTATGTAATAAAGTGGGTGGTATATACACTGTTTTATCGACAAGAGCGAATTCACTCCAAAAGCTATACAAAGACCGTTTATTTTTTATAGGCCCCGACATTTGGGAAGGGCGCGACAATCCGTGGTTTCAAGCCGATAACACACTCTATCCCGCCTGGATCGAGTACGCAAAAATCCATCAAGGGCTCGAGATTCGCACCGGCAGATGGAATGTTCCCGGACAACCGATCGTATTTCTGGTCAAGTTCAACCGGTTTTTCGAGCAAAGGAATAAGATATACAGCGATATGTGGGTGGATTTCGGCGTCGATTCGATGCCGGCTTACGGCGACTATCACGATTCGTCGATGTTTGCTTACGCCACCGGCCTCGTTATCGAAAGTTTCTACCGCTACCATCAACTCGAACCGTATCATGTGATTGCCCACTTCAACGAATGGATGTTGGGCATGGGAGCGCTGTACATTAAGAAAAACGTGCCGAAGATCGCCACGGTTTTCACCACGCACGCCACCTCCATCGGACGGTCGATTGCCGGAAACAACCTCCCCCTTTACAACTATTTGAAAACGTATAACGGCGACCAGATGGCCCGCCAACTAAATATGACTTCCAAGCACTCCATCGAGAAGAAAGCCGCACAGAATGTCGACTGTTTCACGACGGTGAGCGATATCACGGCGCAGGAATGCGCCCAGTTTCTGGAACGACAGCCCGATGTGGTCACTCCTAACGGCTTTGAGAAAGGGTTCATCCCTAAAGGGAATGCCCACCGCCTTGCCCGGAAGAACGCCCGCAAAATACTGCTCGGCGTGGCCGAAAAGCTTTTGGGATATGCGCCCGATACGGATGCTCTGCTGGTAGGCACGAGCGGTCGATATGAATACAAAAACAAAGGTATCGACGTGTTTATCGAAGCCATGAACATGCTGCGCAAAACGCCTCAACTGAGCAAAGACATTATTGCGTTTATTATGGTACCCGCTTGGATAAAAGGTGCGCGGGAAGATTTGCGACGCCGTATAAAAGGAGAAACGCCGTCCCGGAGAGCCTCTCACCCCGGCGACCGCTTTATCACGCACGAATTGCATCAACCCGACAAGGATATGGTGATGCAACAGATCCGCTCATCGGGCTTCACGAATGAAGAAGGCAACCGGGTGAAAATCATCTTTATTCCTTCGTACCTGAACGGAAACGACGGCATATTCGATGTGCCCTATTACGATCTGCTCATCGGGCTCGACTTATCGGTATTTCCTTCGTATTACGAGCCGTGGGGATATACCCCTCACGAAAGCGTGGCTTTTTCCATCCCGACGATCACGACGACTCTGGCCGGTTTCGGTTTATGGGCTAAGAAACAAGGCGATAAAGAAGGTATGGACGACGGCATTGAAGTGATCGGCCGCGACGACAGTAACTTTCAGGAAGTCGCCAAAGAAATAGCCACCCTTGTCTTCGACTTCTCGTTGAAAAGCGTGGAACAAATCAATGTGCTGCGGCAAAAAGCATCGAAATTATCCGATAAAGGGGACTGGCAACACTTCATCGTGTATTATGAGGAAGCTTATCGCAAAGCGTTGCATAATTCTTTTATTCGATTGTCGAAACCTTATAAACTTAACGCCGATTAAGTTGTTATATTTGTCGTGAAAAGACAAAAACCTTTAGACATTAGACATTAAGACAATATAAATACAATGATCATCAAATCAAGTTATTCAAATACGCCTGTATGGCGAGATATTCATGTTCATGCTATCCTTCCGCAAGAGTTGCGTCCGTTAGAAGAAATCGCTCATAATTTATGGTGGGTATGGAACGAACAAGCCAAAGACCTGTTTGAAGATATCGATCCGAAGGGATGGGATAAGAGCAACCGCAATCCGGTTATCCTCCTGCAAAACCTGCAATCGGAACGAACCGAGGAAATCGTAAAAGATGCGGAATTGATGGACCGGATACACCGGACATACGATGCCTATCATGCGTACATGCAGGTTCCGCACAACAGCAACCGCCCCAGCATCGCCTACTTCAGCATGGAATACGGCTTGGCGAACATCTTGAAGATTTATTCGGGAGGATTGGGCATTTTAGCCGGCGACTACCTCAAAGAGGCCAGTGACAGCAACGTGAATATGACCGCCGTCGGATTCTTATACCGCTACGGTTATTTCACCCAAAGCCTTTCGGTGGACGGACAACAAATCGCCAACTACGAAGCGCAGAACTTCGGCAATTTGCCTATCCGCCAGGTGAACGACGAAAACGGCCAGCCGCTGATTCTGGAAGTGCCTTTTCACGACCGCATCATCTACTCGAACGTATGGAAAGTAGCCGTAGGACGCATCAACTTGTTTTTGATGGACACCGACTTCGAACGTAACAGCGAATATGACCGATCCATCACTCATCAATTGTATGGCGGTGACTGGGAAAACCGCATGAAGCAGGAGTTCCTGCTCGGCGTAGGCGGCATTCTGTTGCTCAACAAACTGGGCATTAAAAAAGATGTCTATCACATGAACGAAGGACATGCCGCCTTTATCAGCGTGCAGCGGTTGCTCGACTATGTGGAAAGCGGGCTGAACTTCAATGTGGCGCTCGAACTGGTACGCGCGTCTTCGCTCTATACGGTACACACTCCCGTACCGGCGGGTCACGATTATTTCGACGAGCCGCTGATCGCCAAATATATGAAGCCTATCATCGGAAGGCTCGGCATCCCCTGGCAACAGTTCATGGACATGGGGCGCGAAAATCCGGGCAGCAACGAAAAGTTCTCCATGAGTGTATTCGCCCTGAATACCGCGCAGGAAGCCAACGGGGTAAGCGAACTCCACGGGAAAGTATCGAAGGAAATGTTCCGGCCCGTGTGGAAGGGCTACTTCCCCGAAGAGTTGCATGTGGGATATGTTACGAACGGCGTCCATCTACCTTCGTGGGCAACATCGTCGATGAAAGCTTTTTATGAAAAGCATTTCGGCCCGAAGTTTTATGAAGATGAAGGGAACTTCGACCTTTGGAAAAAGATTTATCAGGTGAGCGACGATGAGATATGGAAACAACGCATGCACCTGAAAAAGAAACTGGTCGATTATATACGCGAGGAGTTTAAAGAAGGATGGCTGAAGAACCAGGCCGACCCGGCCCGTATTGTGAATATGCTGGAGGAAATCGATTCCAACGCGCTGCTGATTGGTTTTTCGCGCCGTTTTGCCACTTACAAGCGGGCACACCTGCTGTTTACCGACCTCGACCGACTTTCGCGCATCGTCAACAACCCGAAGCATCCGGTGCAGTTCATCTTTGCCGGAAAAGCGCACCCGGCCGACGGCGGCGGACAGGGACTGATCAAGCAGATTGTGGAGATTTCGCGCCGCCCCGAATTCCTGGGAAAAATCATCTTCCTCGAAAATTATGATATGCAGTTGGCCAAACGCCTGATTTCGGGGGTCGACATCTGGTTGAACACCCCTACACGCTTGCAGGAAGCTTCGGGTACGTCGGGCGAAAAGGCGGAAATGAACGGGGTGCTCAATTTCTCGGTTCTCGACGGATGGTGGTACGAAGGTTACAAAGAAGGTGCCGGATGGGCGTTGACGGACGAAAAAACGTACGACAATACGGCGTTTCAAGACGAACTCGATGCATCGACCATCTACTCATTGCTCGAAAACGAAATTATCCCGCTGTACTATGCTCACAACAGCAACGGCTACTCGCCCGAGTGGGTGCAATATATCAAAAAGTCCATCGCCGAAATCGCGCCGCACTTTACCACGCGCCGCATGATGGACGATTATTTCGCCCGCTTCTACCACAAGCTGGCCGACCGTTCGAAGACATTGCACGAAAACAATTTCGCCAAAGCCAAAGAAATCGTGGCCTGGAAAGAAGATATGGCCTCGAAATGGGACAAATTCGAAGTGGTGAAACTCGATTTCAACCCGAATCAACAGGTTGACTTCAACGACACCAACACACAGACTTACGGCACGGTGGTTATCGACAAAAAAGATATGGCGGGCACGCTCGGCCTGGAATGCGTAGTGGTAAGCAGCGACACGACAGGGAAGATCGAGTTTTTGGAGAAGTATGAATTCGATTTGGTGAAAACCGAAGGTTCCCTGCTTTATTTCGAAACGCATAAGGCGCTCAACGACCCGGGTACGCACCAATACGGACTACGGGTATATGCCAAAAATCCCGACCTGCCGCACCGCATGGATTTTGCATACATGAGGTGGATCGGATAAGGGAAGGGATTGAATGAAGATTGACGCCGAATGACGGAATGATTTTTCGCCATTCGGCGGATTTTTTCAATTAAATGTATCCGGGTCTGAATAATTTATCGTCTATCACTATCGGAACATACGGTGTTATAAATATTGAGCAATCATATGATTATTATTTATATATCGTACAAAATAAACGATTTCTCCATTATGACGGAAGATATTAAAAAAGGCATACCAAGCAGTGTTTTTATTCCGTTTAAACAGCACATAATACATCCCCTCTCCAAATTTATTGAAATAGTCAGGGGCAATCTTCGCGGTTTGATAAGGCAATTCATTTTTAATCGCTTCAAATAATTCATCAGTGTATTTAATAGCCGCTTCTTCAAAACCAAAATACTCTTTATCATACAGGACATTGGATAGTTCGAGAAGATAATCTACAACCTCCGGCAGTATTACCACTTTCATCTTTATATGTTTTCTCCTTCTCGTTTTTCCTTAAATATTTTTCTAAGTCCTTTTTGAACTCTTCCCTTAGCTTCATCTACGGATATAGCCCGGTGAAAATCTGTCGGAACCTCTTCTGATATTTCAATTCCCCGAATATGATAAAGGCGATCGATTGCTTCCATTTCAGCATCGGAGATCCCAATTTCATTGTCTTCGATATGGCTGGTAAAATGGATGCGCATCTCTTTTAACATTAATTTCACTAAGTTGCTCTGCCTTTCATTTCCGGGTGTAATTATTATTGTTTCCATATTCGCTTGTCTTTATTTTTGGTAAATATATGCGATATTTTTCTTTTATCCAATACCCGTAACGATATTTATGACTATAGCGGGTCGCCTTCGATGGAGATAATCAACAGAGGGGTTATACTTAGGATACTTTGCGGACAATCATATTATTTTGTTTCCTCCTGTTTTAGGAATCAGTTTTTTCGGTTTGTCGTCTTCGTCTTTCTGTCCTTCGCGATGCGAGAGTAATTCGTGGTACCGTTTGCGGACAACATTGACGGCGGTGAGCAGCTTATCCCATTCGGCATTGTCGGAATAGGCGTTGGCCAACGTGTAGATATAGTTGAACAACGTTTTATTGGCATTCTGAAGTTTGCGGCGCAATTCTTTGCCTTCGGAGGTTTCCTCAACGGCTTTCAGGGCGCGGCTGTCTTCTTCGCTCGCACGGTAGCCATTGTTGGTGTTGCTTATGCCGTCAAGCTCGGGCGTCATCGTCAAGGTGACAATGGCCGAAGCATAGGGTTCCTTGGCGCTGTCGTTCAAAAAATTGTCGGTCGCGTTGGTTTGATTCTTCGGGTTCAAGTGCGGAATGTCGCGATGGAGGCGCCATAGCGGGAATAAATTATTGTAGGCAGCTCGTTTAGCCGGGTCCTCGTCGAACTCGTAATAGTGTAACTTACGGCCGAACCGGCTGAAAGCCCGGTCACGGAGACGGTCTTTCTGTTGCAGAATTTCCGTGTACGGATCTTTATCGGGATTGCGCGTAGCGACTTCAAACGGATCGACGTTATCTTTTACATCCTTCACATAGCGTTGAAGGGGGACATCGGTGGTAAGAAGTTCTACACCGGATTTTTCGATATCGGTTACCGTTTCGCGCGATAAACCGACCAGCTCCATCTGTTGGAGTTTTGTCTGAGAAAGGGTTTGTAATGCTTTCATTTTCGAGAAAATTAATACTACATCAATTCAATTTTACTAAAAAACAAAATTTTTGAGGATGTTTCATTCATTCTCATGCTTTCAAAAAGGGTTGGCGGGGGATAAAAACTGTTTTAAGAGCCGTCAAATCGGTTTTTCGGAATTCAAAAGTACTTTTTAAGGTTGAAAAATCGGTTTTTTGAGGTTTGAAAATGCTTTTAGGCTGAAAAAATCGGTTTTTTGACGTCGAAAAGCAGTTTTCCGAACCGTCGTATCGGTTTTTTGGGTCAAAAAGTACTTTCTGAAGGCTTCGTATCGATTTTTCGATATCCAAAAGTACTTTTGATGCTCAGCGGAAGAGTTTGCCGGAGATTTTTCCGTTTATTCCGGACTTTTCCATTTGTATTCCAGAGAGCGTTCTGCAAAATTAAGGCATATTTTGATCAAAAGCAACTAAAAAAACATGTTTTACAACATAAAAAACAGGAAAGGTAAGCATAAACAGCCTTCCAAGATAGAGACATCTAACCGATCATCCACTTTCCCGTTGCAAGAAAAATTGCTAAATCCGATGAGAGGGTTGCCAATACAAAAAGAGGGCTTTGACTGACAAGAATACAAATGAATTGAGATAAAACAATCGTTACCAATCCTCCTCCATGGCTCGTTAAGGCAATAAGCGTCCAAAACGACGGATCGGCAAATGATGGAGGGCGTCCGGAACTATGCGCCCGCCCTCTCTGACTTTTTCGACAATCCGGAGGCAAAGAAAAATATTCCGGGATATTCTACGGATAATTCTTTTTTTTATACCTTTGAAAACGTATAATCTAAATTTCGGCTTAAGTCCAAACCGAAGGAACCATCAAGAAATAAGCGTTACATTTAGAAGCTGTTCTGAAAACTTTATTTCCTGACGGTTCCGAAACAATACAAAACGCGGAAAGGCGAAATACAGCATATAAACCGATCCGGAAAAACGGCAGAAAAAATGCAAAAAGTATCTATCTCGAACTATTCATTCAAAAAATCTTTGCCTCAGGAATTTCAAATTCTCGAGCTGAAACAACTCTATCGGAACAGCAGCCGCGTGATAACCAAAATACATCGTTCCGAATTTTACCATATCATTTGGTTTCAAAAAGGAAAAACACGCCACATGGTAGATTTCGAGGAAATAGAAATTGAACCGGACACCGTATTATTTCTTAATCAGCATACCATCCACCGGTTTGCACAAGAAGGCGATGCGGAAGGAAAGGTAATCCTGTTTACGGATAATTTTTTTTCCAGATCGCAAGATGATGCCCGGTTTCTACAAAGCAACTTTCTGTTTCAGAATCTATTTTCGGTTTCATACATTAGCTTGTGCCGCCAAAAGAGCACGTTTTCCGATATCATAGACCTCATGATAAATGAATCGAAACAGGAAAACAGCTTTTTCCATTCCGAAATCCTCCGGCATTATTTGCATTGCATTTTGTTGATCGTGGAACGTGAAATGCATACCCGGCAGGACATTGAACAGTACAAAAGCAAAGAGGTGGAATATGTGCATCTGTTCAGTGATTTACTTGAAAAACATTTTCATACGCAAAGGACAGTCCGTTTTTACGCCGGAGAAATAGGAATAACCGTTAAGAGACTCAATCAGGCGACAACCAAAATCATAGGCAAATCGCCAAAAGATATCATCATCAATCGAATTATACTGGAATCCAAAAGGCAATTGGTTTTTTCCAACCGGAATATCAAGGAGATCGCTTACGGGCTGGGATGTAACGAACCGACCAATTTCATTAAATTCTTCAAAAAGCATTGCCGCGCTACCCCCTGCGAGTTCAGGGAAAGGTTTCCTTCAGCCTAAAAGTATCATCTAAAGTATCATAATTACCTTTTCCGGCATTTCAGGGTTCCATAACTTTGCGATATTCATTTTAAATAGTAGTATAATGAGTTATCAAAACGAAACAGCAGAATTGGATTCCCTTTATGCATCGGCAAAAGAGGAACAGAAACACAGTAAGAAAACGTTCTTGGTATGGGCCGGCGGCGATGCCCCCAACCAGCAGGACGCGTTGTATGCCCAATTCAAAAAAAGATTTCCGGGCATTGATATTGAAATTATCGTCGATTTGTCGAAATACCACGACATAAAGGTGTACGAACAGTTGAACAACGGCTATTTGGAACCGGACGTGGTGATGTTGCAAACAATGAACGATTTTGAAGATTGGAAGAAACTCGGCGTTCTCGAGCCTTTCAAATCGCAGGGCTTTCCTCACATCAGGAAAGGTTATTCCGATCCGGAGGGACATTTTATCGGCGGATTTATCTTTGCTTTCCTGCCGCAATATGCTAAGGAAGGCGTAAAGGTCGCGCCCAAGAACTACAAAGATTTTTTGGCCCCCGCGTTTAAAAACAAGTTGGTTTTAACTCCTCCCCACGATGACGATGCCGTGTTGTATGTGTTTGACCATATTATCAAAAAATACGGCGTGGAATTCCTGCACGAGTTAAAAGCTCAAAATCCCGCTTTTGTAAGGGGAACAGCCGCTCCGGCCGCATTGGTAGGACAAAAAGGGTTTTTGGGAAACATCGTAGGCTATCCCACCTATCCGCAACAACCGTCGCAATCGTTTATTCCGGAAGATGAATTCTTTATTACATGGCCGCAAAGAGCTGCTATGTTTAAACTGACCGAACGCAAAGCCACCGCACGATTGTTCCTGGCGTATCTGGCCAGCTATGAATTCCAATCCTCCAGAGGATTTTGGTCGACCCGTACCGACGTTACGGAATTGGGCGGATTGCAACCTATCGAGAATTACAAGAATACCGATCCGCTTGATTTTATCGAATGGATGAGAGACCGCAAGCATATCCACGAATTGCGTGCGCTTTTCACCGGAATCTTCGGAGAGGTTAAAGGGGAATCGCCTTTAAAAGACCCGAGTTTATTCAGAGTATATTACAATACGTTATAACATTTTTTACGGCTATTCTTCAGCGGGCGGTCTTTTGACCGGAGTTCGTTAGAGAATAGCCGTAAATGCGTTGATTCCCCTACGGATGCCCGTCTATCGGATCATTCGCAGGAAAACGCCCGGCAAGTTCCAGGTACCTGCCGGGCGTAAAAGTAAGATTATCCGTCAAACCGTTTTCAACGGCTAAACGGGGATTATTTCAAAGCCAACCGTACGTCGGCTACATAAGCCCTTTCGCTGTTTACCAGCACCGGATTAAAGTCGGCTTCAGTCAGTTGCGGGAAGTCCGCCGCCAACTGCGACACTTTGAGGAGCACGTCTTCGAGCGATTCGAAGTTCACGCCCTTTTCGCCGCGCGCGCCGGACAACAACTTATACGTTTTAATTTCTCGGATAACGTTATGCGCATCTTCCTTGCTCAACGGCACCAAACGGAACGCGATATCCTTCAGGATTTCCACATAAATACCGCCCAAGCCGAACATCAACAGCGGGCCGAACTGTGCATCGCGTTTGAAACCGATAATGATTTCCTTCGTGCCTTTCGGAGCCATTTGCTGAATTAAACATCCGGTGATATGCGCATCGGGGCGCATCTTAGCCGCCCTTTCGGTTACTTCGGTGAACGCAGCGCGCACCTCGCCGGCATTTTTCAATCCGACTTTCACACCGCCCACATCGCTCTTGTGCGATATCTGTACCGAAGCGATTTTCAATACCACGGGGAAACCGATCTTTTCGGCCGCGGCGGCGGCTTCATCGGCAGTAGTCGCCAAATCCGAAGCAAGCGCCGGCATGTTATACGCTTTCAATATTTGTTGCGCCTGATATTCCACGATTTCAGCGGCTCCGGTCTTTACGGCTTCTTCCACCACAGCGGCAGCTTTGGCTTTATCACGTTCGGGAACCACATACGTCATTTCTTCACGTTCTTTCCACTGCGCGTACTTATACATCGTTTCGATGCTTTCGATAGCCGGTTCGGGGAAAGTAAAGAAAGGCACATCGGCATTCTGGAACATCTTTTCGGCAATAGAAATACGTTCTTTACCCATGAAGCAGGGGAATACCGGTTTATCGGTCTTTTTAATCGTATCGATCAACCCTTGGGTGATAGCCTCGATATGCTCGAATGCCGTCGATGTGGGAGTCAAAATAACCAACACGGCGTTAAACGAATCGTCGGCTACGATTTCTTCCAAAGCGGCCTTGTAAGCGGTAGCGGTAGCATCGCCACCGATATCGAGCGGATTGCGGAAGGAAGCGTAGGAAGGAAGCACTTTTTTGAGGCTTTCAATCGTTGCGGAAGCGGGTTGCACCATCTTCAACGATGTTTTCTCGCACGCGTCGGTAGCCATGATGCCGGGGCCTCCTGCATTGGTGATGATCGCCAGATTGGGACCTTGCGGCAGACTGGCTTTCGAGAACGCCTGTGCCAAATTAAAAAATTCGGACATGGATTGTGCCCGAATCACGCCTGTTTGCTTAAAGGCAGTCGAATATGCATTGTCGGCTCCGGCAATCGATCCGGTGTGAGAGGCGGCCGCTTTGGCCCCTGCCGAAGAAACACCGCTCTTCACCACCACAACCGGTTTTTTACGGGTTACCTCTTTTACTTTTTCAATAAATTTTTGTCCGTCGATGATGTTTTCCATATATCCCATCACGACGCTTGTATCAGGATCATTTCCGAGATACTCGAGGATATGGCTTTCGTTCAACACAGCTTCGTTACCTAAACTGATGAACTTAGAAAAACCGACTTTTTCGCCCAACGCCCAGTCGAGGATAGACGTAAACAGCGCACCCGATTGCGAGAAGCACGAAATACGGCCGGGTAAGGGTTGTCCGGGAGCGAACGTAACGTTTACCTTATCGCTCATATTGATGAGACCTAAGCAGTTCGGACCCACCAATGCGATATTGTTCTTAATACACAACGCTTGAATTTTCTTTTCAAGTTCGGCGCCTTCTCCACCCACTTCCTTAAATCCGGCGGTGATGATAATCGCGCTTTTCACTCCGATTTTGACCAATTCTTCCATCGAACCCAATACGAACTGTTTGGGTACGGTCAATACGGCCAAATCAAGCCCGTGAGGCAAGCCGGCAACGTCCTTCACAACCGGACGGCCTAAAATTTCTGTACTTTTGGGATTAACCGGAATAATTTTGCCTTCATAACCAGCATCGATTAAATTCTGGATTACGGTATTACCGATTTTCCCCGGAGTAGCTGACGCTCCGATAATCGCCACAACTTTCGGTGCGAATAAAGCATTAAGATCGTATGATCCTGACATAATAATGTTCTCCTTAATTTTTTTTAGTTGGTGAAGTGGGGGAAAGCGTTAAGGTTTCACTCGCTTCACGATTCGTTAAAATCAGATTATTAATTGTTTTGAATTTTATGACCGTAAAGGTACGAAACAAATTTTGACTAAAAAAATATTTGTTGTTTGTTTTTCCTTGAAGTTACCTCATTAACAGGCTTATTATGAGCATTAAAAAGATAAAAGAAAATAGATTTCGTATAGCGATATGTCGAATTTAACAGATACATGCATAACAGTCTGTAAACAAAAAAACGTTCTATTCAAACGAATAGTAACGTTCACAGAGATAAATAACGCCAATATGTAAAATCAAAAAAACGACGTCCGCTTAATCCGGCTATCGGAATTATTGATGCACAATAGCCATCAGCAATCAAACATCCGCTTTCAACGAAGCCTTATCGCGAAGCGCATCGAACATGATATTTCGCACATTGTCTCTACTTTTTATCGATGGCGTCGCTCCGGACAACACCATCCGGTCAGGAGAATTATTATTTCCTTTCAAACCGATTTTCGATTTTCAAATCAGGAATATATCTAAAGTCTCTTTCATTATTCGTTACCAATGTAAATCGGTTTGCAAGCGCCGTTACCCCGATGATCAAATCGAATTCGTCATGCATGGGCGTTCCGTTTTTTCTCAATAGGACTTTGATTTCGGCATATTTTCTCACTATTCCATATATGGGAACAATGGATAACCCTTTCACAAAAGCATCCACTGATTGATGAGATTTTTTGGATTATCACTATTTTCCGCTCCATATCATAATTCAAACACGGTTAATTCGGAAATAAAACAATTTGCGACTCCTTTTCCCCTGATTATCTCGTCCAATTTCAACATTCCCCGAAGAAAAAACACACAAATGTTCGTATCGAGTAGATATTGCATGCGTTTAAAATTTTAGGTCCTTTTCTCTCTTTTTCAGGTCTTTCTTTAGCGATTTAGCCAATCTCTCCAGCAATTCGATTTTACTTGCCGAACTTAAACCATCGAAAATTCCCGAATAAGTCTCTACAATATATTTTTCTGCGTTAGCCATCTTCTTTCTAATTCTGATTTACTGAACCGATACAAAGCTATGCATTCTTTATTAAATCGCCAATTGTTTTCGTATCACTCCGTTGTCATGCGTAGTCCGTTACCGGGGAGGCCTATAAAGGAGTCCCGATTCCTCCCGCAGCGTCTTCCATTTTACGGCGGATTTCGTCGGTGCAGAGGTTTCCGATGCTTCCGGCATGCGTATGGTGTACGGTCCGTTCCGTGTGGAAAGTTCCTCTTTGCACCTCTTCGCCCACCTGTTTATAGGCATCGCGGAAAGGAACGCCCCGCAACACACGGCGGTTGACCTCTTCCACGGTAAACAGATACGCATATTTCGCATCGGAAAGGATATCGTTATGAACGGAAACATGTTCGAGCATGAAATGCGTCATTTCAAACAGCCGGTGTAATGTTTCCAACGCCGGGAACAGCACTTCTTTCAAGAGTTGGAAATCGCGGTGATATCCGTGAGGCAGATTGGTCGTAAGCAGGGATATTTCGTTGGGAAGACTTTGCAACCGGTTACTATGGGCGCGGATCAGTTCCCACACATCGGGGTTTTTCTTGTGCGGCATGATACTCGAGCCGGTCGTCAGGTTATCCGGATACGAGATGAACCCGAAGTTCGGCGACAGGTACATGCAATTGTCCGCAGCCAGTTTATTGAGGGTGGAAGCGAACAAAGCCACGGCGTAGGCCAACGTGCGCTCGGTTTTACCCCGTCCCATTTGCGCGGCGATGACGTTGTAACTCATCGTAGAGAAATGCAGCTCACGGGTGGTCATCTCACGGTCGAGGGGAAACGAACTGCCGTATCCCGCAGCCGAGCCGAGGGGATTTTGATCGGACGTCTTCCATGCTGCGCTCAGCACATACATATCGTCGACCAATGTTTCGGCATACGCGCCGAACCATAGTCCGAACGACGAAGGCATGGCCACCTGTCCGTGCGTATAGCCCGGCAGTAAGACGTCTTTAAACCGTTCGCTCAACGACTGTAGCAGCGCGAACAATTCCAATGCCTCGTCTTTCATCTTCCGTATTTCATCCTTGAAAAACAGCTTCAGGTCGACCAATACCTGATCGTTTCGCGACCGTCCCGAATGAATTTTCTTCCCCAGTTCGCCGAATTTTTGCGTAAGGATCGCCTCCACCTGCGAGTGAATATCCTCGGCATCCTCATCGAGGCGGAAGTTACCGTTATCTATTTCGCGCAGGATATCCTGCAATCCGCCGCGCAATATTTTTTCTTCTCCCGCTTCCAGTAAACCGATTGCCGTAAGCATTTTAATATGCGCCATGGAGCCGAGCACATCGTATTTTGCCAGGCGCAAGTCCAGTTCACGGTCTTTACCCACCGTGAACGCCGAAACCAGTTTGTCGGCATCGTAGCCTTTATCCCAAATTTTTGCCATGTACTATTTAATTGAGTTTTGAGTTATGAGTTATGAATTGCTTATACTACCTATGTAGAATGGTGTTGTTTTGTTGATAGAATTACACTTCTCCCAATTTATGAATAAAATCATTCGTGCTCTCAGCATTCAATGCTTCCCGAAAGTTAGCCCCCATAGAAGTTCCCGATCGAAGTATTTGTTTACTGAGAATATATTCCTTCATAACTCATAACTCATAATTCATAATTATTCTCTTGTATCCTTCGATGCCCGCTTGCAGTTCGTCGATCCTTAATCAAATATCTTATATTTTTCCAATAAAATATCTGATACTTTTTTTTCAATCAATTTACCGTCTACTTTTCCCTTATAAAAAGATAATAAGTTTTTATATTGTACTGTTGTCATGTTTATATTTTATTTCATCTTTCATTTGAATGTTACTTCGGAATCCTTAATTTCATTTGCAATTGCTACAGATTCAGCAAATGCAATACCCGGCCTTCCTGTCTTCCATTCAGCCTTCGCCCAGTCAACTGAAATACCGAAACCAGCAAACATTGATGCTCCCATTGATGCTTCCGTTCCTGCTTTCCATTCTGATTTTATAACTGCAGTAGATACGCCTTCTTTTTCAGTCACAAATGCAGTTAATCTTTGAAGAGTTGATTGTCCTACGTCTTTACCTTCCGTGACAACATATTTCATTTCTTTATCACCTTTAGAAATTCTATGACCTCTCGTTATTAATGTGTACATAATTTCCTCGTACAAATCATCTGCCGGAATGTTTTTGATTATGATAACCTCTTTTGCTCCATCCGGTATTGATTTTAACTTTAACTCGCTTAGTCCTGATGTTTGTGCTATATGAGAAGTGCTAATGCAGCCCAACATTGATATAGCGTAAAGTGCTATAGATAAAGCCTTTTTCATTTTAATACCTCCTTTTTAAAATTAATATTTTTACATTTGTAAGTAAACTGTTCCATAATCTTTTTATTTTAGTGATAAACAAAGAAATATTCCATAAACTCCATAGGTATCATTTTCATCCGCATCTATTTCAATCTTGCTTCAGTTTAGGATTCGCCATTCTCAATTCATTACAAAGGTAATTTCTTTTCAGGGAATTGAGAAAAACTATGCAGAAAAATATTATCTATTTAATAAAAGGGATGATAAAATATCGGTAACTTTTTAAAAGCCTACCGGAAGTTTCAATTTTTAAGTATAAAAAGTTTCGAGTTTAATCGAAATCACTGTATCTTTGTAGAAAAGTTTCGAATATGGACGAAAGATTTGAAAAACTCAAGAAATACAATCTCTGGGGTAAAAGCGCCCCTTCATTCGGATTTATACGCACCGGCTATACCGATAGAATATACGCTTATAAAGGGAACCGCCTTGTAAAAGTTCTGGTAGGCCAACGCCGGGCGGGTAAAAGTTATATATTGCGGCAACTGGCATCGAAGTTAGTCGAAAGCGGTGTCAATACGAAAAATATCTTTTTTATCAATCGGGAATTAGCGGATTTCGACTTCCTTAAAACCTATAAAGATCTCGATGACCTATTTAAATTGTACAAAACCCTGCTAAAACCGCGAGGACGTATCTATCTGTTTATAGACGAAGTACAGAATATCGAAGGTTGGGAACATTTCGTCAACTCTTATTCACAAGACTATATTGACGAGTACGAATTGTTTATCAGCGGTTCTAACTCTAAAATGCTATCGGGAGAATTGGCCACCCTGCTATCAGGTCGTTATGTTTGTTTTGAAATATTCCCTTTTAGCTTTAAGGAATATATCGGAATAAACGGAAAGGAACAATCGAAAAATAGTTTTATAGAATATATGAGTAGCGGCGGAATGCCGGAACTATTTATGCTGCCCGATCAGGAATTGAGACGCAATTATATTTCAGCATTGAAGGATACCGTACTTTTACGCGACATCATACAACGCTACCACATTAAGGATGCGCGCCTTTTGGAAGATATATTCATTTATTTGGTTAACAACGCATCGAATTTGTTATCGGTACGTAATATCTCCAATTACTTTAAAAGCAGCGGACGTAAAACAAGCTATGATACGGTTTCTGCTTATATCGGTTATATAGAGGACGCTTATCTGGCTCACAGGGTTGAGCGGTATAACATTAGAGGAAAAGAAACCATAGCCGGCAACTGTAAATACTACATTAATGATTTGTCATTTAACAACTACCTGTATCAGGGCTTTGGTTACGGTGCCGGTTATTTATTGGAGAATATCGTGTATCTTGAATTGGCAAGGATGGGATTCGATGTGTATGTAGGTAGCATTAAGGATAAAGAGGTCGATTTTGTGGCGATAAAGGGCGATCGTATTGTATATGTTCAGAGCGCTTATATGCTGATGGACAAAGAGACCATCGCACGTGAATATTCGGCATTAGAATCAATTGACGACAGTTATGAGAAAATCGTCGTGTCATTGGATGATATCGAGCTTCCTATTCGAGAAGGAATTAAACATATCCAGGCGTGGAATTTTTGTAAATAATCCACGATATTTAATTCATAACTCATAATTCATAATTATTCTCTTGTATCCTTCGATGCCCACTTGCAGTTCGTCGATCAACACAAACTCATCGGCCTGATGCGAACGGCTCGATTCGCCCGGTCCCATCTTGACGGCCGGACAAGTCAACCGCATCCAGTCCGAAGTCGTGGGTGAAACATATGTTTCCAATCCCAACTTTTCAACGCAGCACAGCAACGGATGCCCCGGCGGCGTGGCCGAACTGCGGTTGGTGAGCGAACGCGCCTTCAGCGTACTCTTTACCTTTGGTTGTAGAATCTGCATAATCTCCGGATTGGTATAGCAATCAGTGGGGCGGATATCGACCACAAAACGGCACCGGTCGGGCACGACATTGTGTTGCGTACCCGCTTGAATTTGGGTCACGGACAATTTTACATCGCCCATCACCGGCGATCGTTTTTCGAACCGCATTGACCGCATCGTTGCAATATCTTCCAACGCGATATAGATGGCGTTCACGCCCTCGTCGCGGGCCGCATGACCGCTTATTCCATGCGCCTCGCCGTCGATGACCAGCAATCCGCGCTCGGCGATGGCGGCGCGCATGCCCGTAGGCTCTCCTACAATCGCACAATCGATCGCAGGAATCGCCTCCGTGACTTTCCGTATACCGTTTACGCCCGAGTTTTCTTCTTCGCACGATAACACCAGCAGCAGATTAAAGGGAAGCTGCGTTTTGTAAAAATGTAAAAACGTTTCCAACAGGCACACCCCGCTTGCGCCGGCATCGTTGCTGCCTAATCCGTAGACGTGCGTTTCGGAGATGGGCGGATTAAACGGATCGAAAGTGTAGCTTGACGCAGGGCGCACAGTATCGAGATGCGAATTCAACATCAGCGTCGGTTTGCCCGCATCGAAATGCGGTTGCCGTACCACCAGGTTATGCACGATCTGTTCCGAGGGGATCCCAAAACCGGACAAGTAGCCGCGCAGGTAATCGCTCCGTTCTTTTTCTTCCCCCGAAAAAGAAGGTATCGACACCAACTTGCGAAGCAATTCGGTTGTTCTTTTTATCGATGAATTATTCATAAATAAGTCTAATGTCTAATGTCTAATGTCTAATGTCATTGGTCAACGGTCGCCAGTCAATGGTCATTCTCTAACCTCTAACCTCCAATCTCTATTCTCCCTTGACCAGCCTAGTTCCTTTTCCGTTTAATAAATTTTTCGCGTGAAGGATAATCACTTCCGACACGCCCTGCTCGATGGATTTGAACGAATTATCCATTTTAGGAATCATACCGTCGGCAATCACGCCTGCCGCGCGATATGTCAGATATTCCGGTTTATCGATCGAAGGAATCAGGGTGTTCGCGTCATTCACATCTTTCAGGACCCCTTCCTTTTCAAAACAATAATACAGACGTGTCGTATATGTCGAAGAAAGCGCTGTGCCCATCAGGTAAGCGATGGTATCGGCATTCGTATTAAGCAACGAACCCGCCTCATCGTGCGTAATGGCGCAGATCACCGGTGTCAGTCCGCTCTCAAGCAACCGCGCCAGTACTTCCGTTCCGATCCTTTCCGGTTCGGGATCGCCGGCAAAGCCGAAATCTATCGGATGAGGGGAGCGTTTCTTGGCCGGGATGATGTTTCCGTCAGCCCCTGACAGTCCGATGGCATTGCATCCGAGTTTCTGTAATAACGCCACGATGCTTTTGTTGATCCATCCGGCATACACCATCGTCACGATTTTCAAAGTCTCCGCATCGGTAATGCGGCGGCCTTGAAGCATCTTTGGCTCGATGCCCAGTTGCCGGGACAATTTCGAGGCCATCACCCCTCCCCCGTGAACCAGCAGTTTCCTTCCCGGCAACTTTTCAAAATCCGACAGGAACGCCTCCAGCGTTTCGGGATTATCCACCACGTTTCCCCCGATTTTTACGATTGAAACCGCCGGTTTATCCTTTTCCGGTAACATATCCTCTTCCATCCACGTAATTCATACTTCATAATTCATAACTCATACTTCATCCCTATTTCAACATTTCTTTCAGCACCGTTTGCGCCGACACCACACGATTGGCCGCTTCGGGGATAACGATCGACTGCGGACTATCGATGACCTGATCCGTCACGATCATATTGCGCCGGACCGGCAGGCAGTGCATGAAATACGCATGATTCGTCAACGCCATTTTCTGCGCATCCACCGTCCACGAACGATCGGTCGACAAAATTTTGCCGTAGTTCGGATCCCTGTAGGCAGCCCAGTTTTTGGCATAGATGAAATCGGCCCCCCGATAGGCCTTTTCGCGATCGTATTCCACCGTGGCATTACCGACAAACTGCTCGTCGAGTTCATACCCTTCGGGATGGGTAATAACGAACTCATAATCGGTAGCGTTCATCCACTCGGCAAACGAGTTAGGAACCGCCTGCGGCAGCGCGCGGGGATGAGGCGCCCACGTGAGTACCACTTTCGGCCGGGGAGTCTTCTTGAATTCCTCGATCGTGATAAGGTCGGCGAAACTCTGCAACGGATGCCGTGTCGCCGCCTCCATGCTGATGACCGGTTTCCCCGAATAACGGATGAACTGTTCCAGAACGACTTCGTTATAATCATCGGCCTTGTTGTGGAACTGCGCAAAAGAGCGCACGCCGATGATATCGCAATAAGCGCCCATCACGGGAATGGCTTCCAACATGTGCTCCGGCTTATCACCATCCATCACTACACCTTTCTCCGTTTCCAACTTCCATGCACCCTGATTGATATCCAGCACAATGACATTCATTCCGAGATTCAGCGCCGCTTTTTGCGTGCTCAATCGGGTGCGCAGGCTCGAATTGAAAAATATCATCAATAGGGTTTTGTTTTTTCCCGATTCCTGATCGGCGAAGGGATTTTCTTTCACATATTTCGCTTTTTCCAAAGCCGTTTTCAGATCGCCGATGTCGTGTACAGAGGTAAACTTCTTCATTTGTTCGTATATTTTGTAAATTCATGAATAAACATATCGACTTCTTCTTTCGATATCGTCAGCGGCGGAAGCAACCGCATAACATGGTTCTTCGCTCCGCCGGTGAAGATATGCCCTTCATAAAGCAGCCGGTCGCGCAGTCCCGCATATTCGGGCTGTAATTCTACGCCGAGCATTAATCCGCGCCCGCGAACCTCCTTGATTCCCTTGCAAGTCGATAGTTTTTCGAGCAGATAAGCGCCCATTTTCGCTGCGTTTTCGACTAACGATTCGTTTTTTATCACATCCAACACAGCGATAGCGGCAGCGCATGCCAGATGATTTCCGCCGAAGGTTGTTCCCAACATTCCCTTCTTCGCTTCAAACGCGGGAGAAATCAATACCCCGCCAATCGGGAACCCGTTGCCCATGCCTTTGGCTGTCGTAATGATATCGGGACGGATGCCGGCATGTTGATGAGCAAAGAACTTACCCGTACGTCCGTAACCGGATTGAATCTCGTCGAGGATAAACACAGCCCCGTACTTTTTGCAAAGCCTTTCCAGTTGGATGAGAAACTCGTCTTGCGGCACCAAGATACCGGCCACGCCCTGTATGCCTTCGATAATCACCGCCGCCACATCGCCCTTTTCCAACTGTCTGGCAACCGCATCGATATCGTTAAGAGGTACGAAAATCACTTCGTGTTTGCCGTTGAACGGCGACTGAATCGCCGGATTATCGGTCACCGCCACGGCACCCGATGTGCGTCCGTGAAAAGCGCCCGAAAAAGCAACCGCCCTCTTTTTGTTCGTGTGAAAAGACGCGAGTTTCAGGGCATTCTCGTTCGCCTCGGCGCCCGAATTGCAAAGGAATAGCCGGTAATCGGAATAACCGCTCGCCTCCCCCAGCCTCTCGGCTACTTCGGACTGCAAACGATTCAATACCGAATTGGAATAAAAACCGATCTTCTCTACTTGCTGCGAGATAGCCCGCACATATTCCGGATGCGAATGCCCGATGGAGATCACCGCGTGCCCCCCGTAAAAATCGAGATATTCGGTGCCGGCGGCATCCCATAACCGGCATCCTTCAGCCCGTACCGGCTCGATATTCCATAAAGTATATACGTCGAATAAATTCATTTCATTTTTATTTTAATAAGTCGACAGTCTCTGGTCGCCAGTCGCCGGCAGCCGGTCTAAAGTCATCCTTCATAGTCCGTTAGATTTTAGACCTCTGGCTTTTGACCTTTTGCATTCATCGTTCATAACTCATCATTTGTAATCTGTAATTCGTAATTTGTAATTTGTAATTAAAACCCCGTCCCTTTCAGTTTCAATCCGGCGGTTTCGTCCAACCCGAACAGCAGGTTCATATTCTGAACCGCCTGTCCCGATGCTCCTTTCAGCAAATTATCGATAATCGATGTGATATGAATATAGCCATTGTGAAACTCCACATGCACGAATCCTTTGTTCGTATTTACCACCTCTTTCAAACTGATCGGTGCATCGGACACAAACACAAAAGGCGAACCATTGTAGTATTGCTTGTATAAATCGATAACTTCTTTTTCATCCGCTTTCGCAGTCCATTTCGTATAAACACTCGCGAATATCCCGCGGGGGAAATCACCCCGCATCGGCACAAACTGAATCGACGGAAGCTCCCGGCTACCGGCTGAAGCCAATGTATGACGTATTTCCTCCAAGTGTTGGTGCGTAAAGGGTTTATAAACGGATATATTATTATCTCGGTAACTGAAATGCGTAGTTTCGCCGGGCTTCTTCCCCGCTCCGGTCGATCCCGTAATAGCATGCACATGGATATCGTCCCACAATACATCGATCGAAGCCAACGGAAGCAATGCCAGCAATATCGACGTGGCGAAGCATCCCGGATTGGCGACATTTTGCGCCGTACGAATCTTCTGTTTATTCAACTCGCACAAACCGAAAACAAACTCCCGCTCGCCAAAGAACGGATCGTTCCGGAAATCGTTTCCCAAATCGATCACCTTGCACGAGATCGGCACATCGTGCTCTTGCAAAAACGCACGCGACAATCCGTGCCCCAGGCAAAGAAACAACACATCCGGCCGGCCGATGGCATCGGTAAAGCGCAAATCGGTTTCGCCTAACAAATCGCGATGTACGTCGCTGACCGCCTGCCCGACGGAAGTCGTGCTCACGACCGACTCTATCGTAACGTCCGGATGGTTAACCAATATACGCAGCAGTTCTCCCGCCGTGTACCCGGTACCGCCCGCAATACTTGCTCTAATCATTATCCTTATGAATCGTATAATATATTTTCAACGGATTAGCCGTTACTTTGGTGAAGCCGACCACATCCTGTCCCGAGAACGATTTGTTACTCTCGCCGTATTCGCCGAACGCCGGATTCATCAGGTCATAGACGCTTTCACATCCCAATACCGCAAAATGATACGGCCGCAATTCCACTTGTACCTCGCCGGTAACAAATTGCTGCGTATCGTCCAGAAACGTTTCGATATTGCGCATCACGGGCTCCAGATACAATGCTTCGTGCATCAACTGCCCATACCAATTGGAGAGTTGACCTTTCCAATAAAGCTGTTGTTTGGTAAGGATATGTTTCTCCAACAAATGATGCGCCTTGATAAGGATAAGCGGAGCGGGAGCTTCGAAAGCCACACGCCCTTTGGTACCAATAATCGTATCGCCCACATGCACATCCCGTCCGATGCCGAATTTGGAAGCCGTACGGTGTAAAAAATGAATCAATTCCACGGGCGACATTTTTTCCCCATCGAGCGACATGGGTTCTCCTTGCTCGAAACCGATGGTTAGATGCTTTACGCCTTGTTCGATAACCTGCGAGGGAAATGCTTCCTCCGGAACGACTCCTGATGACTTTAACGTTTCCACGCCTCCCACGCTGGTTCCCCACAAACCTTGATTGATGGAGTATTTCGATTTTTCCCAAGAGAAGTCAAAGCCTTTTTCTTTGAGATAATCGATTTCCTGTTGCCGAGACAAAGCCAGCTCGCGTATAGGTGCGAGTATTTTCACCTGCGGAGCCAACACCTCAAACACCAAATCGAACCGCACCTGATCGTTTCCCGCTCCGGTACTGCCGTGTGCGACAAAGTCGGCGCCGATCTTTTGCACTTCCTTTACAATAGCCATCGCCTGAAAGAAGCGTTCCGAACTTACCGATAGCGGATATGTGTCGTTTTTTAACACATTACCGAACAATAAGTATTTAATCCCTTTTTGATAATATTCTTCCACCGCATCGATACTCGTGTGCGAGGCGGCGCCCAACTCTTTCGCGCGCTGTTCGATACGTTTCAACTCGTCATCGGTAAAACCGCCGGTATTGACAATGACCGTATGCACTTCCAATCCTTTTTCATTCATTAAATACGGCACACAGAACGAGGTATCGAGTCCGCCGCTGAATGCTAAAACTACTTTCTGTTTCATAATCACTATTTTTTATACATTTTATTCGGAGTTTTTTTCTTTATAACAGGCTTCACGACCTTTTTAGCAAAAGAGCTTGCCGCATGTTCATTTTTAACATTCGGATCGAACAATAATCCGGTGCACAAGCACATTTTATAATTGTTACGTTGCAAGATATCAACATTACGGCATCCTTGACAACCCTTCCAGAATTCCTCGTCGTCGGTTAACTCGGAAAACGGCACGGGTTTGAATCCGAGTTCCGTATTCATTTTCATCACCGCTAATCCGGTAGTGATACTAAAGATCTTGGCGTTGGGATATAATTTTCGCGACAAGTCGAAGATCTTCCGTTTAATCTTTTTAGCCATTCCCTGATTACGATAATCAGGATGCACGATGAGCCCGGAGTTAGCCACAAATTTTTTATGCCCCCAACTTTCAATATAGGAGAATCCAACCAGTTTATCGCCATCCAACGCAATGATCGCCTTTCCGGCCTTCATTTTCTCGGCCACGTATTCCGGGCTCCGTTTGGCGATGCCTGTTCCTCTCGCTTGTGCCGACTCATACATGAGATCGCAAATAGAAGGAGCAAAATCTATGTGGTTAGCATTTGCCACAAAAATTTCTACATTCATTTTTTATTCGTAAATATATAATAAGTTAAATATGAAAAGTAATTTGAATTGATTGGTTGTTGCTTTCGAGCAACATATGAGAAAGGTTATTTTACAAGGTAAGGGATTCCCTGTAAAATCATCGGAGATAGCGTCGTCGGACATTGCCGCCGGCTTTATCAAAACGGATATGTGAGTATATCTTTTTCATTGAGATTACAAAAGTAAACATTATATTTATAACTACGTCACTTTTGGCGCAAAAAATGATTCCTTTTGAATAAACAGTTATAAAATCGCCTTGTTTTTTGATTTTTTATAAATCATATTGATACTTTCTATTGTGACCTCCGTCTCATTTTTGTATATTTGCCTATCAATCTATTTAAAATCACTTGACCGATTTTAAATCCTCTTCGCTTATTTTTAAGCACTTTTTTACTTATCCGACTAAATAACAAATAATTACTATGCCTATTAAAAAGTACAAGACATATACGTTACAAAATTTTGACCAGCTTCCGCAAATAATTGGATTATCGGAAGAGTTTATTGAGCCGATCCGTACAGTCGGCCAGGTTTTACCCTTCCGTGCAAACAACTATGTGGTAGAAGAGCTAATCGATTGGAGTAACATACCGGAAGACCCTATTTTTACGCTGACTTTTCCGAGAAAAGAAATGTTGTCGAAAACACATTATAATAAGGTACGGGAACTATTACAGGGTAATGTGGAAAGAGAAGTCGTAAAGAAAACCGTCAATGATATACGGATGAAACTGAACCCGAACCCTGCCGGACAAGAACATAATGTGCCGACTTTCAGGGGAAAGAAATTAAACGGCATGCAACATAAATACCGCGAAACCGTACTCTTTTTTCCCAGTCAGGGACAAACGTGCCATGCCTATTGCACGTTCTGTTTCCGATGGACGCAATTCTCCGGAATGAACGATTTCAAATTTGCCATGAAAGAAGCCGATTTGCTCCATGATTATCTGCGCCACCATAAACAAGTGACCGACATATTATTCACAGGAGGCGATCCGCTTACGGCAAGGTCAAAAATATTATCCACCTATATCGAACCGCTGTTAACAAAAGAATTTTCACATATCCGCAACATCCGTATCGGTTCTAAAACATTAGCTTATTGGCCTTATCGATTCTTGAACGACAAAGATGCGGACGAATTACTTCGGCTATTCGAAAAAATAACCAAAGCCGGAAAACATCTTGCATTCCAGGCTCACTTCAGTCACCCGGTCGAACTCTCTACCGACGCGGTAAAGAAGGCTATTGAAAGAATCCGGAATACCGGTGCCCAGATAAGGACACAATCGCCCGTATTGAAACACATCAATGCCGATCCCAAAATTTGGTCGGCGATGTGGAAGGAGCAAGTACGTTTAGGACTTATTCCTTATTATATGTTTGTAGCAAGAGATACGGGAGCCAAAGCATTTTTTGAAATTCCCATAGAAAAAGCATGGAATATCTTCCGGAAAGCCTATGCAAGCGTAAGCGGCATTTGCCGGACGGTACGCGGCCCCAGCATGAGTGCATTCCCCGGGAAAATAGAGATTTTGGGAATAACGGAAGTCAAAGGGGAAAAAGTGTTTGTATTGCGTTTTCTGCAATGCCGCAACCGACAGTTGGTAGACATTCCGTTTTTCGCAACTTATGATCCGAAAGCGTCGTGGTACGACCAACTAAAACCGGCTTTCGGAGAAAAAGAGTTCTTTTTTCAAAAAGATAATCTGTTAGGCAAGGATATGGACGATGGCGATTTCTTATGGGAATAAATAATGGCAAGAGCGCCACTTCGAGTGACGCTCTTGTCAAAATAATAAGATTATATTTAAAACACAGGGGCTTCAGATGTAGAAGAAGGCGTTTTATTCTTTATTACAGGCCAATCATTCTCCCAGATAATTTTATCCATCAATGCCTGTCGCCCACGACTCGGATTCGCTACTTCCCAAGCATGGTAGAATATCCAATCATCACCATCTTTATCTGTGATAATTTCTGAATTATGTCCGGGCCCCTTGAAAAAAGCGTTGCCTTGGATAACAATTTCATGCTTATTATCCAGCATCCTGCCTCCGGATTTATTAACATAAGGGCCCCACAAATTTTCCGAACGTCCTACCACGGTAGTATAAGTACTTTTCAGTTCTTCGCAACACGATCCCATAGAAGTAAACAGGTAATAATACTTGCCGCGCTTATGAATATAGCTCGCCTCATAAGCTGTACCGCCAATTTTTTGTTTTTCAGCTCCCTCTTTTAGAGCCAGTCCATCGTCAGTCAGTTCTGTCCCATGGATTCCAAACCAACTTCCCCAAAAGAGGTATTTCTTGCCGTTATCTTCAATATAAAACGGATCGATAGAGTTTTCTACTCCTATTTCGTTACTGCGAAATAATTTACCTCTGTCCGTAAACGGTCCTTCAGGTTTATCGGAAGTTGCGACGCCTATCCCGCAAGTTTGAGTACCTCCCCATACCGACATGGAATAATACATGACATATTGTCCGTCGATATAGTTTATATCCGGTGCCCACAAGCCGCCGCCGGGTTCCCATTTCGGTTTCCCGACTTCGGTAAATGCCTCGCCGACGCGGATCCATTTAACAAGATCGGCTGAACGGTGAATACCCACTCCCGTGGAATAAAGATAAAAATTACCGTCTTGTGCACGGATAATCGTCGGATCGGGTGCGTCAGAAAGGACTACGGGATTGGAATAGATCCCTTTTGCAGTCTTAAAATGCGTAATTTCCAAATAAGTTGTTTTTCCACTTTTATCTATTACATAGGGTAAGATGTAATACGTTGTATTGGGTTTTAAATTGGCAAGAGAAACATCGCCCTTCAAAAATTCCTTTTTCACGGGATCGCTCACCGTTGCTTCCGTTTCGCTATAATGGAATCCCCATTCCTTCAGTTTATTGATACCGCTAAACGAAACCACTGCCGAATTACTGGTAATGCTCTCCGGATCAACGGTTGCAGTATAAACAAAAGCCGATAAAGTGGTAAAGCTTTTTTCTTCTCCGTATTGAACTGTGCCGTCATCGACATACGCGCGGTAACGATACGTTTTGTCCGGGATTAATCCGACGAACTCAACTCCGAAATGATCTCCCGAAGAGATGGTTCGAGGATGTTTTTCATATCCGGTCCCGTCGTCCAGTTCTATCCCGTATTGCGAAATAGTGCCGGTTCCCTTATCCGTAATCTTGCCTTTACACACGGCCGTAATATCGCTTATTTGCTCCACTTCAAGCGTTTCGACCTGTGCCGAATGATTTTTAGAGACGGGATCATCGCCGCAAGACAAAAGTATTATTACCGATAACAAAAAGATACTTTTTCTAAAATGTCTCATTTTATTGTATGTTAAATTATTATCAAACAATTCCATCTGTTCTTATTTTTACGGTAACAATACTTGTAAATGCTTGAAAGATTCTTTTTTAACAGTTACAATTTGAATACCTGACTCCGAATCTACGAAATCAATATCCACTATTGCTGTTTTCCGTGGATGAATTTCACTGTTGGAAGCATGTACATGAAA
>DHOU01000010.1:0-39402 GCA_002409745.1 Bacteroidales bacterium UBA5382
TGTATACTTTTATGTATATTTGTTGCAAATAAAATTTAAGTTTTGTTCAGAATGAACAAAAGATCCGCATGGCTGAACCGAAGAACATAGAGAGGCGATACAATAGTTATTGATAACAAGTAAGGAGAAAATTGGGCACTATAGTTCAAAAAGAGGAAATGAATCTACACAATAGAATAAAAACGACAAAGATAGAGAAAAACGAACTTACCGAATTTATTTATTAAAGTGAATAAAACAAATTACGAATAAAGTTAACTTATGTATTTATGAAAAGAAAAATGAATCTTTTGTTAATGCTCTGCTTTATAAGCTTGGGCATCGCGTTCGGACAGACCCGTGTAACGGGACATGTGATGGACGAAGCAGGCGATCCGATTATCGGCGCCTCGGTACAGGTAAAAGGCAGCACCGGACAAGGAACTATCACCGATGTGGATGGGAACTTCGGCTTCACAGCTCCGGCAGGTGCCGCCACCCTTGTTGTTTCGTACGTCGGAATGATCACTCAGGAAGTACCTGTAAGCGCAAACGTGCGGGTAGTTCTTGTAGCCGATAACGAACAACTGGAAGAAGTGGTAGTTGTCGGATACGGAACGCAAAAGAAAGCGAATTTAACAGGAGCCGTGTCTACCGTAAACGTATCTAAGCAATTAGAAGCACGACCATATTCTGATATTTCTAAAGCATTACAAGGCGCAGTTCCCGGCTTATCCGTAATAAATAGCAGCGGAAAATTGGGAGCCCAACCCACCCTTAATATTCGAGGTTTAGGAACATTGAGCAATGATGCTAAAAGTAAGCCTCTTATTGTAGTAGACGGCGTACCGATGGAAGATATATCCCTATTAAACACACAGGATATCGAGAACATCTCTGTGTTAAAAGATGCGGCTTCCACTTCTATTTATGGTACCCGAGCAGCTTTTGGTGTGATTTTGATTACCACGAAATCAGCAAAAAAAACGGAAAGAACTACCGTCAATTACACCAATAATTTTTCTTGGGACACTCCGACGATTCTTCCCGATTACCCGGATGTTCCACAACAATTGAAAGCATTGATGGCTGCTAATAAACGAACTGGCTCTGAAAATGAACTTTTCGGCATGTACCTGGATCAAATGCTCCCCTACGCAGAAAAGTGGAAAGAAGAACATAATGGGAAGAAATCGGGATACCGAGAGATGGTGCTGGGAAACGGTACGAATGTTCTGGGCGATTTTATGTTGGATAAAAACGGTGTGGGGATGTATTTTGCCGATTGGGACGTGGTAGATATTATGTTCCGGAATTGGAAACCGGCGCAAAGCCATAATCTCTCCGTTCAGGGTACCAGCGGAAAAACATCTTATTATATGTCAGTGGGGTATAATCATGATGAAGGTATCATGACGTTTTTTCCCGAAAAAATGGATAAATGGACAACCTTGTTAAATGTAACGACAGACGTACGGGATTGGCTGCAAGTCGGAAGCCGATTGAATTACAGCAACAAAGACTTTAAAGGGCCGGCCACGCGTAGAGGCACCTATCAATATATGTGGCGCTGGGGAAGTTTCTTCGGGCCTTACGGAACTTATCAGGGAACAGATTTCCGCAATGACATTGCCTACCGCAAGCAAGCCGGAGATTGGACGGACAACGACAGTTTCGTACGACTCGGCGCTTTTGCAAAGGCTACACTGGCCAAAGGTCTTACCTTAAATGCCGATTATACCTATAACGTAGAGAATTATAACTATAAAGCAGCATACATTCCTTTGAGCGGCTGGAACTCATGGGGAGGAGCCATCATCACCCCCGGAGCTTTCTCAACCAGTTCGTGGCTCGAGCAGGAATCGAGGAATGACAAATCGTTCGCCTTTAATATTTACGGTAATTATGAATTTAGTCTGGTTAACAGCCATAACTTCAACTTAATGTTGGGTGCAAATGCCGAGAGCGGAAAGTATTTCGACCATAGCTCCAATCGAGAAACCCTATTGGATCCTAATTTACCTGAATTTAACCTCGCCAACGGGACACAAACTGTTGACGGAGCTCATACTCATTGGGCTACTGCCGGTTATTTCGGACGTTTGAATTATGATTATAAAGGTATATGGCTATTGGAACTCAATGGGCGTTTCGACGGTTCCTCAAAGTTTCCGGCTAATGATCGATGGGCATTCTTCCCTTCGGCTTCTGCGGGATATAGAATAAGCGAAGAAGGTTTTTTTGCTCCTTTGCGCCATATCGTCAGCAATGCAAAAGTGCGCGCCTCTTACGGAGAAATAGGGAACCAAGCCGTAGGGAATAATATGTATATTCCCACCATGACAAAAATCGACGATGCCGATACGCATTGGCTCTCGGACGACGGAACGACCAAAGTAGTTGCCTACAATATGCCGAAATTAGTCTCTCCGACTTTAAAATGGGAACGCATCCAGACTTCGGATATCGGAGGAGATTTCGGATTCCTAAACAATGAATTGAATCTTTCCTTCGACTGGTATCAACGTACCACCAAAGACATGTTGGCACCTGGAAAAACCATGCCCGATGTATTGGGAACAAACGCTCCTTATGTAAATGCCGGGACTTTGAGAACACGCGGATGGGAAATAAACATCGACTGGCGTCACCGATTTAACGAAGTTACCGTTTATGCCAACGCTAATATAGGAGATTTTAAAACCGTAATCACCAAATGGGATAACGACACAAAACTATTAAACCAAAATTATAGCGGCAAAACGTATGGAGATATCTGGGGTTTTGAAACCGAACGGTATTTTAGGGAAGATGAATATCGTTCGGTTCCGGTGTTGGACGATCTGGGAAATCCAAAAAAAGACACCGCGGGAAATCCTATTATGAAAAACGTACCGGTAGAGGGAGTCCCTTCCCAAGAAGGGTTGAACCAAGGATCATTCGTTTTCGGCCCGGGAGACATCAAATTTAAAGACCTCGACGGAAACGGTGTTATCGACGGGGGAAAAGGAACAGCCGATGACCATGGCGATTTAAAAGTAATCGGCAACACTACGCCACGCTATCAGTATGCTTTCCGTTTGGGGGCAGAATGGAAAGGCTTCGATATCGATATGTTTTTCCAAGGAATCGGTAAAAGATCCGTATGGACCCAAAGTGCTTTCGTAATGCCGATGATGCGCGGAGCGGATGCGATTTACGCGAACCAGACAAGTTACTGGACGGAAGAAAATCCGGATCCCAACGCCGATTATCCGCGGATGTTCCCCGGGAATGCAGGGAAAGGCTCCATTGCCGCTTTGGATTTGGGAAACCATAACTTCTATCCCCAAACAAAATATCTGGTAAATATGGCTTACTTGCGCTTTAAGAATTTAACGATCGGATACACCTTGCCTACGCAAATCGCTTCCCGTATCTATTTACAGAAGGCAAGGATCTATTTCAGCGCCAATAATCTGGCCGAATTGATCAACAAAAGCAACGCGCCCGTCGACCCCGAAGTAAACGACAAAGAAGAGGGAGCAAGCTTAGGAAACGCCACCTGGGGCCGTATCGACCCGATGTACAGGACGATTTCTTTCGGTGTTCAACTTACCTTTTAACAGATTTATGAATCACTAAAAATCAGAAATATGAAAACATTCAATAAGATATGTATCGCATTATCAGTCCTGCTATTAACCGCATGCAACGGCTTTTTGGACAAAGAACCGCTGGATACCTTTACCAATAACAATTTTTGGACCAGCGAAAATAATGTAACCGGATATGCTTATGCTTTTTATGATGATTTCCTTGGTTACGGCAACGGGGGGGGCTCCGGCCTCTTTTATTTCCGAACTCTTTCCGACGATCAAGCAGGAGGAAGTTTTGCCGATTGGAACTATCAAAATGTTCCTTCGAGCAGCACGACATGGAGTGACAGCTGGATCGAAATCCGAAGAGCGAACATCTTGCTTGAGAACGTCGATAAGGTCAATATGAGCGATGAAGCCAAAAACCATTGGACAGGTGTCGGACGGCTTATGCGGGCATGGCATTATTATCAGTTAATCAGAGCTTACGGCGATGTGCCTTGGATCGAGAAATCGCTCGATATTACCGATGACGGATATTTATATGCCGCGCGCAACAACAGGGATGAGGTCATGGAGCATGTGCTGGAAGATTTAAATTTCGCTTGTGGAAACATGTACGATAATAGTTCCAAAAAGGCCTTGAATCGAAACGTGGCTTATGCCATGAAAGCCGAAATCTGCCTTTTCGAAGGCGCTTATCGCAAATACCGCAAAGCCGAAGACGGGCAATCGGCTCCTGATGCGTCCGGAGCAAGCAAGTTTTTCAATGAAGCAAAATCGGCTTCGGGCTATATTATCGATAACAAAAAATATACCCTCAACGACTCCTATCAGGGAAATTATAATTCTATCGACTTGAATAATAATCCGGAAATGATCTTTTACAAAGCCTATAAGAAAGACGTTTTGCAACATTCGACTATAGACTACACTTGTTCTTCCACCCAGATCAGCGGATTGACAAAAAATGCTTTCGAAGCATATCTTTTCACCGACGGGAAACCCAAGGCGCTAACAGCTCTTGATAAGAACGATGAGCCTAAAGAGATTATCTACCGGAAAAAAGTCGGCGATAAAGAAGTCACCGACACGGTTTATTCCATTACCGAGCTTTTAGACGTGAGAGATAAACGCTTATCGCAAACCATCGATTCGGCGCTTTGCTATCAGGGCCGCTCTTTTCAGCGATTCAATCGAGGAATGTCAATGACTGCATCTACAGGCTACGGCATTTGCAAATATGATAATCCGGCTATAGAAGATGCTTATAGAAATCAAACGGGAAGCAATTTTACGCATGCGCCTATTTTTTGGTTGTCGGTTGTTTACTTGCAGTATGCCGAAGCATGTGCAGAATTAGGAAATATCACTCAAACGGATTTGGATAAATCAATCAATAAATTAAAAGAAAGAGCCGGGCTTCCGCCTCTAACGGTCGAGGTGGGATTCTCCGATCCGGCCAACAACATGGGCGTAAGTGCTTTGATTTGGGAAATTCGTCGCGAACGTCGCTGCGAACTCATGTTCGATAATTGGACACGCTATTGGGATTTGATCCGCTGGCATCAACTCGACAAATTGGATTCTTCCAACCATCCGGATATCCTTTTAGGCGCAAATGTTACAAAAGATATTAACAACAAAGTTATTCCGCGTGTCGGAAATTACATTGATGGCACAAAGGGAAAAACTCGTATCTTTGCAAAGAAACATTATTGGTACCCAATCCCCTCCGGACAGCTTTCTCTGAATCCTCAGTTAGGTCAAAACGAAGGCTGGAAATAAGAATTAAAATTCAACATCCTACTCAAATAGGAGGAAAATGGCTTCATTTTCCTCCTATTCGTTTTTCCGATATTTTGTATATAGCGAGCTACCCGTTTGACGTCAATTTAATTTTTTAACTACCCTTCATATTTATGTCTTTGATTGTATATGAAACAGAAACATTTTAATTATAGACACTGTTAAAACGGCACTTTTAACAGTTTAAAAGGAATATAGTCGAAAAAATCGCATATCTTTGTTTCAATAAATCTAAAGAATATGAGTTGTCAACAGAAAATACCCCGCGGCCGACTGTTTACAAAAACCAATGAGAGGTCTTTTTGTTATGTTTCCACATCCTCTATAAAATCAATTTTTTATTATCATTTACCGATATTTGCCCCTGTAATTCCTCTTTTACAACCGGTTGGCTCGGATTTTCAGACTAAGATATTCCCCAAAAAACGCTTTATGAAAATACTCCTTTTTATATAAAAGAGAAGAGGATGAAGGATCATCTATTCGCGGTCAAAAAATAAAAAAACTATAGAACAATCACGAGAAAATAATTAATAATCAGTTAAATCATCTATGTATGAAAAGAAAAATCAATCTTTTATTTTTTCTGTTTCTTATAAGTACAGGAATAATGTTAGCGCAAACCCGTGTAACGGGGAGTGTAATGGACGAAGCGGGCGACCCGGTCATCGGGGCCTCAGTACAAGTAAAGGGAACAGGGCAGGGCACCATCACTGATGTTGACGGAAACTTTAGCTTCACGGCTCCGGCAGGCGCCACCACCCTCGTTATTTCGTATGTCGGAATGATCGCTCAGGAAGTACCTGTAAGCGCGAATGTGCGGATAGTGCTGGTTGCAGATAATGAGCAACTGGAGGAGGTAGTAGTCGTCGGGTACGGAACACAGAAAAAAGCGAACCTTACAGGTGCGGTATCGAGCATTGATGTGAATGATGCAGTGGCCAGCCGTCCCGTTACGGATATTGCAAAAGCCTTGCAGGGTATCTCTCCCGGCCTAATCATAACAAATAATTTGGGAGGCATCGGAACAGAATCGACCATCCGCTTAAGAGGATCAATCGGATCATTGAACGCCACCTCCGGTACCTCCCCGTTAATTTTAGTGGATGGAGTGGAAGTCCCCAGTTTAAATCTTATCAATCCGAATGATATAGAATCGATTTCTGTTTTAAAAGATGCAGCTTCTGCTTCAATTTATGGAACCAGAGCAGCATGGGGGGTAATTCTCATTACCACAAAACAGGGAATCGAAGGAACACCTCGCGTAAGTTACTCGAATAACTTTGCATGGAATACCCCGACCAATATGCCAGAATTAATGTCGACGGTAGAAAACGCCGAATTTATGTTGAAAATCCAGGAAAGAATCGACCCGGACATAAAGGTAGTCAGTTCAATAGGGTACTCGATCGATGAAACAGCTGTGAATAAACTTCGAGAATGGGAAGGGAAATATGGAGGCATGTCGCAATCAGAATTGGGAGAAATGCAATTAGGTCGCGATTTTGAAATAAGAGACGGAAAAACTTTCTTTTATCGTTCTTTCGATCCTATTGCAGAATTCACAAAAAAATGGACTCCCCAGCAAAATCACGATTTTTCGATTGCAGGAGGATCCAAAAATAGCACGTACAATATCGGATTGGGATATTTGAAGCAAGATGGAATAATGAAAATCAATACGGATAAATACGAAAGATATAATATTACATCCAACACCACAACAAAAATCAAAGATTGGTGGAAAGTACGGACTAACATTATGTTTACAAGAACAAACAACAGCGAACCCTATCGTTATACCGGAGGACAATATGATGCCTGGTTTTATCTGCTCCGCTGGCCACGATGGTATCCGTATGCTACGTATGAGGGAAAAGATTTCCGCTCTTCCGTTACCGACCTTAAACAAGCAAATAGAGAAAATACATCTACAAATTACGTAAGGGCAAATATCGGCACGGAATTAAATCCAATAAAAAATTTATCTATCAATCTAGATTACACTTTCGGACTTTGGAATCAGTATCAAAAAAGAAATGGAGGTGAAGTCTGGGGATATGACATGTTTTCTGCTGCTCCTTTAGAAGATTATAGCACCTTGTATAGTAACTCAGCAAATAGAGCCGTTCAGACTAGCCGATACACGATGTCACATATTTATAAAGCTTATGCTACTTATGATCTGAATATAAAAGAAAATCACAACTTGAGAGTTATGTTAGGAATGGATGCCGAAACAAGAGAAAGATTGGGACACTACTCAGAACGCAGGAAGCTTATAGAACAGAGTAAACCCGAAATAGCATTGGCTACCGGAGAACAATATGTGGATGGAGTGGCTTTCAACAATGATTTTGCAGCCGCGGGATTTTTCGGCAGAATAAATTATGATTTCATGCAAAAATATTTATTGGAAATCAATACTCGATATGACGGATCCTCTAAATTTCCACGAGGGAAAAAGTGGGCGCTATTTCCTTCCGCATCGGCCGGATGGCGCATTTCCGAAGAATCTTTTATGAATTGGAGCCGTTCTTACCTCTCGAATTTGAAACTACGAGGCTCTTGGGGGACAATCGGGAATCAAGATGTAGCATCGAATTCCTTTATCTCGACCATGGAATCCGGTTCATCGGAATGGATAATTAACAAGGAAGATATTGTTTATTTAGGATCGCCTTCTATTATCTCATCCGATTTAACATGGGAACGTGTAACGACTTATGATATCGGATTGGATGCAAGTTTCTTTGGAAACAAACTATCTTTTATCCTTGACTGGTATAAAAGAATTACTTCCGGGATGCATACTGCCGGAGAAGCATTACCCTCCACATTTGGCGCTACCGCTCCAAAAATCAATTACGGAGAACTCACAACCACAGGTCTTGAGCTGGGCGCAAACTTTCAACATAGATTCGAGAATGGACTTGCAATAAATCTGAAAGCATCCTTATCGAATGTAAAAGAAGTCATTACAAAATTCAATAACACGGACAATAATATATATCAAAATTATGAGGGAAAGGTTTTGGGCGAAATTTGGGGATATGAAACAGACCGATTATTTCAACAAGATGATTTTAATGCAGACGGAACTTTAAAAACCGGGATTCCTTCACAAGATTTATATGAATCCGGAGCATTTAAATTTGGCCCTGGTGATGTAAAATATAAAGATTTAGATGGAGACGGTAAAATAACGTATGGTAAAAATACGACAAATGATCATGGTGATTTAAAGGTAATCGGGAACGCTCTCCCAAGAATGGAATACAATTTCGGAGCAGATTTCGCCTATAAAAATTTTGACTTGAGATTATTCTTTCAAGGAGTCGGATCACGCGATTATTGGGCCTTTGGGGCTGTGGCAATTCCTGGCGGAGGTTCAAGTTTTGCAGAATCCGCATTTAAGCATCAACTGGATTATTGGACTCCTGAAAACACGAATGCGTTCTATCCCAAGCCTTCAAACAATGGATGGAATAGCAATGGGAACAATTTTCTAAGACAAACACGTTACTTACAAAATATGGCTTATTTAAGGTTGAAAAATCTCACAGTGGGTTATACTTTACCTGCGTTATGGATGCAGAAGATTAAGTTTCAAAGCGCAAGAATTTATTTAAGCGCCGAAAATCTGTTTGAACTCGAAAAAATGACCGTTCCTATCGATCCTGAAAGTACCTATCAAAAGGCCGGTTATGACAGTGTTAAAAATGGCGAAAGCTGGTCTTTCGGAAGAAGTTATCCTTTTAACAGAACATTATCATTTGGTATGCAAATTCAATTTTAAACCTCAGAATTATGAAAAAAATAAAAATACTTAGTTTATTATTTATCCTATTATTCATTTTCGGATGTAATGACTATCTGACGCGAGATCCACTGGATGAGATTACGGATACACCCGAATTTTGGAATGAAGAAAACAACATACGGACAGTGGCTATTGGCTTGTATGATCAATATTTTGAAGGGTGGCGAGCCGGATGGTCCCGTACCGATTGGTATGCAGAAACAAATGTGGCCGACTGGAATGATGACAATGCTCAAAGAGTGGCGACCTTTTTCACAAAAGTTCCTCCCACAACCGACAATACGCATTGGAGTTTCGTAAACTTAAGAAGAGTAAACATTTTAATCGATCGAGTCGGAAAAACCACCGCATTAACAGAAGAAACAAAGAACCATTGGTTAGCGGTAGGCCGTTTCTTTCGGGCAATGGAATATTTTAAGCTGGTTTCCAAATTCGGAGATGTACCATGGTACGACACTCCATTGGAAAGTACCGATAAAGAAGCGTTATATCAAGTAAGGCAACCCCGGACGGTCATCATGGATCATGTAGCGGAAGATTTGGATTTTGCCTACAAGAATCTTAGAACTTCCGACGGAGTGGACAAATTGTATCTTGTCCGCGACGTGGCATACGCTTATTCATCGAAAATCATGCTTTTTGAAGGAACGTGGCAAAAGTATAATGCCAAAAACAATGAATATGCTAAAAAATATTTGACGATAGCTAGAGATGCTGCAAAAAAGCTAATAGATGACGGTAAATATTCGCTTGTACCCGATTACAAATCTCTAACGACCTCCATTAGTCTTGCGGGAAATTCCGAAGTCGTTATTTACCGGGAATACGATGCTTCTGTTCTCACTCATAGCCTAATGTCATTCCAGAATACAGAAAATGAGGGAAGCAGTCCTTCAAGAAGTTTAATCGATTCATACTTATCGAATAACGGATTACCTATTTCCCAACCGGAAAATAAAATTTACAAAGGGGATAAATGGTTTTATGATGAAATCGCAGACAGAGACCCTCGTTTATATGCAACGATAGACACCACGGGAATCAGATTGGAAGGTCCTCAAACGCCTTATGCAGCTTCGGGGTATTTTGCAAATCGTTTCGTAAACGAGTCGTTAATTGATGATCCCGGAGGAAAAAGCAGCACAAATATTACAGATTGCCCGGTAATGAAGTACAATGAAGTTTTAATGAACTACATAGAAGCTGCAGCCGAATTGGCTGAATTAGGTGGCCACACGTTGGTTCAAGCAGACTTTGACAAAACTATTAATGTAATAAGAAACAGGGAAAGTACGAAAATGCCGAACGTGATCCTCGCCGGCAACAACCTTTCTGCAAAAGGTGTTATCATCAACGATCCGCTCCGCGATAGCGACGTATCTCCCATATTATGGGAAATCCGCAGGGAAAGACGGATTGAATTAGCATATGAAGGTATCCGGTTTAACGATATTCGTCGTTGGGGTAAGTTGGAATATGCAGATATGACTTTAAATGAAAAATTGAATTTAGGGGCATGGTTCGACAAAGAAAGATACATGGAATGGTACAATAAAAAATATAATCCAAAAGAACCCCTTACTTTAAAGGCACTGGAAGGGATTAAATTAGATCGCGAAGGAAATGCAGGTTACATAAAACCTATTACGGATAAATCTTTAATGAGGGTGTATGCTAAGAAAGATTACTTATACCCTATACCCTTAGATCAAATCACTTTATACGAAACAAAAGGTGTGAAGTTAGTTCAAAATCCCGAATGGAATTAACCCAAAAAATTTCCTTTTAAATAAAAGAGCAGCCCACTAAAAGCTGCTCTTTTATTTATATTGGCACCTTCGCTAAATGCGGGTCCTTTAGACAAGATCAAACTTTATAAAGATTTAGGTTATGAATTAACACAAAATTCAGGATCGGATACGGTTGAATAACCATCACAGAAAAAAGAAGTTTTCTCAAAATGAAGGTTACTTCATAGAGGCAGCTTTTTTCTTTTATACTAGTAGTCCTTTGATTCGTTATATCCCTTGTTCACATCGTGTGTCTGACAATAGGGATGGCTTCATTACTGAATTCTTTCGTAACGTAACCTATGATAAGATGAATATGATGGATACTATCCTTTGGAATTTTAACAGGTTCATGAATAAGGCGCCCATCGGGATAAGTTTCCAAGTTGGAACTATAACCGATAATATAGTTCTCGCCACCATCCTGTAATCGTTTTGTAATGCCTATTTCGGTTGTTTCCACATAATAATTCCGCCCCCATATAATAAGCCTTGAATCCACTATCCGTTTGAGAATGAGAATACAGCCCGAAGGGTATTCAGGCATGCTGTCTCCATAATGACGAATAGCTGACGTAGCACCGGGGAATAAATCTCCCGTATCAATCCATTCCCGCGCTTGGCCTTGGAAAGTATCTATGTTTAAATCTTTCTTGGCCGTTCTGCTGATATACGAAGCATCGGACAACGGTATTCTTCCACGCGATGGTACTTCGATAGGCGAACTCTTCTTTTGGGGTAAGGTCGCATCTTGTTTTCCCTTTGTTTGAAGTCGCCTAAGTAAATCATTATGATTTATTCCAAAAGCATTGCAAAGTTTAAGCGCTAATTTTTCTGACGCGCCTCTATCCGTATTCTTTATCGAATTCAGATATTGAGGCTTAACACCTAATTTAGCAGCTATCTCGTTGTAAGGGATTCCTTTTTCCTTTAAGGCCACCACTTGCTCCAAAAACCACTCTTTTCGTATATCTGGAATATTCAGCATAAAAAATAAATCAAAAAGATATATTTTTATTTGCTTTATAAATCACAATGATTTATCTTTGCATTACCTTTCGAATCAGAAAGTGGCGATAAAGGTACAAAAAAATCAAATAGAAATGCACATGGGCGAGATTTTAACGAAATACGGAGAACGGGGAAAGCTTGCTAAACTATTCAACGTTAGTGAAGTGACGGTTCGGAATGCATTAAAAGGGCGTACACGGAGTGAACTGTCGGATCGGATAAGAAAAGCAGCCCTCGAAAGAGGAGGTAGTGAAACTGATAGTACGAAAGACAAATTGGAACACCAATAAAACAACTCTCCTTAAAAGGTTTTATTGAATGCTGATAAATATGATCTACTAAAAAATGAATATAGGAACACAGAGGCCGGGGGATGTGTATAAAAGCAAATTTCTCAGTGTCATCTGTCACGAATATTAATCTCTAAAAATGTATGCGTATGGTTATAATTTATTATTTCTGATTACAGCATTGCCGGCTTGTAGGCAAATTTTGTAGAAGGTAACGCTATTTTGCCGTATTATTAAAAAAGAGAAAGAAAGATACGACGAATCAAATATCAAAAACGAGAAACGGAAGAAATATAGACCGTTTTATAGTTAACTATTCAATGAATTTTTATCAATCTAAACAAATGAGAAAAAAATTAACATTATTCTTAGCTTTATTCCATTTTGGAATAGGTATTATGATTGCACAGACCCGTGTAACGGGGAGTGTGATGGACGAAGCAGGCGATCCGATTATCGGCGCCTCGGCACAAGTAAAAGGCACCGGTCAGGGAACCATTACCGATATAAATGGGAACTTTAGCTTCACGGTTCCGACAGGCGCCACCACCCTTGTTGTTTCGTATGTCGGAATGATCACTCAGGAAGTACCTGTAAGCGCAAATGTGCGGGTAGTTCTTATAGCCGACAATAGACAACTCGAGGAAATTGTAGTAGTCGGTTACGGCACGCAGCGAAAAGAAAGTCTGACAGGAGCCGTTTCAACTGTTGATGTTGGCAAGACTTTAACGGCAAGACCTATTGTTGATGTAGGGCGAGCCCTACAGGGTTCCACACCCGGACTAATCGTCACAACAACCTCTGGCGCTTTGGGAGGATCGCCGACCATTAAAATCAGAGGCTCCATAAGCACTATCGGGGGTGGTTCGGGTAATCCTTTGATTTTAGTTGATAACGTAGAAGTCCCCGATTTATCGTATATAAATCCAGACGATATCGCCTCGATATCCGTATTAAAAGATGCTTCTACAACGGCAATATATGGAGCGAGAGCAGCATTTGGCGCAGTCCTAATTACAACGAAAAAAGGGACCAAAAACACCAAGCCAAAAATAACCTACTCTAATAATTTCTCATGGTCCACGCCAACGGATGTACCAGAGCATACACGAGCCGATCTAAATTTACAATATTCTATGGATCAAGCCAACGCTTTACGCGATACTCCTTTAACAGAAAGAGGACAGGTAGGGTATTATTACAATGCTGAAACAATAAAAAAAGTAAAAGAATGGATTGATACATATGGTGATGGTAAAGGATTAGGTCGGGAAATGGTAGAAGGGCGCGATTTCGATTATCGTCCGGGAGGAGGAGTATATTATTATCGTCCGTGGAATCTCTATGATATTTATTATAAAAAATGGGCGCCTCAACAAAATCAAAATCTAAGCTTAAATGGCGGGACTGCTAATACTCAGTACAATCTATCAGCAGCCTACACAAACCAAAGTGGAATTCTAAATCTTTTTGACGACTACTACAGGAGATATAATTTCTCCGGTTCTTTAAGCACCAACGTAAAAGATAGAATAACGATTAGAGGAGGATTTATGTACTCCAATATTAATCAAGAGTCCCCCTTTACGTATGGATCTGATACATATGCTCCTGTTTACTATCTATATCGATGGCATCAAGTTTATCCTTACGGTACCTATAACGGAAAAGAATTCAGGGGAGCTGTAAATGACTTAAAGTCGGCCAGACCGGTTGAAGACGATTCTTATTACAGTCGATATACTTTAGGGACAACGCTCAAATTAGCCAAAGGATTAACGGCCACTTTCGACTACACGTATGCCCAAACTTTTGTAACGAACCACACCGTGGGCGGATACGTAACGGGAATCAACCAATGGGATATCGGAGCCAAGGATACGATGGACGATATGTATGGCATTTATACCTCGTCTTCGTACGATTATGCCCGTTACACCTCCTCAAAAAACATAAGGAATACCTACAATGGCTATCTTACGTATGATAACAAATTCAACGATCACAGTGTAAAACTGACCGCGGGTACGAATATTGAAGATGCGGAATATATCTGGATTTCAGCCCGTAGAAATGGAGTATATGATTTTGATAAAGGGGAAGTCAATCTTGCCGGTGGAGATCAGTTAGCATCTTCCAGCCATTCATGGTGGGCTGTTGCAGGCTTTTTCGGTCGCGCAAACTACTCATTCAAAGACCGGTACTTATTAGAAGTAGCAGGGCGTTATGACGGATCTTCCAGATTTGGGAGCAGCAAAAGATGGGATTTCTTCCCATCCTTATCAGCAGGTTGGCGCATCAGTGAGGAACCTTTTATGCAATCTTTAAAACGCACGATTAGTTCTTTAAAAGTGCGAGGTACATGGGGTTCTGTTGGAAATCAAGACGTCCCCTTAAACTCATTCATATCGACCCTTACCCCATTCACGCCATCGGGAGCCGGAAATTATTGGTTGATAAATGGAAATTTTGTACCCTATATCAGTGCCGGCCCAACTTTAGTGGATCCGACCCTGACATGGGAAACGGTCAACACTCTAAATTTAGGGTTTGATTCCGGATTTTTCAACAACAAGCTGAATGTGACTTTTGACTGGTACAATCGGAAAACATTCAACATGTTGGCACCGGGTGAAACAGTACCGTCCACCGTAGGCATCTCTGCACCCAAAAGGAACTTTGGGGAGCTGGAAACCAAAGGAGTGGAATTAGAGATATCCTACAACCATATTTTCGATAATGGATTACGAGTTTCTGTATCCGGTCAATTTACAGATTATAAAACAGTCGTAACGAAATATGCTTCGGCAAGTGACCCGAAAAATTCAGACACTTATTGGGAAGGAAAAGAATTGGGACAAATATGGGGGTATAAAACCGACGGACTTTATCAAAAAGATGATTTTATTTGGGAAGGTGACAAGATTAAACAAACGATTCTTGAAAACGGGCAGTCCAAAAACACCTTGGCTCAGGGTATCGCAAACCAATATATCTTAGAATCCGGGAATTTTAAATTTAGTCCGGGCGACGTCAAATTTAAAGATTTAAACGGAGATGGGGTTATTGATTACGGAACCAATACAGTCGGCGACCCGGGCGATAGAACCGTCATAGGGAACACCACTCCACGTTATCAATATGGATTTAGACTGGGAGCCGAATGGAAAGGTATCGATATAGACGTCTTCTTCCAAGGAGTTGGGAAACGTCATATTTGGGCAACGGGAAATATGGTACTACCCGGATATTATGGAGCTGAAGCAAATTATGCTCACACCTTAGATTACTGGACTCCAGACAACACCAACGCATTTTACCCACGTCCCATGGAATATAGTCAAACAACTAAATGGAATTATGTTCCGAATGATCGTTATCTACTGAATGCTGCTTATTTGCGATTAAAAAGTTTGAACATTGGTTATAGTTTACCCCAAAATATATTACAGAAATTATTGATTCAAAAGGCGAGAATATATTTGAATGGCGAAAACTTATTTGAGTTTGATAAACTGGGAGGAGTTGCCATTGATCCTGAAATTGATTGGGTTAAGGGATCTACAGCAAATGATTCTCGTTCGTTCGGGCGCAGTTACCCCTACCGAAGAACGGTTTCATTCGGTATGCAAGTAGAATTTTAAAAAAACGAAGAAAAAATGAAAAAGATAATATATCTAATTGTCCTTTTATGTATTTCCTTTACGGCTTGTGAAGATTATCTGGATAGACCAGGATTGGATCAATTCGAAAATGATAATTTCTGGACGAATGAACAGAATGTCAATTTATATGCTCAGAGAGGCTATACAGCCTATTTTACAGGCTATGGCAGCGGATATACCTGGGGAAATTATTTCACCGGTGGTTCATGGGCCGACGAATATAGCTCCTCATCCATCTGGACACAAAACACAGCAACTTCCGGTAACGGATGGTCGTTCACTTGGGTAAGATGGGCGAATATAATGATAGAAAAAGTAGAAAAAATGGAAAATCTATCCGAAGAAGCTCGCAATCATTGGCTCGGAATCGGCTATTTTTTCAGAGCAATGGAATATTCGGATTTAGCCCGGGCTTTCGGAGATGTTCCCTATTACGACCGGGTCGTAAAACATGACGATGCCGAAACGAGTTATAAGAAAAGAGATCCTTTAGCTTTTGTCGCTACAAAAATTATGGACGATTTCCAATTCGCGGCAGACAACCTTCGCGAAGATGACGGCGATCAAAAGATAAATAGAGATGTGGCTTTAGCTTTTATGTCAAGGCATCTGCTCTATTTCGGTACATTTTTGAAATATCATAGTCAAGATAATGAAACAGCCAAAAAATTGCTGGAAAAAGCCGTGTGGGCATCGGAACAACTGATGAGTTCCGGTAAATATAAAGTATCCGATGATTATAGAGGCATCTTCTCTTCCGAAGACCTCTCAGGAAATAGCGAGGTCATTCTCTATCGTCAATATGAAATGGCAAAAGCAACTCATTGCTTAGTCTCCTATAATAATAAAGAACCTCAAACCGGTACAACGTTGAAAGTTGTGGAAACTTATTTATCTACCGACGGATTACCGATCAAACAATCTCCTTTATATAATTACGAATCCGATAAAGGGTTCCGTTATTACAAGGATCAATATCAAAACAGAGATCCGCGCATGGCCGCCAGTTTAGTCGATTCTATCCGTTTAAACGGCCCGAATGATGCCTATTCCTCAACCGGTTTTCTGTGTTGGAAATTTCTGCCTTATGACGCAAATTACAAAGATTTGATTTATTTGGGGAGTACGAATACGACAGATGCCCCTGTAATACGTTTTGGAGAAGTTCTTCTTAATTACGCCGAAGCATCTGCTGAATTAGGAAAATTCGATCAAGCGGCAGCCGATAAATCCATTAATCTCCTACGCAATCGGAATATTCGTAAAAACAACCAAGGAGAGGCTTTACCCAAAGTACCTAAAATGGTCATTTCGGGAGATCATGTTACGGCCAATGGAGTGATCATAAATGATCCCGAAAGAGACCCGTCTGTTTCTCCTATATTATGGGAAATACGAAGAGAAAGAGCCGTTGAACTTTTATTTGAAGGGTTCAGAAAAAATGATTTGAGAAGATGGAAAAAATATGAATACCTTAAGACTGTTGAAACGGGTGAACCGACCCTTTTAGGTAAAGGCGCTTATATTAATCTGGATGAATACAAAGCGAACTATACGGCAGAACAATATTCGAAATTAATGGAAGGACATTTCTATTATCCCAATCCGAATGATAAATCGAAAGCATTTGTTCATAATTTATATGAAAACAATATGCGCAGGGACTGGGTCGCCGGAAACTCTTATTATGAAAGGCAATATCTGAATGCTGTACCTATTGATCAAATTAAGCTTTATAAAGATTTAGGGTATGAATTAACACAAAATTCCGGATGGGATACGGTTGAATAATCATCACAGAAAAAAGAGCAATTCCTTATTTGAAGTTGCTCTTTTTTCATCGATATTTTGTATCTTGCACCTTCATATTTATAATATCTCATGAAGAAAATAATTCTATTTTTGGTTTTCCTATGGATGGTTTGCGTTTCCTATTCACAAAACAGTTGGATACGCGTCAACCTAATCGGCTACCTCGAACAAGACGCCAAAGTCGCCGTTTGGGTAAGTAAACAAAAGTCTCTCCCTGATAATTTTCAACTTATCGACATGACTACCGGTAAGGTGGCATTCAACGGGACAAAAGTCAAAAACACCGGCAAACAGCCGGCATTCGAATCATCGGCACGGATCGACTTCTCCGGTTTTACGACCCCGGGAACTTACCGGATAAAAATCAACGGAATTCTATCGGCTCCTTTCCGCATCGGAAACGATATTTACGCCGACGCCGCGGAAATGCCGCTAAAATATATGCGGCAACAACGATGCGGGTACAATCCGTTCCTGAAAGATTCCTGCCATGTGCATGACGGTATCTCCGTAGGGGATCCCGAAGGCAAGCGTGACGGACGTTATTACAACACGACAGGCGGATGGCACGACGCGTCGGACTACCTGCAATATGTGACCACATCGGCCAACGCGGTCTATCAGATGTTGTTCGCTTACACCCAACATCCCGAAGTTTTCGGCGACCGTTATCTGGCCAACGGAGAGGAAGGCGCCAACGGCATTCCCGATATCCTCGATGAAGCAAAATGGGGACTCGACTGGTTGGTGAAAATGAATCCCGACTCCAACACGTATTTCAATCAATTGGCCGATGACCGCGATCATGTCGGATTCACTCTGCCGAACGAACAGAAGGTCGATTATGGTTGGGGCGCGGGAAAAGAACGTCCTGTGTATTTCGTAAACCCGAAACCGCAAGGCCTTTTCAAGCACAAAAACCGAAGCACCGGAATGGCCTCTACGCTGGGGAAATATGCTTCATCCTTCGCTCTGGGGGCTCAACTCCTATCGAATTATTATCCCGAATTTTCGACGATTTTAAAAGATAAAGCGCAGCAAGCGTATCGAAAAGGGGCCGCCAATCCGGGCGTATCACAAACCGCTCCGGGCGGGGCTCCCTATTTTTATGAGGAAGATAACTGGGCCGATGATATGCAACTGGCGGCCGCCGAACTATTTGCAACATCGGGAGATCGTCACGCGTTGCGCGATGCTGTGAACTATGGCCGTTTGGAGCCGGTCACTCCCTGGATGGGAGCCGACTCGGCACGCCATTACCAATGGTACCCTTTCGTTAATTTAGGACACTTTCATCTGGCGCAACAAAACGAAAATCCGCGAATCAAACAAGAATTCATCCGCAACCTGCGCAGCGGACTGCAGCGGGTAAAAGAGCGGGCCCAAAATGACGCGTTTATGAACGGCATTCCTTTTATATGGTGTTCCAATAACCTGACGGTGGGATTCATCACCCAATGCCGCCTGTATCACGAACTGACCGGCGACTCGACCTTCATCGAAATAGAAACCGCTATGCGCGACTGGCTTTTCGGTTGCAATCCGTGGGGTACCAGTATGATTGTCGGCTACCCGCAGCAGGCCGACACACCCGCTGATCCGCATTCGGCTTTCACTCACCTGAAACAATTCCCGATTACCGGCGGACTGGTCGACGGGCCTATCTATACTTCTATTTTCAACAGCCTTAGGGGTATCTATCTGGCAAATGACGATGAATACGCACCGTTTCAATCGGACTATGTGGTATATCACGACGACTATGCCGATTATTCAACGAATGAGCCGACGATGGACGGCACCGCTTCGATGTGTTATTATTTAGGCTATCTGGCATCCCGTGCACAGACGTTCGAAGAAGTGCGCGGAGGAATCGTCCGTGGAAATTCGACCGAAAAAAAACTGGCGCTCGTATTTACCGGACATGAATATGCCGACGGCAGCAATATCATCCGAAAAGTATTGAAGAAGCATAACCTGAAAGCAGCCTTTTTCCTAACGGGCGATTTTTACCGGGAACATTCTTCCGTTGCGCACGCATTACAAAAAGACGGACATTATCTGGGCCCCCACTCCGATAAACATTTGCTTTATGCGGACTGGAAAAAGCGGGACTCCACATTGGTATCGCGTGACGTTTTCGAAAAGGATCTGGCCGACAATTATGCGGCGATGAAAAAAGCGGGTGTCGCCATCGAACCGCCCCGCTATCTGCTGCCTCCCTACGAATGGTATAACGACGACATCAGCCGCTGGGCGAAAGCAAAGGGCGTGCAGATTGTCAATTTCACTCCCGGAACCACTTCCAATGCCGATTATACGACTCCCGACATGCAATCGTACCGCTCTTCGGAAGAGATCTATCGAAACATCTTATTACACGAACAAAAAAACGGACTGAACGGATTTTTGTTACTGATGCACATCGGGACTTCCCCGGAGAGAACAGATAAACTATACAATCGATTGGATGAATTGGTCGTAGAGCTCAAAAAGCGGGGATATGCATTCGAACGAATCGATACACTACTCAAATTCAAAAAGAAATAGTATATTTGTGCGACAACTTGTACAATATGCTAAAAAAGAAATAACAATGAAAACGACAAATGAATACATCACACTGATCCGCATGTTTATGCAAGAACATGGGCATAAATATGGAATTACCGCTATGGGTATTTTCGGTTCCGTGGCGAGAAACGAACACGCCAACAACAGCGATCTTGACGTTTTTGTGGAACTTACCGAAGCTGATCCTATTATTATGGGCTTTATCCATGATGATCTGGAAAGTATTTGCCAATGCAATATCGATCTCCTGCGGTTGCGTAAAGGGCTGAATAAACTTTTATTAAAAAGAATTGAGCGCGATGCAATCTACGCTTAAAGAGGAAATTATAGAACTATTGAATACGATGTTGGATTCAATTCGCATTTTAGAAGAAAGGAATAAGAATGTCCAATCTGTAAATGATTTTTTGTCAACGCCATGGGGAATGACCCTGTTGGATGCCAATTTAATGCGCATTCAATTTATAGGGGAAACAGCTTCGGCGATCGATAAAAAAACCGATAAATCACTGTTTATCGACTATCCTAATATCCCATGGAAACAAATATACAGTATGAGAAATTTTATTTCACATCAATATGCAGATATTGATCCCGAAATGATTTTAGTAACTCTAAAAAAACACATACCACCCTTAAAATTGACTATCAAGCAAATAATTAATGATTTATCTGCGAGCGGAAATAATAAAATCTAAAATTCAACATGAGTCCTCTATTGACATTAACCATTATCATCGCCTATTTCGGCATTCTTTTCGCCATATCGTATTTTAGCGGCCGTAAAGCCAATAACGCCGGGTTCTTCTCGGGCAACAGGCAATCGTCGTGGTACCTGGTGGCTTTTTCGACCATCGGAGCCGCCATATCGGGCGTCACATTCGTATCCGTCCCGGGAATGGTGGCTACGGCCAATTTCTCGTACATGCAGATGGTGCTGGGATTTGCCGTGGGACAGTTCATCATCGCCTTTGTCCTCATCCCCTTGTTTTACCGGATGAACCTGACCTCGATCTACGAATATCTCGAAAACCGCTTTGGCGTGTCGAGTTACAAAACGGGGGCATGGCTTTTCTTTATCTCCAAGATGCTGGGTGCGGCGATCCGGCTGTATATCGTGTGCGTCGTGCTGCAATTGCTGGTGTTTACGCCGTTGCACATTCCTTTTGCCGTGAATGTCTTGTTTACCGTGGGGCTGGTATGGCTTTACACGTTCCGCGGCGGAGTGAAAACGCTGATCTGGACGGATTCTTTCAAGACTTTCTGCCTGATTGTCTCCGTCGGCCTCTGCATTTATTATATCGCAAAGGATTTGGGAACCAATATAGCCGGCGCCATCACGCTGATAAAGGACAGTGAAATGTCGAAGACGTTCTTTTTTGAGGATATAAACGACAAACGATACTTTTTTAAGCAATTCCTTGCGGGCGTTTTCACCATGATCGCCACCACGGGATTAGACCAGGATATGATGCAAAAATCGCTCAGTTGCAAAAATCCTTTGGATTCACAAAAGAACATGATTACCGGAGGCATCTTGCAAATATTTGTGGTACTGCTTTTCCTGATGCTCGGCGTACTCCTTTACACGTATGCGTCGGTCAATCAAATAGTGCTGCCGGCAGATGGAGATGAAGTGTTTCCCTTCCTTGCGGCGGGCGGCTTTTTCCCCGCTATTGTGGGCGTTCTCTTTATCATCGGACTGATCGCCGCAGCGTATGCCGCCGCCGGATCGGCCCTTACCGCCCTCACGACTTCTTTCACCGTCGACATTCTCGAAAGCCGCAAGCATAAAACCGAACAGCAGGTCACCCGCACCCGCAAACAAGTGCACGTGGGCATGGCCGTCGGGATGGGCGTGGTTATTTACATCATTAACATCCTCAATAACGAGTCGGTGATTAATACCGTATATACATTGGCGAGTTATACCTACGGGCCCTTGTTGGGAATGTTCGCTTTCGGCATTTTCAATAAACGGGCTATTCGCGACAAATGGGTGCCTCTTATCGCCATCGCATCGCCTATTCTTTGCTTTATTTTGGATGTCAATTCGGAACAATGGTTCGGCGGATACCAATTCAGCCATGAACGTTTAATACTGAATGCATTTTTCACGTTTATGGGACTGCTGTTCCTGACTATGGGAAAAGACAGAAAACGCCTTCTTCACGAAAGGGTGTAAACAAATCAGGAACGGCTTTCGGTTATTCATATCTCGGTCTTTTATGGGGGGGGCCGTTTGTTATGGAAACAGGAAAGCATAATAATCGATGGCATTTTCGATTTCCTTTTGAGCGCGGGGCGAAATGATAATCCTATATGCCATATTTCTTGCTAAGCCGGCTGATAGACTCCTCAGCAGTCATATAAGCACTTTCATCGTCCTGCAAGCGTTCATCCAAAACAGCTTTCATATCGGTTGAAAGATCCACATCACCATCAGCCTCTTCTACAATGATTCTGATCGGTTTTGATTTATACGTTGCTTTAATAGCATCGAGTATGTCGACACTTACATCTTGTGCCGACGTTAAATGATAAGTCGTGTACATCCTATTCTTTTTTGTCATTTGCCATTATTCCTTGACGATATATCAAAATTTGCATGATCAAAAGTACAGAAAGTTTCATCATATACATATACAAAATATTTTTTTTGGCAGAATCGGTTGGTTGATGTTATCTTTGTGAAAATCATTTTTTTTTTATTTCTATGAAACCAATAACTTTTCTCCTCTTTTTTTGCGCCTTCGTTTATGCGGGATATTCACAGCCCGTTTTGCAGCACTTACTGAACGATCCTGCCCTCAAGCATGCATCGGTGGGTGTATGTGTCACCGATCTCAACACCGGGAAGGAGGTTCTCCGGCACGATGCCGAAAAGTCCCTCACTCCGGCTTCGACGTTAAAGTTGATTACGACCGCTACCGCACTCGAATTATTCGGAGAGAACTATCGCTATAAAACCGATATTGCGTTGGATACGGCCGATCCTTCACGGATTTTGGTGTTGGGAAGCGGCGACCCTACCTTGGGAAGCGAGGCTTTCGGAAATAATCCGAATGCGTTTTTCACTTATATAACAGAGGCATTGAAAAACGTGCTTCCCGGCGATAACGCCTATTCAATCTATGTGGTGGACAATCTTTTCGGGTATGATGGTATCTCGCCCGAATGGACGTGGATCGATATAGGCAACTACTACGCCTCGGGCGCTTACGGCATCAGCATTTTCGATAACTCGTACAAAATTGTTTTCGATACATCCGACCGGAATATTCCTCCGCGCATTCTCCGCACCGAACCCGAAATAAAGGGTTTGACGTTCGTCAATCATTTATCGCTCAACAATAGCGGGCGTGACAACGGATATATTTACGGCACGCCTTTCTCGTACGAAAAGACCCTCAAAGGAGATATTCCTGCCGGGAAAAGCCGCTTTTCTATTAAAGGGGATATCCCCGACCCGGGACTTTTACTCGGCCAAACGCTGGCTGAATACATGACCCGTGCGGGTTACCGGATCGAGAAAGTCGAAACGGCACGGCAAGATTACTTGTTACGCTTCCCAAATCGAAACAAACCGCTGGCCTATTCTGTCGGCAACGTCCTTTGCACGCAGACATCGCGTCCTTTGAAAGAAATTATCCGGGAGATAAACGTGACGAGCAACAATCATTATACCGAACATCTGATTCGTACGTTGGGGAGAAGTCAAGCCCCGGACATATACGCGGATGCCCTCCAACAAGGGATTGATTTTGTGAATGACTATTGGAGACAAAAGGGAATTTCCACATCCTCCCTCACGATGTACGACGGCTGTGGTCTCGCGCCGCAGAATGCCGTAAGTCCGGCATTTCTCAACCAGATGCTCTACTATATGTACACCCAGAGCCGTTATGCCGATGCATTTTATCAATCGCTCCCCCAGGCCGGAAAAGACGGGACGTTAACGAACTTCATGCAAGGAACGAAAAACGGGAATTATATCCACGCCAAGAGTGGAAGCATCGGTGGCGTGCAATGCTATTCAGGTTACTTAATCGACAAGAATAAAAAATATGCCTTCACGATTATGGTGAACACGTTCAATGGAACACGCTCTCAGGTAAAGAGCGCCATAGAACGTTTTTTGTCAACACTCTGACAACTCCTTTTATCCGCCCATACGGTTAACGGATAAAATACGATCCTAAATATCCCGTCAAACGGAGCAAGGCCGTCGGACGGGATATTTTTCTTCTCATCATTTAGAAACGCTACTCGACAATTTCAACGAGCTCCACCTCATAGACCAACGTGGTATACCCTTTAATATTCAGGCTGGCATATCCGCTCGAGCCGTATCCTAACGACCAGGGAACCCATATCTCCCACTTATCTCCCACCTTCATATGTTGCAAAGCCAGGCTTAGCCCCTCTACAATGCCCGAAGAGACGGCTAAAGTGGAAGGAATATTATCGCGCGAATAAACGAATTCCCGTTTATTCGTAAATGTATCGCCATCATCTCCCGGATAGGTATCGCCTTGCGACCAATCAAATTTATACCATCCGGTGTAATACACCTTTACATAATCGGTAAAGGCCGGCCTTGGTGAGTCGTCATCTGCTTTTTCGAGTGATTTATACACAATATAGGCGTCTTTACCGGATAAGGCCTTGATTTTATTGTCTTTATAAGCGGGGTCCGAAGCTATTTTTTCAAATTGTTTCTCGTTGTCCAATTTCCATTGATCGTCGAACGTAACCGTTTGATCGCCACAAGCCGTAAATGAGGCAAGAAAACAAAGACTTAATAGTATATTTAATAGTAATTTCATATTAATCAACCAATTGTTTCAATAAATATTTCATATCCGTTTTGCTTGAGATAAAATCGTTCAACGAATCGACTGTCACCCGTTCCTGCTCCATCGTATCGCGGTAGCGGATAGTCACCGTATTGTCTTGGAGCGTCTGATGATCGATCGTCACACAAAAAGGCGTTCCGATGGCATCCTGACGGCGATAACGTTTCCCGATACTATCTTTCTCGTCATATTGGCACGAGAAACTGAATTTCAAGTCAGCGACAATTTCACGGGCCTTTTCGGCAAGTCCGTCTTTCTTCACCAACGGAAGCACGGCCAGTTTAATGGGCGCCAGCATTGCCGGGAGTTTCAACACGACTCTCGTTTCACCATCTTCCAATGTTTCTTCGGTATACGCTCCGGCGATGATCGACAAGAAGATCCGATCGACTCCGGCCGAGGTTTCTATCACATAAGGAGTATACGATTTTCCGAGATCGGGATCGAAGTACTGCATTTTTTTGCCGGAGAATTTTTCGTGCTGGCTAAGGTCGAAATCGGTACGGGAGTGAATCCCTTCCACTTCTTTGAAGCCGAAAGGCATTAAAAATTCGATATCCGTCGCCGCATTGGCATAATGAGCGAGCTTGTCATGATCGTGAAACTGATAATTCTCGTTGCCAAATCCCAACAACTGATGCCATCTCAAACGAAAACTTTTCCACTGCTCAAACCACTTCATTTCTTCGCCGGGACGCACGAAAAACTGCATTTCCATTTGCTCGAACTCCCGCATGCGAAAGATAAACTGACGGGCGACAATTTCATTACGAAAAGCTTTTCCTATTTGCGCAATGCCGAACGGAACCTTCATCCGAGTCGTCTTTTGGACGTTCAGGAAATTCACAAAAATCCCCTGCGCGGTTTCCGGACGGAGATAAACCTGCATGGCGCCATCAGAGGTGGAACCCATTTCCGTTTTGAACATCAAGTTAAACTGGCGGACCTCCGTCCAGTTTCTCGTTCCACTTATGGGACAGACAATCTCACAATCAATAATGATCTGCCGGAGATCGTTTAAATCATTTGCATTAAGAGCTTTGGCATAACGAGTATGCACGTCGTTCCGTTTCGACAGGGTTTCCAGTACCCGAGGATTGGTTTCGCGGAACTTCTTTTCATCAAAAGAATCACCGAAACGTTTTGCCGCTTTACCGACCTCCTTTTCAATCTTCTCATCCAGTTTAGCCAAATACTCTTCGATAAGCACGTCGGCGCGATACCGTTTTTTACTATCCTTGTTATCAATCAACGGATCATTAAAAGCATCGACATGCCCCGACGCTTTCCAAATAGTGGGGTGCATAAAGATTGCGGAATCCAGCCCAACCACATTATCATGGAGGCGAACCATCGCGTTCCACCAATATTGTTTGATATTGTTCTTGAGCTCCACCCCCATCGAGCCGTAATCGTAAACAGCCGCCAAGCCATCATATATTTCACTCGATGGAAATACGAATCCGTATTCCTTACAATGCGATACTATTTTCTTAAAAACATCTTCTTGCGCCATAAAAACATTTTACTTTCCATTACGCGTTTTAGTCCGTGTAATGCTATTAAACTCTTTTTCTGAAAACCAAATCACAAAGTAAACGTTTTTTTTTGACATCTCACACACTTATCTACGGATTAATAAACAAGGAAGGAACCCATAAGCTGTAATTAACGAACATCAACAGGGTTTAACGCGAAAATCTTTTCCGTTCGGATAAGCGCCTTTGTCGATAATGCTGCGCGATAGGAACTGACAACTGATAGCCCACAAAACTTACTGGCGAAAGTTGAATAGGTACTGTCAGGATTTATTATTTTATAGGTTACGTTAATCCAGCGAGTCCCTTCAGGAGTGGCCATCCCGGTCATTTTCCAGATGCCGCATATCGAGGTCGATTCGGGAAGATGGTTTTGTGCATGGAGGATGAGCGATGCAAAAGCAACCATCGCGAGTAAAATATTTTTTTTCATTGGAATTTGGTTTTAATGTTTAGCTAAATAGAATAGAAAAAGGAGGCATTCAACAAGCATCCGGTTGAACGGCCTCCCGTCATTTGTTCATTTATGCTCACTTGGAGGGTTTCACCCTGGAAGCAGCCGTCTTTCCTCTGTCCATGATCTTACGCGCCTGACGGTAAGCCATTGCGAATTCCGTTCCCTTGAATATGGATATCAGGCTGTCCATCACATACAAAACGCCGCGCATATCGGTAAAAAGTTGGGGCAATACATCCTGATTCTGTACGGCACGGTCTATCGTGATATCACGTGGGCGAGAGATATGCGCCTCGTAGGCATCGATTAAACCTTTAAATTCAGTCAGTTCTACCTCCGTAATCTGGTAAGGAGCGAGTCCCTCCGGGGGTAATGCCGAAAGACGGGTGTGAATATCGCGCATCTTGGCAATGGCTTGTTTACCGTCGATACCCGAAAGTGAACTGCGACTCACCCGCAGTTGGTCGTGAAGTTCCAGATTTTTGTTATCCAGAGCATAGATGCTGCCTCGCTTGGAAAGGTCGGCAGCCATGTCGAAAGCGTCGAATGCGACGTTCTTTTTTTCGGTAGTTGCGCCCGAAGTTTCGATTTCGGAGCGTTCGGCCGATGCATTGATTTTGTTTTTAATGTCCCAAAATCGGTCTGTGGCCTCTGTGAAACGTGTATTCACTGCCCATACGCTTTTGTATGTGTTGAGGGTAGTCCCCACGGAGTCGGTCATCAGATTAAAATTGACATCTTTTGTTGTCATATCAATTCTGTTTTAGATGAAACCTTTACGTCCGGCAAATATAAAAACAATGATAGTAATCTCCAAACAAATCCGTAAAAAAATATATTTTCCGTTCATTCTTCTATTTATGAGCCCACTTTAAATTAAAAAAGAGAGTTATCGGATACTATCCTCTCATTTGAATAACCGGGGCAGGTTTCCGACTTGAAAAGGCGGGATATATCAAGCCCAATATAGAGCATAAGGTGACTGGCATTCTTCCCTGCCCTCGTCGCCGAGAGGACAGCCTATTGCTTTACCGGGCTTACTTATTCAATGCCGGCCGGCGCTAGAATGAGGTACCTTCCTCCTTGTTCCGCATGGCAAGGCAGCAGGCCGGCCCTTTTCATCGCCGGCAGAACACTTGACCCGGCCAGCGTTCCGATTGAGACTACCGGCATGACACTTGGTCAGGACAGTACCGAAAAAGATGCCGCCAGTATGACACTTGGTCAGGACAGCCGTTCACTTGACGCTGCCGGCATGACACTTTGTCCGCCCAGCGGTTCACTTGACACAATCAGCACGACACTCGGTCAGGACAACAGGACGCTTGACGCAATCAGCATGACACTCGGTCGGGACAGCGGTTCACTTGACGCCGGCAGCATGGCACTTGGTCAAAGAAGGAGTTCACCGGATGCCGGCAGCGCGTCACTCGATACGGGCAGACGGTTAGATGTAATATTCGATGGAATCCATCAGGCCGATACCATACGCATATTTGGTGGCTTCATAGATATTTTTGACCCCCAGCTTGCGAAAGATATTTTTCTTGTGTGTAATAATCGTATGCACGCTCGAAAACCGGATGGCCGATATCTCTTTAGCCGTCTTTCCGGTAGCTAATAATTTGAGTATTTCAATCTCCGTATGAGTAAGGGCCGGTATCTCGTCATACTTGTGATCCATAATGATGTCTTTCACCTGCTTACAGATGAACCGGCGATTTTTGACCGCATACTCCAACGCAAGGACAATTTCGTTTTCAGGACTATCTTTCAATAAAATGCTCATGAAAGGATACTTGTCAATTTCCCGAATCACTTTTTCAACGGCATCATTCATAAAAATGATCCAATGAGAAGATGGAAACTCGCGATGGAGAGCGATGACATCGGATATGGACAAAGAAGCAAAAGACAAATCGATAATGATGATCGCTTGCGAATGATCATGCAGAAAAGCCTTCAGATCTCTTTTATTTTCGACTTCAACAATATCCGGGTTCTCAAATTGTTGTCGAATAATAAAATGAAGTCCTACACGTGTAATATATTGATAGTCATAAATTCCAAAATCACTCATTCCGGTTTTCATTATTAAGCGCCTGTCCGCAAAACGGCTGAAACTTATTTTTTAAAGCGTATCACGCTTTTTTTAATTCGGGATATACGATACGCGAATGATAAACGGTTTTCAACTTATCTACAAATACGTCTTTTACCGTCTGGATATCCTTGAAGGTAATGGGAGATTGTTTAAAATAACCTTCCGCCAATTGACTGTCGATAATTTTATCCACCAAATTCCGAAGCGACTCTTCGGTATATTCATTTAAACTTCGGGAAGAAGCTTCTACAGAATCGGCCATCATCATGATCGCCGTCTCCTTCGAAAAGGGATTCGGCCCGGGATAACGGAATATGCTCTCATCGGCTTCTTTACCGGGATTGGCATTTTTCCAGGAAATATAAAAATATTTCGGCATGCTGGTCCCATGGTGCGTTTCGATAAAATCGATTATTTGCTGAGGCAGGTTATTCTTCTGAGCGATCTTCACCCCGTCTTTCACATGATTAATAATGATGCGCGCGCTCTCTTCGAAAGGCAACCCCTCATGAGGGTTCATTCCGGGGGTCTGATTTTCGGTGAAAAACGCCGGATTGACCATTTTACCGATATCATGATAGAGAGCGCCGGTGCGAATGAGGGAAGCATTTGCGCCCAGTTTTGCCGCCGCGGCCATGCCCAGATTCGACACTTGCAAGGAATGTTGAAATGTCCCGGGCGCCTTTTCAGAAAGCTCCTTAAGCAAAGGCTTATTGATATTGGATAATTCCACTAAACTCACCCCGGAGATAAATCCGAATGATTTTTCGACCATATATACCAATGAATACGAAAACATAATAAAGATAAAATTGATAAGGAAATAAACCAATACCACCCAATTCGCTTTATCTAAACTTCCTTCCTGATACATAACCATTCCCAGATAAACAAAGATGTAAGTGAGGAGGATAAAAAACGAACTCCGGATGAGTTGCGACCGTTCCGACAATTCCTTGAGCATAAAAATCGAAACGATGGCTGCCGACAACTGAATGAGCATAAACTCAAACGGAAAAGGCACCATCAACGCGCTAAGCATAATCGTTATTAAACTGGCGAACAGCGCCGTTCTCGAATCGATAAACGTCCGTATCAGGATCGTAACGATTGCATACGGAATAATGTAGACATTAAACAAATCCAACCGTACGGTTAAAGCCGTCAACACCACAAAAATGATGATCAGCAACAACATAAACAAAACATGTTTGCGATTGCGATATTCGCGTGGGCGGAAAAACAACAGATACATGTAAAAAGAGCCTAACATGAGCGAGATCAGCAACAGTTGCCCGATAATCACCGAACTGTTGCGGGTGGATCCGCCGCTCCGCTCTTCCATCACCCGCTTGTATGAAGACAAAATGGTGTACGTGCGGGTATCCACAATTTCCCCTTGATCGATAATACGCTGCCCCGCCTGCACCATTCCGGAGCTGGGTGAAACCTGTTGAATAAACTCCTCACGAGCCTTGTCGGAAGTAGAAGCATCGTAAACGATATTTTCGCGAATGTAGTCATTGATATCTGCCGAGCGCAAGACACTCACGTCCAAACTCCGGGGGATATCATTCAAAACCTTTTCATACGCCGTCCGTATCGTATAAAAAGAGCCGATATCCTTTGATTGTGCGACATTCCCTTGCTTAATCCTCAACGATTGAGTCTGGCTGGCGAAGATGCGGTCATAATCTTGCGACTGCATAATTCCCGTTTCATAGATTTCATTGATTTTGTTACGAATGTAGCGAATATATTCCGGAGGAATTTCCCTCAATTTAGGGTTTGCCTTAACATCATTTTCAAATTTAGCCATGGCGTTTTTTTGAGCGTCAGTATCCATGATAAAATAGGACTCATAGTACTGAAGGATGCTATCTTGTTCGGTTTTAAGCTGCTCGGCCGACTTGTAAATCGGAAAGTCGAAAGGCGCCGTTAACAACCCATATTGCCAGGGCTTTCCTTCACTGAAAGAATATTTAAATTTGCCTTGTCGCGGAAATATATACGTAATCAGAAGCACGGCAATAACAAAAATCATGGGAATGAAAACCCGTGTTTTCATTCTAATTTTTTTAACTGGTCTTTCGCTCATATCCATCTCCTTATGTTAGTAGGCTTCCATAAAACAATTGGTTATCCGTTATTGTTTTACAATCTGCATCAATCTCTTATCAATCTTCCTTCAATCTCTCACCAATCTTTCATCAATCTTTCACCAATCTTTCATCAATCCAACCCGATTATATCGATAATTTTTTGCGTAGCCCCCCCGTTACTGAAAATATAGGCTTCCGCCTTTTTCCCGGCTGCTTTTATACTCTCCGAAGACCGGAGAAGGCCATCCATCCTTTCGTTAAAGCTATCCTTATCATCAATGGAGAAACCTCCCCCGTGATAGATAAGATCATACGCTTCCCGGAACTTGACAAAATTCGGCCCGAAAATGACAGGAATACCCCACACCGCAGCTTCCAACAGATTGTGAATACCCACCCCGAATCCGCCTCCCACATAAGCAATATCACCATAACGATACATCGACGAAAGCAACCCGAAGCAATCGATGATGACACAATCGTGGCGCTGGATATTTTGTAACGTTGCCCCGGAATATCGAATGACCGGTCTTTTGATCTTCTTTTCGATACGGATCAGATGGTCTTCATCTATTTCATGAGGCGCGACGATCATTTTCATATCCGGATGGGAATTGAAATAGTCGATAAAAATGTCCTCATCCGGCTCCCATGAACTACCCGCTATAAAAATCGTTTTGGGATTATCCGCCTGAATAAATCTTTCGACCAAGGGCAAAGGTAATGATTCTTTACGAACATCCATCACCCGATCGATGCGGGTATCGCCCGTAACGGTGACTTGACGGATTTGATGCGCTTCCAGCAATTCTTTCGAATGCTCGTCCTGGACAAAAATGTGCGTATAAAACCGCAGCATCTTCCCATATTTCCCGCGTCCTTTATGAAAAAACGGCTGCTCGGGCCGGAAAACCGCCGAAACAAGATACACCGGGATCCGTTGCAAATAACTTTCATGAATAAAGTTATACCAGAATTCATATTTCACAAAAACGGCCACATACGGCTTCGCTAATTCCAGAAAACGCGTCACATTCCGTTTCGTATCGAAAGGCAAATAGCAGACAATGTCAGCCAGAGGATAATTCTTACGGACTTCGTATCCCGAAGGGGAAAAGAAAGTCAATAAAATTTTATACTCGGGCATTTTACCCTTAACCGTCTCGATAATAGGTCTCGCCTGCTCAAACTCGCCCAAAGAAGCGGCATGTATCCATACATATTTCTCGCCCGGTATAATCTTTTCACGCAGAATGCGAAACGTATCCCTTTGTCCGGAAACCATACGCCTTGCTTTTTTGTGAAAAGGCGATACCAGCCGGACAAAAAAAGCATACAGGGCAATCGCTATATTATACATCTTCAGTGGGCCGATATGTTTTCTATCGCACGACGTAAACGAAGAGTCGTTTCCTGTTTGCCGATAATCTCCGTGATGTCGAACATGTGAGGCCCTTTGCCTTCTCCCACAATGGCCAGGCGGAAAGCATTCATAATGTTACCGGTATGATATCCTTTCTCTTCGATCCATTGCATAACGACTTTCTCCTGATTCGCGATGGAGAAATCATCGATCGTTTCGATCAAGTCGGCAAGTTCGCTCATTTGGGCGGGAGATTCCGGCTTCCAACGCTTCCGTACGGTTTTCTCGTCATAGCTTTCGGGGGCGACGAAGAAATAAGCGGCCTGATCCCACAGCTCCTCGACAAAGCTCACCCGGTCTTTAACCAACCCGATGATTTTTACCACTTTTTCGTGTGGGGCAATAACGTCATGTTGCTTTAAAACAGGCTCAAACATCGCGGCCAGCGTTTCGTCCGGAGTAGCATGGATATATTTATGATTATACCACTTCGCCTTTTCATAATCGAACTTCGCACCGCTCTTGCTGCATCGTTCAAAAGAAAATTCCCGGATTAGTTCTTCGAGCGAAAAAATCTCTTGTTCGGTACCCGGGTTCCAACCCAGAAAAGCAAGGAAATTGATCACCGCTTCGGGAAGATAACCGCTTTCGCGATATCCCGAAGAAATCTCTTGCGTTTTCGGATCCTTCCATTCCAAAGGGAAAACCGGGAAGCCCAAACGGTCTCCGTCGCGCTTGCTGAGCTTTCCATTTCCTTCGGGCTTCAGCAACAACGGCAGGTGGGCAAATTGCGGCATATCCCAGCCAAAGCTTTTATAGAGCCATACGTGCAAGGGGGCGGAAGGCAACCATTCTTCGCCTCGAATTACATGGGTAATATCCATTAAATGATCATCCACAATATTGGCCAAATGGTACGTGGGTAACTGATCGGAAGATTTGAACAACACTTTATCATCGAGTATCGAAGAGTTAATCGTGACGTTCCCCCGGATAAGATCTTGAACCGTAATATCGATATCGGGTTCTATTTCGGCACGTACCACATATTGAGCTCCGTCGGCAATAAGCTGTCGCGTCTCTTCGCCAGAGAGCGTGAGGGAATTCCGCATCGATAAGCGGGTAGAAGCATCGTATTGAAAATTACGGATTTCATTGCGTTTTGCTTCGAGTTCCTCCGGGGTGTCAAATGCAATATAGGCCTTCTCTTTTTCCAGAAGCAGATCGACATACTTCTTGTAAATATCTTTTCGTTCCGATTGACGATACGGGCCATAGGGGCCTCCTTTACGCGGACTTTCATCAAATTCCAACCCGAGCCAGTCGAAGGACTCCTGTATATAATCTTCCGCACCCTCTACAAAACGATGGGAATCGGTATCCTCAATACGGAGGATGAGATCGCCGTTATTTTTTTTGGCGAACAAGTAATTATATAGTGCCGTACGGACGCCGCCTATATGCAGTGGCCCTGTGGGGCTTGGCGCAAAACGCAATCTTATTTTTTGGGACATATCTGTTTATTTATCTATGGTGCAAAGATAGAGTTTTTTGTCAATCAGTACAAATGCAAAGCCCTTTATAATGTATAAGCAACCGAGAGAGCCATTCAAGCGGTATCTTCGGTAAGACAAAAAAGGAACGGCGAAAAATCACTTTCCACCGCCCTTTTTAAATTAATAAACAAATAGAGCTTGCTTAGAAATTAAAATATAAAAAATAGAGTCTTCATATTAGAGAGTTTATATACAATAAAAAATCCAAATGCTTTATTTTGAACCCTTAATCGGGCAATTATAAGTTTTAAAAAGACAGAGCGGGGAATCACTCCTGGCTCTGTCCGAATCCTTTCAATAGAGTTTAATCTTAGTAGAGTTTTATGAATGGATTTTATCTCTTAGGACTATCTTTTATGATTTTCCACTTAAGGATTTTGATCCGCTTCCGTTATAGCGTCGTCTCCTTCTATTTCTTTGATTGGAATCTGGAACGTTCTCAAGGCATCATGCCAGGGAAGAGGGCGGTCCCCTCCGATGATATTTGCAGCCGGGTGGTTGGTTCCTTGGTATGTCCTGTCTATCGTTTTTTCCAAACGGTTAAACTCGAACAGCGCATGTCCTTCCCCCCACAGCTCAATTCTCTTTTGAACAAAGATTTGATCCAATAAAGCCTCTGGCGTAGAAGCCCATGTATAGGAATGCGTTCCGCTTTTAGCACGGGCATTCGATATGAGGTCCAGCGTTTTCTTCGCAGCTTCAATATCGTTTGTGCGTACTTCCGATTCCGCTTTAATGTAATACGCCTCAGCAGCTCTCAAATAGACATAATCTCCTAAAAACTTTTTACTGGCATCCACAAACTTCAATTGAAAATAGGGGACTTCATATTCTCCTCCATCCGCGCCTTCAAAATTGTCTTTTCTAACATCATTGGCATGAATGTTATCATACAAACGCTTATCGATCGTTTTATACTGCCCTAACGCTCCGGCATATCCCGGGGACAGGCCATCTATTATGGAGAAGAATGACGCATAAGATGTTGAATTAACTGAAGTTATATCTGCTCCCCATAACCATTCGACATTTGAAATATCGGCAAACCCTTTCGTATATTCGCTTGTAGGCATTAAAGAGGTCGCATTGACAACTTCTGTCGAATATGTTAACGCTTTCGCATAATCTCCTGTATACAAGTATGCTCTTGCCGCCAAAAGTTTGGCTCCTACTTGGGTAATCCGGGTGAGTACAGGAGGAGCAAACCCTTTTAATAAAGGAATAGCTGCTTCATAATCTGCAAGTATTCGATCATACGTTTCAGCAACAGTCCCCCGCCCTTTTCCTTCTAAAGTAACTTCCGTATAAACAGGTACTCCCGGTAAATCTTTGATATGCGACCACTCACCTGCTGTTTGATACAAATTTATCAACGTAAAATAGTGAAATGCCCTCAGCGCTAAAGCCTCTCCTTTCAGATTCTTCTCAGCTTCAGATAATTTTGACTCATCGGCTAATGCAATGATAATATTATTCAAATCCCTGATTTGAGCATAACCATACGCCCACTGTCTGGCCGGACTATAGGTATTAGCTGCTGCCCGGTCATTAAACTGATAAAAGGTAATAAACCACTGTTTATTGGAATAATGAACCATATCCTCTGAAGACAGGTCCACCGCCAAATCTATAGATTTTTGTCCAAAATCATCATGACGCGATGCCCAAAAAGCATATTCAACGGAACGTCCATATACCCCTTGTATCAATGCATCGGTATTTCGTTCCAGAATATCAGGCAAATCATCGGTAAATACAATACTTGAATCCTCCGGATCTAAAAAATCCGAGCAAGAACTGCCCAATAAAAAGGTCGTAATAGCTACGATATAAATAAATTTAAATTTCATAATCAATATTGTTTAGAGTGTTACATTCAAACCAAATGAAATTGTCCGTAAAGGAGAATAGTTAAATCCTGTTGTTCCGTAGTCATACTGACGCGGATCCAATCCTTTTCTTTTAGAAAATAAAGCTAAGTTATCGCCGGAGGCATATACTCTCACTTTCTGTATATCAAAATGAGAAAGAAGAGTTTTGGGTAAAGTATATCCCAACGATATATTCCTTATATTCAAATAGGATGCATCTATCAAATACAAGTCGGAAGCCCTGTTAGAATCGGTATATCCAGATACAAATCGGGGAACAGTAGTATTTGTATTATCGGAAGTCCATGCGTTTAATAGATCTTTATGTATCGCCCTGCCATATTCCGACATCTGCAAGGTGGATGCATACACCGCATCGTATACTTTTCCTCCCAACTGATAACTGAAAAGAAGAGATAAATCGACTCCTTTAAATTGCAATGTTGTCGAAAATCCTCCGGTTAAATCCGGGATCGCTGAGCCTTGGTTACGTCTACTTTCTGCGGTATAAGCATTATTATAAACGGTTGTCGTTTCTTTAAAAGATCCGTCTGCATTATACACATTCCATGTATTTTTACCTTTACTATCGACACCTGCAAACTCAGGCAAATAAATATCGTAAACAGATCCCCTTTCAACCAGTTTAGTATATCCGGAAGCAAAAATTCCCGCTTCTCTGTTGGCATCGGGCAACCGTATCACTTCATTTTTTATCGTAGCCGCATTCAATCCGATATTCCACACAAAATCCCGATTTCTAACAATGTCGAAATCCGTTTCCAATTCAAATCCTGAATTTCTTACTTTTCCTATATTTCCCGGCTGAGAGCGAACCCCCGTCGACAAAGCTACCGGAATAGAGAACAGCATATCATTTGTTGTTTTGTTATAATATTCAAGACTAATGTTTAGCCGATTGAATAACCGGCCTTCAATGCCAATGTTGGCATTTATACTCTTTTCCCAAGAAATGTCTTTATTTCCTATGTACGTCTGTTTAACAGAAACGCGGTCGTCATTATTACTTACCTCGAATTGATCTTGGTACGGCAAATAATTTATGGTGCCATCCTCATAAAGCAAATTATCATTTCCCTGAGAACCGATACTTCCTTTGACTTTCAAGTCATCCACAAATGACACGTTTGTAAAAAAATCTTCTTGGCTTATTCTCCAAGAGCCCCCTACCGATGCAAAGTTTCCCCACCGGTTGTCCGGATGAAAACGGCTGGATCCGTCCCGCCTGTAACTCAAACTAAGATAATATTTGTCATCATACGAAAGATTTAACCGGGACAAATACCCTGTTACGCTATATTTCTGTGTATACGATGAAAGAGCATCATATACAACTGCATTATTGAACTCGGGAACATCCGATGTGGCAAGATTAGTTTTAGATCCGTACAAATACGAATATTCTTTTTTATAACTTTCCGCTCCGGCTAAAAAGTCTACCAGTAATTTATCAAAGGTTTTGTTATAATTTAAAAACACCGATCCGGTATAAGAAAAATAACGTTGATTCTCTTTTTCCACATATCCATTATTGGCAGAAGCATCTCCATACAAAGGATTGGTTAGATAAGATCCATTCTTATAGGTCGTATTTACATCAAATGCGCCTCTTACCGACAATCCGTCATATATTTTTGCATCCAGAAAAGCCGAACCGGTTACATTATCCAGCGTTATTTTATTTATGTCATACTCCAGTACCCCCGCGGGATTTGCTTTAGAGGCATAGGGCCGGGCATATCCTAACGAAGTCTCATTTCCATAATCATAGCGATCCTTTCCTTTATCATCTTTGACGATAGCTCCGGTTTTAGGGTCTCTTAAAAATACCGGATAGATAGGCGCAATATTTCGAGTCCACTGGAAATAATTGACATAACTACCTCCCGATGTTGTGGGATAATTTTGTATCGTATGCGCATACGCCAAATTGGCACCGGTCTTTAGCCAGGGTAACACCTCTTTTTCATATCTGACACGGCCGCTATACCGCTCAAATCCGGAACCTTTCGCATAAGAATCATCATTCAAATATCCCAAGCCGATATAATAAGAATGCTTATTGTCCCCGCCCCCTATATTTAAATTATATTCTTGCCTCAACGAATTATCAAAAAGTGCGTCACTCCAGTCATCTGTGTATAAAAGCTTCGCATTGGGGTTTATTTTTCCATCAGCGCCAATAAGCTCTGCCCAAGGGACATTATAGTTATTATAACCACCTAATATCTTTGACAATGAGTTCGCCCCGGAGCCGGCTAAATCGGATATTGTCTGGATCCTTGCAGCCTCGGGGGTTAAGGGATCCGTAGCTCGTCCGATATAATTATCATATAATTTATTATACTGCCCTGTCCACGCTTGTTCATAATATAACGCCCTGTCTGTTATTAAATCATACTCAGGTATTGCCCGACTATTCACTCCCCATTTAGCATCGAAAGTAATGGTTTGCTTATTCGCTGCGCCGCGTTTGGTCGTAATCAAAATAACCCCGTTAGCTCCACGGGCTCCGTATAATGAATTCGCAGCGGCATCTTTCAGCACTGTAATACTTTCAACATCTGCTGAATTAAGCGTACTTATAGGACCATCATACGTAGCGCCATCCACTATATAAAGAGGATTTTTCCCCGCATTGATAGAACCTACTCCCCTGATCCTTACACTTGGATTTTCTCCGGGCTGTCCTGTAGATGAAATCAATTGCACTCCGGCAGCCTGTCCTTCCAATGAATTCGTAACGGAAGAAGTCTGTATTTTACCGATAGCATCCGATTTTACAACAGATGCCGATCCCGTAAAAGATTGTTTGGTAGCTGTTCCGTAGGCAACAACAAAAACCTCGTCCAACAATTCGGAATCCTCTTGCAATACGACCCTTACATTTTCATCCGCTGCGACTTCTTGGGTTACATATCCGACATAAGAAATAACCAAGGTTCCTCCCGAAGGAGTCGTTATAGTAAAATTTCCGTCCAAGTCGGTAACAGTCGCCTGGGAAGTTCCTTTAATTATAACGGTAGCCCCGATAATGGGCTCACCCGCCTCATCGACGACCGTACCCCGTACGCGTGTCTGGGCAGTTATCACGCCTATCCCCACAAGGAATAGCGTTAAAAACAATACTAACTTTCTTTTCATAAACTACTTTTTTTAATTAATTCAATTGATTAAACTTTTTTCTTTTTTATATTTAA
>DHOU01000010.1:39545-39763 GCA_002409745.1 Bacteroidales bacterium UBA5382
TTTTTCTTTTTTATATTTAAACGACACTTATTAAATCATATAAAATGGAATAAAGATATTGGCGCCTATAGGAACAGGCGATGATACATAATAAAAAAGTCCCCATGCCGAAGCATTGCTCCGACATGAGGACTCATAATAGAAAAAATGGAAACTCCAGCCTTCGAGAGGAAATTTAGGAGAAGAAGATAAGGCTTGCCCCCCCCCCCCCCCCCCCC
>DHOU01000010.1:39944-106145 GCA_002409745.1 Bacteroidales bacterium UBA5382
CCCCCGTTAATCTTTATTAACAAAAGGATTGCAAAAGAATCTCTTTCCGCTAGAATAATATTGTTCAAATCTTTTTTTATCATTGTTCTTCAAGATCAAAATGATCCGTTCTCTCAAAATTTTCACTATAAAACAAAAAACTCCACCGAAGCTATATCGGTGGAGTTCTCTATATGTAAATATAATTCTTCCCTACCCGATAGGACTTCGTCTTATCGACATACACATACAGCAACACATCATCGAAACTGTATTTTTGTTTGTACCGGCAATCGGGAAGAAATATTTATTCATTATTATATAAATCTATAACCTATTAAAAACTTACAAAGAAAAATCGTATAACAATCTTTAATTTGAATTCATTAATAATTTTGACAAAAGTAATGGATAATCGACATCGCATCAATACCACAATTATGGTATTTTGATACTTTCAAGGCGTTTTTCATAAGAAAAGATATAAAGAGTTTGAGAATAGGAGATCTTTAAAAAGAAGTAATAGACTCGTAATCAATCGATGAATACGGAACGCTGAAAATTAGAGACCGTTGATTATTTTTCAACCGTAAACTCAATATTTATCTATAAGTGACAAAATTCTTTAATTGTCATCCTAAATACAACCGGGCCTCGTTGCCCATATTGAAAAGCAAGTCAATGATGCTCAGATTTTCCAGAAATCCCTGTTTTTGTTTGAAAACCTGATAATAAGGTTTCGGGAAAAAGCCGGTTTCGCCCGAGTGCAAAGGCTGCTTCGGATCGATTGTCTCGCGATAATCAATCCATCCGGACGGAACAGCGTCGATATACGACGGCGTATAGATAACCGGCTCCGGAATACCGAGCAAACGGCACACCAATAAACGCAACTCCTCGTTGAAATCATGAAGAAAAGGATATGTCTTATGATAGAACGGCTCGAAATCATCGCGATAATAATCGAAAAACGGCGTGGAATTATAAGCCGATACAAGGGCATTCCAATGCAGATGCCGCCAATTTCCATGATCGGCAATGCGCATATCTTTCATCGCCGTGTGCGGCGAAGGAGGCTTTTCGACGGGTACGCTCAATGCCATCGGGCCGTTTGCCCCGGCTATGACACACCGGTTCCGGTACGACTGCTTTCGATAGGTATCGTGCACTTCCATCCAGACCTCCCGCGCACGAAACAGCACGCTGTAGTATTCAATGGGGGCTAAATAGAATGAAGAGAGAAGAACGGTTCCCGCCGAACCTGTTCCCGTCATGCGGGTATTTTCGCACTTCGGAACAACCGTTTCCAACGGATCTTCCCATTGAACCACCCTTTGTCTTTTTCTAACGAAAGCCAGATGAGAATCGGACGGCCTACGATATGATCTTCCGGCACAAAACCCCATACGCGGGAGTCGGCCGAATTATGACGGTTATCCCCCATCATAAAGTAATAATCCAAGGAAAAGGTATAAGAATCGACCTGTTGACCATTTATAGATACTTTTCCGTCGCGGTATTCCAACTGATTCCCCTCGTAGTTCTCGATACAGCGGCGGTAAGCAGCGACTTTAAAGTCGACATCGGTATCGAACGTAACCGTTTGCCCTTTTTTAGGGATCCATAGCGGCCCGAAGGTATCGCGGGTCCAGCCGGTTTCATAGCCGAACGGATAATAGGACGACATTCCGACTTGTTCTTTTTCCTTGATGATGTTCCATATAAATGGTTTCGATTTTAATTTATCCACCATTTCGTTGGTCATGGGAATATTATAATAAAGCCTTCCGTTATTTCCATTGCGTTGTTGAAGACTGTACAAAGCCATATTAAGACTATCTAATTGGGAGAGATCCTGCATCTTGAGCATCGATTGTCCGTACCCATTGTCCGAAAAGTAATCGCCAATATTGATTCCGATCTCTTCAAACACCTGCGGCGATATCACCGAACCATCGGTTTGAATCATATAATTGTGTTGCGATAACTTGGGGTTCGGCTGGAATTGGCCATCGATAAACACACTATCGTTTCTTAAAGCGACGGTTTCGCCCGGCAGGCCGATACAACGCTTCACATAATTTTCGCGACGATCTACGGGACGGTACACAATATCGCCATACGTCCTTTTATCGGAGCGGATCCCTTCCCGGCCATTCGGGTTGTAGGAACTGAGCGTATAATAATCGACGCCCTGCATATTCAACGCTACGGTATCGCCCACCGGAAAATTGAAGACCACAATATCATTTCTTTTCACGTTTCCAAAGCCTTTCAACCGGCGGTATTTCCACTGCGGCTTATCCAGGTACGATTTGCCTCCGACAACCGGCATGGTGTGTTGCGCCAGCGGAAACGACAAGGGCGTCATCGGCGCACGAGGACCGTAACTAAGTTTACTGACCGCCAAAAAATCGCCCACAAGCAACGACTTCTCCAGTGAAGAGGTCGGTATCTGATAGTTTTGGAAGAAAAAGACATTGATGAAATATACGGCAATCAATGCAAAAATAATCGCATCGACCCATTCCATTACTTTCCGGAACGACTTATTTTTGGACTTTTTCCAAAAAGTCCAGGGTATATATTTGGTAATATAGGCATCGAAGAAGAGCACGATAAGTAACAATATCCACGGGTTTCCGTACCATACGGAAAACAGCAGAATCGCGATAGTCCACACGGCAAACCAAATCCATTGACGACGTGTAGCTTTTGAAAATCTTTCTTTGAGTGATATCATACGTTTTGTAAGTTTATAAACGGCATTAAAAATTCAACAGATCCTGCATTCCTAAAAAGCCGTTTTTACCGGCCGTAAACTCGGCGGCGACAACAGCTCCCAAGGCAAATCCCCGACGGCTCTTCGCCTCGTGTTCAATGCGGATCACATCTTCCTCCGACTCGTACGTAACGGCATGTATACCGGGAACTTCCTCTTTGCGAAAAGCCTTCACGAGCAATTGGTCTTCGCGATCGACACGATCGAGCTTCCACTCCCGCTTTCTATCGAGAGAAGCCAGAATCTCTTCGGCGAGCGTAATGGCCGTGCCGCTCGGAGCATCGAGTTTGTGAATGTGATGCGTTTCTTCAAGCCGGACATCATAGGCCGGAAAGCCGTTCATTATCTTGGCCAGATAACGGTTGACGACAAAAAAGATATTGACTCCCAAGCTGAAATTCGAGGCATAGAAGAAGGTGTTGCCTCCGTTTTGGCAAGCTTTCTTTATCTCATCGAGATGTTCGAGCCATCCGGTGGTTCCCGAAACAACGGGTACGCCGGCGGCAAATGCCCGGCGGTAATTTTGCAGCGCGCTTTGCGGAGAGGTAAACTCAATGGCTACATCCGCCCGCTTGAATTCGGGCGAATCGAATTTATTTTCTTCGTTCAAGTCAATAATACAGACAATGGTATGTCCTCTCTCCCGGGCGATCTTTTCGATTTCGTGCCCCATTTTACCGTAGCCGATCAGCGCAATATTCATTCTTCTGTTTCATTTAGAACAACAAAAATATAAAAAATACCTGTGTAAGTCGTTTTCAGACCGTTATTTGTTCTTAATTTTAAGGATTAACGGCCGGCATATCCGCAAAGTGTTATCGGCTTCGGCCCTTATCGCGAAGCAATATCGCCGAAGACATTATCACAAAGTCCTATCGAAGACCTTTACAACCAGCCCTTTTCTTTATACCAACGAACGGTTTCTTCCACCCCGCGGCGCAAAGGATATTCGGGTTTAAATGACAAACCGGTACGGATCGGTTCGATATCGCAATTCCAATTGCGCTGCTCCATAATGTTGTATTTATCCGTGTTGAAAGTGGAAGCCCTTCCCAGCAAGGAAGCCACCTTCTCACTCACCCATGCAGCGCCTTTCACCACCCCGAGCGGAATCTTCAATCGCAGCACGCGCTTTTTGTGCAAAACCTCCTGCACGATTCGGTTAAACTCCTCATCGGTATACACATCCCCGTCAGCGACGATATATTCGACTCTTTTCACCTGTTTTTCGATGCAAAGGAAAATAACCCGGGCAAGATCTTCGGAATAAATAAAAGTCAGGAGTTGCCGTTTCATGCCGGCGCCGACATTCAACCCGTTTTTTACGGATTTAACCAGGATATAATAATCTTTATCGCGAGGGCCATACACGCCCGTGGGACGCAAGATGACATACGGGAAACCGGGGAGGCTCTTCAGGTAATTCTCGGCTTTGAGCTTGCTGCGTCCGTAAGTCGTGGTGGGATTAGGCTCTTGTTCGGCGCGAAGGGGCGCGTAATTTTCCTCATCGCCCTTGCCGATGGCACTCAGGCTACTCATAAAAATAAAACTATCGGGAACCGTGCCGGTTTCGATTAGCGCATCGGCTAAATGGCGGGTGTATCCATCGTTTACCCTGTCGAAATCGGCTTTGTGCAGCGCTTTGGTCATCCCCGCAATATGCACGATGGCATCGAATCGACCGTTGTCGCGGGCAAACAGCCGCAATTGCTCCGTCAACTTTTCTTTATTGGAGTACGTAAGGTCGATAAACCGGATGCGGGGGTCTGTCAGATACTCTCGGCTGCTGGAAGTGCGAACTCCCGCCCAGGTTTCATATCCCAGTTCAAGGGCCTTGTCTACCACCGTGCTCCCGATAAAACCGCTGGCTCCGGTGATGAGTATTTTCTTTTGCATAGACGTTTAATGGATTGTTTCATGCAAAAATAGTGGAATTATCTAAGATTGAGAAACGGGTGCTTCGATTTCTTTACAGCTTTTCGATTTCTTCGACAGACAGGCCGCTCACTTTAGAGATCACCTTCACCGGAATGCCCTCGGCTTTCATATTCCGCACCATTTCGATCTGCTTATTTCTTTCGCCTTTTGCCCGGCCTTCTGCTTCTCCTTCAGCTCTCCCTTCAGCCCGTCCTTCAGCTTTGCCTTCCCTCATTGCTTTCCGTTTTGCAGAATTAATCTGGGCTAACCGATCGCGGTAGGCCCTGATATCGGCATCGTACATTCTGCGCTCTTCCTTGCTCAAGGAAGTAAGATCAGCAATCTTCTCCAGTTTTTTAAAAATAGGCTTTTCCTCCTTAAAAGGAATTTCTTTTAATGTTTGCATATTCTTTAATGTATAAATCCATTTATCCAAACCTGTCACACATTCCGTTTTCGTTTTCGAGAAAAACGGAAGTTCCACGAAAATAAAACGCAGCTTATCGCTGAATTGTTCGTGGGTATCACGGTCGGCAAGAATGACATCCGTCCGCAATTTGCCTTCCAACAAGTCATTCAAAAAGTCGAGCAGCAAATCTTTGCTGTCTTCCTGACCGAAAATCCGCTTGAATGCTACGTCGTATGCGGGATTAACAAACCTTGTCATGTGTCTTCCTTTATTTTAATCTTCAAAGATACGAAACAATTACGAAAAATGAGACAAAAAATCGAAGACCGGTTCGGCGCCGATAAAAAAAGCCCGGAAAAGCTTCTATAAGGGAAACTTTTCCGGGCTCGCATTACCGTCATTTCAGGAAACCAGGGGTGTTTCCCATACAAAAATTATTGAAATTTAGGATACCCCTGATTTTGCACCAAATTAGGGTTGGTTTGCCAAGCGTCCTGCGATATCGGATAAAGTTTGAGATGCTCTCCTGTCGCCCGTTCGCAGTTGGAAGCCTTCCACATGGTTTTCCCGAATTCGCCGAAACGAATATCGTCCTGGCGGGACGAACCTTCCCATGCCAATTCGAGCCGGCGTTCCAACAAGATTTTCGCCAAATCGACGGTTTTGTAATCGTGATCTCTATTACCATACGCCCGTGCACGAACATCGTCGACCCACTTAGCTGCGTCCGCACCGCCGCCTCCCGAACGGAGAACGGCTTCGGCTTTCATTAGGTACACATCGGCAAGCCGGAAGATATGGAAGTCGTTTTCCATCGCATTGACCAAATCCTGGGCATACGGCCATTTCAGGCAGCGGGCGCCGTCGTGCTGATTAACCGCGCCCCAAGGCGTACCGTCGTATTCCGTATTGGGAAGCATGGTGACGGCAACGGTGTGATTGAGTTCCAACCCGTGATCGGTGATAATCACTTTCCCGGTGGCACGGTCGTACTGTTTTCCTATCAGGAACGAACCGGCATAACGGGGATCCTCAACATCGAAAAGCTCCACATATTCGGGTTGGGCGCAAATACCGTTCCATGCGGAGAAATTGCCGCCCAATGACAATTGGTCTTTATAATGCAACGTCCGGTTCATCATTTGATTCTGGTTTTCGGTGTCCGTCTTAGAGAAAGCCACGGCAAAGATGGCCTCGCGCGAGTTGTGGTTGGTTAACGAAAAATTATCCTTCCATACCGGTTCGAGAATATAATCCATCCCCAATACCAAATCGCAATAATCGGAGGCTTCCTTATACGCATCGCCGCCGTACGTTACGCCCCAAGCTTCGGCATTGAGCAACAACTTCGCGAGCAACGTATATGCGGCGCCCTTCGTAAAGCGGGCATACGCAGAAGCATCGGGGCAAGAAGGGGCAATTTCTTTAACCTCTTCCACAAGCCAGTCGAAGACCACCTGCCGGGAACTGTTTGTAGGCAACGTTTTACCCGCCGGCACATATTCGGTAACCAGAGGAACGTTTCCGAAATAATCGAGCATGGTATAGTACCAGAAAGCCCTTACGCCCCGGACTTCCGCCGTCAGGATTTTTTTCACGTCATCCGACACCACATCGGTTTGTTCGATAATATAAAGGGTGGCGTTACATTTTCCGATACTGTTGGAGGCATTGCTCCAACCCGTTTTCACCTGGCTGGTTTGCGCCGTCCAGGTATGCATGAACAGTTCGCGGTATTGACCGCCGTCGTACCAGTCGCCGCCGAGGCGGGTAGGCGTCACAGCCATCGAGCCGGCACATTCCGACAGATAAAGATAGTTGCCCGGCCAATACGTCCTTAACGAATTATATACATCGCCGATAACGGCATTGAGTTGTTTTTCGGTTTCCGGGAAATCTCCGGCAAGCTGATCGTATATCTCCTCATCGAGGTTCGTACAAGAGAAGGAGACCGCCATCCATAAAATTCCGGATAAAACAGAGAGTATGATTGTTTTTTTATTCATAACGTCGTTTTTTTAAATCAATGAAACCTATTAAAAAGTCAGATTAACGCCAAAAGTGAAAGAACGCGCCTTCGGCATATAATTACGCGCCTCGATACCCGGCGAAAGGCCGGCGCCGTCGTCGGAAGGTTCACCGCGGAAGAGTTCCACTTCGGGATCGAGTCCTTTGTAACCGGTGATCACAAAGAGGTTTTGCCCGGCTACATACACGCGCGCCCTTTCCAGCCAACCGGTTGATTTGGTATTGAATGTATATCCGATAGCCATATTATCCAACCGGATGTGCGAGGCGTCTTCGACATAAAAAGAGGTTACGCGCGAGTTTTCGCGCAAGATGCTCACCAGCTCGTCGTTCAAAGCGTTTGCGCCGCTGAGGTAGGTGTTGTTGCCATAAGCGGCGCGAGGATTGTTGAGCACTTTATTCCCGGCGGTTCCACGGAAAAAGATGCTGGCATCCCAATTTTTCCAGGAAAAAGAATGATTCCATCCGAACGTCAGGTCGGGTTGCGAATCGCCCACGTAGGTACGGTCGTCATCGGTGATTTGCCCGTCTTTATTCCTATCCTCGATAATGTATTTGCCGTCTTCGGTGAGTCCCGTACACTTCAGCATATAAAACTGCCCTACGGGATATCCGACCTCCACCACATGCGAGGTAACGCCCGAAGCGCCGCGAATCCACGGATCCCCCGTATAGATACGGCCGGTGGAATACAACTCGTTGGACAGTTTGGTAACCTTATTGATATTATGAGCCAGATTGACCGTTGTGGTATAGGTGAATGTTTTGTTTTTCACCACATCGATATTCAGCATCAGCTCGACACCCTTATTACTCATATTCCCCACATTGGCCTGCATTTTATCGTAAACATACGTCGGCGTGGAGACGGCATACGTATATAACATGTCGGATGTTTGCTTGTCATACCATTCGATGGTCCCGTTGAGGCGGTTGTTGAACAGCGAAAAATCGAGGCCGATGTTCAACATGGCGGTCGATTCCCACTTGAGGTCGGGATTGGCATTTTGCGAAATCTTATACGCGGTGAGTTGCGACCCGTCGCTGTAATACGTTCCCGCGGCCGAATAAAGTTCGAGCGACTTGTAAGGCTGCAACCCGTCCTGGTTTCCCGTCACGCCATAACCGACACGCAACTTGAGGTCTTTCACCCAATCGATCTCTTCCATAAACGGTTCCTGCGAAATACCCCAGGCGGCCGAAGCGGAAGGGAACGTCCCCCATTTATGGTTTTTACCGAACTTCGACGAACCGTCACGGCGCACCGTAGCGGTAACCATATAACGGTCTTGATAACTATAATGCGCGCGGCCGAAGAACGAAATCAATTTATAGGCATTTTTACTGGAAGTAACCTCCCCTATTTTCAACGAGTTTCCCGACTGGATATTGTCGGCGCCCATGGAGTTGACCACAAAGTCGGTCGCTTGCGACCGCTGACTGGAGAAGACATTGTTTTCCCAGGAATACCCGAGGATCGCATCGAATTTATGCGTTTTGTCGGCGCCGAAAGTCGTTTCATAGTTGGCCGTCCATTCCATCAGTTCCCGATCCCATTTCCGGGCTTGCCGCACCGCCAGGCCGTTGTTACCGTCGCCGCGTGAGTTGCGGGGATCCTCCCACTCGCTGTAGTCACTGGAAAAACGGCTCTTGTAGAGGGAAGCCTTTAGGTTAAGCCCTTCGACGATGTCGAATTGGAGATCACCCGCGCCGTAAAAATAGTTATTGCTCGCCTTACGGTAGTTCTGATCCTGGTTTTGCACGGGATTACCCTGGTCGTAAGCGTTATTGGCGGCGGTAAAATACGAGCCGTCTTCGTTATACACCGGATACACCGGCGGCATATTATAGGCAAGGATAAAATCGTCCCGGAACGGGAAGCGCATATCGGTCAACGTTCCGGAACCCGTCAAGCCCACCCGCAAACGGTCGTTGATGGCGCGCTGCTGGAGTTGGAAGCGGAATGAATGGCGCGTCATCTCGTTATCGCGTGCGATACCCGTACGATCCAAAAAGGTGTAGGAAGCCCGGTAGTTGTGTTTGGGGCCTCCCCCCGAAAGCGAGATGGAATGGTTGGTGGATATTCCCGTGCGAAGCATTTCGCCGAACCAATCGGTATCGGCCGTGTACCCGTCGAAATTGCTGATATCGTTCCCCAACTCCTTATTGGTTGCGCGCCATTCGGCGGCATTCATCATATCGGGTTTATTGGCAACCTGGTCGACCGACACATAGCCGTCGTATTGCAACAGGTTTTTGGCGCCCGAACCGCGTTTCGTGGTAATGAGAATAACGCCTCCGGCAGCGCGGGATCCGTAAATGGCAGCCGACGAAGCATCTTTCAACACCGAGATCGATTCGATATCGGAAGGCGATACCGTAGACATGTCGCCCCCGGGTATGCCGTCGATGACGATCATCGGCCCCTGGTCGTTTTGCAAAGTCGATGTCCCGCGCAGGCGGATTTGCGAGCCGCGCGTCACATCGCCCGATCCGGACGTGACGATCAATCCGGCAACTTTCCCCTGCAACAAGTCGGAGGCATCGCGGTTAATTCCTTTATTAAAGTTCTCTTCGGATACGTTGGCGATGGAGCCGGTAATCTCGCGACGCGTTTGCGTACCGTAACCGACCACCACCACTTCATCCAGCAACTCGGCATCTTCCTCCAGCACCACATTCAACGTGGTACGCCCGTTCAATTCAATCGTTTGCGTACGCATCCCCATATACGATACTACCAGAGTGGCGTTTCCGGGCACGTTGGGCAAAGTGAAATTTCCATCGGCATCGGTAACGGTTCCGGCCGTCGAACCCTCGGCCTGAACCGTTACCCCTACCAACGGATCTCCCTTGGTGTCGGAGACATTCCCTCGCAAGGTAATATTCTGTGCAAAAGAACATAAAGAGACTGCCCACACGAAAAGCAATAGCATCCCCTTATAGAAAATGATTTTTTGTTTTTTCATAAAATTCTCGTATTTAATTATTTAATTCAGAAAAAAAGGATATTGTTTAGGATAAATATTCCAAACCGGAGCGCCGCATGGCGCGGCACTTCCGGTATTCGTTACTTTTTGTCGCGGGTTTTTTCGTCCTCGTCATTTTTGTCGTGAATCGACCGCTTGGCGGCTTTCAACACTTCGTCCAGATCGTGGTATAAGTCGCTCCAACCGGACTGTTTACGCAAGGCCGACACCATCCCGTAATAATCACGCAGCGCATCTTCCAATTGGTGACGGATGGTGCTGGCCGAAGGTTGCTGACGCAGCGCCGAATTGGCATCGACTTGCTTAAGGAACTGAACGTCGAAATCCTCTTGCGCCTTTTTCAGGGCTTCATAATGCGGCACCAATCCCACGGTGGTCAACAAAGCCTGATTCTCTTCCGATGAAAACGTTTCGATTTTTTTATGCAGCACCTCCGTTTCGTCGCCGTAATTCAAGCCCGAAACAGCGCCTAAATCATCCCACACCTCTAACAGTTGTCTGGCAGCCAATCCTTTTTCATCATCGAAAGCCGCAAAGCCGGTCAACAGATCATGAAAGCCCGCATCCAGCCGGTCACGCACCAAATCCTGAGACTTCACTTCCGGCCCCAACCCGCTATAGATATTTTTCAACACCGAACGCTCGTATCCGGTATGTGCATTTACTACCTCCAGATAAAGGGGGGCTTCCTGTACCGTTGCATTGGTACTCTTTTTCGAGACTTCCAGAGTGTTCCGCCCCAGCGTCCCCAATCCGGTTGTTGTCAACCGGGAAAAACTAATTAATAATTTTTCCATGATTTTCAAAATTTTGATATATAACAGATCGATATAAATAGAAATTCGATTTTCGCGCTTTAGGAAAGAATGCGGAAAGGCGGGAAGGCGTTTTTTTCGCCTCCGCAGACAAACGAAGAGCCGGATAACACGGTTTTTCGTTCTCGCAGCGCCCCGGAGAGCCGGACAAGTCCGATTGTAAGTTTCGCAGACGGGCAAAAGTCCGGATATCTTCTTTTTCCACTTCCGCGGCCATGCGGAACGGGCGAAAGGTAATTTTTTTCCCTTCCGCATAGGCGCGAAACGTCGGATAGAAGTCGTTTTCTCTTCCGCGGCGCTGCGGAGAGGCGGATGGGTCTGGCCGGAGCTTCCGCAGAGAAGCGGAACCCAAAACCTTTTCCGTTGTCTTTTCCGCAGGTAATGGAGACACACAAAACGATAACAAGCCCTTAAAAGAAGAAACGGGCAATGGATATAATTCGTTTTTTTCAAAAACCGGTGGGTAGAAAAACAAGATTGCGGTAGCGATAGAGTCCTCGAACGGGAACATATATCTCCCTGCTCTCTTTTGAATGAAAATGGGTGGTAAAAGAGACTCGATGACTTGCGTATATATACCGCTCTTACTCATTGTATTAGTAATTCATTTTTTCGGCCGTTATCCGTCAGTTCTGTGGCGGAATCCGACGATCTGTCACAAAGATAACGATTTTCTTCGAACAAGGGATCAACAAATTCAAAAAAAAATTCGGCATAACCCTGTTTTTTTATTGAAAAAAATAAATACCTTTGCCGCGATACGCGTAGAAGCGTAATCTATTAGAAATAAAACGAGAAGCGTTTTAGATATTACCCTGTTCATAAAATCTACCAAATTTTTCTTGCAAGGGGTAATAGCAACAAACGCTCCGCGCCTGTTTGGCGTGGGGCTGTTGCTTTACTCTTGCAAGGGCTTTGGTAGAGCCTTATGAACGGGTAAAGACTAACAGTTCCCATGCCTCTTTTTTTTAAATCATACCGACCTTGGGGAACGGCGAGGTAACGACCTGTATCGATTGAGGAAAAGAATGAATGACGATGAAAAAATATGCCGGGAAACCGAACCGGAAACAACCCGTTGAACCGCTGTTTCCACACACTTGCATTTACCGGACGCACTGCCCCCATTGCGGCGCGGAAGTAGATTATACGCTCGAAATGCAATACCACCAAAAACTCATTTGCCTGTCGTGCGGCAAAAACGTACCCAATCCGCTTTACGATCCCGCCGATCCGCACAATGTCCGTCGAAGAGCCCGCCGTGATTTCGGTTGGTTCATTACCGCAATGGCGTTGCTCGCGCTGCTATGGATAGCCCTCAGCTACATTTATCGCGATTACCCACCCAAGGCGAAACCGCATATCACTATCGACAGGGACGAATGGTTTGACAACCCTCGCGATTACCGTAAAAATCCGGACAGCATGCCTTGGCGCTCGAGGTAGGGGGAAGATGGCTATTTATCAAAAAAAATTTCTACCTTTGACCGTCAAGTCTGTAAAATGGATAGAAAAAAAAGAGATAGTCGTTTACGTAAGTTGTGTTGCAAATGGGCTCTTTTAGGAATCGGTCTTATTCTTATTTTCCCTTCTGCCCATGCCGGAAACAACCGCCACATAGAGCGTAAAATTTTAAAATTACTCGAGCTGGCGGAAGAATATGCCGATACATCCGGCCGGGAAGCGTTGTCGTATGCCGATTCGGCGCTGCTCTTGTCTCAAACGATCGATGCGCCGGAACTGACCATGGCTGCCTTAAAATATTTAACGATGGCCAATCTCCATATCGGAGACTACGACCGCTGCATAGACGTGTCCGATCAATTATTAAAAATGAGCCGCACCTATCGCCACGATACCTATAAAACGTATGCGTTTATCGGCTTAGGGCAGGCGAATATCATGCAAGACCGTTTTCCGGTGGCAAAGCAAAACCTCGATTCGGCTTATACCTTAGCCGCCGGAGCAAAGGATGACTTCGCTCTCTCTTCGGTATATAACGGACTGGGCATTTATCATATGAACGCCGATGCCAATTACTACCGGGCCATCTATTATTTACTGCAAGGGATAGAGGCCGCCGAACGCTCGGCTAACGAACGCCTTCATTCCCTGCTTTTGTGTAATTTGTCCGTCGTTTATTATTCCAAAAAAGATGTCGCCGGCTTATCGTACGCCCTCGAATGCTACCGGCGGGGACACGACCTGAATCAGTCGTACCTGATATTTATCGGGGCGAGCACGACGGCGTATTGCCTTTTCCTTCAGAAAAAATACGACGAAGCGCTTCGTTTTTTGCAAGAAGCGGAGCTATTGATGATCGAAAAAAAATATTTGAACCAAGCCAACGTATATGTTTTATTCGGACATATCGATTTTGAGAGGGGCTATCTCGACAAAGCAAAAGCGTATTATCAAAAAGCGCTCAACGAATCCGACCAGACCCAAACGTCGAATATCCTGGATGCTTATTTAGGACTGGGTAAAGTGGCCCTCCGGACAAAGCATTACGACCAGGCGCTTGCCTTCCTGCAAAAGGGCATCGATATCGCTTCCGTTAATAAAGACAATACCCAAACCCGGCGCGACTTGTATTACGCTTTATCACAATATTATCAAGAAACCGGCGCTTATTCCGACGCGCTCGAGGCGTTTAAGCTTTTCTTCCGGGAGCATGACAACATCTTCCATCAGGATAGAGAATATCATTTATCGGAATTGATGATGAAGTTTGAAGCGGAAAAAACAAAAAACTTATTAAAGGAACAGGATATCCTGCTCTTGAAAAAAGAACGCAAACTCCAAATCCTTTACATTGCTATTTTCATTATTCTCGTCGCCGGCATCCTGCTATATCTTTCAAACCGCCGCCGCAACAAGCGGTACATGGAGATTGTTCGCCGCAATTTCTATCAGGCCGAACAAGAAAAAGCGTTAAAAAAAACAAGCCCTTCCTCCGGGATATCCCCTCAAAGCGCAGAAAACATCCATCCTGAAAAATATGTTACGTCGGCCCTTTCCGAAGAGAAAAGCGCTGAACTCTATGCCAAACTGCATCAACTCATGACCGACGATAAATTGTATAAAGACAATATGCTCACCAAAGATAAATTAGCCGAAAAATTGAATACAAACCGGAGTTATTTATCGCAAGTAATTAATCACCACACCGGATTGTCGTATAATCATTATATCAACCGGCTCCGCATAGAAGAGGCCTTGCGCATCATTTCCGATCCGGAAGATGATACGCCTTTGAAAGCGATTGCCGTAGATACCGGCTTCAATACGTTGGGAACATTCTATAGCGCCTTTCAATCCATCGTCGGGATGCCTCCTTCCGCCTACCGCACAAAGATGCGTGAACTATTCTATAAAAACAATCACAAAGATTAAAAATAGACGCATTCAACGGGTTATCCTTTTACAAAATCGGAAATTGCCGTATTCCGAAAAAATAACAATCTATTATTTTTCGGGTATCCCTGCTTTCTATTATCACGGGTTAAAGGCTAAAATACAGACAGTTTATCAACAAAACGGGCGGCTCGCTTTCCGTACTTGTTTTCCGCATACCACATCAACGGTATTTTTATATTTTTCAAAATTGTTTAGTTTTGTTCCTCCTATCTTTATATAACGACAAAAATTATGAGTTCCAATTTTTTCCCCAACTTACATCCGGCCGGCAAACGGCTTGAAAGAAACTCCGACAGTTCCCATCAATCTGTGCATACGGCGTACGATGCATTCACAAACGGAAGAAACGCCAGAGAAAAGTTCATCCGGACGGTACTGGTTTTTATTTCGTTGTTTGTATGCGGAACGATGACCTATGCACAATCCTCCGACCGAACCATCTACGGTATCGTCGTCGATGAAAACGGAGAACCGCTCCCCGCGGCCCGTGTGGAACAGGTAAGGCAAACCAAAGACGAAGCCCTAACGGCGGTCGTTACCGATATAAACGGACACTTCCGGTTAACGTTGCTCGGTACGGCCAAGGAAATAGAAGTTTCTTATTTAGGGTATGAAACGAAGAAGGTAAACCTGACCGACGCTGAAAGTTATAAAATCGACTTGCAACCGAACATCGAATTATTGAGCGAGGTTGTTGTCACCGGATATCAAACGATTTCCCGCGAACGGGCTACCGGTTCTTTTGCCAAAGTTGATGCCAAGAAACTGGAAACGCAGCGGCTCAGCAACATCAGTTCCCTTATGGAAGGAAGAATAGCGGGTTACCGCGATGGGAGAATCCGGGGGGTTACAACGATGAACGGCGTATCGACTCCGCTCTATGTGATCGACGGATTTCCGGTAGAAAAAACCACCACTAAAGGATACGGATGGGAGGAAAGCATTCCGGATGTGAATATGGAAGATATCGAAAGCATTACCGTATTGAAAGATGCCGCGGCGGCGTCCATCTACGGGGCGCGTGCGGCCAACGGAGTGGTCGTTATCACCACAAAAAGAGCGAAGATGAACCGTTTGGATATTTCTTTCTCCGCTACGCTCACCACGCAACCGTATAATTATTATACGGGGCATTTGGCCGATGCCGCCACCATGATCGGGCTGGAAAAAGAATGGGCGGAGATGAATCCGGAACTGCAAGGGTCTAAAGCAAAAGATTATGCGCAAAACTTATTGGACAATGCCGTTTATTCCGCACAAGGCATCCGGGCCATCTTGAATAACGCTGCCGGAAAAATAAGCCCGGAAGAAATGAACCGGACACTGGATGAACTGGCTTCGCAAGGATACCGGTATTATAACGATGTGGAAAAATACGGTAAAAGAAATCCTTTTTCGCAACAATACAACCTGAGCATCGGGAAAAGCAACGAGAGAAACACTTTCAATGCTTCTTTCTCTTATCGGCATAATAGCCTTGAAGACAGGTATTCGAACAACGAAAGTTTCGGTTTGAACATGCAAAACACCACCGGAATCACCTCCTGGTTGAGTATGGATCTGGGGACTTATTTGAATTACGGCGATGGCGCGACACAAAGTTACAGCGTGACCTCGCCGGGATATACTTATATGCCTTACAATACGCTCCTCAATGCGGACGGGAGTCCTTATACCAACACAGAAGCCGACCGTTACAGCAAATCGCAGCAGGGAACGCTTCGGGACAACGGCCTCTATCATCTCGATATCACTCCGCTGGAAGAAATGAAGATGAACCTGCAGAAGAACAAGGATTTCAGCAACCGGACTTTTGCCCGCCTGAATTTCAAACTCACCGATTGGCTGAAATACGCCGCTTCTTTCCAATACGAAGTGGGTGAATACAAAAGCGACCAACTGAAAGATAAAAGCTCCTACGAAGTACGCAATAAGGTAAATACTTTTGCTACGTCCAACAAAAATGCTCCGGCGACCTTTAACTTGCCCTACGGGAATATATATGCCACGGCAACCAACAGCAGCCGCGCGTACAATTTCCGCCAACAGTTCGATTTTCAGAAAACGTTTGCCGGAGCGCATGACGTGACCGCTATCCTGGGTACGGAAACCCGGGAAAACAAACTGGAATATAACCGCCGTCATTTATACGATTACGACCCGGATCTCTTAACGTACAGTTTAATAAACGAACAATTATTGAGTAAAACCTCCGGCTTGTGGGGATGGGCTTCCTTCTCTAAAAACGATGTTTTCGTGACGCAGGAATTAGTGAACCGTTACGTTTCTTTCTATGGAAATGCGGCGTATACGTATGCCGGCAAATATATGGTTACGGGAAGTATCCGCTGGGATCGGACTAATTTGTTTGCGACCGGTTCCAAATATCAGAATAAACCCATCTGGTCGGCAGGAGCGGGATGGAATATCGATAAGGAAGACTTTTTTGAAGTGGACTTTGTCGATATGCTCAAGCTGCGTACCAGTTATGGCATCGGGGGTAACATCGCCAAAGATTCCGCCCCTTACATGACGGCCTATTACAGTTCCAATATTCATGTGGGCGGGATAAGCGGGTCGATCAGCAGCCGCCCGAATCCCGAACTCCGGTGGGAAAAAACAACGACCGCCAATATCGGGATTGATTTTGCCCTGCTCAAAAACCGCCTGACCGGGACGATCGAATATTACAACAAAAAGGGAGAAGACTTATTGGCCAACACAAACGGCGTCCCCACCGAAGGTTGGGGATACAGCACCTATACCATGAACAATGGAAAAATGAGAAACCGGGGGGTTGAACTCTCCTTATCGGGAGAAGTCTTTTCCACCAAAGACTGGAGCTGGAACGTAACGGGCGTTCTGGGCTACAATAAGAATAAAGTAACGTATGTCAATGTAAAAGCGCCGGCCTTATACCTGGTGTTCGATCATGCCGGCGCCTATCCCCGCGTTGGAAATCCTTTCAATGCCATCTACGGTTATCAGTGGGCGGGCTTGAACGAAAAAGGACTGCCGCAGGTATACGATTCGGAAGGAACTCTTTTTTCCGAATCGGAACCGACCAAGATCGAGGATGCCGTATATCTGGGTACGACGATCCCCATCTATAACGGCGCCATCAACACGAACCTGCGCTATAAACAGTGGGAACTGGCCGCACAATTCCTCTTCGAAGGCGGGCATAAAATGCGGAACACCAATATTGCGTTCTTATCGGGAATGGTTCCGGTAAGCAAAAATATTGAAAAACGTTGGAGGCAACCCGGCGACGAGGCTCATACCGATATCCCGCGCTATGTGCCCTCGGAAAACCCCGATTACAACTCCTCCTCGAAAGAAATATATTCCAAATCCTCGGCCAACATTTTGGACGCTTCACACGGCCGTTTGAGAAATTTATCCCTCACCTATCGTGTTCCCGACGACTTCTCTCAGAAGTTCCATCTGAAAAATGTCCGGATCATGTTTGGGATGGAGAATGTATTCCTGATAGCCAAGAACCGAGACTCCAAATGGAGTTTGGGCGGTTATTCCAAACCGAATTATTTGTGTAGTATTAATGTGAATTTTTAAAGGAGAGTCGATATATGAAACGTATGAAAAAAAACAGCATTCTTCTCATCATGATCCTGGCATGCATCAGCCTGGGTTCCTGCGATGACTATTTAAACATTGTGCCTAAAGGAAAGAAGGTTCCCACCACTTTGGCCGATTTTGAAGCGTTCTTACGGGATGAATACACCATCGGACAAACTCCGATCTACAATGCCCTTTACTTGTTGAACGACCAATATGTATGGAAATCAAGCCTCAATAATATGACGCTGACGCGCGCCAATTACCTGTGGGACGAGTCGGCCGACAGAATTACATTGAATAAGGCGGACGAAGGAACCTATTATCTCCTTTATGCAGCGATCTCGTCCTGCAATCTGATTTTGGAGAATGTCCCGACGGCCACCGAAGCGACCGATGCGCAACGCCGGGAAATAATGGCTTACGCAAAGGTAATCCGTTCGCTGTGCTATTTTGTCCTGGTCAACTACTATGCCGATACATATGAGGCGGCCACCGCAGCTACAACACCCGGCGTGCCTCTGATTACCAGTTCAATCATCAATGCCCCTTCCCGGCAGGTTACGGTGCAAGAGTTGTATGATTTTATTATACAGAATATCAAAGAGGCAATCGAGCAGGGGCTGCCCCAACAGTCCATGACCGTCATCCATCCCAACCTCGGTGCGGGATATGCTTTGTTGGCCCGGATATACCTGCAAATGGCAAACTATCCCGAAGCGTTACGGTATGCCGGGTTGGCATTGGCGCAAAACGATGAATTGTATGACTGGAACGATTATTATAACCGCTACAGCGACATCATCGAAGATCCCGAAAAATTCGACAAATTACCGACTCCTACCGATTATGCCTATGTGGAAAACTATTATTTCCGTCACGGCAATGGGTCTCCGAATTATGCCACTGCTGAAATAACGATTCCTGTAGAACGCGCCGAACGCTTCGAGGAAGGGGATGCCCGTTTCCTTTCGCGTTGGAAACGGCGCACCGTCAACCAGGACACCTATTATACAGGAATCGGATCGGGTTATTTCAACTGGGGCGGTTTGACAACCTGCGAGATGTACCTGATCAAAGCGGAATGCCTGGCCCGGCAAGCCGGAAACAATGACTTCTCCAAAGCCATGGATGCGTTGAACGCGGTACGCCGCACCCGGATTCGTCCGGATGCTTACCAACCGTTGCAGGCGACGACCGAAGCGGCCGCCATTGAGCTGATACGACGCACAAAAGACAATGAACTGATTTTTACAATTGTCCCGTTTGCCGATGCGCGGCGTTTCAATGCCGAAGGTACTTATGCCCGCACAATGACCAAGACGGTGGACGGAAAAACGTACACGTTGACTCCCGATTCCCATCTCTGGACAATGCCTTTCCCGGCAGGTGCAACTCAGAACCCGGGTAATGGAACGATTACTCAAAATGTACCGAAATAATGGAGTTAGGAACTATGAGTTATGAACTATGAGTTATGAACTATGAACTATGAATTATGAAGTCATTAAATTATAAAATTAAACTAGTTGAATATGAAAAGTAAGTGGATTATGACGGCTCTTGTTGTAGGGCTGATGGCCGGATGTTCTTCGTCGCCGAAGTATACGTTAACCGGCAAATTAACCGGCATTGCTGACGGTACGGAAATCCTTCTGGTTCCCGGTGCGACGCATAAAGATGTATTGCCGGAAGACACGGCTGTCGTTCGCGACGGTACATTTAAATTTACGGGTGATGTGCCCGAACCGCGCTTTTATTATCTTCGGGTGAACGGCTATTACGGCGGGACTTCCCTGTTTATCGAAAACAGCAAGATAGAACTCACAGCCGACGTGAAGCTGGAGGATACGGACGGCAGGAAATGGGCCGGCTTCGAAAATGTGCAGGTCAAAGGGTCTCCTACACACGATTTGTATGTAGAAAAAATGAAATTTAAAGAAGAACTGAATGCCCAGTATAAAGCGTACATGGATGCCGGCGCGGACATTCTTTCACAGACCAATCAGGCGAAAGCCGAAAACAATCAATCCAAGATGGATTCGTTAGGGAAGACGGAAGCCGCATTAAAATTCCAAAGAGAGGAAAAAGCGTTTTTCGAAAATGTCAATTCCACTTATCAAAAAGCGTTTTCGGATAATAAGGATACTTGGTGGGGGCCTTTCCTCATGCTCAACGTGATGTCTTATTTTACCCCTGAGCAACAACCGTGGTTCGAACAGTTTTCCGATGAAGCTAAAAACAGTTATTACGGAAAAATCCTCCACGATCAACTTTACCCGAAGTCTTTTGTCGGTGAACAGGCGCCTGCTTTTTCCCTGACGGACGAGAAGGCCGAAAAGATTTCATTCGCCGAATTATCGAAAGGAAAAAAATACATCCTTATCGATTTCTGGGCTTCCTGGTGCGCTCCATGCCGGAAAGAAATTCCCAACTTAAAAAAGATTTACGCCGAATATGCCTCCCAAGGATTTGAAATCGTGAGCATATCCATCGATGACGACGCCGAAGCCTGGAAGAAAGCGATGGAAAAGGAACAAATGCAATGGCCCAATTTCCTGGATGCGGACAAATCATTAAGTAATCTGTTCAATATTAAAGCCATTCCGGCTTGCTTCCTTGTCGATGAAAAAGGACAGATTATTTTGGAAAATTTCAAAAGCGATGAATTGGAAAAGAATCTGAAAACATTCTTCAAGAGATAAGAATCCGTTTAAAATTGTTTCACGATTGGTTATTACGGGCTTGACCCGCAATCTTCTTCAATCTTTCTCAATCTTTTCCAATCTCCATCAATCTTTGCGAGCTTGACCCGCAAACCCCAACCGCCGGCTCCCGATCCCCGTATGGAGAGTCGACGGTTATTTATTTCTCTATTCTATCGCAACGGATTACATTTTTTTGTTTCTTTGTATCAACTAAAATCACGTTCTGTTGTTTTTAACCGTGAGGAATTACAACATCGAACATAGAAAGTAAAAAATATGAGCAAAAAAGAAACGGTTTCAAATCCCGTAAATAAACCTAAAAAGAAAGACCTCGCCGAGGGCGTCATTGGCTTCCTTACACAAAATAAAGATAAACAATTCAATTATAAACAGCTCTCCGCCGCTTTAAACGTGCGTGGCGAAGAGGCGCGCAAGGTGCTTGTAAAAGTCCTCGACAAACTGCGCGATGAAGATATGCTGCTCGAAACCTCGCGCGGCAGATACCGCATCAACGACCGCGGCCTCGTACTCGAAGGACGCTTTGAACGCCGCAGCAACGGGAAAAACTTTTTCGTCCCCGACGATGACGCCAACACGGTGTTCATTTCCGAACGCAACTCGAAGCACGCCATGAACGGCGACCGTGTGAAAGTGCAACTACTCGCCAAACGAAAGCGCGCCGATACCGAGGGCACGGTGATCGAAATCCTCCATCGGGCCAAAACGCGCTTCGTGGGCACGCTGCAATTGGATAAACATTTCGCCTTTGTGGTGCTCGACAGCAAGATTCTCGCGAACGACATCTTCATTCCTCAAGACGCCCTCAACGGCGGCAAGAATGGAGACAAAGTAGTCGCAGAGATCATCGAATGGCCCGAAAAAGTCAATAACCCCGTGGGGCGGGTCATCGACATCCTCGGCAAGCCGGGCAACAACAACACCGAAATGCATGCCATTCTGGCGCAATATGACCTCCCCTTCCGCTATCCCGAAAAGGTAGAGAAATTCGCCGCGCTTATTCCCGATAAAATATCGGAGAAGGAAATCGCGGCGCGCGAAGACCTCCGCGAGGTGTTTACCATGACCATCGACCCGAAGGATGCGAAAGATTTCGACGATGCCTTGTCGCTCCGCCAACTATCGCCCACGACATGGGAGGTCGGCGTGCATATCGCCGATGTGACGCATTACGTAAAGCCGGGCGACCTGATCGATACCGAAGCCGAAAACCGGGCGACATCGGTCTATTTGGTCGACCGTACCATCCCCATGCTGCCGGAACGCCTCAGCAACGAACTTTGCTCGCTTCGCCCGCATGAAGACAAACTCTGTTTTTCCGCCATCTTCACGCTCAACGATAAAGCCGAAGTGAAAAAGTCACGCATCGCCCGCACGGTCATTCACTCCAATAGCCGCCTCACCTACGAAGACGCTCAGGCCGTCATCGAAACAGGCAAAGGCGATTTTTCTTCGGAGATACTCACTCTCAACAATCTGGCAAAGCAACTCCGCAGCCGGCGTTTCGCCCACGGCGCCATCAACTTCGAACGCTATGAAGTCAAATTCAATCTCGATGAAAACGGCAAACCGTTAGGGGTGTATTTCAAAGAATCGAAGGAGTCGAACCACCTGATCGAGGAATTCATGCTGCTGGCCAACCGCACCGTAGCGGAAACCATCGGAAAAGTACCCAAAGGACGGCACGCCAAAACATTCGTTTACCGTATACACGATGTGCCGGATCCCGAAAAGCTCGACACCTTAAATACATTCATTCTGCGCTTCGGCCATAAAATCAAAACGGAAGGTTCGAAGGTAGAAGTCGCCAAGAGTATCAATTCACTGCTCGATAAAATACAGGGGCGTCCCGAAGAAAACCTGGTGGAAACCATCGCCATCCGCACCATGTCGAAAGCGGTTTATTCGACCAAAAACGTAGGCCATTACGGGTTGGCGTTCGATTACTACACGCATTTCACCTCTCCCATCCGCCGTTATCCCGATATGCTGGTGCATCGGCTGTTGGAAAAATATCTCGAAGGGGGGCGCAGCGTCGAACAGGCGCCGCTGGAAGAAGAGTGCAAGCATTGCTCCAACATGGAACAACTGGCTGCCAACGCCGAGCGCGACTCCATCAAATATAAACAAGTGGAATTTATGTCCGATAAACTCGGAAAGGTTTACGACGGCGTGGTATCGGGCGTCACCGAATGGGGATTGTATGTCGAAATCAACGAAAACAAATGCGAGGGAATGATTCCTATCCGCGAACTCGACGACGACTTTTACGAACTCGATGAGAAGAACTACCGGTTGGTAGGCCGACGCAAAAAACGCGAGTACCGCCTTGGTCAAGCGGTTACAATACAAGTTGCCCGGGCGAATCTCGAACGCAGACAGTTGGATTTCACGTTCGCCTAATGCATCATCCGACCCGGGAGCGCCGCCGCCGGGCGACACCCCCTCGGTCAAAACGAACAGCAGAGAGCTAAAATGAATATGCACTCCAATTATATCATACATGAGATAACGCCTTTGTCCGACAAGGATTGTTTTTATATTGCCGACCGGAGAAAGACCGAGTTCACCTATCCGCTACACTCGCATAACGAATGTGAGATCAATTACATCGAAAATGCCGAAGGGGTGCGGCGCATCGTGGGCGACTCCGTCGAAACTATCGGTAAATATGACTTGACTCTTATTACGGGCGAGGAGTTAGAGCATGTATGGGAGCAACATGAATGTCAGTCGAAAGACATTCGTGAAATTACCATTCAATTTTCGCAAGACCTGTTTTTCGGCAATTTCCTTCATAAGAATCAATTCGCAAGCATCCGGAAAATGCTCGACAATGGCCGCAAAGGAATCAACTTCCCGATGAATACCATTATGAAAGTCTATCCGATGATCGACTCGCTGTCGAGTGAAGAGTCGGGATTTCATGCGGTCATCAAGTTCCTGAACATCCTTTACGAGCTTTCTCTCTGCGACAATTACCGGACGTTGGCCAGTTCCTCGTTCGCCCAAATCGATGACGGCTCCGACAGTCGCCGTGTGCGCAAAATATATCAATACATCAATACCCATTACAAAAAAGAAATCCGCCTAGACGAATTGTCCGACCAGATCGGTATGACTCCGGTCGCCTTCAGCCGTTTCTTCAAGTTACGATCGGGCAAAACCGTATCGGATTACATTATCGACATTCGTTTAGGCCACGCCACGCGTTTGCTGGCCGACACCACCAATTCGATCGCCGAAATTTGCTTCGATTGCGGGTTCAACAATCTATCCAACTTCAACCGGATATTTAAAAAAAGAAAGGGCTGCTCACCAAAAGAATTCCGCGAGAATTACCGGAAAAAGAAAATGATCATTTAGGATTGACCGTTCCCGATAGAAGGGAGGATGTCGTTTTGCGTTAAAATAATACCATTTCCCAACAAACTACATCTATTAATTGACTTCTACGCTTATTGAGCAACAAGTTTATTGTTAAATCTAAAACAAAAAGGCCAGCAATAAACGGCATTTTTTAGGAAACAATCCGTTTAATTTCCGCAAGTTAAAAAAGTACATATATAAGATAAAATAATACTTGAATATACGATTTCAAGCCACTACTTTTGTAACATATATGTAATATTTTTTTATTTATAATAGTTCACATTGTATGAAAAACATTAGTATGTTATGTATGGCTCTGTTAATGAGCTTCTCAATGATGGCACAACAACGCAGTGTAAGTGGCTCCGTAACGGACAGCAACGACAAATCTGCGATGATTGGAGTCAGTATCATGGAAAAAGGAACGACGAACGGTACTATAACGGACATCGACGGGAATTTTTCCTTGAATGTAACGACGGAAAATCCGATACTGGTTTTTTCGAGTATCGGGTATAAGACACAGGAAATCAACATCGGCGATCAAACCCATTTAACGGTTTTAATGAACCAAGACACCGAACAGTTAGACGAATTGGTGGTCGTGGGATACGGATCCATGCGCAAGAGCGACCTGACCGGATCGCTTTCTTCTCTGAAAAGCGATCAATTGACGAAACTGTCGGCGGTGGATGTCACGCAGGCTATTCAAGGGCGGGCTCCGGGTGTAAGTGTCGTCAACAACTCCGGCGAACCGGGCGCCGGAACCAAAATCCGCATCCGCGGAACGGGTAGCGTCAACAACTCCGACCCTTTATTTGTAGTCGACGGATTCCCGGTAAACGACATTAGTCACATTGCTCCTCAGGACATCGAGTCGATGGAAATTCTCAAGGATGCTTCCGCGGTAGCGATTTATGGTTCTCGTGGGGCAAACGGCGTAATATTGGTCAAAACGAAAAGCGGCGCTTTCGATAAGAAAACGCAAATCAATGTCAATGTATTTGCCGGAACGACACAAGCCACGAAGCAATTGCAGATGCTCAATGCGTCGGAATTTGCCACCCTGAAACTCGAATCGTATGCAAATGCAAATTTGACGCCCTCGCAAACTATGCAATCCATTCTTGACTATGCGATTCAGAACAATAGCGTCGGAACGAACTGGCAGGATGAAATCATGCGTACCGGAACGACGCAAAATTATAATCTGAATGTTTCCGGAGGATCCGAACGCAATAAGTATGATATCGGCGGAACGTACTCAAAAGAGGAAGGAATTATCAAAAACACCTACCTCGATAAATTTATGTTTCACTTAAATAATGAATACAAGTTGTATGACAATGTTCATATCGGCATCAACGCATCTTATACGACGTATCAAAAATCGGGAAATAACGGAGACTTTTATTCAGGCTCTCTGACATCGGCTTTAAAAGCCGACCCGGTATCGGCAGCTTGGGACTCTTATACCGATCAATTCGGCGAAATTTATTTTTCTTACGGGACAAATCCGGCGCTGTCGGCCTATGAAAATCAATTCAGAAAGACCTCCGAAGACCGCTTTATCGCCAACGCTTATCTGCAAATAGACGATATTCTGTTCAAAGGGTTATCTTTCAGAGCTCAATTCGGACAACACTTTGCTTACGGACTCTCCAAAAATTATTCTCCGCAATATTATATTACGGCAGATCAACAACGGAATCGAAGCGAATTAACGGAGAACAGAAGTCAAAACATTTATTGGAATACCAACGAATATTTCAGCTATGTAAACACTTTCGGCAAGCATAGCATCAATGCGACGCTCGGGATGGAAGCTCAAAAATCGAAATCGAACAATATCTTCGGGAAAGTATATGATGTTCCCCAAGATGCCGATTTACGATACCTGAGCATGTCGCCCAACAAGGAGAATTTGGAAGTATCGGGAAGCGGCGATCATAATGCTTTGTTGTCCGGTTTCTTCCGAATGAATTACAGCTTTGACGGAAGATATCTTTTCACCGGAACCTATCGTGCCGACGGCACTTCGAAATTCAAGAAGAAATGGGGCTATTTTCCTTCTTTCTCAGCAGGATGGAATATGTTGGAAGAAGCATTTATGGAAGATTTGAAAAGTAATTCCCCTCTTTCTCAATTGAAGCTTCGCGCAGGTTGGGGACATGTGGGAAATCAGGCAAGCGCCGGCAACTTCGACTATCTGACCCTTATGACAAACGGTTATACGGCAGTATTCGGCGGCTCGCAGGTGGATGGCGTCATCCAAGAGAAACTCGCCAACGAGGAACTATCGTGGGAAACGTCGGAACAATATAATATAGGACTCGATTACAGCCTATTCAACGGCGGATTATCGGGAAATATAGACTATTTCATCCGGAACACCAATGATATGATTCTCGATACGCCCATTCCTATTTATGCCGGTAAAGCGCGGCCGAAAACCAATGCCGGATCGGTTCAAAACAAGGGCGTGGAGTTCAGTATCAATTATGACACGACCTTAGGGAAAGATTTCTATTTAAATGCCGCTTTCAATATTTCGGCGATTAAAAATAAAGTCACTTCGTTGGGAGGAGGAGAACCCCTCTACGGCACCTACAGCAAAACCGAAGAAGGACGTGAAATCGCTTCGTTTTTCGGCTTGCAAACGGCAGGTATTTTCAAAACGGAGGAACAATTGAAAGCTCATACCTATATCAATGCAGGCGGCAATGAAATGCCGATACAACCGGACGCCAAACTGGGAGATGTCATTTTTGTCGACCGAAATAACGACGGGAAGATCGACGATAATGACCGCATTCACCTGGGCAGCCCCAATCCCGACTTTACGTATGGATTCTCTCTTTCGGCCGCTTACAAGGGATTTGACTTCAACGCCTTTATTCAGGGGTCGCAAGGAAATGAAATCGCGAATTACATGTATTCGGTATTATATAGTTCACACATGCGGGAATGGAGTAACTCAAAGGATATGATGAACCGATGGACTCCCGATAATCCGAATTCCGATTTACCGAGGGTCAATCAAAACGATAAAAACGAAAACGATCGCTTTTCCGACCGGTATATAGAAGACGGATCTTATCTTCGGTTAAAAACGTTACAGTTAGGCTATACACTACCGTCTCATCTTTCCAGGAAAATTCATTTAAGCAAGGCGCGTATTTATGTTTCCGCCGATAACCTCCTGACATTTACGAAATACTCCGGATATAATCCCGAAATGGGAGATTTGTGGAGCAGCCCGCTGAATGCCGGAGTCGACATGGCCAGCTATCCGACTCCGCGTGTGTTTACGGTTGGCTTGAATCTTAGTTTTTAAACACAACACCATTATTATTTCCATTATGAAAAAGATAATATATATTCTATCAATCGCCTTGTTTTTGGCTTCCTGTAATGATTTTCTCGACCTCAAACCGCAGGGACAGGAAAACAGCGGGAATTATATGAATACCGACGAAAATGCGATAAAAGTCATCAACAGTATTTACGACATCCTCTCGCAAACGGAAGGCCACGGGCCTGACGGCAATTGGATGGACCATCACTACGATTTTATGCTGGCGAGTATCGCCACCGACGATGCCGTAAAGGGAAGCAATCTTTCCGATATGGCGCCTCTTGTACAGATTGAAGATTTCAGCGCGCAGCAAGGCAACGGCATTGCAACGGCATTTTGGATTCACGGCTTCTGGGGAGTCTCCCGCTGTAATTATGCCGTTCAGAATCTTCCGGAATCGCCCATCTCGGAAGATCTGAAAAACAGGTTGCTGGGAGAGAGTTATTTTTTGAGGGCATACCATTACATTTATTTACTCCGTCATTTCGGAGGAGTCCCTTTATTCTCTCAACCGTTAAGTCCATCCGAATTCGGCAAGGTTTCGCGGGCAAGCATTCACGAAACGTTCGAATTCATCAACGCCGATTTGCAAAAAGCCATCGAATTGCTTCCGGAAAGGAGCGAATATGAAGCCTCGGATTTAGGGCGTGCCACGAAAGGCGCGGCAAAAGCCTTCCTTGCCAAATCTTTGATGTATCAGATCGGGATCGATAATGAAAACGCCCATACATGGGATGAAGTGTATGCGTTGACTTCAGATATAATCAATTCCGGGGAGTATAGCTTGGCAAGCAACTTCGCCACCTTATTTGAATATGAAAATAAAAACAGTTCCGAATCGATATTCGAAATACAAGCGGCGGAGGGCACGGCGATCGATCCGCCAAAATCGGTAGGAAATGCCTACCCGCTCTTCCAAGGCAATCGCGAAGAAAATGAAGGTGCGAACACCGGATGGGGGTTCCATAATCCGACGCAAGACCTTGTGAATGCATTCGATGCTTCTGACCCGCGCCTTTCGAGTACGGTTTACGGCATCGGGTTTAATAATGAAATATTGTATGGTGTGCAGATGAAGTTTAACCGGTCGGAGCAAGGCAGTAATTACCTGAACCGGAAAGCGGCAATTCCTTTTAAACCGTCCTTGGACAAAGCGGCGAACAAGAATATTATCGTGATGCGCTATGCCGATGTGCTGCTCATCCATGCCGAAGCGGCTTACCATAAGGGAAGCGAAGCCGAAGCACGGCAATACGTCAATATGGTAAGGGAGCGGGCGCGGAAAAGCTCTTATTGCAAAGGATATGTCAGCGGGAACCCCGAGGGATACACCCTGCCGGCAAGTACACCGAACATACCGAATGTCACGGCTTCGGGAACCGCATTGCTTGACGCCATCCTCAACGAACGCCGACTCGAATTGGCGATGGAATCGAATCGTATGTGGGACTTGATTCGCACCGGGAAGCTCATCGATGCGGTGTCGAAAGTGAAAGACTCCGACTTGATCGGAACGGAAAAAGATAGCAACGCCGAATATCGACATGAAGGAATTGCGGAAAGAATTAAGAACCACGCTTTCGTAGGGAAAGATAATAAATATATTCCGGTCCTTCCTATTCCGCTGGACGAAGTGCAAAACTGGAATATCGAACAAAATCCGAACTATTAAATTATCACGTAGGATATGCAAACAATAAAAACTATAAAAATACTCTGCGGTGTGCTTTTTATGATGCTATGGACCGCATGTGATGAAAAGGATTTTTCCGAAGATTACGACATCAATTTGCCGGTATCGGAAATTGTGGATTTTAATCCCAAAACCGGGGCTGTGGGGAGTGAAGTAACGTTATATGGAGAAAATATGGATCTCGTAACGTCGGTATATATCGGAAATGCTTCCGGTACCATTATCAGTCAAGACGAAGAAAAACTGGTCTTTCAGGTACCCCGCACCGCCGAAGCCAGCGGCATTACGGTGAGAAATAACTATAAAAGGGAATTTTCTTCGGAAGAATCATTTATTCCTCACTATTTGGATGTAACCATCACTCAATGGCCGGCCGAAATCGAACGGGGACTGACCATCAAACTCCTCGGAGAGAATGTGGATATGATTCGTTCCGTCAAATTCGAGAACTTGCCATTAAGCAAATCGGCGGCAAACGAAACATCCGCCACGTATGCGACTTCCGGATTGACGTTACCGGCAAGCGGGAAATTAACCGTTACCACAAAGACCGGGCAAATTCTTACGTCGCCCGATATCAATGTGGTTGAAGCGAAAGATACGTATGTTCCCGAACAGACTATTTTGCTCTGGGATTTCGAAACCGACCCGATAACCGCGGATGGCTGGGGTAGTTCTTCCTATACGGCAGAAGTCGTCAACAATGGATTCTTCGGAAAAGGATATCAAGTAAAAGCCGCCGCCGGAAATGGTTGGGATGGTTGCTATATCAAACTGACGTCCGATAACGGCGGAAAGGGATTTGATTTCTCGGCATTTAAAAAGCCCCATATCACGTTCCTTGTGAATACCAATGGTAAGAGCGGGTACATGAATCCGGCCATCACCATCGGAGGAACCGAATCGGACAAGCATTTTAAAGGACAATCCGGCGATGACCATAAGTTCACAACCAATGGATGGGAATGGCGTTCGTATGACTTGGAAGCAATGGGATGGACGGATATCAAAGGGAACGTAGATAAAATCGATCTTTGGTTCAGAGGAGGAAATGTATCCTCTGCCGAACCCTTCGATATTATGATCGACCAAGTGATGATTACCGACGGGCCGTTGAATCCGACTCTCATTTGGGATGCCGAAGCTCCTGCCGGCGGCGATTTGCCTATTGCCTTCAATGGCGGAGCAAATTTGACCGGCTACTATCAGGGCCAAAAGTACGTAACATACAATTATACCGTAGGTAGCGATCCTTGGGCATGGTTAGGGAATATCATGAGTGTGGATGTTCCGGGGCTCGATCCCGAAAAGTACAACAACGCGATGTACCTCAACTTTCTGGTAAACACCGGAGACAGTGAAGGATATGCCGGGTTCCAACTCCTTCAGGGCGATAATAAGCTGGCGAATCAGAAATTGGACGGTTCTTATGGTGATAACTATAAATTCGCGTCCACCAACAGCAAATGGGTGTGGCGCTCCATGCTTGTCAACATTTCCACATGGGATGTATGGGGAGGCTCGGCCGATGCGTTCAACCTTTCCCAATCCTTTAACTTCAGCGTGTACGCTCGTGGCGGAAACATTCAAAGCGGTACGAATGCCAAACTGAACATGGATTATTTCATTTTCACTTCCGTGCCGTTGGATACAACTAAAGAATAATGGATAGCATGATAGAAGAGGATGCCTTTTTAAAACAGGGCATGCCCTCTTCTATCTTTTTTGATTCAGACGAAAGAAAAGATAAAACAGAAAATGAGAATAATAGGAATGTTGTTGTTAGGGGCGTTTTTCACCTATTCCTGTACATCGCCCGTACAAAAAACGGTCGATAAAAAAGCGACTTGGGAAACCCTATCGCTATATACTAATTTGGTGAAAATACAGGGGAAAAGCATTCTATTCGGACATCAAGACGACACTTCTTACGGCATTGGATGGATGGGCGAAAGCGGACAGTCGGACGTAAAAAAAGTTACGGGCGATTATCCGGCAGTATATGGCTGGGATTTGGGACATATCGAAACAGGCAGTCCCCAGAATATCGACAACGTGCCTTTTGAGCAAATGCGTAGCCACATCATCGAAGCCTATGAAAGAGGGGGCGTCAATACGTTAAGCTGGCATGTGCAGAATCCGTTTACGGGAGGCTCGTCATGGGATGTTTCCTCGAAAGAAGTCGTAAAATCCATTCTCCCCGATGGAGAAAAGCATGCCCTATTCCTCGAATGGCTGGATCATGTGGCGGCATTTATCGCCTCTCTGAAGACTGGTAATGGCACGGCTGTTCCCGTGCTGTTCCGCCCCTATCACGAACATACGGGAAATTGGTTCTGGTGGGGCCGAGAGTTATGCGAAAAAGACGACTATCTCGCTTTATGGCATTTTACGGTAACCTATCTACGGGATAAAAAAGACCTCCACAATATTTTATATGTGTACTCTCCTGATTTTGTAACGGGCGAACAGGAATATTTCGACCGTTATCCGGGCGATGAGTTTGTCGATATTCTGGGGCTCGATTTATATCATCGCGGCGCAGAAGATTCTGCCGGTAAATTCATCTCGGATGTAAATAAGATCATGGAGTTTCTCTCCCGATATGCAGCGGCACACAAGAAAGCCTTCGTTTTCAGCGAAACCGGATTGGAACAAATTCCCATGAACAAATGGTTTACCGAGGTATTATATAAAGCCGTCGCCCCGTATAAACCGGCTTATGTATTGTTGTGGCGTAACGCTTACGACCGCCCGGAGCATTTCTTCGTCCCTTATCCGGCACATCCGGCGACGGACGACTTTATAAAATTCAAAAACCTGCCGGATATTTTATTTGGAAACGACTTACCCAACCTCTATAAATAATAAAAGCGATGCAAAGACTTCTTTACATTCTCTTACTCCTTTTTGCCGCACTGGCCGTTTCGGCTCAAAATCCCATCGTGCCCGGCTATTTCGCCGACCCGAGTATCCGTTATATGGACGGGAAATATTACCTGTCGATTACAAGCGACGGCTACGAAGACCATAACGGCGAACCCTTCCTCTGGGTATCCGAAGACTTGGTCAACTGGGATATCCATTATCTGGATATCAATGACCGCTTTTTCTGGGCGCCGAGTATGCTCAAAGGCGACAACGGCAAATATTATATGGTACATCAGCAAGGCGTGGATTATCTGGCTTATATGATGGAAGCCGATTCGCCCTTCGGCCCGTGGAAAGAGACCTTTCAAATCAAGGACTTCGATGTGGAACTGTTCCGCGACCCGGTGAGCAACCAAATTTTGGGCGTCGGCTCCTGGAAAAACCTGCTGACGTTCGATAACGATGTGAACTCGCCTACGTATATGCGTAAAGTAATCAGTAGCGAGCCCTTGGAAGGCGACTTTACCGATTTCACCGAAGGCCCGTACCTCTTTTTTAAAGATAAAAAATATTATTTGGTATGGGCGGGCGGCCATTGCTGGCTCGACACCTACAATGTCCGTTACGCCATGGCCGATGCTCCGCGAAAAACGTACCACGAACCGACTCCCGACCCGATACTCGACACCACACCAGAAAAAAAAATATTCGGCCCCGGACATTCTTCCGTTATCGAAGTGAACGGACGATGGTTCCTGTTCTATCACCGTCAAGACCAACAACGCTATCCTACCTGCAACTACCGCTTTTCTTCGGCAGCCGAGCTGTTCTTTAATCCGCAGGGCGAAATCGTGAAAGTCGAAACCATCGACGACTTTTCATCGTTGGGATTGAGCAAATCCCCCTACCGCAACCTTGCGCTGAACAAAACGGTGACGACCAATTCCCTCGAATCGGACTATCCCCCGGCAGGAGCGGTGGACGGACGAAACGACTCGCGTTGGCAGGCTCAATTGGGAGAAGACAAATGGATTAACATCGACTTGGGAAAAGAAGAAGCGATATCGAAAGTGCAAGTCGATTTCGAATACTTCGACAAATATTATTTGTATAAAATAGAATATTCGAACGATAACGACGAATGGTCGGTCTATGCCGATTATTCGAAGCGAGCTCGAAAAGCATACGAAACTCGCGTCTCGGAAAAAGAAGTCTCGGCGCGATATATCCGTATCAACGTCATAAGAGCCGAGGCGAAATCGGCCCCAATTTCTATTTGGGAAATAAAAGTATTATCACAATCATAAACTCATACCTGTATCATTATGAAAAAAATAAGTTATTGGCTATCGGCATTGCTAATGCTGTTCGTTTGGTCTTCTTGCGAGAAAGACAATCCCGGGGAAACTCCCGATGTGAAATTTCCGAAGTTTTTATATGCCACTCCTGCCGACCAAAGTGTGGATGTGCTGCTCGACACGGAAATATCAGCCGTGTACAATACCGATATCGCCTTGGATGAAACGATTCCGGTAACGGTCAACGACCAACAAGCAACCGTGACCGTGCAGGCTCGGAAATTGATTTTCACCATTGCATTGGAAAAGAATAAGACGTATCAAATATCTATTCCGAAAGGCGCGGTGAAAAACGCCAAAGGCGAAGCCGCGGAGGCCGTATCGTTTTCCTTCTCTACGGTAGCCGACTCGAAGCGTTACGAAGCCGAAGAGGCGGCGTTAACCAACGGCGCGGTGGTAGAAAGTGCTCTAAGCGGTTACTCAGGAACCGGATATGTGAATCAAAAAGACGGCGATATTTCGTTCAAAGTGACGCTTCCCGAAGAGGGAAAATATACGCTCTCTTTCCGTTATTCCAACGGGAACAGTAAGAAAGAGAACGATTTGGTGGTGAACGGAACGCCATTATCGACGGTTGTTTTCGATGCCACGAATGAATGGCGAACGATCTCCGTGAATAAGGTTTCGCTGAAAACCGGGGAAAACACGATTCTCATCAAAAAGAATTGGGGATGGATCAACCTCGATTATATCGAAATTGCTCCGGCCGGCGAAGATATTCCTTTTCATATCGCGGCGAATTTGGTGACCCCGTCGGCCTCCAAAGAAGCCGTAAACGTATATGAATTTCTGAAGGAGAACTTCGGACAAAAAGTGATTTCCGGCGCGATGGCGAATTACAGCACGGGCATTGAAGAGGCACAATGGATGTTTGACAACACGGGCAAATGGCCGGCATTAGCGGGGTTCGACCTCATCAATTACACGACCTCTTGGGGTGTAAGCCCTTATACGCAGATGACCGCCAACGTGAAAAACTGGTGGAACGAAAACGGCCTTGTTTCCATTATGTGGCATTGGCGCGACCCGCTGAAACAGTCCGATGAATTTTATACGGAAAAAACAACCTTCGACGTGTCGAAAATCAGCGATACGAACTCGGAGGAATATCAAGCGATGATAACCGATATCGATGCGATAGCAGGGTATCTAAAACAATTTAAAGAGGCCGGTATTCCCATTCTCTGGCGGCCGTTGCACGAAGCGGCGGGCGCATGGTTCTGGTGGGGCGCCAAGGGAGCCGGGCCGTGTAAAACGTTGTGGAAACTCATGTTCGACCGGCTGGTTCATCATCACGGACTGAACAATCTGATTTGGGTATGGACGAGCGATGCGTCCGACACGGCGTTGGACTGGTATCCGGGAGATGAGTATGTCGATATTATCGGCATGGATATTTATCCGGGAGAAAATCAACACGGTTCACAGTATATCGCTTTCGATAAGGTAAAAAGCTTGTACGAAGGACGAAAAATAGTCACGCTTAGCGAATGCGGATCGATCCCTTCCATCGAATCGATGTTTGAATACGGCGACACATGGTCGTGGTTCATGCCGTGGAACGGCGATTACACCCGATCGGACAGTCATAACGGCGCGACCTATTTCTCGAGCCTGCTCACTAACGAAAAAGTGATTACAAGAGATAAAATGCCGAGCTTGAAAGAATAACGGCTCGGGGATTCCCAAGAATTTCACCCCTCATAATTAGTTGAAGGAAACAAAAAGTTAATTACGAATAAACAGGAAAAAAATGAGCGATTCTATAAAAAGACGTTTAGAAAGTATTACGGCGGAATATGAAAAACTGCTTTCTATAAAGAACGAACCGGAATTATACGGCAACGGAATCTTTGAGCGATATAAAAACCCCGTCCTTACGGCCGCCCATGTGCCCGTTTTTTGGAAATACGATTTCGATGAAACCTCGAATCCTTTTTTCATGGAACGCATCGGCATCAATGCGACCATGAATGCAGGGGCCATCAAATGGCAGGGAAAATATTTGTTAGTCGTGCGGGTGGAAGGCGCCGACCGGAAGTCGTTTTTCGCGATGGCCGAAAGCCCCAACGGAATCGATAATTTCCGGTTTTGGGATTATCCAATCAGCATTCCCGAAAACGGCGATCCGGCAACCAACCTGTATGATATGCGCCTCACGCAGCATGAGGACGGCTGGATCTACGGCCTGTTCTGCGTGGAACGTTTCGACGAAACCGCCGAACAGGGGGATTTGTCGAAGGCGAAGGCTACCGCCGGCATCGTGCGCACAAAAGACTTTAAAACGTGGGAGCGTCTGCCGGATGTGGAATCGACCAGCCAGCAACGCAATGTGGTTCTTCATCCGGAATTCGTAAACGGCAAATACGCCCTATATACGCGTCCGCAAGACGGATTTATCAATGCCGGAAGCGGATTGGGCATCGGCTGGGCGTTGGTGGACGATATCACCCGCGCCGTCATCACCGAGGAAACCATCGTCGACCGACGGTTTTATCATACCATCAAAGAACTGAAAAACGGCGAGGGTCCTGCACCGATTAAAACCCCGAAAGGATGGGTTCATTTGGCCCATGGTGTGAGAGCATGTGCCGCGGGACTCAGATATGTATTATATTTGTATATGACTTCGCTGGAAGACCCTTCGAAGTTGATCGCCTCGCCCGGTGGTTATTTCATGGCGCCCGAGGGGGAAGAACGGATCGGGGACGTGTCGAATGTATTGTTCAGTAACGGTTGGATTGCAGACAATGACGGCACCGTCTTCATCTATTATGCCTCGTCCGACACCCGCATGCATGTGGCGACATCGTCGGTGGAACGCCTGGTCGATTATTGCTTGCATACGCCGGAAGACGGTTTAAGCAGTCACGCTTCGGTGGAGACATTAAGCCGGCAAATCAGGAAAAATCTAGCAATGGATAATGGATAATGGACAATGAGGGCTGAAGACCGGAGACTGGAGACAAATAATATGATAAAATTGAAAGAGAAGATAGGATATGGTTTCGGCGACGCGGCATCGTCGATGTTCTGGAAACTGTTCGGGATGTACTTGCTGTTTTTCTATACGGATGTGTTCGGGATGGAAGCGGCAGCCGTGGGTACGATGTTTCTCATCACCCGCGTGTGGGACTCGTTTTTCGACCCGGTGGTGGGCGTGGTAGCCGACCGCACACAAACGCGCTGGGGAAAATTCCGTCCCTATCTGCTGTTTTTAGCGATTCCTTTCGCGGTAATCGGTATCTTCACTTTTTTCACTCCCGCGTTCTCTTCTTCCGGTAAGGCCGTTTACGCCTACGTCACCTACTCGTTGATGATGATTGTTTATTCCGGCATCAATGTGCCTTACGCCTCGTTGTTGGGGGTAATGAGCCCGGATCCGAAAGACCGGAACGTGCTCTCGACCTTCCGCATGACTTTCGCTTATATCGGAAGCTTTGTCACGCTGTTGATGTTTATGCCGATGGTCAACTATTTCAGCGGAAACAGTAAAGCGATAGAAGACCAACAACACGGATGGTTTATGGCCGTTGTCGTCATCGGGATTGCCTGCGCTCTTTTGTTCCTCCTTTGTTTCGCCCTGACCAACGAACGGGTGAAGCCGATTAAGGAAAAGCAGGCGCCGTTGATCGACGACTTAAAAGACCTGATCAAAAACCGGCCGTGGTGGATCCTGCTGGGTGCGGGTGTCTCGGCGCTCATCTTCAATTCTATCCGCGACGGTGCAACGATTTATTATTTTAAATATTTTGTCGATGAGGATGCTTTCGGCACCATTCGATTGCTAAATATACCCTTCGTGCTGAGCGGACTCTATTTGGCCTTGGGACAAGCGGCAAACATACTGGGTGTGATTCTCGCCGCGCCGATCAGTAACCGAATCGGTAAACGCTACACCTATATGAGCGCCATGGCGCTCGCCACCGTCTTGAGCATCCTCTTTTACAGCCTCGACAGCAACGATATCACCCTCATCTTTACGCTTCAGGTGTTGATAAGCATCTGTGCGGGAAGTATCTTTCCGTTGCTTTGGTCGATGTATGCCGACTGCGCCGATTATTCCGAAGTTAAGACCGGCAACCGGGCAACCGGATTGATATTCAGTTCGTCTTCCATGAGCCAGAAATTGGGATGGGCCATCGGAACGGCTATGACGGGATGGTTGCTGGCTTACTTCGGCTTCGAAGCCAATCAGGTGCAAAACGCCTCGGTCATCAGCGGCATCAAAATGTTCATGAGCATATTCCCGGCCGTAGGGACGCTTCTTTCGGTAGTCTTTATCTATTTTTATCCGCTGACGGAAAATAAATTGAAAGAGATTACGGCGGAGTTGGAAATAAGAAGAAACAAATCAACCGATGAACGGATTTAAAAAGGAACTGACGGAAAATATCCTGCCCTTCTGGTCGGAGAAAATGATCGACAACGAGCACGGCGGCTTTTACGGCCGCATCGACGGACACGACGTGCTGCATCGTCAGGCAAACAAAGGCGCCATCCTCAACGCGCGTATATTATGGACCTTTTCGGCCGCCTACCGCTTGTTGAAAAACGAGAAATACCGCCGCACGGCGCAACGCGCCTTTGACTATATCGTCCGGCATTTCATCGACAAGGAATACGGCGGCGCTTACTGGGAACTGGATTACCAGGGGAACCCCGTAAACACCAAAAAACAAACGTACGTGCAGGGGTTTATGCTCTATGGTTTTTCGGAATTTTACCGCGCTACGGGCGATTCGCAAGCCTTGCAACGCGCCGTCGATTGTTTTCATTGGATAGAAGATTATCGCGACCGGCAGCACGGGGGCTATTTCGAGGCGTTTACCCGCGACTGGCAACCGATAGACGATATGCGCCTGAGCGATAAAGATGCCAACGAGAAGAAGAGCATGAACACGCACTTGCATATCCTGGAACCCTACACCAACCTGCTGCGTGTGTGGAAAAACGACGAACTGGCAACGGCGCAGCGCCGGCTCATCGACTTGTTTACGCAAAAGATTCTCGACCGGCGCACTCATCACTTGAGTTTGTTTTTCGATGAAGCATGGCAGGTAAAATCGTCGGTCATATCGTATGGTCACGATATCGAATGTTCTTGGCTTCTTTACGAAGCCGCCGAAGTATTAAGCGACACCACGCTTATGGAACCGATACGGCAACGGTCGCTGGAAATAGCCGAGGCGGCGACGGAAGGCTTACAGTCCGACGGAAGCTTACTGTACGAAAAAGACGGGAATCATGAAGACCGTGAGCGGCACTGGTGGGTGCAGGCCGAGGCGGTCGTCGGATTCATGACCGCTTACGCTAATTCCGGCGAAAGCCGCTATAAGGACGCAGCCGCCGGTGCCTGGCGATATATCCGCACGCAGCTCATCGACCCGCAGCACGGAGAATGGTATTGGAGCCGCCTTGCCGACGGGAGCATCAACTGCAAGGATGATAAAGCCGGGTTCTGGAAATGTCCTTACCATAACGGCCGCTTATGCATGGAAATGATTGAGCGGTTTCAATCAAGACAGGCGACCGATGACCGGAGACATTAGACATTAGACATCATACTTCTTACTTCATACTTCATACTTCATACATCGAAACATGAACCTATTTAGAATCCCCCTTTTCATTGTTTGTGGCCTGCTCACCCTGACGGCGAGCAACGCCCAAATCTCCGCCGGCACACCTCCCGGAATCGTTGTGAATCATATCGGTAAGGAAACCGGACGATACATCGGCTCGCCGTCGTTGTGCGTACTGCCCGACGGCGCCTATATCGCTTCGCACGATGAGTTCGGCCCGCGCTCGTCGGAATACCGGTCGGCTCAGACGCTCGTGTTTGAGTCGAAAGACAAAGGCGCTACATGGACAAAGATTGCGCAAATTGACGGACAGTTCTGGTCGAATTTGTTCTTTCACCACGGCGCACTCTATCTGATGGGAACGAATAAGCATCACGGCAACCTCATTATCCGACAATCGCGCGATGGCGGCCGCAGTTGGACGACACCCTATCTGAAATCGAACGGGCTTATCCTCGAAGGCGAATACCATACGGCGCCCATGCCGATGGTCATCCATAACGGCCGAATCTGGCGCGCCGTAGAGTATGCCACCGCCTCTACTTCCGATTGGGGAAAGCGGTACAGCGCCATGATGGTGTCGGCGCCCGTCGATACCGATTTGCTTCAGGCCGACAGTTGGCGGAAAACGAATTTCCTGCCGTTCGACTCGACTTATTTAAACGGAAATTTCCGGGCATGGCTGGAAGGCAATGCCGTTGTCGATCCTCACGGAAATATGGTGGATATTTTGCGCGTCGATATCCCGGCAGGCACCTCGGAACAAGCCGCCATCGTACAGATATCGAAAGACGGCACGACCGCTTCGTTCGATCCCGAAACGGGATTCGTCCCATTCCCCGGAGGAAGCAAAAAGTTCACCATCCGCTATGATGCGAAATCGAAAAAATATTGGACGCTGACGAACGTTCTTTCGCCCGAAAACAAAGACCGCCATCCCGCCGGCGTGCGCAATCGTCTGGCGTTATGCCACTCGAAAGACTTGCGGAAATGGACGGTCGGGCCCATCATCCTCGAACATCCCGATGTGGAAAAGCACGGCTTCCAATATATCGATTGGCTCTTCGAAGGCGACGATATCATTTTCCTTTCGCGCACGGCTTACGAGGATGCGGAAGGGGGCGCCAACAACAATCACGATGCCAACTTCCTTACTTTTCACCGTATCCCTGATTTCCGGAAGACAGCCGGGAAAAAGTGAAGCGATATCCGGGCAAGCCAGGCATGTCGTACCGTGCGGAAGAACATTCTGTTCACAAGATGTTGCATAAAGTCATGCATCGCTTTACTTGTGTCAGAGAAAGGGCTTTCGGAGGATGCGACGGCACTTCTTGTAAGCAGGACTTTACAAAAAGGCACGCGACGATTTACTTATGTTAGAAAAAGGGCTTTTGCAATGAGCGAAAAGACTTTTTTCGAAGAAAACGCGGTATAAACGCCTTTTCCCTCACGCCCGGCACGGAACACACCGCATCACACAACCGATACCGGACTATTATTCCATTCTTTCTTCCTTTTTTGGAAAAAGAAAAACTAATTTTAGTACCTTTGAACCGTTACTAATTTTTCGTTCCAATGCAACGTCAACAAGACACTAAAAAAATAACGGTCACGTCACCGCTGTTGCCTCCGCTGGAAGAATTCATCCCCTATCTCGAGGATATATGGCGGCGGAAATGGATTACCAACAACGGGCATTATCATCAAGAGCTCGAAAAGGCGCTATGCGAATATCTGCACGTGCCTTATATCAGCCTCTTCACCAATGGCACGCTCCCCCTCATCGCCTCACTGCAAGCCCTGCGCATTACCGGCGAAGTCATCACCACCCCCTACAGTTTCGTCGCCACGACGCACTCGCTTTGGTGGAACGACATCCGCCCGGTATTCGTAGATATCGACCCGCAGACGGGAAACATCGATCCGGAGCGCATCGAGGCAGCCATCACCCCCAAAACGACGGCCATCATGCCCGTACATGTCTACGGCACCCCTTGCGATACGGAAAGGATTCAACGCATCGCCGATATTTACGGACTGAAAGTCATTTATGATGCCGCCCATGCTTTCGCCGTCACCGTCAACGGCCAATCGATACTAAAGGCCGGCGACCTGAGCACGCTCAGCTTCCATGCCACCAAAACATACAACACCATCGAGGGCGGCGCTTTGATTTGCCACGACCCTAAAACAAAGCAGCGCATCGATTATCTGAAAAACTTCGGATTTGCGGGCGAAACAACCGTCGTGGCGCCGGGAATCAACGGCAAAATGGATGAGGTACGCGCCGCCTACGGGTTACTCGAACTGAAATATGTGGGCGGGGCCATCGAAAAACGGCAACTCCTCGACACGCTCTATCGCGAGCAGTTAGCGGACGTCACCGGCATCTCGTTCTTCGACCGCCAGCCAGGCGTGCAGCCCAATTATTCCTACTTCCCGGTCTTCGTCGATGCGGCGGCCTACGGCATGTCGCGCGACATACTCTACGCCAGATTGCAGGAACGAAACATTTACGGACGGCGGTATTTTTACCCCCTGATCAGCGAGTTCCCGACGTACAAAGGGCTCCCATCGGCGGCAAAAGACAATTTACCCAATGCCCACCGCCTGGCCGACAGCGTTATCTGCCTGCCCATCTATCATGACCTCGACCCGCAGGATGTGAAAAGGACTTGCGATGTGATTAAAGAAAATGCAAGATGATTATTATCGGCGCCAAAGGATTTGCGAAAGAGTTGCTCGAGATAGCCGCCCAAAACGGCGAGCTGGAGAATCTGGCTTTTTACGATGATATCAGTCCCGATATGCCGGTGATTTTGTACGGCCGCTTCCCCGTCTTACGCAACGAAGCGTCGGTGAGGAAGTATTTCGCCGAAACCGACCCGCGTTTTACGATCGGCATCGGGAATCCGTTGCTCAGAAAAAAGATGTATGACCTCTTTACGGGCTGGGGCGGACAGTGTACGGCCACGATTAGCCGCCAGGCCGAAATAGGTAGTTTCAGCGCCGCGGTGGGCGAAGGATGCAATATCCTCTCGGGCGCTAAAATCTCAAACGGGGCATCCATCGGGAAAGCCTGCATTGTGTATTACAACAGTATTATCACCCACGATGTCACGGCAGGCGATTTTGTGGAAATATCGCCCGGGGCTGTGCTCCTGGGCCATTGCCACATCGGGGACTACACGCACGTCGGCGGTGGAGCCATCGTCCTGCCCAACCTCACTGTGGGCAAGCATGTAAAGATTGCCGCCGGAGCCGTAGTTACCAAAGATGTCCCCGACCACGTGACGGTAGCCGGAGTACCCGCCGTCATCAAAAACAATCCCGTTACAAACGGGTAGCATTCGTTTCATTCAACATCCGCACGTCATGAACTATCATTTAATGATCGACGAGAAATTTATCGACGACTTTATAGCCGACGCCGAACGCGCTGCGCCCGGAAACAATACCTACCTCGTGTCGTTATATACGCCCGAACCGCGCTATACCCGTTCGCCGCTGATCACCTACGTCAAATCGGTGGAGCGGTATTGGTTCGACCATATTGCCGCATCGCTGTCCGATAACGACCGGGTGTTCATCCATTGGCTCGACCGCCGCGTGTACCGCATCCTTCTTGCGCTTCCTCCGCACATCACGACGGGCATCTTCTGTTGGATGGGCGATTTGGTCACCACCCCGCTATATCTGTTCGACAAAGATATTCTGGAGCCGCAAAGTTATGCGTTCTTCCGGAAGTATAAGAAAGGAAAGTTCCAGCCTTTCGCCCATCACGGCAAACTGAAGAATGCGCTCTTGCGCCTGCGCCATATCTATCGGCGGCTGCATGCCCCGGCCGAATGGCGGACAAAAAAGAAGGTGATGCAACGCCTCGATCTGTTTTTCCATTGGAGCGAAATCGATTACCGGTGGGTCGAAGAACGTTACCCGGGGTTCGGGGCCGCGTTTGTCTATTTCTTTTACGGCGTAGGGACACAGTCCATCGCTTCCGGCACCGTCCGTACCGCCCCCGGCGGGGAAAAGCCGGTAACGATCTGGCTGGGCAATTCCGCCACCATCGAAAACAACCATTTCGAAGCATTGGACGCGCTGTCCGGATTGCAAAACGAAAACATCGAAATCATTTGCCCTCTGAGCTATGGCGAGCCGGTCGATTCGAAATACACCACCGATGTCATCCGTAAAGGACACGCGTTGTTCGGCAACCGTTTCCGCCCGTTGCTGGAGTTTCTCGACCGCGACAACTATTACGCCCTTTTCGAGCGGGTCGACTTCGTCGTCATGAATCACATCCGCAGTCAGGCGGCGGGAAATATATTCGCGTTCCTGGCGGCCGGGAAGCCTCTCTTCATGAACGAGAAGAGCAGCTTGTACCGGCTGCTGATCGAAAAACGAATCCCGAACGTCGACACGATCCGCCATTTACAGAGCCTTTCTTTTAAAGAGATGACTGCGAAGCCGGACAATCACGAAGCCCTGCAAAATCTTTTGGATGAACGCCAGAAAGAAGCGAATCTGAAAAAACATCTCGGATAACGGTTGCCCGGGGCCGGGAATGACTTTAAGCGGAGCGCTTTTTTTTCGAATCGAACCAGTGTTTGATTTCTTCGCTCATCTCCAGCTTAAGAAGGCGGCATATAAACAAATACGCGAAGCCGGTCAAGACCGCATTTGCCAAAATATAAAGGAGATTGTTTTCGACGGGACGGGTAATCCAATAGGATGCGGCGGCACAAACGAACGCCACCAGCATATACGGCAGAATATCGCATACAAAGCGGCCGGGAGTATATGAGACCGCCTTTTTGGCCATAACCGACGAAATAACAAGGATAATGAGTACGTAGACCACCCAACTGGCAGCCAATCCCATGATACCTTCCCGAAAAAACAAGACGATTAACATCAACAGCACCACGCCTTTCACCACTTCGAGCCCTAAAAAGAAATCCGATCGTTCGCGCGCGATAAACAGTTCGTTGAAAATAAAGGTAAACGGAAAAAACATCCCGCCCAATGTCAACACCTGGAAATACGGAACCGATGCGAGCCATTTCTCTCTGAAGAAGAGAAAGAAAGTGGGTTCGGCAACGACAATCATCACAAAGCCGATGGGAAATGAAAGAAAGGCTATTGATTTCATCATTTTACTCACCACCCGTTTCAGTCGTTCGGTTTGGTCGTTGATTTCCGAAAGAATCAGCACCGATACCGATCGAAACGTGTCGGACAACATCGTGAAAGGGATCTCCTGATACTTTTTTGCCCGATCGAAGAAAGCCACCTGGTTCATCGGATAAAACACCGCAATCAAACTGGGATAGATATTGTTGACGACCGACTGGATAATGGACGTCAGCAATAATTTGTTACTGAATCCGAAAAGGGATTGCAGGGCTTTCTTCTCGAAACTGCGGGACGGTCGCCAGGGCGAATAAATCCACAAAAACACGGTCCGTAAAAAAGCGTATAACGTCTGCTGGACAACCAACGCCCACACCCCGCAATGCAACAACGCCATCGTTACAGCCACGATATTGGCGACGAGCAAGGCCCACATATTGGTCTTGGTCAACCCTTTGAAGTCAGCTTTTTTTGTAAGGCGGGTATATTGGACCGTCCGAAAAGCATTGAAAACAATTCCTAAAAATAAGACACGCGACACGGCGGACAGCAAGGGAGCGTTAAAAAGCGATGCAATGGCCGGGGCAGCAAAAAAGAGTACGGCATATAAGAGAACACTCAGTCCGACATTAAAATAAAATACCGAACTGTATTCTTCTTCGCCGACATTTTTTCGGTTAATCAACGCCCGTCCGAAACCGCTATCGATGAGGATCGGGATAAAAGCCATGAAGACACTGAGCGAGCCGATCAATCCGTAATCCTCCGTAGAGACGATATTCATCAGCACCAGCATGCTCACAAAATTGAGCAGTTGCTGCCCGAATTTATCGAGGAAACTCCACAAAAGCGAAGAGATCGTCTTTTTCTTTAACGCAGAATCTGCCATATTGACCGGTTTTCGTTTTGCAAAAATAAGCAACTTTTTCTTATCTGTCGCCCCAAAGAAGAGAGAATCGTGTATCTTTGAACTTATTTTTACCCCCTCCGGGTTATCGCCTTCGCCCGTTTTAAATCAAGAGGACCCTTGCAGTAGCCGCATCCTCTCGCTCTCCCCTTAACGTAAAGCGTAAGGGGAGTATCCGGGGACGGGGTAAATAACAAATCGTTGAGTTCGCAATTAAAACTGTTTTATGTTTGGTAGATAAGTTGATGACATTCTCTGAAGAAATAAAACAACAAGCGTTTGCGCTGGGGTTTGATGCCTGCGGTATCTGCCGGGCCGAAGACAGCGGCCGTGAAGCCGAGTACATGCGTTGGCTCGCCGACGAATGCCATGCCGACATGGGATATCTGGAACGGAATATCGATAAGCGGCTCGACCCTCGGTTGTTGATAGAAGGAGCGAAATCGGTCATCTGCGTCGCCCTGAATTATTATCCGCAACGCACGTTACCCGACAACGTGCCGCAATTCGCCTATTATGCTTACGGACAAGATTATCACGACGTCCTGCGCGACAAATTGAAACGGCTGTTCGATTTTATCAAGCAGCGTGCACCGGAAGCGGAAGGCCGTTATTTCAGCGACTCGGCGCCGGTGTTGGAACGCTATTGGGCGGCGCAATCCGGATTGGGGTTTGTGGGAAAAAACAGTCTCCTGATCATTCCCCGCAAAGGTTCGTATTTCTTTTTAGGCGAACTGATTCTCAACCTGGAACTCGAATACGATGCCCCGTTAACCCGCTCGTGCGGTAAGTGCCGCCGGTGCATGGATGCCTGTCCCACGCAAGCCATTGAAGCGCCTTACCGCATCAATGCCAAACGGTGCATTTCGTATCAAACCATCGAGAACAAAGGAGAAATCGATGAAGAACTTGCGCCTTGCTTGCATAATAATGTCTACGGTTGCGATATCTGTCAGAAGGTATGCCCTTGGAACCGTTTTGCAACGCCCCACCATACCCCTGAGTTTAATCCGTCGGATGAATTTTTATCGCTCGACGCCGACAAACTGCTGGAAATGAATGTAGAAGATTATCAGCGTATCTTTAAAAAATCGCCGGTAAAACGGGCTAAGTTCGAAGGATTAAAAAGAAATATCCGCACGCTCGATGGTGCGACGGGAAAAAAATGACAAAGAGACTTTTGGGACAAGGAGACCGGGGGACGGGGAGAAGGAGATGATAATGCCTGCGGCGATACACGCGCTACGCGTGATAATGGCTAACGCCGATAGTGGAAGACAAAAAGTGCGGGAGACAGAGAAAATCCATTCATAACTCATAATTCAAAACTCTTTTTTTCTGCAAGTCAGGATTATTCGCTATTTTTGCAAACAATAGATATGGAAGAAACCTTTGATATACATAGCAACCGACAATTTCAAGAACCCGAACGGGAATTTGAGAATGCATTGCGCCCGCTCACTTTTGCCAGCTTCAACGGTCAGGAGAAGATCGTCGAGAACCTCAATATATTCGTCCGTGCCGCCCGCTTACGGGGCGAATCGCTCGATCATGTGTTATTGCACGGCCCTCCCGGGCTGGGAAAGACCACGCTTTCCAACATTATCGCCAATGAGTTGGGCGTCGGGTTCAGGGTGACTTCCGGGCCGGTGTTGGACAAGCCGGGCGACTTGGCCGGTATCCTGACCTCCCTCGAAGCGAACGATGTATTGTTCATCGACGAAATACACCGGTTAGCCCCGGTGGTAGAAGAATATCTATATAGTGCGATGGAAGATTACCGTATCGATATCCTCATCGATAAAGGCCCCAGCGCACGTTCCATCCAGATTGACTTGAACCCGTTCACCCTGATCGGGGCGACAACGCGCAGCGGATTGCTCACCAGCCCCTTGCGCGCGCGTTTCGGCATCAATATGCACTTGGAATATTATGATATGGAAACGCTTACGGGCATTGTATTACGATCGGCCGGCATCTTAAAAATCGGCTGCGACCGCCGGGCCGCCGAAGAAATCGCTTCCCGTAGCCGCGGCACGCCTCGCGTTGCGAATGCCCTTTTGCGACGGGTGCGTGACTTTGCGCAAATCAAAGGCACGGGTAAGATCGATCACGCCATCGCATCGTATGCCCTGGAAGCATTGAATATCGACGTTCATGGATTGGACGAAATAGACAACAAAATCCTACTGACCATCATCGACAAATTCAACGGCGGACCGGTAGGCATTACCACCATCGCCACCGCGGTAGGTGATGATGCCGGAACAATCGAAGAGGTTTACGAACCTTTCCTGATTAAGGAAGGATTTATTAAACGAACGCCCCGAGGCCGCGAAGCCACAGACCTGGCTTATCGTCATTTAGGACGTAAACGTCAAGAAGAACAAGGACTGCTCTTTTAAAAAAGAGGCGGGGATTTGCAAGCTCGACTCACAATTCCCCGCCTCTTCTTTCTATCTTATCGTACCGTGCCCCTTTATCATGGGATTGCGAATTGCATCCGCAAGGATACATTATACTCATTTCTCAATTCAACGCTTTTTCCAACGCTTCATCTAAGAATTTTCCCCGCAGATTGCGAAGAATTATCGTTCCGTCGCCATCGATAAGAATTAGAAACGGGATGGCGCTAATTCCGTAATCTTTCGTGATTTTACTCTCGAAGCCCTGTAAGTCCGATATTTGTACCCAAGGCGTATTATGCTTCTTCAAAGCGGCCGTCCAGGCATCCTTGTCGGTATCCAACGATACGCCGAAGATCAGGAAACCCTTGTCTTTATATTTTTCCTGCAATTCCTTCAGGGCCGGTATTTCCTGTATACAGGGGCCGCACCATGACGCCCAGAAGTCCACGAGCACCACGTTTCCTTTTCCTGCGTAATCCGAAAGGTTCACGGTTGTTCCATCTTCCGTTTTCCCGGTTATTTCGCGGAAAGGAAATCCTTCCTTTGTTTGCTGCATCGATTCCTGAAAATAACGATTCGCTTCGTCCTTTTCATTTTCCTTCGTTCTGAAACGCGCACGGGTCTCTTCCGACATCGATTCAAACAGTCTCTTTCCATCCTCCGCCGGATAACGGTCCAAAGCGTACTGAAAAAAGAAATATTCGCCCACCCGTGTTCCCTTATACTCTTCGACAAAACGGATATGGTCAGTGATGGAATTTTTATAAAGAGCCTTAATCCGGCCATTGAAAGACTCGCTTTCTTCGGTAGAAAGCACTCTTTCCGCTTCTATCTTCGCTCTTTCTGCCGTGATGGCCTTATTGTCCCGGACAATCTCTCTGTTTTTCGTCAATATCGTTTCATTATACCGGTCATTTATGGGCGTTCCTTTCACCGTAGCTCCTAAGCTATCATACGTGACGATAATCTTTCCGGATTCAATGATGACGGGGAAATCCAGAATCTGATAATTGTCCCCGTCTTTCATTTCCCGAATGACCAAATCATAGACCACCGGTTCTGACGGCGTCTTTCCGGTAAATTGAAATGATTTGTTTTCGATGGGGATACTATCCAACGTCTCTTCGGGGTTTTGGTTCAACACATCTTTCTTTACCAGATACATATATCGGCCGTCATACCTCGAATCCGGCAGCGACCCTTCGATTACGAAAGCCGGATTCCCGGTGCAACTTATTGCCACCAGGGCAACGAAGATATTCACGTATACGTTATTCAATGCTTTTAATTTCATATTTCAGAATTTTATATCCGCTCCTTGTTGCGGGTCATTTAACAGATGTTCCACAAAATAATACCGTACCAGATGGTTGTAATAGGGCGGCATGCCGTGGGGTGCGCGGGGAATAACCATCATGTCGAAGCGCTTGCCGGCCTCAATGAGGGCGTTTGCCAGGCGCAAGGTTTGCGCAGGATGTACATTATCGTCGAAATCGCCGGTAACCAGCAAGAGTTTGCCCTTCAGATTTTTCGCCAGTTCCATATTGGTGGGTACGGGGCCTTTGCCGTGATAATTTTCCGCCCACCACTTCATATAAATGTTATTGTCGTGGTTTCCCGAAGCGGCGACGGCCGCCTTATAAAAATCAGGATAGGTAAGGATGGATGCGGCAGCCATAAATCCTCCGCCGGAATGTCCGTATATCCCCACCCGTTCCAAGTCGATAAAAGAATACCGGGCGGCTAACTGTTCGACGATCGATTTACCGTCCGCCAAAGGATAATCGCGCAAGTTGCCGTGTCCGAAAGCATGGAAATCCTTCCCGCGGTAATAACAACTACCTCGGGTTTCGACGTTAAGGACGATAAAGCCCAACTGCGCTAAAGATTGATCGTCATTGGCCAATTCGAACGATTGGGGGACGCCGTTGTCCTGCGGTCCCGGATAAACGTGGGTAATCACCGGGTATTTCTTGGTCGAATCCATCTCAAACGGGCGGTACATCACTCCGTAGAGGTCGGTTACGCCGTCGGCCGCTTTCACTTTCACCCGCACGGGCTTTTTCCATCCTGAGGTATACAGCGCGCTCAAGTCGGCCGTTTCCAGCGTCATGATTTTCCGGCCCCGAAGATCCCTTAATTCCGACACCGGTTCTTGGTCGGCGCGCGAATATACATCGACAAAAAAGTTCTTGCTAAAAGAAAAGACAGCAGAATGATACCCGTCGCCGGGGGTAAGAAGCGTCAGGCCCGACCCGTCGAAATTCACCTTATAATAGAGGCGGTATTCGGGATGGATGCCTTTTTCGCGACCGTACCCCTCAAAAATAAAACTCCGGGCAATCGTATCGATATTCACGATTTTGCAGGCGAGGAAATCTCTCGGGGTAATCGCATTTTTGAGCTGTCCGTCCCTGTCATACAGGTAATATTGTCCCCAACCGTTTCGTTCCGACCACCAGATAAACTCTTGGCCGCCGTTCACCACATGACACTCGAAGAGTTGGTCGGTAAAGTGGGGCTTGCAGGTTTCGTGAATCAACTCCGTCACTTTACCCGTTTGCACATCCACCCGGCAGAGATCCATCTCGTCGAAAGTGCGGCTTTTGCGGGTGAAGTAGAGCGCATCGGGATAGCGTAGGAAATCGAATTCGAGCATCTTGACCTCCTGATCGGGATATTTATCGATATCGATGACCGCGTGGCGTTTGCCGGCGGGATAAAATAAGTGCAAGTCGTACGTATAAACGGCCGTATCATGCGGCATGGGATATTTATACGTCTTGAGGATAGGGCGGGGTTCGGCCAGCGCATCGATGAGCCAAAGCTTCCCGACGTTACGTTCGTCTTTGCGCAGGCAGTAAAAAGCTTTCGAATCGCCCGACCACATAATGTCGGGCCTGACTTTTTCCTTGCTTTCCTGATAACGCGGGTAAGCGAAGGAATGCTCGGGATCGCCGTCTTCGGTCATCCGATAAACCGCCTCATCTCCCTTTTCCTGAAGATACAGATTGTTTTTGTACGCATACACCGTATATTTTTCGTCGGGCGAACGGCGTTCCCAGAACGGAGGATAAGCCGAATAGTCGAAGGCTTGCTTTTTACCTTCGTAGGCTTTTATTTTTCTTGTTTTTATGTAATAGATAAAATCTTTTCCTTCGGCGGAAAAAACGAACGCTTGGGGATTATCATCCGGAAAACGAATGCCGCTTTGCATTATTTGCCTTGCATCGGCCTTTTTTCCGGTCAATGCGGATAATTGGGCGGCGAAATCAGCTTTGTCGATCAACTTCTCTTTCCTGCCGCGTTTAGCATCCACCAGATAGTATTCCGTTTCCGTTTTCGATGTAAACTCATACCAAAAGAAATCGGACTTCCCTATCCAGTTCGACATTACGGACAAACTTCCGGTCAAGCGGTTCACATCGAGTCCGGCATATCGGCGGTAAGCCTCCACGTCGGCTTTTTGGGCGTAGGAAAAAGCCGTGTTCAACGACACGCATATAATCAGTAGAAAATTTTTGATAACCATATCTTACAAAACAATACGCTACGATATTAATTACCGAAAAGCTCCTGTAGTTTTTCCTGTAAACCATCCCCTCTTAAATCGCGGGCGATGATTTTACCTTCGGGATCGACCAGGAAATTAAACGGTATCATCGATACTTTATATAATAAAGCCGCCTCGTTCTCCCACCCTTTCAGGTCGCCTACTTGTTTCCAGGTCAGTCCGTCGTCTTCAATCGCCTTCAACCATTTGGCTTTATCTTTCTCGCTATCCATCGATACGCCCAGTATTTCGAAGCCTTTCCCCTGATACTTCTCATAGGTTTTAACCAGCGCAGGATTTTCCCTGCGACAAGGCGCACACCACGATGCCCAAAAGTCCACCAAGACATATTTACCGTGGTAATCCGACAGTTTAACGGGATGGCCGTTCACGTCGGGCTGGGTGAAATCGGGAGCTTCGATGCCGGCCAGTTCTTTGAGCGCCTGATCTAATTTTGCGCCCGCCTGGCATCCCAGTTCCGTTTGTTTCACCGGCTCTTCGAGAGCGTTATAAGTCTGTGCCAGGACTTTTATATCGTAATCGGTATTCAACAACGAGTTTAACGCCATCAGAGAAATAAAACTTCCGGGATTTTTCCCTATATAATCGAGCCGGGCCTCAATGGTTTCTTTCGTTATCGCTGCCGCCCGGTCTTCGAGTGTTTGGATGTAAGCCTTGTCTTGTTGCTCTTCGAGCGACTTGGATAAATATTCGGTATTCAGATCGTTCAGTTTTTTGTATATCGGCTTTAAAAGCGCATTCAGGCGATCCACTTCCTCGTTTAAGGGCGACCCCGTAATGACCGCATTCTTAATCGAGTCTTTGGAGGTAAAAGTGATGGTAGCGCCTTCCAATAAAAAGCCTTTTATATCTTGCGGCGCCGGATTGAGCGGATTAAAGGGTTTGTCGTCATGAATAATGCGGATGTGCACTTCCATGGGCGACGGTACCGTTCCCTTGAATTCAAACCGCCCTTTGTCCATCCATGTGGAATCGATATGCACCTCGCCCCCGTATGCGGTCCTTAAATAAATTTTCGCCGGTTTATCCAGTTTCCCTATTTGCCCGTTAAGGATATAGTTTTCTTGCGAAAAACAGACAAAGGGCGCCAATAGCGCCGTTAAAAGGATTATTTCTTTCAGTTTTTTCATTTTTATTCCTATTTTTATCGCTTGCCTTTCTTCTGTTTCGAAGAGGGTTGTTCGTTTAATAATTTCCTGTATAGGTTTTCGTCATTCAAAATCTTCATTGCCGCCTGAAAGCTCCGGTCGGCTTCATTATGCACGCGTGCGCCGTAATGCGCATCGGCATACAACAGGGAAGCTATCCGGCTTTTCAGTTCGACATCGATACTTTCCTTTGCCGACTTGTCCGCATTCGGGACAGCAATGCCGACAGCTTCCGCCTCTGCAATCAATTTATTCCTTAACGAATCCGTCACGGCAAAGTTTGCCGAAAATGCAGCGAAATCAGGATGCGATGCCGTAAGAGGCGTCCGGTTTTGCTCTACGTACTCGAAGCACAAGTTGGTAACCAAACCGCTGTTCATCAGGTTGGTCATCCAGTCGCTGTATAAATGGATGTTGATGGGGACGAAATAATCGGGCATGATGCCTCCGCCGCCATATACGATTCGTTTGTTCGTCAGCGTACTGAATTTCAATGAATCGGCAAATGATACATGCCCCTCTTCCAGGAGTTCTTTCGATTCCATCCGCCGGTTGAACTCATTGTAATAGTCTTCCCTGCCTTTGTCGTACGGCCTTTGTATCGAACGGCCGGAAGGGGTGTAATAGCGTGCGCCGGTAAGATGCAGTTCCGATCCGTCGGGCAGCGGAAAGGTGCGTTGCATGAGTCCCTTGCCGAAACTCCGGCGCCCTACGATAACCGCCCGGTCCCAATCCTGAAGCGCTCCGGCGACAATTTCGCTCGATGAGGCCGTGATCTCGTCTATCAATACAACCATTTCGCCGTCGTAGAAACGTCCGAATCCTCCCGTAAAATAGTAATCTTTTGCTCCGGTATTGGATACGGAATAAAAGACGATTTTTCCTTTCGGAAGAAATTCATCCGCTACCCCTATGGCCGCTTCCACGTAACCGCCGCGATTGCCTTGCAGGTTGAAAATTAATTTTTTCATGCCCTGGTCTTGCAATTTTTCTATTGCTTCGTCGATTTCTTTCCGCGTAGTGTTGTTAAAAATGGCAAGCGAGAGGTAGCCGGTTTCTTTATCGACCATATAGGCTTCCTGTACCGACCGCTCGATGATGTTTTCCCGTATGATCGGCACCAGCCGCACGGCTTCCGCATTGGAAGACCGTATCCCCAACACGACTTCGGAGCCGCGTTCGCCCCGCAATTTCGTTAAGATGTCTTGATTCTTCACCTCGATGCCCGTAATATCTTCCCCGTCGATGGTGACGATTCGGTCGCCCACTTTAACTCCCGCCCGCATGGCCGGCCCGTCGGGATTTACCTGTATGATGCGCGTCGATTCGTTATCTTTAAGATATTGAATTCCGATACCGGCAAAAACACCTTCCATCGCCGATTTCATGGCCTCCGCCTCCTCCCGGCTCACGTACTGCGAGTGCGGATCCAAATCGGTGAGCATCGCCCCGATCGCGACATCCACCAAATGCTCGTCATCGACCGGATCGACATAATGGTTTTGAACGAGTTTAAGCGCTTCCTCAAACTTTACTTTGGGGTTCATCTGTGCAAATGCCGCCGGATCCATCAAGACAAGCGCGCAAAGAATAAACAAGATGGATTTATTTTTCATTTTTCAATGTTTCAATAACCAATGATAATTCGTCGGATAATTCGCTCGGACTTCCCGAATATCCTTCCGATGAATAGCGGATAATTCCGTTTTTAAGCACAATCTTCCGGGGAATGGACGAATCGGAAAAGACAGGGCCTACCAACTGTTTGAACAATACGTTTTGTGATTTTGTATCCGCATTAAAGCCGTCATGCAGATGGTTGAACCGGTATCCTTCTTCCCGTAAGAAATGAACCGATTTACTTTTATAATCGCCATTCTGCATGGTACCTATCAAATAAACTTCCACTTGCGGATCGGCGGCGTATTTATCCGCCAGCAGTTGCATTCCCGGTAAGGCGCGCAGGCAGGGAGCGCACCAGGTGGCCCAGAAATCGACGACGACGATCTTATCTTTCCATTCACTCAACGACACAAAGTTTCCGTCGGCGGCTTCCAACTGGAAGTCGGGCATCGGATAATCGACCTTATGCTTTTCGACGTAGGCTTTCAGGCGGTTTTGCTCTTCACCGGATTTAAGCGATGCGAGGTACGCTTCGTAACCTTCGTCGCTGCCGCCATGCAAGCCGGAATAGATGCTCTTGAGTTTTGCGAACATCTCCGGCGTTACGGCATTGGCGTTGACGCTTTTTTCCAGCAAGGATTGTATTTCGCTATCCCGGCCGGTCTTTTCGAGTATCTGCATGGCGATCTGATTCAGATCCGAGTTGCTGTAACGCCCCTTAGCGGACAACTGCGCGAGATATTTATACGCCGCTTCATATTCTCCTACATCGTTCAGCAGGGAGATATGCGTAAATAAGCGATCGTCCAATTGTTCTTGGGCGGTTCTTAAGGCCCTTTCCTTAGTCGTTTCGGGATTATCGGCGTAGGAATAGTCCTTTTTTCGAGAAATAAGCAACGGGAGTACTTGCTCGGAGATATGATAGAGCGTATCCTTTCCGACCGTATTCAGCATGTAGGCCCGGGTGATACTCCAACGCATCAGTTCGTTCCCCGTTTTGAAATCGACCTCTTGGAAAAGATCGACAAACTTGTCGAATTGTTTGGAATCGAAATAAGCTGCTCCTAAACTGCGGTGTATCGTATAATAAATAAATCCCTGATTGTTCGGATGCTTTTTCCATGCATCGTAAGGGAATCGCCGCAGGAAATCTTCATGCGAAGCAATGGTGCTTTTCAGGTCTCTGCCCGAATTCATGAGATTGCCGTGTGCAATAAGCCTTGCAGGAGCGCTGTGCGGAAAATCGTTAATGATATGCTGCTCCACCTCTTGCGACAACAAGCTGTCTTTTGCCTGAAATTTCACATAAAGATGAATATCCGTCAACAGTTGCTCTTGAAGTTGCGGACGGGTGAACAACGCCTGCACTTGCTTCTGCAAATAAGCGGGAAACGCTTCGCGGCGGAATGCCTTTTGCAAATTCATATAAGCCGCAAAGCGATGCGTCTTGGCTTCCGGTTCGTTTTTATCGACCTCCTTCAATAGCTCCTCCAGATAAACGCGGTCAACGGAGGGAGCCTGCATATAGTAATCCGTCAATTCTACCTCTGCGGACGGGGTAATGAAAGAAGCCTCTGCCAAATAGGCGCCTTGCGCGGGTTTTCCCGCCGCCGTAAAAACCCTTGTCGCATATCCCTTGTCTTTGTTGTTGTCCGAAGCATCCGGCCGGGCGAAATCTCCCTGAGCAAACTTGACTGCCACGAAAGAGGTTCCTTCGGGAATTGTAAAACTCAGGCGCCACCGGCCGTCGGCATTTTTTTGCGGGGAAAAAGGTTGTTTTATCCATTGAAAGTCACGGAAGGAATATACCAGCGCACGTACTTCGTCGCTAAATTCGAGATCGGTACCCCGGGCATTATATAAAATGGTCACTTCCTGCCCTTGCACAGGTTTCTGCGGGATAAACAGGGATGAGTCGCATCTTTCCCCACCCGACATGCGGGCAAAAGAAAACAATACGGCGCATAAAATGAAAATGTTCTTATTCATCATTTTTAATTTTGAATGTTTCCGACCAGTCTTATCGGGGGTTTTGCCCGATTTCGGGGTTTAACTCCAATACGGTTTCCACAATCGGATAGACATACCTCGGACTATTAGGCTCTAACGTATAGGTTTGCTCTTGATAGCTACGGGTGACCGTTTTAGTATATCCCGGGTCGAGGTTCAACCGGCGTTGGTCGAACCAGCGGAGGTCGGTTCCGACAAACTCGCGACGGCGTTCGTCTATAACCGCTTGCAACAAATCTTTATCGATGTCGGTCTCTTTGAGAGGAACATATTTGTCTGTTTCAAACCGTTTGATACGTATTTTGTTCAACATTTCTACGGTTTTTCCGGCATTTCCCTCTCGGGCGTACAGTTCCGCCCGGTTCAAGATAAGTTCCGGAACCCGTAAACCAGCATCAATCCCTTGTCCGGTAAAATTGGGACGCAGGAAGGCATAGCCTTGCAAATACTGATCTATACCCAGATACATTTGAAAACGCAAATCATCTTCGCTGTACAAGTCGATCAATTCTTCATTTATCGGCGCTTTTAAATTCGTTGCCGCCTTTTTCGAGAGAATGATTTCAGGATCGTCCAGCGTACGCGGAAAAGTAGAGATGTTTCCGTTATATACCTGCAAATCGTTCAACTCTTGGCTCAAATCCAATCCCAGATCGGTATATTCAGCCGCTTTGTTGAAGTCGCGCAAAACCAGATACGTCCGGGACAATAAGGCATAGGCAGCCAGTTTGGAAGGATGATAGTTGTGTGTGGGTAAATCCGGCAGGCTTGGAAGGGCGGTTAAGACATCATCCAGAATTGTCTCATACACCTTTTGCAGTGTAACCCGCGAAAGGTCTTGAAAAAGATCCACTTTCAACAATAAAGGCAATCCCTGTTGTTCACCGGCTTTGGCGGGATCGTAAATGGGGGCGTATTGGTTGGCTAATGACAAATAAGCAAAGGCGCGGTGTATTTTGGCCTCCGCCGCAATTAGGTTTTTATGCTCCGATGTACCGCCTTTGCTCTCCATTACGCCGTCGAGCACCTGATTGCTAATATAAATATGTTTGTACAGATTATCCCATCCCAGATCCTGCTGATTGTCGCCATAATACGATTTCGCCCAAATAAAAGCGTTGTAAAATTCGGAATTATACCAGATATTCTTAACATCGCCAGCATGGGCGGCAACATCGTCGCTTGTGAGGAGGGGAAATACACAGGTCGTTTCGAAATTCGACTTGTAGTTTATCACGTATTCGTAATCTCTTGTATATTGCAACGTTCTGGTCGTATAGGTATCCACTTCCACATAGTCGCGGCAAGATACGGCGGCGAGTGCGATAACCGCCGTTAAACTATATAATGTATTTTTTAATTTCATAATGCGTTTACTTTTATTTTGAACGAGACTTTATAATGACGTATTGACACTGATAAAAAATGCCGGCGACGGGGCTAAGTTGGTATACTTGTTCGTTACCCTGTAGTTAGGATCCACCCCATCCTTGTTTTTACGCCATAAGATTCCCATATTTCGGATGCTTCCGGTAATATTCAACGATTTGAAAGGAGTTCTTTGCAAAAGCGATACCGGGAAATTATAGCCGAAATTAATCTGCTGCAAACGGACGTGACTGCCGCTTATCACCAGCAGGTCCGAATTGCTGTACCGGGAGGTACTATTGAATTGATTCGGGTCATTGGTTATTCCGGGAACGTTGGTGTGCGCTTCATCGCCCGGTTTTTGCCAACGTAATGCCAGCTCCCGCTGCGCGCCGATCCGGCCGCTGTATTCGCCATCGAATGTAGGATAATTCTGGATGGATAAACGGCGCATTACGTGCCCCAGTGAATACGACAGACGAATGCCTAACGTAAAATTCTTATAGGAAAAACTGTTCATCAGTCCTCCGAAGTATGGCGGCGTGGAGCGTCCCATATAACGAAGGTCGTCGACGTCCAGTTCGTTCATCTGCTGACCGGAAGATAGTATTTCTCCGTCTTTCGTATAAATCTGCGATTGGCCTTTATTATCGAGTCCCGCCCAACGGTATGCATATAAGTAATCGACGGGAAGCCCTACAATGGGTCGGGAACCGCCTAAGAGCTCCGCGATATAGTCGGACTTTTCAAAACGGGAATCGGTTACTTCATTATCATTATATCCGAAATTGAATAACGTGTTCCATTTAAAGTTTCCCCGGAACCAATTTACATTTACGCCCAGATCTACGCCGTGGCTTTTCATCGTGGCGCTGTTAAATAAAAGCCTTGACCATCCGTAAGTCGGATTGAACGGTAAATTATAGAGAATATCGGAGGTCTTTTTGGTGTAATAGTCGATTGCGAAAGAAAGGCGGTTATCCCAAGTGCTGTAGTCTAATCCGACATTAAAACTCTTGACTTTTTCCCACGTAACGGTACTATTGGCGGGCGAGTCGATATAAGCTGTTTTTTCATTCGTGTCGTTATCCCTGCTTAGATTAATGACCGCCTTGTGGCCAACGCCCATGGGTACGGTTCCGTTCACGCCATAGGTCAGCCTTAATGCCAGCGTATTTATCCAGTTGAGATCCTCCATAAAACGTTCTTTTTTGATATTCCACTTACCGCCTAACGACCAGAGGGGCTGCGCGCGTTGCTCGCGGGAAGCGCCTACCATGGTGAAATCATCGAAACGCAAACTGCCCGAAAGGACATACTTTCCATTCAGAATCGAAAAGGCCGCATTGGAGTAATAAGAAAGCGCCCGGTGCAAATTCCTGCTGTTAGCTGTGCCGCTCCCTATCGTCATTCCCCATCCGTCGATTGTTTGGTATGACACATTGGGGTTGACGGTCGCCACTTCATACGTATCTTCGTCAAATCCGTAATATTTGTCCGAAACATTTCTGTAATCGTTTTGCCGGAATTCCGCTCCTGCCACAAACGCCAGATTATGCCGGGCATCGGAGCCGCCGAAATTTTTATCCACATTAAATTGCGTTCTCAATACATATTGCCATCCGTTATAATTCCTGACGGATATCGCGCCGCCGAGGGGAACGCCATAGACGAATTTACCCTTCGAATCGAAGTCGTACCATAATTGATCATATTACGCATGACGTAGCTGGATTGATAGTCTATATTTTCGCCGTTTTCAATATCGCGTTGCAGTTGCCCCTGGATGGAAAAATCAGCCCAGGAAGTCAATTTGGTATTGATATCCAAATTAAAACGGAAGCGGTTTGATTGCGAAACATAGTTTGTCGCGTCCAATTCTTCGATGGCATTATAATGCCAGTCGAGATATCCTTTATTCTCAAAGTCTTCTATCACTTCTTTCCGGTAACGCAGATAGTGTTTAATATTGTTTCCCTGCGCATCTTTAAGCAGTTCGTAGGGACGTAATCCTTCGAGCCCGGATATGGCATTAATAGCGGCCGCGTTACTGACAGTGTTGCTGTAATTGTAATTAAAGCCGGTTGTCACCCGAACGCGATTGTCGAATAAGTTGTTGACGATATTCGTCGTCAAAAACATGCTTTCGCCCTTGTTGCCTTTGAATACGGGAACATCTTTGCTGTAATTTCCGGAAATGAAATACGTGGTATTGTTTCCCCCGCCGGAAATAGAAAGGTTGTATTGTTGCGATGTCGCATTCTGCAACAGGTAATCGCGTATCTGGCTGAAATTATTAACCGATGCAAGCGAAGCCAAAGCGGCATCCCTTTCAGCCTCGGTCGCCGTTCCGCGGCGAACTTTAAACATCCATTCGTTGGCTTCGCTAAGGGGAGGATTGCGATTAAAGGCCGCCCAGGGATCTTTTATAGACGTATCTTTAATCATCCCTTTATCGAACAATTCCTGTTCCAAATCGATGTATTGGGCCGAAGTCATTTGGTCGAGTTTACTCACGCTCACCGGCGCGGAAAAGTTCAGACTGGTGCTGAAATTGATGCTCGGCCGTTCATTCCGTCCGCGTTTGGTTTCTATGACAATCACGCCGTTAGCAGCTTTCGCACCCCAAATAGAAGACGCCGCAGCATCTTTTAAGACAGTGATGCTCGCGATATCGTTCGGATTCAGCATACTCAGAATGGAGCTTCCGGTGAACGTTTCGTTAGCACTCGTCAATTTAAAGGGTTTGTCATCGGTTTCCGCCATGGGAAAACCATCCACGACTATAAGAGGGTCCTTGGTGGCGCCTCGGCCAAAACTATTAATACCCCTTATCTGTATGGAGTTGCTGGCCGGATCGACATACATTCCGGGAGCTAAATCCTGGATACGTTCCATAATATTGATGGTGGGGATTTCTTGTAATTCTTTGGCGGTTATTACCGAAGCAGCTCCGGTAACACGTTCTTTGGGTAACTTGAAGTATCCCGAGGAAACCACCGTTATTTCTTCCAGGACATTTTCCGTCGGATACAACGTAACATTCATATGATCGGATTCTCCTATCTCCTTACGTTGCGGTTCCATGCCGATAAAGCTAAAATTTAAGGCTTTGGTCGGCTGCGTCAAGCGGATATGATAGCTTCCGTCGCTGCTGGAAATAACGCCCATGCGTACCCCCACGCCTTCGGCGGTAACGGTGGCTCCGATAAGAGGATTTCCCTCGTGATCTTTGATAAATCCCGTAATGGTACGCCATATTTGATCCTGCTGTTGTCCGGTTGAGGACTGCGCTCCTACAGACTCAGATAGTATAATAAAGAGTCCCATTAGAAAAATAAATAAATTCTTTTTCATAAACATTTTATTTGAATAGGATGAATATTTTGTCGATAACCTTTCAAGCAATAAGCTTGTTTTATAAATCTCCCCGCGTAATTAACAATCTATTTATATTGGCGGCTAATAGGGCCTTAATTGTTACGGAAAGCAAAGTAAATAAAAAGAATTGTTATGATAAGCAGCCACAACATATCAATATCGACAATTGATGTTTCAGTGATATTTTTTTGTTGTTTTTATATTCCGTATTTGCCCGATGTCTGTATTTTTTTTCGGTAAAGTGACGGCGTCATCCCGACAGCCGCCCTGAAAGCGGAATAAAAGGTATTGATCGATTTAAAGCCCAAATTTGCCGATAAGGTTTTAAGCGGAATATCATTATCGGGATCGGAGAGAATAGCGACCGCTTCCTCGATACGGAACAAATTAATGAAACGGTTAAAAGATAAGTTGGTGTGTTTATTGATGACCTGAGACAGATACGTTCTATTCGTATGAAGAAGCGTTGCTAACTTTTCTTGCGTTAAATTATTCTGCCTGTATATATATTCTTCGCGCATAAGCTTATTCAGCTCTTCATACAATTTCTTTTCCTTCTCATCGGAAAGAGAAGAAACGGAATATTTTTCTACGACAAGGTCTTCTTCCCGGGTTTGTTCCGAAGTATTTACTTGTGAGCTTAAAACATCGCCTCTATTCGTCGAAGGCCCCTGATGTTGCACGGCAACCTGAAGGAACTGTTTTTTCTTTCTATTATACACTAAAAGCGCTCCGCAGAAGGTAATGATACAGATTGCGAATGCAAGAAACAACAGTCCCGCATTCCGGCCGGAGATGGATAAAAACGACTCGCTTTGATCCGATTCGTCATTATTCGCCTTTTCAATCGTATATTTTATATTCAATTCACTAAGATGACGTTCTTTATCGGAATCAAAAATGCTGTCGGACAGATTGAAAAATGTTTTATAATATTTCAAGGCATTTTGATAATCGCCTTGGCGTTCATACGCTTTTGACAAATATTCATATAGCTCGAAAATATAAATGGTGTTATTATTTTGCAAAGAAACATTCAAGCCTTCCTGCAATAGCCGTATGGACTCTTGATACTCGTTCTTGTTTAAGAGCGCTTTGGCAAAATTCAAATAGGTATTCGCCACGGAAGAAGCTTTCGAGATATCTTTATATTGCAGCGCTTCGGTAAAGGTTTTGATGGCGGAATCGTAATCGCCTAATTCCAATAATATATTTCCATACAAATTATAGACATTCGTTTTATCATAAAAGTCATCTTTTGTCATAAGATATTCTGCCTCTTTTATATATTTCAACGAGTTCTCAAAATCCTTCATCAGGAAATACATATATGCCGAATTAACGGCTCCACAGAAAATAAGGAAATCATCTTTTTTGGAATGCCCTAATTCATAGCATTCCAGCGCATATTTGAGGCCTTGAGGATCTTTCTTTAAATAATATATTCCTGCTATATTGCACAGCAAGACGGAATATAAACGGCTATTCGAACTTCTTTTGGCGGCTTCGATGCCTTGAAAAAAATAATCGACGGACCGATAATAGTCCATATCGACATTTGCCGCATAAAGCCCTAACCCATTATAGACAGAAGAAAGAGCCGAATCATTGGACAGGGCGATTGCCTGCTTCTCCGATTTATCGAGGTAATATTTCGCATCCTGTTCTTGTCCATGCATCAAGAAGGCTTGCCCTAAATATACCGATGCATACATTTCGGAAACCAGATCGTTTGTTTTCCTGGCAATGCTGTCCAAAGCACGCGCATAGAATATGGTCTGCGGATAATCGCCCCTATTGAGAAGCAACCCGGCAATGCGATTTAAATATATTTTATTGCCCTTATCTTTCTCTAATTTGATTTTCAGTTGAGTTATAGCATCTCCGGGAGCTTCATCCTTGTTGGAAAAAACGCCCCATGAATTATAGAATAACATCATTAAAACTAAAAATACAATCCGAGATTTCATTCAGTTAAATGAATAAATAGAACCAACTACAAAAATAACGGATTTATTCGGTCTGTAAAAAAGGATGGGCAACTAATCTATAAATGTCTATTAAATAAAACAATAATGTCATGATAAATCCGTCCGTAATGCATGCTTGCTTCCCGGAGAGACACAGAAGAGACTCGATCAGCTTATCCGTTTCAGAACTTACTGAAAATCATTTCGAGCTTCATATTCTCCGGTTGTTTATCGAGCCGTACGGCTGTCGGCATCATCTGATTGGAGACACTCGTCACTTCAACTTGTCCTGTACGGCTATTCGTTTGGGTAGTAACATCTACGGGAATAAGATAATATTCCAAATCAAACGCCTTGTAATTGTTTTGTTCGTTATAATAATTGACTAACGCCGATATATTATTGAAACTATACGAATAGGTCGTCGCATTGAATGCTGCGGAAAGAAAACCGGTTCGGTTATCGGGCATCTTTCCTTCCTCGAAGAAGCCTTGTAACGAATCTTTATGAATCAACAACAGATAAGAAGGCGGACTCAGCTTGACGGCCGCATCTTCATAGACTTCCGGATCGGCATATAAGGTAAGCGCGGCCAGATTTATCGATTGCCCTTCACCTAAACGCGAGTGTATATCGGAGAAAGGGAATTTTAATTTGGTATATACTCCTGCAGGACTTTTGATATAAGAATGCGCGGAACCGGGAGCAAGCAACTGCTCATTGTTATTCTCAACCGTATTGACCTGAGCCACTTCCGGGGTAATATTCAACTGCAAAGCAGTACTGCGAATCGTATCGGTTTTCTGCGAAGAACCTTTCGGATCGTTATACTTATAGTGCACATACAACGAAGAGAGACTCACATTGAGGATGGTACTGCTGCCGAAACCGGTTGTCACATATACTCCGGGGAAGAACTTGCGGAAACTATCAGCATCGGAAAAGCTCCCATGCCCTGTCTTTTTATATTCGGTGAGGAATTTTTCACCTAACTCCAACGGCAATTTCACCCCGATTTCATAAATCAACATCGTATCGACAGTGTACGCCGACGTGTAATACGCTTCTTTGCGATACACGGCATTCTTTCCGGTAAAGGTTGCGGAGCCCAATTCCGGCGACTGATAATACTCATCCGGAGAGACATTCGTATAATTGTTATTCGGGAGTTGTTTATTCAAGCCGTATACCAATACCTGCATGGGCGACAACGAGTCTCCGATGATCGACGTATACGAAACCAACAAGCGGACGGAATCGATCGCCCGCACGTCATCGTGAAAACCGATGCCTTCCGGGAGATAAAATTCTCCCATATAATCGGATTTGATGGACCCGAACACCGGGTCGACATATTCGCCCAACACCGGATATTTTGTGCGGGAGAAAATCGAATCGACCTGAACCGTTTCAGCCGACAAGGTGAGGGTATCGACATTCATCGCAAGCCCTTCGCCATCAGGCTGAATGCTAAAGCCTATTTTTTCGAGATTATCGTTACAAGCAAAGGCGAGCATCACGAAAAAAGAGATGCAAACCGCTTTGTATATCAGTGAGGGAACTTTCATTGTTTCAAAAATATATGTTTTAACCGCGCAAATATCCGAAAAAATAACCGGATAGGAAAACTGTTCCGTCTGTTTCTTTCAAATTTTAAACATATTTGTATTTCATAGAAACATACGCCCTTTCCATTAAGATTTTATAAGTGAAGCCACTACCCTATCTTATCGTAGAAAGCATCGATTTCTTCGACGCTCTGGTCAAAATCCGCTTTATACGGAAGAAACGGTATTTGCTTTTCCTTCACATAGGCCTTGATGCGTTTATCGATAGCGGGAACGCCTTGAATGACCCCGTCGGAATAATCGACGGCTAATTTGGTCAGATTCACAAAGTCCATTTCGCCCCGGGCCTTAACCAAATCGATTTCGGAATCGCCGATGGTATCGAAACGGAGCTTATCGGCAAAACTATCGTGGAACGATTTGGTGAACACATCATCGTATACCGAATAAACCACCTTCGCGTTGCTGAAGCAGGGATCATCGGCATATCCCCGTTTGATATACAAAGGCGCCAAAGCGGTAAACCATCCGTGGCAGTGAATGATATCGGGTATCCAGCGAAGTTTTTTAATCGTTTCCATGACACCCCGTACAAAAAAGATGCTCCGCTCGCCGTTGTCGTCGTATTCCTCGCCGTTTGCATCGACAAACAGTTCCTTTTGCTGGAAGAAATCTTCGTTGTCGATGAAATAGACTTGCATGCGGGCCGCCTGGATAGAGGCCACCTTGATTATGAGGGAATGATCGGAATCGTCGATGATCAGATTCATTCCCGATAAACGGATGACTTCGTGCAGTTGGTTGCGACGCTCGTTAATCGTCCCGTACTTCGGCATGAACGTGCGTATTTCCCTTCCTCTTTCCTGAATAGCCTGCGGTAAATAGCGGGATATATTCGATATAGTGGATTCTTCTAAATAAGGGTAAATTTCTTGCGTAATGTATAAAATTTTCTTCTGCGCCATGGGAACAATTGTTGTAAATTGAGCACAAAGATAATAAAAAAAATCCGCATAAATACAAAATATTCCGGCCTGTTTTTTGTAATCGATTAATAATAAAAATAATAGTAGTCATTCCCGGGAGCATTGCTTGGAGCGAAACCCCCGGTTTGCCGCATTTTTTACCTCGCGGCTTTCGCTATGTGATAAATATTTTGTTGCTTTGCAGTCGGAAACAACAAACAGGATGAAAGTCATAACAAAAATATCCGATTTACAAGGCGAGCTTTCGCACGCACGGGAGCAGGGCAAGAGCATCGGGCTGGTACCTACCATGGGAGCGTTGCACGAAGGGCATGCCGCGCTGGTAAAGCAAAGCGTCGGCGACAACGACGTGACGGTGGTGAGCGATTTCGTCAACCCCACCCAATTCAATAATCAAGAAGATTTGCGGCTTTATCCGCGCACCCTCGATGCGGACGTAGCCTTGCTCGAACATATCGGCGCAGACATCGTATTCGCCCCGCCGGTGGAAGAGATGTATCCCGAACCCGACACGCGGCAGTTCGATTTCGGCCCGCTCGGCGAGGTGATGGAAGGAGCGTTCCGGCCGGGGCATTTCAACGGCGTGGCGCAGATTGTCAGCAAACTGCTGATAACGGTGGAGCCGGATAAGGCTTATTTCGGCGAAAAAGATTTCCAACAGATGGTTATCATCAAAGAGATGGTCCGGCAACTTGCGCTTCCGGTGGAAATTGCCGGCGTGCCGATTGTCCGCGAAGAAAGCGGGCTGGCTTTGAGCAGCCGTAATGCACGACTGTCGGACGAAGAACGCGCCCGGGCGGCGGGCATCTACCGCACGCTGAGGCGGAGCTTGTCGTTCTATCCTGAAAAGACACCTGCCGAAGCCACACGGTTTGTCACGGAGACGATAAACAATATCGACGGGTTACACGTTGAATACTACGAAATTGTGGATGCGCACACGCTTCAACCGGTGGACGATTGGCGGACGGCGGAAAGCATCGTGGGTTGCGTGACGGTCTATTGCAATGACGTAAGGCTGATCGATAATATCCGGTATAAATAAAATATAGAGACTGGAGGTTAGTGATTAGAGGTTGGAGGTTGGAGGATAGAGGCTGGAGATTGGAGATGCGGGGAATCATCATCCCGTAAAAACTCAAGTTTCGCAAGGAACTTAAGAAATTACGAATTACAAATTACGAATTACAAATTACAAATTACAAATTACGAATTACAAATTACAAATTACGAATTACAAATT
>DHOU01000010.1:106270-243241 GCA_002409745.1 Bacteroidales bacterium UBA5382
CAAATTACGAATTACAAATTACAAATTACAAATTACGAATTACAAACTACAAACTACAAACTAAGAACAGTTAGGAGTAAGAAGTAAACAGTAAACAGTATGCAGTAAACACTAACTGTAAACTGTAAACTTTCAGGCGAAATAACTTGCGAAACTTGAATAAAAATAGATAAAAGCAAGAAAAAAAGAATGTTGGTAGAAGTTTTAAAATCAAAAATACACCGGGCGACCGTAACGGATGCGAATCTGAACTACGAAGGGAGCATCACGATCGATGAAGATCTGATCGATGCGGCGGGGATGTTCGTCAACGAAAAAGTATCGGTCGTCAACAACAATAACGGCGCGCGGTTCGAGACGTATATCATCCGAGGCGAACGGGGCTCGGGCACGATCTGCCTCAATGGCGCGGCAGCCCGCCTGGCGCATGTGGGCGACATCGTCATCATCATGAGTTACGCCTTACTCCCTTTGGAAGAGGCCAAACGCCTCGAGCCGAGGGTCGTGCATATAAAGACCGGCGATAACAAAATCGAATAAAACGGAATTTATCAAAAATAACTATCTTTACGCATTGAAAAAACAATCACGATGAAACGAAAATTAGTACTTACGATGATCGCTCTCGGATGTTTGCATACGGTTTTGGCGCAACAATACCGGTGGAACGTGGGGGTGGATTATTTCTTCGACAATACCGAATACGACGGATCGTCGTATATCGATTCGGAAACGATGAACGGCGTGTGGCTGAATCCACTCGGACGTATTGTGTGGGATGGACGACACTCGGTGAACGCCGGCGTCAACCTGCTGAAAATACCGGGGATGGATAAGGCGCTGGACAAAGTGGACGTCACCATGTACTACCAATATAAGGCTCCGAAAATACTTTTCCGGGCAGGGGCGTTTCCGCGCAAAGAGGTGTTGGGCGACTATAATAATTTCTTTTTCAAGGATTCGGTCAATCATTTCATTCCGCTTATACAGGGGGTATTCGTGCGCTTGGGCGACGAACGGACGTATGCCACGGCTTGGTTCGACCGCACCGGCTACGCGACGCCCGACAAACGCGAACACTTTTTTGTGGGGCTGTCGGGAAAAGCATCGAAAGGCATCTTCTTCGCCGACTTCCAATCGTATATGTTCCATTATTCCAATACGCGCCCGCCAACGAAAGGGGTGGGCGTGAGCGAAAACCTGCAACTGCAAGCTTCGGCAGGCGTGCAAATCGAAAACCGAAAAGGACTCGCCGCCACGCTGGCTGCCGGCACGCTCATCGGATACGAACGCGACCGGCGAAGCGAAATGCCCTTGCTTGACAAGCCCGTGGGATTTATTGCGCGAGGCGATATCGAGTATTGCGGCCTCGGAACGAAAAACCTGCTCTATGCCGGCGCCCCGCGTATGAAACTGTTCGACAGGTTCGGCGGTGATTTGTATTGGGGAACCCCGTTTTTGCAGAGCCGGTTTTATCTCGAAAACGAATGGTATGTGCGGATTATCGAGTCCGACCGGGTGAACGCGCGCTTCAACTGTAACCTGCATTTCACGGAAGGGAAATTGTTATTCCAGCAGATGCTTACCGTATCGGCCAATATCGGAACGCTGAACGAATCCGTCCATAAGGGGTTGATTTTCCCATGGAAGAGGTTGTTTAAATGAGGTATGAATGATGAGGTATGAGGTATGAACTATGAACTATGAGGTATGAGGTATGAGCTATGAGCTATGAACTATGAGGTATGAATGATGGAATGATGAATCTTTTCAAACAAGAGGATACCCAACCCGCTAATACACCCGAGGGTAATTCGCCGGAGAAAACCGAAATTGAATCGTTGCGGCGGCAGTTGCACGAGCATAATTACAACTACTACGTGTTGTCGCAACCGGTCATCACGGATGGCGAATTCGATGCGATGATGCGCAAGCTGGTCGAGTTGGAAAAGGAACATCCCGAATATGCCGATCCTAATTCGCCCTCGATGCGCGTGGGAAGCGACATCAACAAAGATTTTGCGCAGGTGAAACATCGCTATCCCATGCTATCGCTGCAAAACACTTATTCCGAAGGCGAAATCGCCGACTTCTACAACCGGGTGCAACGCGCCCTCAACGAGGAATTCGAAATGGTTTGCGAGTTGAAATACGACGGCACTTCCATCTCATTGATATACGAGCACAAACGCCTGGTACAGGCCATCACCCGAGGCGACGGCAAGCAGGGCGACGACGTGACCGCCAACGTGCGCACCATCCGCAGCATACCGCTGGTGCTGAAGGGCGACGATGTGCCTGATTACATTGAAATTCGCGGCGAAATCATCATGCCTTGGCAGGTGTTCGAAGCGCTCAATAAAGAACGCGAGGAACAAGAGGAACCCCTGTTCGCCAATCCCCGCAACGCCGCCTCCGGCACGCTGAAGCTGCAAGACCCGCGCATCGTGGCCTCGCGCAAGCTCGACTCGTATATGTATTTCCTGCTGGGCCCGGAGCTGCCGGGCGACAGTCACTACGACAATCTGCAACGCGCGCGGCAATGGGGATTGCGCATCTCTTCTCATATAAAACGATGCCGTTCGCGCGAAGAGGTCTTCGCCTTTTTAAAGTATTGGGACACGGAACGCAAGCACTTGCCGGTGGCTACCGACGGCGTGGTACTCAAAGTCGATTCGCTACGGCAGCAACGCAACTTAGGCAGCACGTCGAAGTTCCCGCGTTGGAGCATCGCTTATAAGTTCAATGCCGAAAAGGCGTTGACGACGCTGCTGTCGGTATCGTATCAGGTGGGGCGCACGGGCGCCGTGACGCCGGTTGCCAATCTGGAGCCGGTACAACTGTCGGGCACCACCGTCAAGCGCGCGTCGCTGTACAACGAGGATGCCATCCTCGCCCTCGACCTGCATGCGGGCGACCGGGTGTATGTGGAAAAAGGCGGAGAGATCATCCCCAAGATTACGGGTGTGGAGCAAGTGGACGGAAGCCGGCGGGGAGAAAAGATCGCCTTCGCCACGCATTGCCCCGATTGCGGCACGCCCCTGGTGCGCAACGAGGACGAGGCGGCTTATTATTGTCCCAACACCGAAGGCTGTCCCACGCAAATCAAAGGGCGCATCGAACATTTCGTTACACGCAAGGCGATGAATATCACCATCGGGCCCGAAACAATCGCTTTCCTCTACGACAAAGGATTGATTCGCGACGCCGCCGACTTGTATGAACTGCGCTTCGAGGATCTGGCTTCGCTGGAACGATGGGGCGAAACAAGCGCCAACAACCTGCTCGAAAGCATCCGGACGTCGCGCTCGGTACCGTACGAAAGAGTGCTTTTCGCACTGGGCATCCGTTATGTGGGCGAAACGGTGGCGCGCACGCTGGCGCTGGCTTTCCCCGACATCGAACGGTTGGCGCAGGCTACGGTGGAACAACTCACGGCGGTGGATGAAATCGGCGGCCGTATCGCGCAAAGCGTCTACGACTATTTGCGAGCGCCGGAGCACCGCGCATTTGTGGAACGTTTGCACGCGCACGGACTCCAATTCGCGCTGAGCGCCGAAGCGCTGGCCGGCAAAAGCGACAAGCTGCAAGGGAAGACATTCGTCATCAGCGGCACGTTCGCCGTGCATTCGCGCGACGAATATAAGGCTCTCATCTTGCAACACGGCGGTAAAAACAGCGGGTCGGTGTCGAAAAAGACCGATTACATCCTTGCCGGCGCCAACATGGGCCCGGCCAAACTCGAAAAGGCTTCCAAGCTGGGGATTCAACTGATCGACGAAGAAACGTTTTTGAAGATGGTGGAATAGAGGATGGTGGATGGAGATTAGAGGTTGGAGATTGGGGATTTACGCGGTAAATTAAATACCCGTCAAATGGCGGGAAGGACCGTTTGACGGGTAGAATATGATCGAACTTTTGACTCACAATATTACAAATATTGAGCAATCAAATGGTTATTGCTTACATATCTGACGAAAAACACCGTATCTTCTTTTATATGATAGATATTGAAGAATACATACCATGATGTATTTCTATTTCTTTTGATAGAGAATTACTGACAATTCTTCAAAATAATTCCTAACTTCAGGCAAAAACAGGACTTTCATTTACCGTATATTTTCCTTAATCCTGTTCAATTCCTTTCATTAACTCATCTTTCGTAATTCCTCTATGAAAGTCTTCCGGCAAATCTTCTTGCCTCGTCAAAACAAACGTTTCATTCCTGCCTCTTCGGATAACCACGGTTTCCGTTCTTGCACTATCCAGATATTTTCTCATATTGTTGCGTAATTCCGCCGAACTGATAACTTTCATATCGTGATAACTAAAGTATATTATAGAGTACAAATATAGTGCCTGTTTTTTTAATACCAAAAATTTATCTGTGCGACAATTCATACGCGGTAAATTAAATACCCGTCGATTTCTTTGGGAAGGGAACCGTCAAAGGCGGGATCGATAAACGCATAATCGCCATAACCGGCATCCGCACCTCTTGTCAGGGAACTTTTCTTATGCAGGCGTTCGTTTCCTTTGACGAGCAGCAAGGGGAATCCCGGAACCTCATCCCTCGCGAGGCCCTGTACCGAATCGCCATTGAAAAATAGTACCGTTCCGTCATTCCGGTCGGAATAGGCCACGGGCACTTCTTCCGCCGTATCCCATGTGCGGGCATTAATATTGATACCGGAAAATATCGACAGATCGGGCACATAGATATTCAACAACGGAAGGGCGTTCTCGATTTGAACAAGTTCTTCCTCCGTGTCGAAATATGCTGCAAGCACCGAACGGAATGTTTTCCCTTTCTCCACTTCCCTGTTCTTAACATAGGGATAGAATACATCGTAGTCGTTATCGAACTGCCGGACGGCTTCGGACTTGATAAAATCGCGGAAGGGGTTGTCTCAAAAGTAAAAACAGGAATGATTCTTTTTAAGTTATAATCCATGACTTCTACTCGTTTACTAACAACTTTTGGAACACCCCCCGGAATCATCACCCCTTTCCGGCTCATTTTTTCTCTTCTTCTTTTTTCTTTTTCGCGGCTGTTTCTTTTGCGGCTACGATTGTCGCATATTTTACCCTCAAGCGGTCGAGGTCGCTCAACAAAGCCGCCAACTCCTCATTGGGAACAAACTCCTGTTGTGTTACAAGTGCCGAGCAAAAGCGGTTGTAGCACTTTCCCGTTTCGTGGCTCAATTTAGAAGCCGAGTCATTCTCTTCGATATCACCGAGCATGTCATTGCGTTGCTTCCACACCTGCCCCATCTCTTCATTTTTAGGTTGAAGAACGTTGAGGCCCTTGTCAATGCCGAGATCGGCAGCCAAAGCCTGCAAGTCGTTGACGGCAGTTGTTCCGGCGTCTCCCGCAGGTGGAGTTTCCGGCTCTTTGGCAGCCGTATATTTGCCGAACATTTCGCCCAACAACTTACTTTGGGTATTCATCGGAAGCTTGTTTGCATTCCAATAAGGTTGTAAAAACTCTATGAACGTGCGCGCTTTTGCAGCTTTATCCGTATCGACAAGGCTATTCTCCTCCGTGCGGAGCGTATTCTTCACTTCGCCGTAAATACGGTCGCATTCATAATCCAATACCCTAAGCTGTTCGGTATATTGGTGAGCTTGTGTAATATTCAACTGGTCGGCCAATTGATTCGTATTTTTCGTTAACTTCACCAGTCCTGCCTGAGACGTAGCGTCAAAAAGCGTTTTCTTGCCGTCGGCAATTTCCACAGTCGTTTTAGACAACGCGAAGACATCCTCGTTGTCAAGTCGATAAACATTCAAGGGATACAATTTCATTTGTCAATAAATTTTTAAAAACTGTTTCTTAGAAACTGTTTAAATTTCTTACGAAAGGCTGTAATGAAACGATTCTTCGCTTTCAAAAAGTTTCTTTTTTGTATTCTTCTTCCTCTTATTTGGCTCAAATAGCCCGCTATTATCGCCAAAACGAGAAAGAACACTGCTAAAAAATAATTCTTTTTGAGTCGCGAAAGAAATTTAAACAGATTCTTAGTATAACACACTTGTTTTCTGCATAAGCAGATTCATTTTAAGAAAGGTTGAAAGAAAACCGTTTTTTACGGTATACCGCCAGCCGGCAGCATCTCCGGAAAACGAAGGATAAAGAGAATTGTGCTCCGGAAGGTCCCAAAACAGGTATTTGAAAGGATATTCTTTTGAAGAAAGCGCCAAACTGCCGTTTTGAAGAAATATTCTTTTGAAGAAATCACCAAACCGTCGTTTTGAAGAAATATTCTTTTGAAGAAAATGCCAAACCATCGTTTTGGAGAAATATTCTTTTGAAGAAACCACCAAACCATCGTTTTGGAGAAATATTCTTTTGAAGAAACCACCAAACCGCCGTTTTGAAGAAATATTCTTCTGAAGAAAATGCCAAACTGCCGTTTTGGAGAAACATTCTTTTGAAGAAAGCGCCAAACCGCCGTTTTGGAGAAACATTCTTTTGAAGAAAGCGCCAAACCGCCGTTTTGGAGAAACGATGTATTCGCGGTAACCCTCTTTCTGCCGAACAGGAGCAACCCTGCCGTCGATAATGCCCCATACTTGCAATCTCATCCAACCTCTATCAATTTGTTCATCATGAAAAGAGCTTTTTACGGCAAAACTCTGTCCAGTGTCCCGGAAACACGCTTGTTTCCGCCCAACATACTGCCCGCAAAGACATCCTCCCGACTTTCGAGAGGGAAGAATGCACAAAGCATGGCGCCAATCATTTAATCAGCGAGACGGAATAGATTCTATGAAACAGGAAAGGATTCGGCTGTGGTGAAACGCAGGGGAGTTCTTTCTACAACGACTCTGTCTGCTGACAACAAGTCTTTTGTATAAAGACGAAGCAAATATAGCGGTTTTAATGATTCGTTAGGTATAAGAACAAGTTAATAAACTATAAAAACGACATCCACGTTGGTTTCATACGGTTTTTCTATCCGCAAACTACTTCCATCCTTTTAATAATGAAGTATGCGACATATCTCTAACAATAATGCCTTCTTCAAAAATTTCGTATGCAAAAACCCAATTCTTCTCGAAGACAGCACATCGGTATCCTCGTAATTTCCATTTCTTAAAACGGCACAAAGAATAATCTGCCCGACTTGCTAAAGACAATAAAAAACGTTCTATCCGATCCGTCCTTTTATGAGCTGCTTCCGGAGACAATTTGAGATCTTAGACAAGGTATATCCTCAATTCCGATATCTTACCCATAACAATATCTGAAATAATAACTTCACGCATTCCCAATGAAATACTCATCGATTTGACGGTGCAATTCACCAATAAATTTGCTCACCGGAACGGCATTGCATTCTTCAGCAGCGTCCTTGAAACTCTTCTTTTTTTCTTCAAAAACCATTGCATAAGGCAATGTCTTAACATACTCGATAAGTTGCTTTGCCTGTGCGCTGTTTTCTTCTATAATAATCGTAGCCATATCACATCATGTTCAAATTCTTACAAAGATAATAACCCTACACCGATTCTGTCCAATAGATGCCGAATAAATTATAATAATCCTTCATACCTCATAGTTCATATCTCATACATCATACATCATACTTCATAGTTCATAGTTCATAGTTCATAGTTCATAGTTCATGAACATATCTCGCAGAGGCATTGTTATATATCCTATACGTTTAATGAATAAAAAAACAAAAAGTATGAAAAAGATTTTATTTCAAAACAGCACGTGGCTTCTGGTAGCGGCTTTTATTGCCGTGGGAACGCTGGCATCGTGCAACAACAGTAAAAAACAGGAATCGAAGGAGCAAGTGAAAATTGAAGTAACGACTCCCGATGGGACAACGGACTTTACCGTCTACGATTATGCACAAAAAGACCAGGCGGTGCAGGAAGCGAATAACGAACTCGACAAGTTGAACCGCCGTATCGATGAGCTCAAAGCTGAAGCGAACGCGAAGACGAACGAACTTTCGGCCGACGCCAAAAAATCGTACGACAACGCTATCGCCGACCTCGAAAAGAGCCGCGACAACTACCAGGCAAAGGTAGATGACCTGCAAAACAGCACACAGGAAAACTGGGAACAGGCGAAGAAAGACGTGAACCAAACCTATCGCGACGCCAAAACGGGTGCCGAAAAGGGTTGGGAAAAACTAAAAGACGGTGTGAACGACGCCGTAAAAGAAGTGGAAAAAGCAGTGAAGTAAATGGTAAGTGGTAAATAGTGAGTAGTGAATGGTAAATAGGAGGAGATAAATTTTCCTATTCCTGTACATACATTTCTCCCCCTTGTCTGCCGCATGCGGACAAGGGGTTTTTGAATGGATAGAAGGTGCTGCTTCGAACCTTTCCCTCGATTACTCGAAAATTTGTTCAACGCAGACAGAGGAAAATCGGTTACTTGATATTATCTTTGTACAAAAGTTCGCGTTATGGATAGCCAAGTTGATATATTAAAAGGTATTCACCCCGGAAAGCTGATTGAGCGGGAACTGAAGAAAAAAGGCCTCACCCGACAAGTTTTATCCGAGCAAACGGATATTCCGTATAAAACCATGAATGCTATTATCGCGGGAAGGCGCAACCTGACCGTACTACAAGCGCTAAAAATAGAACAAGCCTTGGGTTATAAAGAGGGTTTTCTTGCCATTCTGCAAACGTACCACAACATCCGTCAATATAAAGACAATGAATTTTCCCGAATATATGCCGAACCACCCCGCATCCGCAAGTCTCTTTTCTGGGATGCAGACTTTAACAAAATCAATTGGGGCAAACATCAGAAAGCTGTTATTAAAAGGGTTTTGGAAAGAGGAAATAAGGACGAAATAGAAGAGATTCATCGATTCTACAATTTAACAACCAAATAAACAAGAATCCGATGAACGGTCAACTTCATTACGAAACGGTAACTCCTTTGTTAAAGAAAACCCTCAACGAGTTGATGAGCATTCCTTTATTCGATCCTTTTTATCTGGTGGGAGGAACTTCATTGGCTTTACGTTTAGGACATCGAATTTCTATGGATATCGATTTATTTACCGCTGCCCCTTATGGCAGTTTGGATTTCTCAGCCTTTGAGAATTTTTTTCACGAACACTATCCTTATTATTATTCCACTGACAGAACAAATATTGTCGGATTCGGGCGTTCATATTATGTAGGAAAATCAGAGAATGAAAATATAAAGGTCGACCTGTATTATCATGATGAAATGACGGATATCTGCGATAGAATAGACGGAATCCGTATAGCGAGCTTAGACGATGTGGTGGCAATGAAAATAGATGTTATCTCTCGTTCAGGACGAAAAAAAGATTTTTGGGACCTTCATGAGCTCTTAAATAGTTATTCCATCACTGAAATGTTGGATTTGCACAAAAAACGATATGAATACACACATGACAGGAATCAAATTATTGCCAATTTAACGAATTTCACTTCCGCTGACGAGGACATCGATCCCATCTGTTTAAGAGGAAAAATATGGGAATTGATAAAATTGGATTTTACAGAATTGATGAAAGATATTCGATAGTTTGCACAACTGTACATCCTCGAGGGCGCCGTTCCACACGATACCCGCGATCCTTTTTGCCCCATCTTTCAAAACGCCCTGAATCTTCTAGACCGGCAAGGCATACCGCCACACCAGCCAGGCAGCGACAATACATGCCGCCACACATATAAATACCGAGATGCCGGTGCGCAATGCCCGCCGCAGGCACCGCGGGTCGGACGGGTCGTAGTGCGGATTAGGGACATCCTTTAGGCACGACAAACAAATGAGTTTCTTTTCGTGTTTCATCTCGAGCGTGTAGTATATATCCGCTCCGCAATAGGGGCACGTGGTGCGGTATATGGGAGTATCGGGCGACAGGGGGTACCCGGCCGGGCGGCTCTTCCGCCGGGGCACTGATTTTGCATCGTGTTTCATCGTTACATATAAATAAGACTTTTCCCAGGCCGTCCCCCCAAGTCCGGTATCTGTTTATATAAAAAGAGGCGCGGGGACTGTTGATCGTATCACGATTCTGAGGATCTCGACATCCCACTCGCCAATGATAGACAACAGCCCCACGCCAACGAAGGCGCGGAGCATTTGTTGCTATCATCCTCACGAGTAGAAATTGTCGAGATTTCAGAATCGGATGATATCAAAAACGCTTCCCGTTTTTACTTCAAGACGTTATGCCTGAGCATAACGGTGGCAAAGGTAGGATTTTTTTGAATAAGGCAGGCCTTTTTGCCGGAATTAATTTGAGGCTTTAAAAACAAGAGGAAATGACGACGGCCGAGAGTCGCCTTCAAACGATATCGGTTACGAATGAGGAGATTTTGCGTCAGCGGACAGCGGTTTTATTTACCGATTCGGGCAACTCGAGAGCGGTTTCCGTATCACACGGGAGAAAAAATGGGATAAGCCCCGCCCTTCCTGATGATCGTTTAAGCCCGTTAGAGCATTTTCCAACGAATCAAGACCCACGTAAATTAAATTTACAGTGAAATTATTCTCTTTGAATTTTTTGACCATGTCTGCAGCCATGTCCGAAGAAAAATTCGTTTCAAACGCAAAATCTTCACGTTTTTCGAGAGCTTCATTTACTGATTTTTCTAAAGTACCAACCACGGCGCCCTCTAGTTGTTCTTTTGACAATTGGGGATATTTGTTTGCATAATAAGCAAACACGATATCGCCATTAAAATAACCTGTCTCCGGACGAATAAATTCATCCTGCAACGTGCTTTTTCCTGCACCGTTAGGACCGGCGACAAGCGTGAAATGATTATCAGACATTAGCAACAGGACGTCTTATGCGTTCAGTTAGCGCCGTTAATCTCCCTTGCCCCTCCGGTGATAATTGGCGAAGAAGTGTATAGGTTTTGTCATTGCTGTTAAAGAGTAATAAATCTTCGCTTCCATCGGCATTAGCACGGATAATCTCTTTGTCGCTTTTGCATCTTGCATCCCGATATTTTGGCGTCAGCCCTCTTTCCCATAGTTCAACGTACAAATCAGCAATTCTTTCATTCATCCGGCATTCTGTTTCGGCAACGGATAAACCATTTGGTAAATAAGTGGTTTTCTTAAACTGGATTAATTGTTGTTCTGTCATATCAATTTTCTTTTTATTTCACCTCATTTTATGGAGGTTTACAACCAATACTACATCAGGCCGTAGTTTACTGCTGCTCAAATCGGTAAAAGGGGAAAATATCATTCACTGTACAAAGATCCTCTTCCTCATCTATAAAATCAAATGAACTGTCTTCCGAAGCGATATACTCGATATCATGCGTAAGTTCCTGATCTTCGTAAGACTTTATCATAAAGTCGGCGAATTCAGATATTTGCTCGGCCTTCTCCCGGGGTAATCCGTGCATCGCCCGAACGGTTTTGAGTATGGCGGATTCTTTTGTTTTGCACATAAATATTCATGTAAAATGACATACAAAAATACGAAATAAGTTTGAGGAGTATCCATCTCCCTTCAATCTATTTTCAATCTATTTGGTGAGTAAATAACCGAAATATTGTACCTTTGCGTCCAAAATGTGTATTATCTGCCGATGAATGCTCAGATGATTGTCACCATTACGGTATTGGCCGTTACCGCAGGCTTGTTTGTATGGGGTAAGATCCGCTCGGACATAGTCGCCTTATGTTCCCTGTTGGCTTTGGTGCTGACGGGCATCTTGACGGCCGAAGAAGCCCTGTCGGGGTTCTCCAATCCCATCGTCATTATGATCCCGGGACTCTTCATCGTCGGCGCATCCATTACACAAACGGGATTGGCGGCCTACTTTAGTAGCGGTTTGCTGAAGCTCGCCGGTAAAAGCACCCATCGACTGTTTATGTTAATCCTCGTTGTGGCGGTGCTCATCGGCTCGTTCCTGAGCAATACGGCCACCGTAGCCATGCTCATGCCTATCGTCATCAGCGTGGCCACTCAATCGCATGCCAACGTACGGCGGTTGTTGATGCCCTTGGCTTTCGCCAGCAGCATCGGAGGCATGATGACGCTTATCGGTACGGCTCCCACCCTCGTCATACACAATGTGCTGGTCGAAGCCGGATACAAAGGGCTGGGCTTTTTCACCATCCTGCCCGCGGGAATGGTGCTGTTCGTCATCGGACTGTTTCTTCTTTGGCCATTATCGAAAATACTGGACAAGAAAGGCGAGGACGGCCTGTCCGAAAACCGGTCGAACGTGAAGTCGCCGCATCAGTTAGCCGCTCAATACCGCGTGACGGACAACCTGTACCGGCTGGAGATTCCCCGTCACTCCGGGGTAATCGACAAGAAGCTGGCCGAGCTCGACATCACCAAACGCTATAAAGTCACCATCACCGAAATCCGCACCAAATCGCACTCGCCCCTCGTGCGCAATACCGTCACCCGGTTGCCCGAAGCCGACACCATCCTCACCTGCGACGATGTGCTGTATATCATCGGCGAATATGAAAACATCCGCCACTTTGCAGAAGAAAACGGATTGGAATTTCTCGACAAGGATATCAACGGAGAACGCCAAAAACCCAAATTCGCCGGCAAATTTCGTTTTGAAGAGATCGGCATGGCGGAGGTGGTGCTTTTAGCCAACTCCAGGCTTCACAACCGCATCGTGAGAGAGTCCGGATTCCGCGAAAACTACAATGTGAACATCCTCGCCATTCAACGCAAAGACCAATACATTATCCAGGATATTAAGGATGCGAAGATGCAGGCCGCCGACATGCTTTTGATACAAGGCACTTGGGAAGACATCAGCCGCCTCGACCGCCTGGAGCCGGATGTGGTGGTCATCGGCCATCCCGACATCGAAGCCTCGAAGATCACACTCGACAACAAGGCGCCTTTTGCAGCCGCCATATTGGTGTTTATGGTGCTGTCGATGGCGCTCAATTGGTTCCCGCCCGTGATCGCAGTGCTGTTGGCTTCCGTTGCCGTCATTCTCAGCCGATGCTTCCGCACCGTGCGCGATGCCTACCGTTCCATCAACTGGGAAAGCGTCATTCTTTTTGCCGCGATGATGCCCCTGGCCAGTGCGATGGAAAAGACCGGCACCTCGGCCGCCATCACCGGAGGCATTATGAACACGCTGGGGGTATACGGGCCTTACGCCGTGCTGGCCGGCATTTTAGCCGCCACGTCCTTCCTCACGATGTTCATCAGCAACACGGCCACAGCCATTCTTTTCGCACCCATTGCCCTGCAAGCGGCGGTCTCGATGGGGGTAAGCCCCTACCCGTTCCTCATCGGAGTAACCGTTATGGCGAGCATGTGCCTGGCAAGTCCTTTTTCCACCCCGCCGAATACCATGGTGATGTCCGCCGGAAAATACAATTTTATGGATTATGTCAAAGTGGGATTACCGTTGCAAATCGTTTATCTCATAGCAATGATCATCGCCTTGCCGTTGATCTTCCCGTTTTAACCCTCCGCCGAAACTTTTAACCTTCACCCATGCAGCATTTTTCTTCGTTCTCCATCTATAAAAAGTAATCGCTCGTTCTCCGGACTCACGAGCCGGGGAATCACGAAATCGTTAAACTATTGACTAACTTTTAAAATGAAACAACTTTTACTATGCTTGCTGTTTTTGTGGATGGCAAGTGCGTTAAGCGCTCAGGACAACGTCCCGTTACGAATCGCCGTTGAAGCCGGCGGGGCCGATTGGTCCGGCGAACCCGACACCCGATGGAACATTCGCCAAGATGTGAACAGCTATGGAGCAAACTTGTATGCCGACCCTGTTCATGCAGGCTCCGAGGGATCTTTTCAGTATATCGGCATCAAGCCCGAATTCACATTATGGAAAGGACGCGTATATGTAGGCACAGGCTTGCGCTTTAGCACGGCTTACGAGTTTCTCGGCAATATTTCGGAGGGAGAACAGTCTTATTTCTTTTTGCGCCGTCAGGGGCACGAAGCGGTGGAATTTTACCGCATCCGTTCTATCGAGGAAACCGTCAATCACCTGTCCGTCCCCCTGGAAATAAGTTTGGTGGTACTGGGATACCGGAGTAATTGGCAACTCTACGTAAAGGCGGGCAGTGAAATAGGAATGAAAGTTTACGGAAAAACGCATATCCGCTTCCGAAACCCCGAAATGAATCCGTACGCACAAGAACTGCTCGACGATGCAGACATCCGTCTCAACCGCTTTTACTCCACCCTTTACGGAACCATCGGCCTACGGCTTACCCAACGCAATGGCATCCGTTACAGTGCGGAAGTAATCATTCCTTCCCGCTATCTGACCAAAGACAATTTCAGTGTCGTTACGCCGCAGGAATTTTCCGGAGCCCAATTTTCCATTTCTTTCCCCATACAACTCTTTACAGGTAAATCATCTTTTTAAATCCGCATTTCCAATATGAAACAGCAAATCATTCTTTTTACAATCGTTCTCGCCTTATTCGCTACCGGCTGTAGCTCATATGAAGATTATCGCATCAGCCAATCGATATTTATTGAAGATGTAGACAGTCCCGGGCTGCCCATTTATTCGGAATGGGGCTACAACACTTTTGGGGCTTACTGGGATCGCACGCCTTTTATTTCCGAACAATACGACATCCCGACCAAAATAATTGTCGAAGCGGGAGCGACAAACTGGCATTTGATGGGACACAAAAACGGCCCTATGCAAGTCCTTACCTTTTCGTTTCCCGGCTACGCACCGACAAATTACAATAGCTTGATTTCGCTCAAAGGGAAAACGTTCGATCTGACCGGAAACGAGTGCACCGTATCCGTCAATGAGAGCATTATCGAGATTTTGGAGGGTTCGATCTCCTTCAAACAGGCTCAAAAACTATCTGTAGACAAAGAACTTATGCGGGTCATCGTTTCCGGCACCTTCCATCTGAAAGGAATCTATAACAACGAGCCTTTTTCCCTTACTTCCGGGCGTTTCGACCTCGGAATCGGGGAGGACAACTTCTTTTTCTTAAACCGCAAATAGCTGCTCCGCAATCTTCCGATAGAATTACTGTCCGATCTACCGAAATATTTTTGTACTTTTGTAGCTACTAAATAATTTAATTATCTCACTTTATGAAACGAATAGTATTTCCCATTATCGTTTTAGCTATTATGGTCACAACAAGTTGTTCTCAACAGAAGGCCTCGCAAAACGACGGCCTCAATCTGGCTAACTTAGATACTACCGCCACTCCCGGCGAAAGTTTTTATCAATATGCCACAGGAGGTTGGCAAAAAGCCAATCCCATCCCCGACGAATATGCCCGCTACGGATCGTTCGACAAACTGCGCGAAGAAAATCAATCGCAGATTCAAGGATTAATTGAAGAGCTGGGAAAACAGGAAAATGCCTCCGGATCGAATGCCCAAAAAGTGGGCGATCTCTACAAAATGGGCCTCGACAGCGCCAAGCTTAATGCCGACGGCGCGGCTCCCATTCAGGCTCAATTGCAAGAAATCGCCGACGCGAAAGACAAGAAGGATATTATCCGGTTAACGGCTCTGGTAGGCCGTTATGCGTCCAATCCGTTTTTCGGATTCTCGGTTGGCCCCGACGATATGAACAGCGCCATCAACATCGCCCATCTTTACCAATCCGGTATCGGCATGGGCGACCGCGATTATTATCTCCTGCAAGACGACCACACCCAAATGGTACGGCAGGAATATGTGAAGCTTCTGGAAAAACAATTTACCAATGCCGGTTACGCCGATGCCGACGCCAAACAAGCGGCCGCACAAGTGATGAGTATCGAAACAGAACTGGCCAAAGCTCATATATCGAAAGAAATGCGCCGCCGTCCCGAACTCAATTATCACAAAATAGCCGCCGCCGACCTCAACAAGCAAGTCGCTCCGTTTGAATGGGACTTTTTCTTCGAACAAACCGGCGCTTCCGCTTTCGACAGCCTGAACGTATCGCAAATCGAACCGGTCAAAGCATCCATCGCATTGATAGACAAACAGCCGATCGACGCATTGAAAAATTATTTGAGTTGGAAAGTCATCAATTCAGCCGCAAGCTACCTCAGCGACGATTTCATCAATGCGAATTTCGATTTCTACGGCAAAACGTTAAGCGGAAGCAAAGAGTTGCGTCCCCGCTGGCGCCGGAGTATCGATGCGGTGAACGGCGCCCTCGGCGAAGCTGTCGGACAACTATACGTACAGAAATACTTTCCGCCCGAAGCCAAGGAACGGATGCTCACGCTGGTGGAAAATCTACGGATTTCGTTAGGCGAACGCATCAACCAGGTGGAATGGATGAGCGACGCCACCAAGGCCAAAGCAGAGGAAAAGCTGAATACGTTTATCGTAAAAATCGGCTATCCCGATAAATGGAAGGATTACTCGCCGCTCGACATTAAGGACGATTCTTACTGGCAGAATATCGTCCGCGCCTCCGAGTTCGAATACGATGATATGCTCAAAGACCTCGGAAAGCCGGTCGACAAAAGCAAATGGTACATGTCGCCCCAAACGGTCAATGCCTATTACAATCCGTCGTCCAACGAGATTTGCTTTCCCGCCGGAATCCTGCAACCGCCTTTCTTCTATATGAACGGCGACGACGCTATTAACTACGGAGGCATCGGAGTGGTTATCGGCCACGAAATGACGCATGGGTTCGACGATCAGGGCCGCAAGTTCGATAAAGACGGTAACTTAGCCGATTGGTGGACTCCGGAAGACGCCACGCGTTTCGACGAACGGGCTGCCGTGCTGGTGCGCCATTTCGATAATATTGTGGTTCTCGACACCGTACGCGCCAACGGAACCTATACCTTAGGCGAAAACATCGCCGACCACGGCGGACTCCAAGTTTCGCATCACGCTTTTCTGAAGACTCCGCAAGCCCAATCGAACGAAAAGATCGACGGCTTCACCTCCGAACAACGATTCTTCCTTAGCTATGCGAATCTTTGGGCTGGAAATGTACGCGATGCGGAAATCCTCCGCCTCACCCGTATCGACCCGCATTCTCTGGGAAAATGGAGAGTTGACGGAGCGCTGCCTCATATCGATGCCTGGTACGAAGCGTTTAACATCCAGCCTTCCGACCCGTTGTATCTGCCTAAAGAGCAAAGAGCCTCCATTTGGTAAATTAGCAAATCAGCTAATCAGCAAATTAGCAAATTAGCAAATTTAAATTATATGTTTTCAGGAATTGTAGAAGAAGCGGCAACCGTTGTCGCACTGAATAAAGAACAAGGGAACCTGCACATCACCCTCAGATGTTCCTTTATCAATGAATTGAAAATCGATCAAAGCATCTCGCACAACGGCGTATGCCTTACGGTTGTTTCTATTGAGGGCGACACCTATACGGTAACGGCGATCAAGGAAACATTGGAACGCTCGAACCTTGGCTTGTTGGAAATCGGGAGTAAAGTCAATCTCGAGCGCAGCATGTTGATGAACGGACGCCTCGACGGGCACATCGTACAGGGACATGTCGATCAAACCGCGGTATGCGCCGGCGTTACCGAAGCCGACGGAAGTTGGTATTATTCTTTTGAATATGCTTTCGACAAAGAAATGGCGCAGAAAGGATACCTGACCGTAGACAAAGGATCGGTTACCGTAAACGGCGTAAGCCTTACGGTGGTGGAACCGACCGAAAACTCATTTAAAGTAGCGATCATTCCCTATACGCACGAGAACACCAATTTCCATCAAATCCAAAAAGGATCCGTCGTCAATCTCGAATTCGATATTATCGGTAAGTATATCAGTCGCCTGTTGGCATTCAATCGTTTCTTTTAATCGATATTCTGTCACCGGGGGTGTCGCTCCGAGCGACATCCCCGGCAGATAAAACGGTCGACTTTAATCTTTTTAACACGAAGAATTTGTGTATTTGTTGGTTACAACGCAAAAATGTATCATCTTTGCAATCTCAAATCAATTTAGACAAGGCAACCCGGGTTTGTTGATATTATCGAAACAAATGAACAAAACAAAAAAACGTTTTTTCTCGTTAATCGCTTTTCTTACGATTACGATTGTCCTCTTTGCTCAAGAAGTAGGCTCCAATTCACCCTATGGACGATATGGGTACGGACTACTATCGAACCCGTCTTTCGGAGCTTCCGAGGCAATGGGGGGCATTCGTTACGGCTTACGAAGAAGTCAGCAGGTTAACCCCGGAAACCCGGCTTCCTACTCCGAAATAGACACTCTTACTTTTATTTTCGATTTAGGGGTGTCGGGACAAATGACCCGACTCGGCGATGGAAGCAATATCCGCGATTACTATAATGGCAACTTGGATTACATCGCCATGCAATTCCCCGTTTTCAAAAACGTGGGGGTTAGTGTTGGCCTCCTGCCGTTCTCCAAAGTAGGTTATAATTATGGTGCTACCCGTTCGCGAGAAAGCATCCAGTATCAGGAAACCTATCGAGGCACCGGCGGGTTGAGTCAGGTGTATGGGGGTATTGCATGGGAACCCTTTAAAAATATATCTGTCGGGGCGAATATATCGTATTTATTTGGGAATATCACCTATAGCACCGTCGGAATACCGACCTCTACTTCCGCCTTAATATCGGAAAGTAAACAGACGTATTCCATTCATCATCTCAAATACGACTTGGGCGTGCAATATACTTACCCTATCGACCGGACAAGTTCGGTGACTTTGGGTGCCGTATATACGCCGCAAGTGAGTCCTTCGGCCGTTGTGTATCCCACCGAAATGCTGTACACGGCCGATCCTTATAAATATCCTTACTCCAGCCCGGCTCAAATACAAAAGACCGATACGGCCGCTGCGCAGACGTTCGAAATACCTCAATCTTTCGGCCTCGGCGCTACGTACATGAACGCTCACTTATTGGTCGGAATCGACGGGACGTATCAATTATGGAAAGATGCGTCGTATCCCTCGCTTTTGGATGGCATGACGGATGCCTCCCGTTTCAACAACCTGTATAGGATTAATGCGGGAGCGGAATATATTATCGATCCGTTAAGCCGGAATTTCTTCCAACGGATTCGCTTCAGGGGCGGGGTATCCTATAGCAATTCGTACATCAATGTAAACGTAAAAGATCCCGCTACAAATACCAGTCTGGGAGTGGGCGGATACAAAGAATACGGCATCAACTTCGGGTTGGGACTTCCGTTCCGCGATAATCTATCGGGGCGCGTTTCGATGCTGAATATCGGTTTCGGTTATTCCAGACAGCAACCCGAAAAAAGCAATATGATTAAACAGGATATGTTTAAGATATCGGTCAATATGAACATTAATGAATTGTGGTTCTTCAAACGTCAGTTCAATTAAAAAGATTTTTGAAAAGACTCCCGGACATATTGACTTCTTTTCGTACAATAACGATTCTCTCGATCGTTATGTCGATGATATGGGTCACATCTTGTAAGAAAAAAGATGAGAACCTGATGGCTTTCGAATATGATCCGGAACAGGTGCCGTCTATGACTACAGATACGGTAACCACGTTAATTTCCGATTCAGGGGTGACGCGCTACAAAGTCATAGCCGCTGTCTGGCAGGTTTTCGATAAAGCAAAAGAGCCTTATTGGTTTTTTCCGGAAGGAATTTATTTGGAGCAATTCGATTCGACTTTCAATATCGAAGCGACCGTGAAAGCCGACACAGCGTGGAATTACACCTCTCAAAATCTTTGGAGATTAAAAGGAAACGTCCATGTCGAAAATATCAAAGGTGAACGATTCGATAGCGATGAATTATTCTGGGATCAGCGCAAAGAAAGAGTCTATTCCGACATATATATCGAAATAACGCAGGGACTCCGGAAAGTAAAGGCATACGGCTTCGAGTCGAATCAGGAAATGACGGAATATCGCATCTTCCGGCCTTTCGACGGCATAATTCCCGTGCAGGAAGATCTCGAACCGGCCGATTCGTTAGCCTCTGAAGAGCTCATCCAACCGGAAACGACGCAATAGCAATAGCAGATGATGAATATATCAACGCTTATCGGATGGTGGATTGCTTTTATGATCCTTTCCATGTTCTTCTCGGGCATGGAGGTGGCTTTCGTATCCTCCGACAAGTTGCGGTATGCCGTCACGAAAAAATCGGCCGGCCCTTTTAATTACATGTTGAATACGATCTACACGCATTCACACATGTTCATGAAAACCTTAGACGCGGGCAGATTGGTTGTCTTAGTCTTTTTCATCTATTTTACTATTCTAATCGGTTATCCCTATATTGAACGGAAAATTCATCCTAATCCCCTGCTGAATTATTTTCTGATCATTCTTTTTGCGACGTTTTTCATCTTGCTCACGGGAGAGTTCTTCCCTCGTGCCGTCTTCAAGAAAAACGCCGACGGGTGGGTTAAGACATTTGTCTTTCCGGCTTTCATTTTCTATGTTTTCCTCTATCCGGTAACCCGGTTCTTTATTATCCTTTCAAAAGGTATTCTCTCTTTTTTTGGTATCCGATCGGCTCTCTCGAAGGAACGAGAACTCGGACGAGTCGAATTGAATTCATACGTCCGGCAGAGCATTGAAGATATGCCCGATCAGATGCAGGTCGACCCCGAAGTGAAAATCTTTCAAAATGCGCTCGACTTCTCATCTACCAAAGTGCGGGATTGTATGGTTCCCCGCGCCGACATCGTGGCGGTCAGCGAAGATACCGGTGTGGAAACGCTCAAGCAAAGATTCATCGAAACGGGTATTTCGAGAATCTTGGTTTATAAAGATGATATTGATAATATCATAGGATATATTCATACGTGGGAAATCATTAACAATCCTGAAGATTGGACCAAAAATATCGCCTCTGTCTCTTTCGTTCCCGAAAGCATGCAGGCCAACAAACTGATGAGTGACCTGATGCAACAACGCAAAAGTATTGCGGTGGTAGTCGATGAGTTCGGCAGCACATCGGGCATTGTTACCATCGAGGATTTAGTGGAAGAAATATTCGGCGATATTGAAGACGAATATGACGTTAAATATAAATTTGTAAAACAAGAAAGTGACAACGAGTATGTGTTAGCGGGACGTGTGGAAATCGACCAGTTGAATGAGAAGTATCATATCGGCTTACCGGAGTCGGATGACTACTCGACCATTGCGGGTTTTCTTCTGCATCACCTTCAGCGTTTTCCTAAAACATACGAAACGATCATGATTGGCAAATTCACATTTAAGATACTGAAAGTGACAACCCGGAAAATCGAAGTAGTACGATTACATATCGAGGAGGTTATAACTTGACTCTATCGAGAGTGCCGCTCCAACCGACGCCTCGGCAAAAGAAATTTTTCCGTCAAAAAATAACATTATCTGCTTTATTTTTACTACCTTCGTGCCCTGTTTGGAATATATACATATTTGAATGTTTAAATGTAACTAAAAAGATAGTTCAATGGCTACTTTACAAAAAATTAGAGATAAAGGAACGCTTTTAGTCATCGTCATCGGCGTGGCTTTGTTGGCCTTTGTTTTAGGAGACTTAATCACCTCAGGAACAACCTTATTTAACAGATCGCGCGACAAGGCTTTTGTCGTAAACGGCGAAGTCATCGCAACGAAAGAATATGCAGACCGCGTAAGCGAATGGGAAGAATTTCAGAAAATGACGAGCGGACAATCATCGCTCGATGAAAACACCTCTTCTCAAATCCGCGAAGCGGTTTATCAACAAATGGTCCGTGAGCGATTATTGGAAGATCAAGCAAAAAAACTGGGCTTAACCGTCTCAAAAGAAGAAATCAATGATTTGGTTCAAGGCGAAAACATTTCGCCGCTGTTGCAGCAACTGCCTTTCTTTGTCGATCCTCAAACAGGTGTGTTCAACAAAGCGGCCCTTACCGAATTTCTCAGCGTGATCAACACGCCGTCAACTTCCGCTCAACCCGAACAACAAGCAATGGTCGATCAGTATAAATCCTTATGGTTGTTTATCGAAAAAATGATCCAATACCAACGACTCGAAGAAAAATATGTTTCTTTACTGTCGAGTGCGATCATGGTAAACGATACGGAAGCAAAAAACTATTTCGACTTGTCTCAGCAAAACGCCGACATCACGTATGTGGCGCAGAATTATTTTTCTATTCCCGACTCAACCGTTAAGGTTACCGACGAGGAAGTAAAATCATTTTACAACAAACATAAAAAGACCTTCGTTTTGGAAGCTCCTATTGTAAAGTTGTCTTATTTCACGAAGGAAATCGTTCCCAGCGACGAGGATTTTGCCGAAATAGAAGCCTCGGCAAAACAAGCTTATGAGGCGCTGCAAAAAGCAGAGAACCCCGCTCCGGTGGTAGCCGACTATTCGGAGACTCCTTATCGCGACGTTTTTGTATCACAAAATCTCCTTACTCCCGGACAGTTAGCTTTTGCCCGCACAGCCGCGGTGAGCGAAATGTATGGTCCGGTACGGGAAGGGGACTCGTTTCAATTATATAAATTAATCGACAAAACAGTTGCTCCCGACTCGGTTCATTTACGGATCATCGCAATCCCTGATGCTTCGGCCGCAGGACAAGATACGTTAGTAACCAATTTCGTGGACAGTATCTATAATGAAGTCCGGTCGGGCAAATCGTTTGCGGAAGTAGCGAACAGCTTGAATCCGCAATCAAACGGCGGCGATATCGGTTGGGCAAGAGAAATAGATCTTACCTCTATAGGAGGCGATTTGGCTAAAAACGCTTTTAATGCTCCTCTGGGAGAAGTAATGAAATTAAGACTCCCAGGCCAGCAAGTTCTTATGCAAGTGGAAGAGAGGACATCGCCGGTGCAAAAATACAAATTGGCCGTTGTCAATATGCCGGTAGTGCCCAGTGAAAAGACCTCGAACAACGTCGATAATGAATTAAACCAGTTTGTTTCCATTCCCGATGTAAGTAAGAATTTCAGCCAATTGGCCGCAGAAAAAAGTTATTCTATTGTCCCGAACTTTTCGGTATCGGCTAATGATTTCTCTCTCGGACAGATTCCTGGTTCGCGTCAGGTCATCACTTGGGCTGCGAACGAAAAAGAAAAAGGCGCTGTAAAGAAATTCGATTTGGCCAATATGAGAATCATAGCCCGGGTAGATGAAGTGATTCCGGCGGGTACGACCCCTTTATCGGAAGTCGCATCGACCATTCGCACCCGATTAACGAACGAGAAAAAAGCGGAAAAAATCATCGCCGATCTCTCTTCGAAAAAACTGGGCTCGATAGAAGCGTATGCTCAAGCAATGAATGCCACGCCCGACACCGTGAAGTTCGTTAACTTCAATACGCAAAACATTACGGGAATCGGTTATGAGCCTGCTCTGAATGCGGTATCCGCATTTGCTCCGCTCAATACCATTACCGGTCCGTTAAAAGGGAACATGGGTGTGTTTGTAACTTCCGTGGCGAATCGCACACAAGGCTCCGAGACCTACGATGCAAAAGAGCAGAAAAGAATCCTACAAGGCAATAACGCCTATCGCTATCAAATGCAATCGGCCGATGTATTAAAGAAGAAACTGGGTGTGGAAGATAATCGATTCAGATTCTTCTAACCTTCATACAATAACGACTTAAAAGGAGTTTGAAACATTTCAAGCTCCTTTTTTATGATACCTGCTTGGAGATTAGCCACCGAAAACGAGAAAACGTCACCAAAGCATTCTTTTTCCGAGGGAATAAAAGCCGGGAAAAGTTTTGATATTACGGACTTTCGTTGTATTTTTGCAGCCACGTTTAAGAGAACGAATATCGGGATGTAGCACAGTCCGGTTAGTGTGCCTGCTTTGGGAGCAGGAGGTCCCAGGTTCGAATCCTGGTATCCCGACGGGATCTGAGGCTGTTGAATAATTCAATAGCCTTTTTTCGTTCATGGAAATAGTAAACAAACCGACTATTTTGTAAAACAAGAATATGTACAGAAGCAATACTTGCGGCGAATTACGCCAAGATAACATCGACACCGAAGTTACTTTAGCCGGATGGGTATCGAGAATCCGGAAAATGGGAGGAATGACGTTCATCGACCTACGCGATCGCTATGGAATAACACAACTTTCCTTCGATCAAAAAATCAATCACGACCTCTTTGAGCAGGCCAACAAACTGGGACGTGAATATGTCATCCAAGTCACCGGAATCGTAAAGGAACGGTCTAGTAAAAATCCCCATCTTCCTACCGGCGATATCGAAATAATCGTTTCGAAACTCAACATATTGAATGCGGCCAAAACACCGCCTTTCACTATCGACAACGAAACCGACGGCGGCGATGATATCCGCATGAAATACCGTTATCTAGACTTGCGCCGCGAAGTTGTCCGGAAAAATCTCGAACTGCGCCACCACCTGGCGTTCGAGACTCGCCGCTACTTGAACGAGCGCTCTTTCCTCGAAGTCGAAACTCCTGTGCTCATCGGATCGACCCCCGAAGGTGCCCGAGACTTTGTCGTTCCTTCACGCATGAATCAGGGGGAATTTTATGCTTTGCCGCAATCGCCTCAACTCTTTAAGCAATTGCTGATGGTATCGGGGTTCGACCGTTATTTCCAGATTGTGAAATGTTTTCGTGATGAAGACTTACGAGCGGACCGCCAACCCGAATTCACGCAGATTGACTGCGAGATGTCTTTCGTACAACAAGAAGATGTGCTCACGATGTTCGAAGGTCTTGCCAAACATGTTTTTAAAACGATAAAAGGAATCGAGTTGTCAGACTTTCCACGCATGACTTATGCCGATGCCATGAAGTATTATGGCTCGGATAAACCGGATATCCGTTTCGAAATGAAATTTAACGAACTCAAAGACCTTACCAAAGGACAGGATTTCGTCGTTTTCGATTCGGCTGAATATGTCGGCGCGATCTGTGCCGAAGGCTGTGCCGCGTATACCCGGAAACAGATCGATGAATTGACCGACTTCGTAAAACGCCCTCAAATAGGCGCTAAAGGGTTGATTTACGTTCGCTACAACACCGATGGTTCGATTAAATCGTCGGTCGACAAGTTCTATTCGCAAGAGATCCTGCTAACATGGATTGAACGTTGCGGGGCAAAGCCGGGTGATTTATTGCTCATTCTTGCCGGGGATACCGAAAAAACGCAAAAGCAATTAGGTGAACTGCGACTGGAAATGGGCTCGCGCCTCGGACTACGAGACAAACAAGACTACCGATGTCTGTGGATCGTCGATTTTCCTTTACTGGAAAAAGATGAAGAACTGGGGCGTTACTTTGCCAAACACCATCCTTTCACCTCCCCAAAAGCGGAAGATATTCCGTTGCTCGACACCGATCCCGGCGCCGTGCGGGCAAACGCATACGATATAGTTATAAACGGTGTCGAGGTAGGAGGCGGATCAATCCGTATACACGATAGCAATCTCCAGAAAAAAATGTTCTCCGTCCTTGGATTTACCGAAGAGCGTGCACAAGAACAGTTCGGCTTCCTGATGGACGCATTCCGCTACGGTGCTCCTCCTCATGGAGGTATCGCTTTCGGGTTAGATCGCTTCGTATCCATCTTGGCCGGATTAGACAGCATTCGCGATTGCATCGCCTTCCCGAAAAACACGGCGGGACGCGATGTCATGATCGATGCGCCTTCGAGAATCGAACAAGAACAATTGGACGAATTAGGGCTTATAATCAAGAAGAAATCCTAAGATAAGCCAACAACATATATATATGAATGCATCGGATGTCCTATAACCTTCCGGTGCATTTTTTTTCATCTATTGCGGATAATCATTCTTTTCGTATTGAAAAATGATATACTTTTGTATCGAAATACCGGCATATCTCAGAGTGAAATAAACAATATGACAATGACAAAGCTATACATAAAGAACATGGTCTGTGATCGGTGCATTATGGTGGTGCAAAATGAAATATGTAACGTTGGTATCGGTATAAAAGATATACAATTAGGAGAAGTCACTCTTGAAAAAGAATTGTCAGATGAAGAAAGACTTGTATTGGACGCGAGGTTGACCGAACTGGGTTTTGTACTAATCGATAACAAAAAGAGCCGTATCATAGAAAAAATAAAGAATATTATCATTCACTACATACATTATGGGGCGAATGACACAAAGTCCAATTTATCAAATATATTAAGTACTGAATTGCATCATGATTATAGCTACTTGTCCAATTTATTTTCGGAAGAAGAAGGTACGACAATTGAAAAATACTCTATCGCTCAGAGAATAGAGAAAGTGAAAGAATTATTGGTATATGATGAGTTGTCGTTGAGTGAGATTGCTTACCGCCTGAACTATTCCAGCTTGGGGTACCTGAGCAATCAGTTCAAAAAAGTGACTGGCGTTACTCCCAGTCGTTTCAAACAGATCAAAGAAAACAAAAGGAAGCCATTGGACAAAGTGTAAATCTTACAAATCTATTCCAGAAATACACAATAACCCGAATCGAAATTGTCATCACCTTTGTACCGTAAAATAAAACAAAGAATGTATGACAATAAACGATAAAAGCCCGGCAAAAGCAGAAGACCTCATACAACAGTCTTTTCCGGTATTGAATATGAGTTGCGCTTCATGCGCTGTGAATGTAGAAAACATCGTGAAATCGATAGACGGAGTTGCCGATGCTTCCGTAAATTTTGCCACCGCTACATTGTCGGTAAAATACATGGCGAATAAGATCGATCCGCCGGCTTTGCAAAAAGAAGTTCAATCTGCCGGTTATGACTTACTTATCGAAGATGAAACGTCCCGACAAGAACTGCTTGAAACCATTCGCGAAAAAAATCTCCAGACGTTAAGGAATAAAACCTTTTTGGCCGGTATCCTTTCACTTCCGGTAGTTATGATCGGTATGTTCTTTATGGATTTGCCCTATGGTAACGAAATCTCATGGCTGTTTTCAACACCCGTTGTATTTTGGGTAGGTAAGGGCTTTTTCGTCAATGCATGGAAACAAGCGAAACATCGCTCTGCCAATATGGACACGTTGGTTGCATTGAGCACAGGAACGGCTTATTTATTCAGCGTATTCAATATGTTGTTTGCAGATTTCTGGCTTGCAAGAGGCTTGCAGCCCCATGTGTATTTTGAAGCTTCGGCGGTGATTATTTTCTTTATCCTTTTAGGTAAACTATTGGAAGAAAAAGCAAAAGGAAATTCCTCTTCTGCAATTAAAAAGTTGATGGGACTACAGCCGAAAACGGTGACGATCGTTTTGCCCGGCGGACAGGAAAAACAAGCCTTTATCGGAGATGTAACTATAGACGATATCATTCTGGTAAAACCCGGTGAAAAAATCGCAGTAGATGGTATTGTCACTTCCGGCAGTTCATATGTCGACGAGAGTATGTTGAGCGGTGAATCCGTACCGATACTGAAAGAAGAGAATGAAAAGGTGTTTGCCGGCACGATCAATCAAAAAGGCAGTTTCAAGTTTAAAGCCGAAAAAATCGGTAAGGAAACGGTGCTCGCTCAAATCATTAAAACAGTACAGGATGCGCAAGGCAGCAAAGCTCCGGTTCAAAAACTCGTCGATAAAATTGCCGGCATATTTGTTCCGACAGTAATAGGAATAGCCCTAATCACGTTCATTATATGGCTGCTGTTTGGAGGCCAAAATAATGTTGCACACGGACTTTTAGCGGCGATTACCGTTTTGGTGATTGCCTGTCCCTGTGCATTGGGATTGGCTACCCCTACGGCGATTATGGTTGGTATAGGAAAAGGTGCGGAAAACGGAATTTTAATCAAAGATGCCGAATGCCTGGAACTTGCCAGGAACATACAATCAGTCGTACTGGATAAGACCGGAACCATCACGAAAGGAAAGCCACAGGTAACGGATAGTAAATGGCTTGACGAAACGGACTTAGGCAAACGAGTCTTATTAAGTATCGAAAAACAATCCGGGCATCCATTGGCAGAAGCGGTCGTTAACTATCTGGAATATGTGCAAGATGTTTCATTATCCAAATTCGAGAGTATTACCGGTAAAGGGGTAAAAGCAATGTACAAGGGTGAAAGTTATTTTGTCGGCAACAAACAACTACTGACAGAGAACAATATTCCCATAACAAATGGGTTACAACAGCAAGCTGAAGAATGGGCTAAACTATCAAAGACGGTAATCTGGTTTGCGAGCGGTAAACAAACCCTTTCTGTATTGGCTATCTCAGAGAAGATAAGAGAAACCTCGGTAGAAGCGATCCGGCAAATACAAGAGATGAGAGTTAACGTGTATATGCTCACAGGCGATAATGAGTTTACTGCACAAGCTGTTGCACAGCAAACAAACATACCGTATTATAAGGCGGAAGTGCTGCCGCAAGACAAAGCGGATTTTGTAAAAGAACTTCAACGCAAAGGAGAAGTAGTAGCCATGGTGGGCGACGGAATTAATGATAGTACAGCCTTGGCGACGGCGGATGTAAGTATTGCCATGGGCAAGGGAAGCGATATCGCCATGGAAGTAGCGAAAATAACAATCATTTCGCCGGATCTTACCAAGATATCCCAAGCCATCCGATTATCGCGTCAAACCGTATCGACCATCAAACAGAACTTGTTCTGGGCATTTATATATAATCTTGTCGGTATTCCTGTCGCCGCAGGAATCCTTTATCCGGTCAACGGTTTTTTACTCAACCCCATGATTGCGGGAGCGGCTATGGCTTTAAGTAGTGTCAGTGTAGTATGCAACAGTTTGCGGTTAAAATGGAAGAAATAGACAACTGCGTTTAATCACAATTTTATATCCGTTCTCAATCATCAAAATTAGAAGAAAATGAGCAAAGAAAATCAACAAATTTTTAAGTTTAAAACAAATATCCATTGCAGTGGTTGTGTAGCAAAAGTAACTCCATTTCTTGATAAAACTGAAAGCGTTTCTCATTGGGATGTGGATATCGTCGGTAGCGACAAAATGCTTACAGTGAAATCAAAAGGAATAACTAAGCAGGAGATAATGGAAATTGTAGAAAAAGCCGGGTTTAAAATTGAACCGTTGAAACTATAAACATTTTTATCTATGGGACATAATAAATGAATCAAAAAACTCAACGAAGAAAACAGAAATCTATCGGTAGGAAGAATTTAAAATCTACCGGTAAGGTTATTGTGCCAAGAAAAAGAAGAAAGACCTTTTTTTCTAAATACGACACTGTTATTATTCTGTTTATTGGTTCACTTATAGGATTTTCAATTTGGTATTTTTTTATAAGATGTGGCAATATTCATTGCATACGTAATTCTTTGGTTGTTCCTTATGTCGGAATATCCGCATTTATAACTTGGTGCATATTTATGGCTTTTTTCAAAAAATAAAATATAAAAGTGATTAGCTTACTAAAAAAAATAACGATAATTGATTGAAAGTATGCAGTTCGTCACTCTCCCAAATCCCCTTCGAACTTCTCCAAAAAGGGGATCCGACGCTTTGCGGAATCCTATAAACCTAAATGAGCTTTTCCATTCGTTCCCTATCCAATACCGTCAGTTTGCGCTTATAAAGGGTGATAATTTCCTCGTTAATCATCTCTCCGATCGTGCGGGCCAACGAAGGGCGTTGTACGCCGAAATATTCGGCAAGCTGTGTTTGTGTGCGTTTAAGGATAAAGCTGTTTTGCAAAGGCGTGGTATTCTCAAGGATATACAACGACAACCGTCCCTTCAAGCTTTTTATGGTAAACAGTTGTAATTTGTTCGCCAAGAAAACGGTCATATTCGAGTTAAGTCTCATAAAATTGAGGAGCAACTCCTTGTTCTTCATCATTTCCTGCAACCAAACCGAATCCGGAATCATATAGAATACGCAGGGTCCCGATGCCACAACATCTACCGGAAAGCGGTTTTGTCCGGCAAAAATAAATGCCGGAGCCAGGGGATGCACCGCCTCAATAAAATCGATTTCGATGACATTTCCTTCTTTGGTAATCATTTCGGTACGAACCAACCCGTCGACCAACAGATAAAGAAAACGGATGGTATCGCCTTGACGGGCGACATACGCCCCTTTCTGCAACGTCCGGACTTCCGCCACCGAACGCTCCACAATCTGCGTAATCTCTTCTTGAGAAAGCCCTTGGAAAAGAGGGCAACCCGATAAATCATATTCTCCCATACACGTGTAAGCCGTAAATAACGTGAACAATGTCAGCAAAGGTAACGAATTTGCTTTTGAAAAATAGTTAAATCGCCTACATGTAACTCAAGTTACATTTTTTGTGATTCCTCCAATGTACTTTTGTCATAACAGGAATATATAAAACTAAAAATAAAAGAGATGGATAAAATGTTTTGTTTTCAATGTCAGGAAACGGCCAAAAACGAAGGCTGTACAGTGAAAGGGGTATGCGGAAAAACCGCTACTGTGGCAAATCTACAGGATTTACTGGTATTCCTATGCAAAGGGATCTCTCATTACACGGTTCGTTTAAGGGACCGTAAGATAGAAATACCGGAAATCAACCGGTTTATTACGGATAGTTTGTTCATGACCATCACGAACGCGAACTTCGACAAAAGCCGCTTCATCACCCGTATACTTATGGCATATGAATTGCGAAATGCCGCAAAAGAAAAATATCTTTCGAGCGGAGGCGATATAAATGAGATCGCTTTCGAAGGGGCGTTCTGGACCGGCGAAAGGGAAGAGGAGATGGCCGAAAAAGCCGAACAGGTGGGAATATTGACAACGGAAAACGAAGATATCCGCTCGCTGCGGGAACTAACCATTTACGGGCTAAAAGGAATGGCAGCCTACGCCGAACATGCTTATAATCTCGGATATACCGACGACGGCATCTATGCATTCATGCAAAAGGCATTGGTCGCGACGGCCGACGATTCGCTATCGGTAGACGAACTGACCGGACTGGTACTCGAAACAGGACAATACGGTGTTCAGGTGATGGCATTGCTCGATAAGGCCAATACTTCGAGTTATGGAAATCCCGAAATAACAATGGTAAACCTGGGTGTCCGCAACAATCCGGGTATTTTGATCAGCGGTCATGACATGAAAGACATGGAAGAGTTGTTGAAGCAAACCGAAGGTACAGGAGTGGATGTGTATACCCATAGCGAAATGCTGCCGGCGAATTATTATCCGGCTTTCAAAAAATACGCCCATTTCGTGGGAAACTATGGCAGCTCATGGTGGCATCAGACGGAGGATTTCGAGCATTTCAACGGGGTCATCCTTTTCACGACAAACTGTATTGTCCCGCCTAAGAAATCGGCAACGTATACCGGCCGCGTATATACCACGGGGGCCACGGGATTTGAAGGATTCAAACATATCGAAGACCGCAAAGACGGCCGTCCCAAAGATTTTTCAGCCCTCATCGAACACGCAAAGCAATGCGCCTCCCCCGAAGAGATTGAAACCGGCACCATTGTCGGCGGATTTGCGCATAATCAGGTCATCGCCTTAGCCGATAAAGTGATCGATGCGGTAAAGACCGGCGCCATCCGTAAGTTCTTTGTAATGGGAGGATGTGACGGACGCATGCGTGGGCGGAACTATTATACCGAATTCGCCGAAAAGCTTCCCAAAGATACGGTTATTCTCACTGCGGGTTGCGCCAAATATCGTTACAACAAGCTTTCCTTAGGAGATATAAACGGCATTCCTCGAGTATTGGATGCAGGACAATGCAACGATAGTTATTCTCTGGTAAAGATTGCCTTAGCGCTCAAGGAGGCTTTCGAACTCGATGATCTGAACGACCTGCCTATCGCCTATAACATCGCCTGGTATGAACAAAAAGCGGTCATCGTCCTTTTGGCGCTCTTATCTCTGGGCGTTAAGAACATTCATTTAGGCCCTACCCTTCCGGCTTTCCTTTCACCCAACGTCGCCAACGTGCTGGTCAGGAATTTCGGAATCGCGGGAATTTCCTCGGTCGATGAAGATATGAAAGTACTATTATCCGTCAAGCGGCATGAAGCCGTTAGACGGGGTATTGTACTTAAAAATCTATAAAACACGACTTTTGTAACCTCGGTTACAACTTTCTTTGCTTCTATAGAATATCTTTGTGTATGAAAATTCATCCGTAAACATAAAAAGAAAATGGCAACATACGAAAAAGCAACCTCTTATAAATTGGACGATACGATCACTTACGCCCAAGGAGGCATTATCAGCAAACAAGTAACGAAGAATAAGGCGGGCAATATCACTCTCTTCTCTTTCGACAAGGATCAGGCGCTCACCGAACATACATCTCCCTATGACGCATTCGTGCAGATTCTCGACGGCGAAGCGGAAATCCGCATTGACGGACAACCGCATGTATTGAAAAAAGGCGAGTGCATCATCATGCCTGCCGATCATCCGCATGCCCTCAAAGCCACTCAACCGTTTAAAATGCTCCTCACCATGATCAGGGGAGAATAGAAAACATTTATACCGATAAAAATATGAGCGAAATCATTCAGAACTCCTCCCAACGCAAAGAAATGCTCCGGCATTTATTGCTCCGCCTTCATGAAGGCGAAGCTCCCGACGTGCTCCGTAAAAGGCTGATAGAAGTATTACGGTCCATCCCTTACAACGAGGTGGTCGAGGTGGAACAAGAACTCATCAATAGCGGCGCATTGTCCGAAAATGAAATTCTCGAGTTCTGCGACCTGCACACTGCGGTATTAGACGGGAGCATCGATCTAGAAGACGCGAAAACCATTCCGCCCGGACATCCGGTGGATACATTCAAAAAAGAGAATGAAGCCTTGAAAGCGGAAGTGAATAAGCTTGTCAGTTTGTTCAACGGTATATCTTCGCTCTCCGAAGACCATTTGCCCGGCTACATTTTACAACTGAGGACCGGATTCAATAACCTGTGGGATGTCGATAAACATTACAAACGAAAAGAATACCTCCTGTTTCCCTATCTGGAGAAACATCTCATCACCGGCCCGCCTAAAGTGATGTGGGGCAAACATGACGAGATACGCAGCTTGCTGAAGAATGCATCCGAGGCATTGGCATCACCGATATCGACCGCCGAAGAGATGGCCTCTGTCATTCAGTTGGTGCTCTTCCCCGCCGTTGAAATGCTCGACGGAATGATTATGAAAGAAGAGCAAATTCTCCTGCCGATGGCCATGGATACGCTTTCGGAGGAAGAATGGTATAAGATATATCACGAAACGCCTGAGTTCGGCTATTGCCTGTTCGATCCCGAAGACGAGTGGAAACCGGAGAACGTAACCCCTGCCGCGCACGAATATGTTACAGCCGATGCTATCCGTCTATCTTCCGGAGCATTCGATCTGTCGGAACTGGAAGCGCTTTTTCTGCATTTGCCGATCGATATTACCTTTGTCGATAAAAACGATAAGGTCCGTTTCTTCTCTCACAGTCCCAAGCGTGTGTTCGAACGCAACCGCTCCATTCTCGGACGCGATGTGCGCATGTGCCATCCGCCCGGTAGCGTACATGTGGTAGAACAAATCATTCGCGATTTCAAGAGCGGAAAGGAAAATAAAGCCGCGTTCTGGATTTCGAACTTCAAAGGCCGTTTTGTGTATATCGAATATTCCGCCGTACGGGGAAAAGACAATGAATATCTCGGCGTAGTGGAGGTCACACAAGACATTACGTCCTTACGTCAATTGGAAGGAGATCAACGGTTGTTGTCGTATGAACAGAAATAAGACCGATATCACTCCCGATACCAAAGTGGGAGAATTACTCGACGACTATCCGGAACTGGAAAGTCTGTTGCGACGCTTTTCCCCTGCCTTTTCGGCGTTGAAGAATCCGGTATTGAGAAAGACGGTAGCGCGCGTTACGTCCCTGCAACAAGCAGCTAAAGTCGGGAATGCCGATGTGGTGGAAATGGTCAATGCCTTACGGAAAGAGGCCGGACTTGCAGCGTTGGAAGATCGATTTTGTTCCGATGACACGGGCGTAGAGGTTCCTGTAGCAGACAAAGCGCCCGATACGCGGGTCACCCACACGTTGGACGTCAGGCCATTGATTCAAGCGGGGGAACATCCCAAAGAAGCGGTATTATCGCTCGCCAATCGCTTACAGAAAGGCGAGTGCCTGCTCTTTATTGCGCCTTTTCCACCTCTGCCGCTGATCGATCTGCTGAAAAAGAAAGGATTCACCGTAACCATGCTCGCTCCACACGACGGAGCCGTGCACACATTCGTAGAACGGAGATAATGAAATTTACAGACGAATACTGCATGTATCACGAATTTTTCGAATACCCGAAGCAGAATGTATAATATCGAGTACTTCAATACGTTTATCCGTGATACGATAAATTATCAAATGAGAATCCATGACAATATTTCGATATATCCGGTTTTTGGTTGTGAGGTGACGGCATTCGGGATAAACTCTCCATCTTCAATATGGTGGATATGTTCCCACCATTCTTGTTGTGTTCCGTGAAAAGGGACATTGGGATTTCCCTCTGTGAGCGGCGATGTGTTCCGGTAAGCAGCGGTAGGCTCTTCTAATTTATTGACTTGTTTATCAGTTGATTTTAATTTCTTTGACATAACTGAATCATTTTGATATAACGCAAAGTTGGCAATAAATTCTATTTCTTAATAAGATTAATGAATTCTTCTCGGGTTTTCTGCTGATTAAATACCCCCGTAAAGTCCGAAGTCGTCGTAACGGAATGCTGCTTTTCCACACCGCGCATTTGCATACACATGTGTTGCGCTTCAATGACGACCATGACCCCCATCGGGTTCAGTGTTTTCTGGATACATTCTTTGATTTGCGTCGTCAACCGTTCCTGCACCTGCAAGCGATGAGCATAGACATCTACCACACGGGCTATTTTACTCAATCCCGTGATATACTCGTTGGGGATATAGGCGACATGGGCTTTACCGAAAAAAGGTAACATGTGATGTTCGCATAACGAAAAGATATCAATATCTTTCACGATGACCATTTGTCGATAATTCTCTTTGAACAGGGCCGAACGCAATATCTTCTCCGGATCCTGACGGTATCCCCGCGTGAGGTATTGCATCGCTTTGGCGACACGCTGAGGGGTTTTTAGAAGGCCCTCCCGTTCCACATCTTCACCGAGGATCGTAATAATTTCACGCATGTGATCCGCCAGCGCGGACACACCGTTCTCATCTTGCAGTTCTTCCGACAACATTCTAATAGGGATTAATTGGGGGTTTTATTCTCCTTGAACCGGTATTTTCACTTCATCGACCACAATATACATTTCTTTTCCGAAGGCCGGAAGCTTACGTTGCATTTCATGCATCACGGCATTGGCTTCGTCGCGCGACCTGAAATTGCCGACCCGCAAGCGCCAAAAAGGGGAGTCGAATAAAACCACCGTTTCGAGTTCCGGAAAGGATCCGTTTATTAACTGTTGCTTATAGTAAGCTTCGTTTTTCGAAGTACGCTGGTTGTTTCCGGCAAAAGCTTGTATTTTAAAACCACGCATCCTCACGTATTGTTCCGCTCCATCGCGTGAAGAATAGACTTTCCGTGGTGGGGCCATGGGACGACCGAGAACCTCGCGGATACTCTCGTCTTCGTATACGGTGACTTCCCCTTTGCCGCGCACATCCGTATTCAAAGCATCCAGAATCGCTTTGTGGTGCTTGGTTTGTTGCGCATATCCGGACACGGCAAGCGCCAAGAACAAAAACAACACCGCCGTGAATTTATACTGTATTTGCATAGTCATTTTTCCACAAAGATATGGAAATACCGCAGATACCAGGAGTATCTGCGGTAAAAAATTCCGTAAAACAATTAAAAAGCTTCAATGATGGGCAGAAACTTTTCAACACCCAACGAAGCACCTCCGATTAATCCGCCATCCACATCGGGATTGGAAAACAGTTCTTTTGCATTGGATGCATTCGCGCTCCCGCCATACAGGATGGAGGTATTATCCGCAATTTCCTTGCCGTATTTTTCAACCAGCGTTTTGCGGATAAAGGCATGCATTTCCTGCGCTTGATCGGCCGTAGCGGTCTTTCCTGTCCCGATAGCCCATACGGGTTCATAAGCCAGGACGATCTTCGCGAAATCTTCCGAGGAAAGATCGAACAAGGAAGCACGGATTTGGCCTTTTACCACCTCGAAGTGGTTACCGGATTCTCTTTCTTCCAGCACTTCTCCGACACAGAAGATGGGGGTAAGACCGTTATCGAGCGCCAACCGTACTTTTTCCTTCAAGATTTCCGGCGTTTCGTGATAGTAAGCCCGGCGTTCGCTGTGACCCAGAATGACATACGCAGCTCCGGTAGAAGCGACCATCGCAGCCGATACCTCTCCCGTATACGCGCCCGATACTTTGTCGGCGCAGTTTTGGGCGGCGACACCTATTTTGTTTTTGTCCACCACACCGGCGACGCTTGCCAAATGAATGAACGGGGTCCCGATAATGACATCGCAGTTCAATGTCTTACCTTTCAACGCCTCGTTCAAGTCTTTTGCCAATGTCACTCCTTCTTGCAGGGTTTTGTTCATTTTCCAATTACCTGCTACAATGTTTTTTCTCATACGTTTTTACTTTTTATTTATTTATATTTCTTTGTATAGAATGTTCTATCTATTACTTTAATAAGGACTAAGGGGACGATAAACAGCAAAATAATCACAGCCAATGTGCGGCGATCACGTGCAGAGGTATTTTCGACCCTTGCAAAAGAAGCTTCTTCCAAACGCGGGGGAAGTTGTTCGAGCGACGGAACATCGCGATCATCCCATTCATGGAGGATCACGCCGTTTTTCAGCAACAGTAATCCCGGGTTGGAACGGATCATCGTTTTCAGCATCCGCTCATCGGCATGGGCAAATGGGAAAGAAGCCTTGTGCTCACGGCTCCACATATCGATAGCCGATGCCGACGATGAAGTGAGACAATAAAACGAATACCCTTTATCCGAAGCATATTCCGCCAGGGCGCTAAAACGCCCCAGATACTTCAAATGCATTTCTTCCAAATCATACGCAATCATCAGGAAGGTGTAGGAAGAATCCGAGAGAATCTGTTGCGTAATATCTCCCGCCGGAAGAAGTTGCCCGGATAAGCTGTCCGGCATTAACATTTCGACGGCAAAGTCTTCTATCGCGGGTTTCACGCCTTCTTTGATCAAGCGGGTTTCCATATCGACAAACGTCCATGTAGAATCATTCCAGGGATAGTTCTCTTCCGAGAATGTTTGTTGCTTGCCGTCTTTGCGATAAATAAAAACCGTTTCGTACACATCGCCCTCTTTCGGATCGACTTCCATCAGTCGGGGAATATCAGCCCCTATCTTATAAGCTCTGAAGTCGAAAACCGGTAACGTATAGCTATTATACAGCGCGAATCCAAATCCGAAAAGCACGCAAAACAAAGCGGCAATCCAAGCCGTTTTCGGTGAAAACAGCGGAACCATGCGGTGGCGGAAGATAACCAACAGGATAGCGGCAGCCAGCAGTACCACATTCTTATAAAATGTCGCCCAATTACTGATAATAAATGCATCGCCGAAGCAACCACAGTCCTCGACCGGATTAGCCAATGCAATCCATAAGGTGAGGGGGGTGAAAAAAACCATAAACAACAGCACGCCGATAGTCGTCCATTTACGGTAAAGGCCCAACAGGATTCCGATCCCCAGCAAAAACTCGGCAACCGACAGCAAAATAGCAAGAGGCAGTGCCGCCGGGAAAAAAGCGGTCATATCGAATTCAATCAGATAATCCTGAATCTTATAGCAGAAGCCCAACGGATCGACCGCTTTTACAAATCCGGAAAAGGTAAAAGTCGCCCCGACAATGATTCGAGACAACCACACGGACAAGGCTATTATCTTTTTCTTGAAACTCATTGTGGCATATCTTCAAAATGCAATTTAATCAAACCGAAAAGAGCATAATTAATCATATCCCTGTAGTTGGCATCGATACCTTCCGAAATCAGGGTTTTGCCTTCATTGCTCTCGATCTCTTTCGTACGATATATTTTCATCAAAATAAGATCGGTATACGAACTGATGCGCATACTTCGCCACGCCTCGTCATAGTCGTGATTCTTCGCATACATCAACTCTTTGGCCCCGGTAATATGGCGGTCATACAACTGAAGCGCTTCTTCGACGGACAGATCGATCCGGTCGGAGTAACCCTTCTCGAGTTGTATCAAACCGATGACACTGTAATTAACAATTCCGATAAATTCGGGAAAGATCCCTTCATCGACTTTATTTTCTTTTTTGATTTCCAGAGAACGGATCCGGTTGGCTTTGATATATATCTGATCGGTAACGGATTCCGGACGGAGAATACGCCACGAAGCGCCGTAATCTTGCAGTTTCTTTTGAAACACATTACGGCAGATGGCTATAACTTCTTCAAATTGTTTATTGGTGACGTCCATTTCCTGAGTATCCATCTATTTTTTCTAAAAACAATCAAACAAAGATACAAAAAAAAAGGTACAACATTGTATATTGTACCTTTTTCTGAAAAATGTTGAATTTGGGCTTATGAAATACGAATAGATTTACCTACACGTAACGTAGTTCTTCTCGACAGATTATTTAACGAGCACAATTTCCTAATCGAGACGCCATATCGTTGAGCAATTGCACCTAATGTATCGCCCCGTTTAATGCGGTGATATTTTACGTTACCCGATACATATTTATTCGTTTTGGCGGAAGGTGCTTTATGAATCGCTACATCCCTGTCGCTTCTTATAATAGATTTGCTGCTGCGCGAAGTCTTTTTGTAAGAAGAGTTCGTAACCAGATATTCGTCACGATGGCAGACTTTATTTTGAAAATCGATAATAAAATTGGGATTGATGGGTTTTCCAAGGAATCGTGTTTCAAAGTGAAGGTGGGATCCGAAAGAGCGGCCGGTATTGCCGGCTAAGGCGATGAGGTCTCCCGAACGGACAAAATCGTTTTCGTTTACCAGGAACTTTGACAAGTGTCCGTATACGGTTTCGAGGCCATTTATATGCCGGATAACGACATAATAACCATATCCCCTTCGTTCGAACTGTTTTACCCGTACTTTACCGTCGAAAGCGGCATAAATGGTATCGCCTGTTTGCGCTTTCAAGTCGATTCCGTAATGATATCGGCGGCTGCCCCGTCTTCCGAAGTTCGACGTCATGTATCCGTTGCAGGGCATGGTGAAGTTACTGAGATCGACCATAAACGAATCGGGGGCGTTTTGCAGGTTCCCATAAGCACTGACGTGACGGTTGGTCCACATACCCTGATAAATATCGTCAGCGGGAATTTCATTCGGATTAAAAGCCTCTCTTTCAGCTTCAGCCTCTTCAAGTACAGACAAATCCATTTTAAGCTTTAAACCGTCGACCATTAATGCCGAGGCACTACTTAAACTGGAACTGTGTAGTTGTTTATAGCCAACTTCCGGTCTCGATTTATCGGCATTCTTTTTATCAGCCGATTGAGAAAAAGCACTGAATGTTACAAACGTAAACGAGGCCAGTAACAAAGCGCTTGCTTTAGATAATAATTTTTTTCTCTCCATTCGTATTGTAAGCTGTTACATCTTCTGTTCAATTAAATAGAATTGTTTTATTCATATTCGTCATTGGCATACACATTCGGTAATGTCAATTGCGGATAAGTGTATATCTCGTCTTCGGAAAAGAATCGTTTCAACTCGACTTTTGCCGATTCCTCCGAATCGGAGGCGTGAACAATATTTTCCTGTACACTGATACTGTAATCGCCCCGTATCGTTCCGGGCTGCGCTTCGCGCCCATTGGTCGATCCGGTCATCTTACGTACCACTTCCACAGCATCTACGCCTTTCAACGCCATAAGAATCACAGGACTTGCCTGCATAGAGTCCTTAATGCGTCCAAAGAAAGATTTTGCTTTAAGATGAGCGTAGTGCTCTTCAAGGACGGAATCGGATAGCGACATCATTTTCATCCCCACTATCTGAAGGCCTTTTTTTTCAAAGCGGGAGATTACCTCGCCTGCTATTCCTCTTTGTATTGCCGATGGCTTTACTATTACAAATGTTACCTGCATTGAATTTGAATTCAATAATCGAATTTATCTATGACCTAATGATGATTTTTTTCTTTAATTGACTCCAAAGTAAACATTTTATTGTTTTTGAATCAAATAAAATCGCATTAAAAATAGCAAAGCGAAATCTAAAAAAACAAAAAAGGCAAGGGACACCCATAGTAACTGTTTGAAAAGAAGATATTTAATCAAAAACATGTTTTACAGCATGTTTTCCATATTTTAAAAGAATGAAACATGCATTAACAATTATTTATTGTGCCACGATGTTAAACGCACATGGTAAATGGTCTGCACTTAGTAAAACAATGATTATAGGGCTCTTGTTCACTCAAGAAGCACCGGGGGCGTCGCTTGGAGCGGCACCCCCGGTTATGCCTTAAGGTTGTTTTCCGGTCATGTAAAACACCAACGTTCCTCCGGCCATCAAGTCTTTGTAAGAGAGGGTCTTTTTATCGTAATATTGTCCGTTCCATTCGATTTTTTCGACAAACAAGTTTTCCTCCGATAAGTTTTTCGCTTCCATCCGGAACTCTTTGCCATTTTCGAGCGGAATCACCGCCGACGGAATCTGCGGGGCGCCCAACACGAACTCACCGCTCACAGGATTGAGCGGATAGAACCCCATAGCCGAAAACACATACCATCCCGACATCTGGCCGCAGTCGTCATTGCCGATCAACCCGTCGGGTTTGGCTTTGTAGAAGTCGGTGCAAATACGGCGGATGAGTTTCTGCATTTCAGCCGGCCTATCCAAATAGGCGTAAATATAAGCCACGTGATGGCTCGGCTCATTGCCGTGCGCATATTGCCCGATTAGGCCGGTAACATCCGATAAGGTTCCGGTGGTTTGCTGCGTGGTATAAAACAGCGAATCGAGATATTGCCCGGCTTTCTCCTTACCGCCCATCCATTCGATAAGGCCCGGTATATCCTGCATGACATGCCAGGTATATTGCAAGGCGTTTCCTTCGGTATAATGCCCCCCGACGTTCGAGTCGGCATGCGCCAACTGGTAGGGATCGAAAGGCGTCAACCAATTACCTTTGGAGTCTTTCGGGCGCATCGCTCCCGTTTCGGGGTCGAATACATTCTTATAATAATCGGCACGCTTCATAAAGAAGTCGCGATCTTCGGTTTTACCCAGCTTCTCCGCCATGAGGGCAGCGCTATAGTCGTCGATGCCGCACTCCATCGTACGCGAAACCGATTCGGTCTTTACCAGATCGTAAGGATAATAACCATAATGGTCGTACATCTCCCAATCCGATTTGGGATGCGTACTTTGGGTGATCGATTTTTTTATCGCCGCGTAAGCCCTTTCCGCATCGAAGCCCTCGAATCCTTTCAGATAAGCATCCGCGATCATCGGCACGGAATGGTTCGCGATCATCGTATAGGTTTCATGCCCCCATAAAGCCCAAATAGGCAGATGTCCCTTTTCGTCGGAATAATCGAGCATGGAGTTTACCAAGTCGGGGATGATTTCGGGACTGATAACCGTATAGAGAGGGAAAGCAGCTCGGAAAGTATCCCATTGCGAAAGCGTGGAATAATATTTGCCGCTCGCCGACTGAAGGGATCCGGCAGCGGTAGCTTCGCCATGCTTGCCGTCGATATCGGCAATATTGTTAGGCTGTATAAAGAGATGATACAAGGACGTGTAGAAATTGGTTTTATCGTCCTCCGATCCCTCAATGGTAATTTTGGAAAGATAGCGGTTCCATTCGCCGGAAGCGGCATCGCGAACAGCCTGGAAGTCCCATCCGGCAGCTTCTGCGGCAGCATTCGCCTTGGCGCTTTCGACACTCGTGGAGGAAAGGGCGACTTTCATGTTCAACTCTTCCTCGTCTTGCAGGTCGAACGACAGGATATAGCGGGGCGCTTTTTCACGCGGATCGCGTTTGACCAGCTCTTCCTTCGCCACAAAAGGTTTATCGAATTCGATCGTGAAATAATAGATACGCTCTACCCATTCGCGACGGCGCGTATAGCCGCTGATGACACGATCACTTTCGAAATTCACGTGATTGTCGAGGACATGGGTATGGATACGGTCTTTTGTCCAAACCAAACCGTGCTGGAAATCGACCAACACGTTCGCCGTGTCGCCCTTTGCGAAAGCATAGTTATAAAAAGCCACATGCGGCGTAGCGCTTACCTGCACGCCCACGTTATTATCGGTCAATTCGACACTGTAATATCCGGGAGCGGCTTTTTCGGAAGCTTTATCGAAACGGCTGCTCAAGTCTTCCCGTTTTCTACCGGCAAAAGGTTGCACCAACAAATCGCCTAAGTCCACACAACCCGTTCCGTTGAGGCGTGTTTGCGAAAAGCCGTTGATCACCGAATCTTCATACACATATCCGGCACAATATTCCCAGGAGTAATTACCGGTTTCAGGACCCGCCTGAATCATTCCCAAGGGATAGGTGGCCCCGGGAAAGGTATGCCCCGTAAAAGCCGTGCCTATAAACGGGTTTACATATTGCGTTAAATCGGTTTTCTCCTCCGCTTTATCCGAGGACTTTTGCGAACAAGCGGCAAACAACGCCACCATCAAAAGCGAACAAATTATTTTCGTTATTTTCATCTTTTTCATATCTATATTTTTAATCAATCAGTTAAGTTTCGCAAGCTATTTCGCCTGACAGTTTGCAGTTGCCTTTTATTGTTTACTGTTTACTGCCTACTGCTTACGTCTCAGTTGTTCGTCATTTGCAATTTGTCATTTGTAATTTGTCATTTGCAATTTGTCATTTGTAATTTGTAATTTCTTAAAGTCCCTTGCGAAACTTGAGTCAAACATTTATCTTCTTTCGTTTAATAGGATGATAAACGCCTTTTAGTTCATTTTCGCCCGTTTGGAATCCCAGACAAGATACCCGCAAAGCACGACATACATGGCCACTGCGAGCCATTGAGCGCCGTTGCTTGCCGCCCAAGCCTCGTTCATGAGGTCGGCTCCGGCAAATTTAATCGCCGCACTCACCACGCCCATCAAGGCGCCGCCCGCGATAAATCCGGAAGCCAGCAAGGTTCCGCGGTCTTTCCGGGCCGTGTTCAACGCGGCATCGCGACTGCGCGAAGTGACATACCAACTGATGGCACCGCCGATCAACAACGGGATATTCAGTTCGAAAGGAATAAACATTCCCAGAGCAAACGCCAGCGCAGGCACTTTCAAAAACGTCAACACGAGAGCAATCACGGCTCCCACTCCATACAACACCCAGGGAGCGCCGGTACCCGACATCAGCGGGTCGATCACCGCCGCCATGGCATTGGCCTGCGGAGCCACCAACGCATCGGGGCCCGTAAAACCATACGTTTTGTTCAATATCATAATGACGCCGCCCACGGTAGCCGCCGAAACGAGCGTTCCGAGGAACTTCCAGGCCTCTTGCTTACGCGGGGTGGTTCCTATCCAGTACCCGATTTTCAGGTCGGTGATAAAACCGCCCGCCATCGAAAGGGCCGTACACACCACGCCGCCGATAACCATCGCCGCAACCATGCCCGAAGTGCCTTTCAGCCCGATAGAAACCAATACTACCGACGCCAGAATGAGCGTCATAAGGGTCATCCCCGACACAGGATTCGAACCGACAATGGCGATGGCATTGGCTGCCACGGTGGTAAACAGGAAGGCGATAATCGCTACGACCACAATCGCCACCAAGGCATGCAACAGGTTGGGAACCACGCCCAGCCAAAAGAAAATAAACGTTGCCACAATCGCCAGCACCGAAGCGATGGAAATAAACTTCATCGACAGGTCGCGTTGCGTGCGGCTGACCTCTTGCCGGCCCGCCTGCCCTTTGAGTTCCTTGCCGGCAAGGCCGACGGCGTTCTGAATGATGGGCCACGACTTGATGATACTGATAATACCCGCCGCGGCAATCCCGCCGATACCGATATGGCGGGCAAACGTGCCGAATAACTCTTCGGGCGACAATGCGGCGATCGATCCGGCAAATGCGGGATTCAACATCGTGGCCGCGGCATCGCCCGCAAACGGCAATAAAGGAATAATCACAAACCAAACGAGCGCCGACCCGATGGCGATGATGGCGGCATACTTCAGACCGACAATATATCCGAGGCCGAGCACTGCCGCCCCGACATTCAATTTAAAGACCACCTTAGCCTGGTCGGCCAGCGTTACGCCCAAGGGAATAACACGCGACGTAAACGTTTCGGCCCATCCGCCGAAAGTCGAAACGATGAAGTCATAGAGCCCGCCGATGAGCCCGGCGGCGACAAGCGGTTTGGCCTGGCTGCCGCCTTTCTCGCCCGAAATCAATACCTGCGTGGTAGCGGTGGCTTCGGGGAAAGGATACTTGCCGTGCATATCCGATACGAAATATTTCCGGAACGGAATCAGAAAAAGAATCCCCAATATTCCTCCGAGCAATGAGCTCATGAACACCTGCATGAAGCTGACGGTGATTTCGGGATACTTTACCTGTAAAATGTATAACGCCGGCAAGGTGAAGATGGCGCCCGCGACGATAACGCCCGAACTGGCGCCGATAGACTGGATGATGACATTTTCGCCCAGGGCGTTTTTACGCTTCGAAGCGCCCGAAAGCCCCACGGCGATAATGGCAATAGGGATGGCGGCTTCGAAAACCTGCCCTACTTTAAGGCCTAAATACGCGGCGGCGGCCGAAAACAATATCGCCATCAACACGCCGAGGGAAACAGACCGGAAATTGACTTCCGGATAGTTCTTCTGCGGTGAAAGCAGCGGTTCATACTTTTCGCCCGGCTTCAATTCGCGCATGGCGTTTTCCGGTAATCCTTTGATTTTTTCTTCGTTCGATTCCATGTGTTTTAATTCTTTGAAGATGTCAAGCAACGACTGTTTGACTCGTTTCTTTTTTGATTTGCCCAAGAAGGGGATGTTGAAAATTTTTGCCGAAAATACAAAAAAAGGCGTAAAGAATGCGTCTCTTTTCGTAATTTTGTGCGCAAATCACTTCAAAAACTGTCCGTTTGGCATGACATCCTTGCTGCTTGCCCTCTTTGCCCGCATCATCGCGAATCCTTTTTCCAATGTATTCCAGAAAAAGTTGACTCTCGCGGGGCTGCACCCCTTGTGGGTCAACTTCGCCACATTCTTCATTCTGGCGTGCGCCTGTGTCCTGCCCGCCTTATCCGTAAATTGGAGTGCATTTCCGGCGGCGTTCTGGTTAAACTGCGTCATAGCCGGCACCCTGAGCGCATCCGGCAACGGGTTTCTGGTGAAAGCCTTGCAGCAGGGCGACTTATCGGTATTGGGCCCCATCAACTCGTACAAACCGGTCGTCAGCCTCATCGGCGGTATTTTTTTATTGGGTGAATTGCCGGAAGCCGGAGCGCTGGCGGGCATCGCGCTCATCGTCGCAGGCAGCTATTTTGTGCTCGACATCAAGCAGGCAGGCGTCACGGTGAAAATAGGAAGACGTCCGGAAGTCGTTTACCGGATGGCCGCCATGGTATTGACCGCCATCGAGGCGCTCTTCATCAAAAAGATTATCGTACAAAGCAGCGTGCCCGTATCCTTTATCGTATGGTGCGGTTTCGGCGCCTTGTTTTCAGCCTTATTGCTGCCGGTGTTCGGCATTCGCTTCACCGCACAGTTGCGCAAAAGCCGGCCATCGAATGTACGATTGTTTGTAGCCCTTGCGGCTACGGTAGGACTGATGCAAGCGACCACGAATTATGTTTTTGCCCGCATGAACGTGAGTTACGCCCTGGCGCTGTTTCAATTATCGGCGATGGTGTCGGTGGTGTTGGGGTGGAAGATTTTCCATGAGAAGAATATCCGTAGAAAATTGGGCGGTGCGGCCCTGATGATGGCGGGAGCAGTACTCATCATCCTTACAAATTGACATCCATAACCGGCATCTGCGAACCAACTGACACTTCCAAACAGGAACTACCATAAATATGGTATTTTTTATAGAAACAGGGCATTTTTATTTTGCCGGAATAAAAATAGAATTACCTTTGTGTCGTGATGGTCATCGCACCACTCATACTTTTTTAAGAAAAATCGTATAAAATAACAGATCAATGAATTCTTCATTCACCGTATACAGCAACAGTCTTCGCATCTCGCTTCGTGCGATGTGTTGTTGCATGTCTATGGACATGCCTCGGCTGCGGTATCGGAAGAAAAAAAGAATCGTCGGACTGTTTTAGTATAATTGTAAAACTAAACTCACGAAAGGCTCTTCCGAATAGTATCGGAAGGGCTTTTTTTATATAATAATTCAAGTTTCGCAGGGGACTTTAAAAAATGACAAATGACGAATGACAAATGACGAATTGCAAATTACGAACAGCTAGGAGTATGAAGTAATCGGTAAAAGGTAACTGTAAACTGCAAACTTTCAGGCGGAAGAATAACTCACAAAACTTAAAAAATAAACAATATGGCTAACATTGCAAAAAAACTCACAGATTTAATTGGCAACACTCCCCTACTGGAGTTGACGAAGTATGGCGAAACACATCACCTTGGCGCGCATGTAATTGCTAAGTTGGAATACTTTAACCCCGCATCGAGCGTCAAAGACCGCATTGCGTTGGCAATGGTCGAAGATGCCGAACGGGCAGGCGTCCTGAAGCACGACAATGAACTCATCGAACCCACCAGTGGCAACACCGGTATCGGATTGGCTTTTGTTGCGGCAATAAAAGGATACAAACTAACGCTCACCATGCCCGACACCATGAGCGTGGAACGCCGCAACTTACTGAAAGCTTTAGGCGCACACATCGTGCTGACGCCCGGCGCGGAAGGAATGAAAGGCGCCGTGGGCAAGGCGGAAGAACTGCAACGCGCGAACCCGAAAGCTGTCATCCTGCAACAGTTCTCCAACCCCGCCAATCCCGAAGTACATAAGAAGACAACCGCCGAAGAAATATGGCGCGACACCGACGGGAAGGTCGATATCTTTGTCGCCGGCGTGGGAACGGGTGGAACCATCAGCGGTGTAGGCGAAGTACTGAAAAAATATAAACCCGGCGTGCAAATCATCGCTGTCGAACCTGCCGACTCGCCCGTGCTGGCGGGTGGAAAATCGGGCCCCCACAAAATACAAGGCATCGGGCCGGGATTCGTTCCCCAAACGTATAACCCGGATGTGGTCGATGAAATTGTACATGTGTCGAATGACGATGCCATCCGCACAGGGCGCGAACTGGCCCGGCAAGAAGGGCTGCTGGTAGGTATCTCGTCGGGAGCGGCGGCTTTCGCGGCGGCCGAAGTAGCCAAACGACCCGAAAATAAGGGAAAAAACATCGTCGTGATACTTCCCGATACGGGCGAACGTTATCTGTCGACATTGCTGTACGCATTCGACGAACATCCGCTTTAACCCGCATTCAAACATTATTTACCGGTAAGCGGCGGGTATGCCACAGGGGCTTAGGTGGGTTTGCCCCTTTACCCGCCGCCACATCCGGTCGATGAAACAAAAATATTCTTCAAAATATGGCTACAAATCAATTGAATTTTGAAACGCTGCAAGTACATGCAGGGCAAGAGGTGGACAAAACAACGCATGCGCGTGCAGTGCCCATCTATCAAACAACCTCTTACGTGTTCGAAGATGCAAAGGACGGCGCCGACCTGTTCGGGCTGCGCAAGTTCGGCAACATCTATTCACGCATTATGAACCCGACAACCGATGTGTTCGAAAAACGCATCGCCGCACTCGAAGGAGGCGTCTCGGCCTTGGCCACGGCTTCCGGACAGTCGGCGCAGTTCATCGCGTTGAACAATATTCTCGAAGCGGGTGATAACTTTGTATCGACCAGTTTTTTATATGGAGGAACGTACAATCAGTTCAAGTCGCAATTCCGCCGCTTGGGCATCGAGGTACGCTTCACGCCGAATGAAAATCCGGAGGAATTCGAAAAGTTGATCGACGATAAGACGAAAGCGCTCTATCTCGAAACCATCGGAAACCCCGAACTCAACGTGCCCGACTTCGAAGCCATCGCAGCCGTGGCCGATAAACACGGTATACCGGTCATTGTCGACAATACTTTCGGCGCCGGAGGATATCTGTTCCGTCCGCTGGAGCACGGCGCTACGGTAGTCGTCGAAAGCGCCACCAAATGGATCGGCGGCCACGGTACGACGCTCGGAGGGGTCATCGTCGACAGTGGAAAATTCAACTGGGGCAACGGCAAGTTCCGCTCTTTTACGGAGCCGTCGGAGAGTTATCACGGACTGGTATTCTGGGATGCTTTCGGCGAAGGAAGTCCGTTCGGGAACATTGCCTTTACGTTGCGTGCACGGGTGGAAGGCCTGCGCGACTGGGGCGCCACGCTGGCTCCGTTCAACTCGTTCCTGCTGCTGCAAGGACTCGAATCGCTTTCGCTTCGCGTGGAGCGTCATTCGCAAAACGCACTCGCATTGGCCCAATGGCTCGAAAGCCATCCTGCCGTCGAGTTCGTACATTATCCGGGACTCGAAAGCAGTAAATATCACTCGCAGGCGAAGAAATACTTCAAACGGGGATATGGCGGCGTGTTGGTATTCAAGTTGAAAGGCGATGCGGAAAAGGCCGACCGCCTGATCGATCATCTCAAGTTGATTACGCACCTGGCCAATGTGGGCGATGCCAAAACATTGATTATCCACCCGGCAGCCACGACACACGAACAATTATCGCCCGACGAAAAGATTGCCTCGGGAGCCATTCCGGGACAATTACGTATCTCGGCCGGCATCGAGCATATCGATGACATCAAAGCCGACATCGAGCAAGCACTTCAAAAAGTAGGATAGGATTGTTTTTCTGGTTTTTTTACAGCCGGCGGGCCGCCTCAAGCCCGACCGGCTTTCTTGTGTCGAGAAATAGGGAAAGGACTCGTAAGAAGCAAAATCATTTGATATCGATCGATTCGATAATCCGGCGGAGAATTTTTTCACCTTCTTTATCATTCCCCTTGACAAGCCCTATCAACGTCCAATAAGTAACGCCTTGAGTTAATCCGACACCGAAAAAATCCACATCCTGTCCATTCATCTTAAAAGAACCGGAAAGCCGGTATCCCGACACCGATTCAACGGAATACATCTCTACATCATACACAAAATCGGTTATGCCGGGTTGGCTTTTAAGGCCGTTAGCACTGCCTTCCGCCGCTCCGAGCAGGTTGAAATCGATTCCGGGTTTATAAATAATGGTAGTTCCCGTTAACGTTATAGCCTCGTTATCCGAGTTTTCATATATCTCCATGCTTTCGACCATCGCTTCAAGAGACTCCGGCAACCCCTCGTCCGGACTCTTCACCAATCTCCAGGGAGCCTCGAAAGTCAGCCACTCATTGCCCATAGATTGTTTCACCCACTCCTGTTTCATTATCTTTGTTGAAGATTTTTTATTGTTTTTCAAGGCATCGACAGCGGAAGAGCCTAACCATCCACCCACGAGAGCACATATGGTAGTGGTAACCACAATCCATATTTTTTCTTTAAGGGAGCGGTCGCGAAGGGTCCGGGTCTTTTTTTTCGGCACTTCGGGCGGGAATTGGCTTTCGGTGATACACACTGCATTTTTGTAGTCTTCAAAACTTTTTCCGGGATTGCGGGGTTGCCATTCGGTGAAATTATTGTCCATCTTTTTGCCGCAAGACGAACAGAGCACGCTATAGGGCGAATTCATCTCGTTGAGATGTCCGCAATGATTGCATTTCAAATAATAAGGCATATAAATATCTATTGGATTAGCTACACAAAAGTACCATTTTTTTCATCCCCGCCTTTCTATTTCGAAAAAATATCAACGGAATACTTTCTCAAAAACAATTTTCTCCGGCAACATCGATAGTATGCAGGAAGAAAGGAAGAAAAATTCATTGAAGGAAAAGATAACGACAAAATGATGTTGTAAAAAGGAAGAAATAAAAAGGAGAAATACAGAACAAAGAGCATTTTTGTGAAAATATCTCTCTATAAATTCAAAACAGAGGGGTCATTTGTGAAAATATGCTCCTAAAAAGTAAAAACGAGACTATCGTTTGTGAAAATAGGATCGACGATTGTGAAAATGTTTCTCATATTTGTAAAAACAAGAAAGTGTTTTATTAAAACATAGGCGTCGGAAAGGAAAAAAGGGTTGAGAATGGACGAAAGCAAGGACATGGTAGACAGAATTAAATACAAAGTGGCCGAAATAGGAGACAAGCAAGTCGATATAAAGGCTAAAGGAATCAAAATAATAGCCTGGGAAATCGATAAATGAAACGATATGGAGAAATTGGTCTCCAGCGACTGTCCTTTTCTTCATCGTTCATCGTTCATCGTTCATACTTCATCCTTCATCCTTCATCGTTCATCGTTCTTCGTTCTTCGTTCTTCGTTCTTCGTTCATACTTCATACATCATACTTCATCCTTCAGCTTGCTCCATTAAGAAGGCAACCAGCTTATCGGAGGCAACGGCGCGATGGCTGATGATGTTTTTCACCTCATCACCCAACTCGGCAAAGGTCTTATCGTATCCTTCGGGGATAAACAGCGGGTCGTAACCGAAGCCGCCGGAGCCGCGTTTCTCCGTAGCAATCACACCCTGAATCTCCCCCTCGAAAAAATGCGTGTCGCCGTTCATCAGCAGGGCAATCACCGTGCGGAAGCGGGCGCGACGTTCCGAAACGCCTTCGAGGGCGCTCAACAACTTGCACATGTTGTCTTCGGGGCGGCAACCTTCGCCGGCATAACGCGACGAGTACACGCCCGGGGCGTTGTCCAAGGCCTGTACTTCGAGACCCGAATCGTCCGAAAAGCAATCATACCCGTAGCGGTCTTTCACATGGCGCGCCTTGATGAGGGCGTTCGCGCGAAACGTATCGCCCGTCTCGGGAATATCGTCGTGGCAGCCGATATCGGCTAAGCTTAAGATACGTAAACGCCCCTCCGTTATCTTGCGAATCTCGTCGAGCTTATGTTTATTATTGGTAGCAAATACAATTTCTTTCATATAATGTCTCCGGTCGCCAGTCTTCAGTCTCCGGTCTTTAGACTTCATTCGTAATCCGTAATCCGTAATTAGTAATTCGTAATTTATAATTCGTAATTTGTAATTCGTAATTTCTATCGCTCTCTCAGCCGTTGTTCGCGTTCCTGTTGGCGACGTTTCAAATCCTCTTCCCGTCGACGCAGTTTTTCCTGCCGTTCCTGCTCGCGTTGGCGAATTTTCTCCTTACGCTCTCGCTCCCGTTCTTTCAACAACGTCTTGCGATCCTTCTGTTGTTCCGTTTCCTGCCGTTGACGCTGCAAAGCTTCTTCGGCCTTGCGTTGCAACTCCCCTTCACGCTGCGCAGCATTAAGGGGCACGGCCTTTTCCTGTGGAAGCGGCTGCGGACGGATAACCTCAGGTGCGATCTTTTCGGGTTCCAAAGGTACAATCTTTTCCGTTTCCTGCGGTACGATTTCAGCTTCTTTTTGGATGATGGACGGCGGTTCTTCGGCTTCATCCGTTTGCAGGGAATCCGCAACCGCCAGTATGGCAAGCGGTTCGGCAAGCAGGATGTCCTCTGCGCCCGAAGAAAGACTGTCGGTATAAAAGACGATATAGGAAGCGAGCGTCTTTCCCTGCGACAACCGCCGGAGGTTCTCCCCCGAAATAACCAGCGGCAGGATTCCGCGCGCCTCGACGGCATGGAAAGCGCTGTCCGACGCGGCCATCTGCGCATACCGCTGCGCCTCGCTCAGCGAACGGAACGGACTGATACGAAGCGCTTCGCCTCCGGCAACCCGGATAAACGATAAATCGAAGGCGCGAAGTTGAAACCGGGAGAAATTGAAATCGGCCGCAGCGAACAGCAGTTCGTTCTTTCGCACCGATGATTCTTGCATCACCAATAAATAGGCGTGAGGAGCATCGCGCCCGACGCTAAAGGATACGGTATCGGCCGCCACAAAACTTTCGGATGCCGTACCAGGTACCGTCTTCTCGCGGCCACGCCGGAAGTCGACAATAGCCGATGCGCCCGTAACGATGTCGCGTCCTTCGGCCAAGCCTGCGATAACCGGTTCGGCTATGCTCGCCGCAGGACTCTCCGGATAGGCTTCCCTCAACTTCTTCAATGCCCCGGCGGCTTTCTCCGCATCGCCCGTCTGCACATACGACAAGCCTTCAAGCAACATAAACTGAGGCATCAGCGACGAGTGTCCGAACAGGCTCTCGAAATAGGTGTAGAGCGACTGCACCTTTTGCGCCTCGCCGCGGCGATACGCCTGGTAAGCTTCCTGATACAGCGAATCCTGCACGCCCGCATAGTTCTCCAATACCCGGCGGTAATCGGGCGACGAAAGAAACGTCGACCTCCCATCGCCGGGATACTCCGCCAACAAATGCCTGCGGTAGGTTTCGGCCGTCGCCGTATCGCCGAGGCGCAAATAAAGCAGATAGAGTTGATAATAGACATCGGGACGGCGGGGGCTGCCGGGGAAGTCGTTCAGATAGCGGCGGAAAGTTCGCGCCGCATAGTCATAGTCCTGAAGGCGATCCTTCAGTATCGCCCCCATCGGGAACAGATTTTCTTCGATGATGCGGTTTGAGGCAGCCAATGCTTCGGGGGTCGACGGAAGCTGTTGCAGATAATAGTCGCGCTGCAACGGATCGGCCGCGCGCAGAGCGGCGGAAGCGACTGCCGCCCCTTCTCCGGCGGGAGGAATGTCTGCAACGTCCGTATCCGGAAAAGCGGCATCCCCGACAGGCAAGCTTCCGGGTGTAGCCGACAGGCGCCAGTTGTCTTCCAGCGCGCGGTTGCCCCATCGGCGGCGGAATTCGCTCTTGCCCTGAGCCACTAAAGCGGGTGCATCAAAATAAAACGTCCCTCCGTCGGCCTTGGCGGCTAACGCGGCGGCAGCTTCGGCCGACGAAAGCGAAGAAGGGTTTTGCTCTGTTCCCCGCAAGGACATTCCGGCCAGATAGGCTTCGCGTTCCGCATCGGTTTGCGTCTTCTTCCACTCCGCGATGCGCCGGTCGATACGCTCCAACTGAACAGTACGAGGCAACGAAACCATTTCCTGTAGACTATCCTGTTCCTGTACGGCAATCATATGCGGCACCAGGGCGCCCAACACCTCCGCCCGATCGCGGACGCGGATATATTCAGGGTGGCTCTCGGGTAGCAGGGCCACAGCGGCGGTAAAGACCGGCCCGGCCTTTACATAGTCTTTCCGGGCAAAATAAATATCGCCCAGCTTCACCATTGCCAATGCGGCATAGAGACTGTTCTGCGGGTCGGAGGCGCCCGCGAGGTGCAAATGTTCGATTGCCTGCGCCGTGTCGTTGCGAAGCAGGTAACCGGCACCCACCGCATAATGGATGCCGTCGCGGTACGGTTTGTTTTTCGCGCTGCCCGCCATGCGTTCCAACCGTTGTATAATCGTTTTTTGATGCGCAGGCAAGTCCAAAGCCGATTGTCGTATCAACGCATGAATCGCTAACTCGTAAGGCGTGCCGAGCCCTTTCACCGACTCGAAAGCGTCGTAGGCTTCGGCATCGCGTCCCAACGCGGCATACGTCTGCCCCAACAAGTACCGCAGTCGCATCTTCTGCCGGCTGTTTTTGTCCTTCTCGATCACCTTGCGCAGATAAGGCAATGCCGCGGGGTAATCTTTCTTCCGCAGCAAATAATAGGCATACGTTTCGGCAAACAAGTCGTCCAGCCGGCCCGCAAGCTTCCGTTGCCGAAGCAGATATGCCATATTGTCGGCATCGTAGTTCCAACCCGTTTCGGCATACGCGCGCAGCATTTCTATCTGCACTTCCGACAACAGGTCGATGTCTTCGTCGAACAGCCGCAGCATTTGCGAAAAGACCGCCAGTCCTTTCTCATATTCACGGTTTTGGACATACGCTTTGCCCATCAACAACCAGGCATTCTTGATAAACGGATTGAATTCATCCTGCCGGAGCCATTCACGGTAAGCCTGTGTGTACGGACGCGACCGGTCGCGGCGGGGTTTGACCGAAATGGAATGTTCGCGGATAGCCTTTGCGGTTTTCTCTATCACCACATCGAAAGCCCCGTCACCCTTCGAAGGAATGCTGTCGATCTTTACCGGATAAAGCGGCAGCAATTCCGAATAATCTTCCTGAAAGGCTTCGTAACGGGCCTCCAGCGCATCATCATAAGCTTGTTGAGCGTTGAAAAAAACATTGTAACGGGTGGTAAGTTCATGAAAAGCGCGTGTACCGGCCGTGTTCTTACGGGTCGAACATCCGGCCCACGCCGTGCCGATCATCACCGCAAGCATCCATCGCACCATTCCGCCTTGTCGTATCACCCGCTCGTCTGTTTTTTGTTTCTTTTATGATAACTCAAAAAACAAGCTTTTAGTATATTTTTGATTTCCTCTTTTTAAGGATAAAGAGCCGATAGGATAAGACGAAGATAGATCGATGACACACTCTGTTACCGGAATTTCAATTATCAAGGCCTGCTGTCAGGATTACGGTGCGTATGGAAAATCGAATAGACGCCCACCTCGCCTTCCCTAACTTCATAAATGATGATATAAGGAAATTTCCTCAAGAAAACTTCCCTGTATAGACTTCTTTTTAAAGGATATTGTAACGAATTTTGTTGAATGCTTTCCAAATACTCTTGCACCTTGTTCAAGAATATCAGTTCCAATCCTTTCTGCCGGCTTTCATACCATTCGACCGCTTTCGACAAAACATTTTCAGCCCTGTCTACAAACTCATGAATTCTTTTTCTGATGGCCAGGTTTGTATCCATAATCTTTTCAATTTATTTCTTACACAGGTAACACTAACTACCCGACTTTACGCAATTATCGTTGAACAAATACCTTCGCTGTGATAGTGAACAGCGGTTCTGTTCCGGAAGTGCCGCTCATAGCCGACGCCCCGGCCGCACGAAAACTTCGGGCACGAATTTCCTGATTCGTGCCCGAAGCATCCATTCCGTGTCCCAATCTTAATACAGATCTTCGATAGAAAGATATCGTTCGCCCGTATCGTAGTTGAAGGTAAGGATACGCTTGTCCTTATCGAGGTCGGCCATTTTCTTCTTCACGGCGGCAATCGAAGCGCCGGTCGATATGCCGCCCAGAATGCTTTCGGTGCGAACCAACTCGCGCGCGGCATCGAAAGCCTCCTCCTTCGTTATACGGATAATACCGTCGAGAACGGTGAGATCGAGCGTGTCGGGAATGAATCCGGGGCCCAGTCCTTGCAAAGGATGCGGGCCCGGGTCGCCGCCCGAAATAACGGGAGAGCCGGCGGGTTCCACGCCAATCACTTGCAGCGAAGGGAATGCGGCTTTGAGCGTCTTTCCCACGCCCGTAATATGGCCTCCGGTACCGATTCCGGAAATAAAATAATCCAGACCTTCGGGAAAATCGTTGAGTATTTCCTGTGCGGTGGTTTCGGCATGGATGTCGGGATTCGAGCGGTTGTTGAATTGTTGCGGTATCCACGCCCCGGGTATTTGGGCCTGCATTTCTTCCGCTTTGGCAATGGCGCCTTTCATGCCCAGCTCGCGTGGAGTCAGCACAAGTTCACCGCCGTAAAGTTTCACGAGGCGACGGCGTTCAATCGACATCGACTCCGGCATGACGATAATCACGCGGTATCCTTTTTGGCAGCCTACCAACGAAAGGCCCACCCCGGTGTTGCCCGATGTCGGCTCAATGATAATACTGCCGGGGCCGATAATTCCTCTTCGTTCGGCATCTTCTATCATCGCCAACGCGATACGATCTTTAATGCTTCCTCCCGGATTTTGTTTCTCCAGTTTCAACCAAACGTTCCGCCCCGGGAAAAGGCGGTTCAATTTGATATGCGGTGTTTGCCCGATTGTCTCTAAAATAGAATTGTATTTCATCTTTTTATAATCTCCAGTCTCCAAACCTCATTCGTAATTAGTCTTTCGTAATTTGTAATTTGTAATTGTCCTATGTCGCCGGTCTCCAGTCACCAGTCTTCAGTCACCGGTCACCGATCTTTAGACCTCATTTGTCATTCGTAATTTGTAATTGTCTAATGTCTCCAGTCGTCGGTCTTTAGACTTCATTCGTAATTCGTAATTTGTAATTCGTAATTTGTAATTTGTCATTTGTAATTTGTAATTGTCTCCAACCTCTATTATATCACAAAATCATTCGGCTCGACAAAATCTTTCACCGTACGAACCTTTACGTCCATCGAATTATATACCAGCGAATACGGAATGACGCTGCGGGTAAGCCATGCACCGCCGCCAATCGTGGAGTCGTGTCCTATCACCGTTTCGCCCCCCAAAATAGTGGCGTTGGAATAAATAACCACATTATCTTCCACCGTAGGATGACGCTTTACATCCGACAGTTTCTTCTCGACATACAAAGCGCCCAACGTGACTCCCTGGTAGATCTTCACATTGTCGCCGATCCGGGAAGTTTCGCCAATGACGATGCCCGTACCGTGGTCCATAAACAAATTCTTGCCAATCTTCGCCGCCGGATGAATATCGATACCCACCTTCGCATGCGCATATTCCGAAAACAAGCGGGGAATAAGCGGTACGCCCAATCGATGCAGTTCATGCGCCATGCGGTGGACGCTCAAAGCAAAGAAACCGGGATAGGTAATGATGACTTCATCGAGGCTTTTGGCGGCCGGATCGTTTTTGAGATAGCAATGAGCGTCATCAAACAATTGTTGTTTCACCGTATGAAAGCGCTCAAAGAAGCCGGCGACAGCCTTATCGGCAAGCTCTTTATCGACCAGTTTGGCGATATTCTCATGCAAGACAGCCGCACACTGCTTGAGGCTCTTGCGGATATTCTCCAAATCGACATTCTCGCACACCGGGAACATTTGGGCAAAAAGCACTTCCACCGTATCTTCCAGCTTATGCTTGTCAATCGGAATATGGATAGGAACGGGTTGAAACGTATCGATAGATTCAAACGCAGAATGTAACATTGAAAGAAATATTTAAAAGGATAATAAGAACCGTAAAATAAACCATAGGAGCGTTCTTCCTGACGCTTTTAGCAAACGTCAACAACAAAGACAGCCGCAACAATATAAACGATACGTATCCATTTTCATTCTGTAATTCTGTAGAACCGCGAATGTATAAATAAAAACGTTAACATACGTCGGCAAACGCGATATTTAACCTTCTTTAATAGCGCTGATCCGATGAATAAGTTCCTCGCCCAACGCCTTTTTATCTTCGATATGTTTCAGGGTCGCCACCACGAAAGGATTTTTATCGAATGCCCCGCGCACATACTCAAAATCCATTGCCTGATCCTGTATATTGCCGTCGGCGCCGAACCCGGCTTTAAAGGAGAGTGAAAACTCCTTTTTCGCATCATCATAAATCATTTCATCGAGCGATACGACCGCCGACTTCCACTTCTCGACCATTTCGATGATTTGCGAGGCCGTAATCGTTTCGCGATCTACGCCGTAAAACCGCTGAATCTTATCCCACGCCCACGTCCATTCCTGCGTATAATAATTTTCGTGTAGAGACCTGAATACCGTATTGATATCTTTCAATTTCGTTATCCGGCCCTCTTCGATGTCCTGCAACAGGTTTTCGACTTCGGTTTTGGGAGCGATGAGGCCTGAGAGGTCAACCCATTCGCCCAATCCCACCGGCGTATCGGGCTTCAACTGCTCCCGTATCTGCGCGTTGGAAGTAAAACGAGTATTCTCCAACCGCTTGATTAACGAATTTCCCAAAAACTTATGAATGACGATTTCATATAACCTCAACCCTCTTTTCAACGCCGAATTACGGATAATACAACTCTGATAAGTGTATATTTCGGACATCTCGCCCGCCGTCTTTTGCAGGTTCTTTAAGATTTCGACCCCGGCAAAGACTTTTTGGATGGTATACGGGCTCAACAAATTGAAATTGATGAAATCGAGCCGGTTCGGATCCTTTCGTTTATCACGTTCGGGCCATTTCTTCGCATCCCGAATCGTGCCGACGCTACGCAAGTTGACTCCCGGGGCCAGATAGGTCGTATTATCTTTTTCTATCAAATAAGAAAACGGCAGGTTCGACGTGTCGGCATGCTGGTAATGGCGTCCGAGAATGAGCGAAAAAGGCCCGACTTTAGCCGGCCATAAGACATACGAGTTACTGGTCGTTTTAGCGCCTCGCTCGACGATGCCCTGATGAATAGGCCCCAGCTTATACATATGATTGCTTTGGTTCGACCCCGATCCGGCATTCATAAAAGAGAACATGCCGGCAATCAGCAGCGTCGATTTATGATGCGTCACCGTATAAGGCCCGGCAAAAAGAGCACACGCCTCTCCGTTTTCGCCCTGGCAATTACTGAAGAACAACGAGTCCGATGCCGTGTAATGATGATCGAGCTCGCAAGCCTGACCGACAAAACAACGATGGATGTTGCTTCCTCCTTCGACGCGGGAGCCCGATGAGATAATGAAATCCTGAGCGATGACGGAACGCCCGATATACACGGGCGCGGCCTCGTTACTGTTGATGCTGCCGTTTTTCAGCTTCATGGCGCCGGTGATTTTGCAGTAAGGCCCTATCCTTACATTTTTAATGTATCCCACATTGACAATCATGCAATGATCGCCCACCGTCCCCCGGTCGGAAGCATGCTTCTCGCAATAAAAATCGATGATCGACTTCATCCGGGCGATCAATTGCGGACGATGACGGTATAGCGAATAAATGTAAGCGAAATGAGCCGAAAGCTTATCGGTAATATGCACCTCGCGCCCGCCGGTTTCGTTCAACACATTCACCGCCGTACCATTGCCGAAAGTCGTTTTCCCGTCGACCAGCAACACATCGATATTCTGTATGAAGCAATCGTTTCCGATATCGTAGTTCGCCAGATAATTCTGGACATTTTCGATAACGACATTATCCCCTATACGGCAATGATGAATCACGGCGCAATGAATGCCGCTATGCTTTCGCAAGCCGCCGGCCAAATGAAACTCCTTTTCAAACACGCCCAAGCGGATATCCCCCGAAAAGTGCGACTTGGAGACATACGAAGGATCGAAACGATCCTTCACGAATACCCGTACCCAATTATCGCAGGAGCAACCGTTTTGTTCCAGCCTTTGTATTTCGGCCGGCGTTAAATTCCGATACTCATCCATAAATCCATCTTTACAATCAAAATAACTACCTCTTGTTGAAAACTTCCTGAGAGCGAGAGTCCGGATATTGGTTCAACCACAAGAAGAAACATCGAGAATACAAATGTAAAAAAAATACGAATCAAACCATCTCTTCCCTGCTCTTTTTTCCTCTCGCCGAAGGAGTCGCTCCAGGCAACATCCTCGGTAAATTCAGAGAACTATCGAAAAAAAATCAGAAAAACACGCATTATTATTATCATTATGCATATATTTGCATCACAAAAACATCTTTTTGTATCATCATACAGTATAAACATGTCGTTTTGAAGTTTTATAAGAAATAAATTAGAATTATGTCATCATTAAGATTTAAAGCAGTAGAAGAAGCAGCCAAGCGTCTCCCTTTGGAGGTCAACGATCCAAAAGAATTACCGTCGGAATATTACGGTAACTATGTATTCAACAGAAAGCAAATGGCGAAGTACCTTTCGAAAGAGACCATGGGAGTCGTATTGGAAGCCATCGATAAAGGCGCGACTCTTCAACCGGGAATAGCCGATCATGTCGCCGCCGGAATGAAAATGTGGGCTATCGAGATGGGCGCAACCCATTATACCCACTGGTTCCAACCCCTGACCGAAGGAACGGCAGAGAAACACGATTCGTTCATCGATTACGAAGCCGGCGTCGACGGGGGCATTATCGAACGCTTCTCGGGTAAGCTGCTGGCCCAACAGGAGCCCGATGCCTCGAGCTTTCCGAGCGGAGGCATCCGCAACACCTTCGAAGCGCGCGGATATACGGCATGGGATCCGTCGTCTCCTGCTTTCATTGTGGATGACACGCTTTGCATCCCTACGGTTTTTATTTCCTACACCGGCGAAGCGCTCGACTATAAAACGCCTCTATTAAAGACTCTTTCGGCGGTCGATAAAGCGGCGGTCGATGTGTGTAAGCTGTTCGATCCGGCGGTAAAAAAAGTATTTTCGTTTCTCGGGTGGGAGCAAGAGTACTTCCTCGTGGACCAGGCGCTCTATGCCGCCCGTCCCGACCTGAGTCTGACCGACCGCACCCTGATGGGACACGAAAGCGCCAAAAACCAACAGTTGGAAGATCATTATTTCGGGTCTATTCCTCCACGCGTAGCAGCCTTTATGCGCGAAGTGGAGTTCGAATCGTATAAATACGGAATCCCGTTAAAGACGCGTCACAACGAAGTGGCCCCCAACCAATTCGAGTTAGCGCCTATTTTCGGCGAGACCAATCTGGCCGTCGACCAGAACCTGCTCGTCATCTCGTTGATGAAGAAAATTGCCGCCAAGCATCACTTTAAACTCCTCCTGCATGAAAAACCTTTCGCAGGAGTAAACGGATCGGGCAAGCACAATAACTGGTCATTGGGGACGGATACCGGCATCGGACTGTTTACTCCCGGTAAGACAGCCAACGAAAACTTACTGTTCGTGACTTTTTTGGTGAATACGCTCATGGCCGTATATAAACATAACGCCTTATTGAAAGCGTCCATTTCTTCGGCCCCGAATGCGCACCGGTTAGGAGCAAACGAAGCGCCTCCGGCCATCATTTCGGTGTTTTTAGGGTCGCAGCTCTCTTCCGTGCTCGATAAGATAGAAGAAAGTTCGGACGATGATGAAATCACGGTCGACGAATTAAAGAAGATGAAACTGGGTGTGGCTCATATACCCGAAGTGTTGATTGATAACACCGACCGGAACCGTACTTCGCCGTTTGCTTTCACCGGTAACCGTTTTGAATTCCGGGCGGTCGGTTCTTCGGCGAACTGTTCTTCCCCTATGACGGCGCTCAACGCCGCAGTGGCTTCCCAATTGATCGATTTTAAGCAAGAGATCGATGTGAAAATAAGAAAGGGTATGAAAAAAGAACAAGCCATCTACGATACGCTGCGTTTGTACATCAAGGAAAGCAAGCCTATCCGCTTTGAAGGAAACAGTTACAGCGACGAATGGAAAGAAGAAGCCAAAAAACGCGGATTGGATTGTGAGACGAGCGTTCCGGTTATCTTCGACGCTTATACCTCCAAACAATCGGTCGATATGTTCGAACGCCTCGGAGTGCTGAATGAAAAAGAACTGCATGCACGCAACGAAGTCAAATGGGAAACCTACACCAAGAAGATACAGATTGAAGCGCGCGTATTGGGCGATCTCTCCATCAATCACATCATACCGGTGGCTACCCAATATCAATCGATGCTGCTCGATAACATTTATAAAATGCGGGCCGTTTTCGACAAGGACAAAGCCGACAAGCTTTCACAGGACGATGTGTCGCTCATCGAGCAAATCGCCACGCATATTTCGGCTATCAAAACCAATGTCGATGCGATGGTCGATGCCCGCAAAGTAGCGAATAAAATAGAAAACGCACGGGAAAAAGCCGTTCAATATCACGACACGGTGGCACCCTTCTTCGATATCATCCGCTATCACGTGGATAAGCTCGAACTGATTGTCGACAACCAGATGTGGCCTCTTCCCAAATACCGGGAGTTACTTTTCATCAATTGATACTTGACGAAAGGCAAGACGTACTACCCAAGGTGGCGATCCAAACGATTTCCCGGTAGGAAAAGCGACACTATCGGTAACTGAAAAAGGAACTAAAAATGAACAACAAAAGGACGATTCAATCCATTCACGAATACGAGAAAAAATCGTTGTATTCTTTCGACAACGAGCACGACGCTTGCGGTGTGGGGCTTGTGACGACGCTCACCGGCGTAAAGTCGCACCGCATCGTGGAAGAAGGATTACAAGTACTGGAAAATATGGTACACCGGGGCGCCGAAAGCGCCGACAATATTACCGGTGACGGAGCAGGCATCATGGTGCAGATTCCCCACGAGTTTATTCTTCTCCACGGCATTGCCGTTCCGGCAGAAGGGCGATACGGCACGGGGCTGGTGTTTTTGCCGAAAGACGATAAGCGGAAATCGTTCTGCTTAGACGTTATCCGTAAAAAAATAAAAGACGAAGGACTCACCCTGATCCATGTACGCGATGTTCCGGTGAACAGCGAATGCCTCGGAGAAATCGCCCTGTCGAATGAACCGGATATCAAACAACTGTTTGTCGCCGGATTCGTATCGCCCGAAGAGTTGGAGCGGAAACTCTATATCGTGCGGAAGAAAATAGAGAAAGCCATCGCCCTATCGGATGTGGCGGCGGAGCGATCGTTTTATATCGTCAGCCTTTCCACCAAACGGATGATTTATAAAGGCATGCTTTCGTCGATGCAGTTGCGGCAATACTTTCCCGACCTGTCCGATGCAAATTTCACCAGCCGCATCGCGCTCGTTCATTCGCGTTTCAGCACCAACACGCTCCCCACGTGGGATCTCGCACAGCCCTTCCGGATGCTGGCACACAACGGAGAGATCAACACCATTCGCGGGAACAGGCAATGGATGGAAAGCCGCGAGAGCGTGTTGAAATCGGAGCTATTGGGAGACTTGCAGGAATTATATCCGATCGTGCAGCCACGAATGAGCGACAGCGCCTCCATCGACAATGTGCTCGAATTCCTGGCCGTATCGGGTAAGACGCTTCCCCATGCCATGGCCATGCTGGTACCGGAAAGCTTCAACGATAAAAATCCGATTTCGGACGAGTTGAAAGCATTCTACGAATACCACAGCATGCTGATGGAACCGTGGGACGGCCCCGCCACGCTCCTTTTCAGCGACGGACGTTATGCAGGAGGCATGCTCGACCGCAACGGCCTCCGCCCCGCACGATACACCGTAACCCGCGACGGAACGCTTATCATCGCTTCCGAAACAGGGACGTTGAATATCGATGCCGCGAACATCCAGGCACGCGGCCGGTTGAAACCCGGCAAAATGCTCCTGGTCGACACCCTTAACGGCACCATCTTTACGGACGAGGAGCTCAAGGGAGAACTGGCTTCGGCGTATCCTTACCGCGAATGGCTGAACAAAAACTGTGTCCACCTCGATAATCTGTCTTCAGGACGAAGCGCCGGCAATGACATCGCCGATTACGAAAAATGGTTGACGGCGTTCGGTTATACGGTAGAAGATATTGAAAAATTACTGCTTCCCATGGCGGCGGAAGGGAAAGAGCCCATTTCGTCGATGGGGAATGATGTGACATTAGCAGCCTTCTCGGAGAAACCTCAACGGCTCTTCGCCTATTTCCGGCAACAGTTCGCGCAAGTCACCAACCCGCCCATCGATCCTATCCGAGAAGAACTGGTGATGTCGCTTACCGGCTATATCGGGGCGATTCATCAAAACCTGCTGGACACGATTCCGGCCTTGTCAAAGATCGTCAAAATCAAAAGCCCGGTATTGAGCAATACCCAGTTCGACATCCTTTCCAATCTCCGTTACAAAGGATTCTCCACAGCGGTAGTGCCCATCGTTTTCGATCCCGAAAGCGGAAGCGAGGGACTGGCCAAAGCCATACGGGAAGTGTGCCTCGCCGTTGAAAATGCGGTGGACGACGGCAAAAACTATATCGTATTGAGCGACCGGGGGATGGATGCCCGCCATGCCCCCATCCCATCGTTACTGGCGACTTCCGCCGTTCACCAACATTTAGTCGAGAAACGTAAGCGGATGCAAATCGATATTGTGGTCGAAAGCGCCGAGCCCCGCGAAGTCATGCACTTCGCCCTGCTATTGGGATTCGGAGCCAATGCCATCAATCCTTACCTCGCTTTCGCGATACTCAACCGTAAAGTGCAGGCGGGAGAAATACAACTCGACATCGAAACGGCGAAGAAGAATTACATCAAGGCGATCAATAAGGGGCTGCTCAAAGTATTATCGAAGATGGGCAACTCCACGTTGAGGAGTTATCGCGGAGCGCATATCTTTGAAGCGCTCGGCATCTCTTCGAGCGTGCTGAATGCGTATTTCAAAGATATCTCTTCGAAAATAGAAGGCATCGATATGGACGATATCGCCCGGGAAGTGCTAACGCCTTTCCGGGAAGCGTTCGATACGGAGCGCAATGAAGCGTTGCACTTGAAAAATCCGGGACTGTACGCCTTTCGGGTGGAAGGAGAATACCACGCCTGGAACCCCGAAACCATTGCACGGCTGCAAATAGCGACCCGCACGGGGAACTATGACGAATTTAAACGGTATGTCAATTTGGTGGACAATAAACCCGCGCCGGCTTTCATCCGCGATTTGCTCGATTACAAGACCCATCCGATCGATGTGGCGGAGGTAGAACCCGTAGAAAACATCATGAAACGGTTTTGTACGGGCGCCATGTCGTACGGATCGATCAGCCTCGAGGCGCATCAGGCCATGGCGATGGCTATGAACCTTATCGGCGGGAGAAGCAATACGGGCGAAGGAGGCGAGGATCCCGAACGATATAAAAAACGCGCCGACGGATTATCGACCCGCAGCGCCATCAAACAAATCGCTTCGGGACGCTTCGGTGTGACCACCGAATATCTGGTGAACGCCGACGAGATACAGATAAAAATAGCCCAAGGCGCCAAGCCGGGCGAAGGGGGACAGTTACCCGGCTACAAGGTGGACAAGGTGATTGCGCGCACACGGCATTCCATTGCCGGCATCTCGCTTATTTCACCGCCGCCTCATCACGACATTTATTCCATTGAAGATTTGGCACAATTGATCTTCGACTTGAAGAACGTCAATCCGGAAGCGACGGTCAGCGTCAAGTTGGTATCGGAAAGCGGCGTGGGAACGATTGCCGCGGGAGTGGCCAAGGCGAAAGCCGACCTGATTGTGATCAGCGGAGCCGAAGGAGGTACCGGGGCAAGCCCTTCCAGTTCGATTAAGCACGCCGGACTGCCGCTGGAAATAGGATTGGCGGAAACGCAGCAAACGCTGGTGATGAACAATCTGCGCGGCGTGGTCAAGTTGCAAACCGACGGACAGTTAAAAACCGGAAGGGATATCCTTATCGCCGCTATGCTGGGAGCCGAAGAATTCGGGTTTGCCACCAGCGCCCTCATCGTATTGGGATGTGTGATGATGCGCAAGTGTCATTTGAATACCTGCCCGGTAGGAGTGGCGACACAGGACGAAACGTTGCGCAAACGCTTTACGGGACAACATGAATATCTGGTGACCTACTTCCGTTTCCTGGCCGAAAACGTCCGGGAGAATCTGGCCCGGTTAGGATTCAAAACGTTGGACGAAGCCATCGGCAGATCGGACCTCCTTGTCCGAAAGCACTTTCCGGAGCATCCGAAAACGGAAAAGATCGACTTGTCGAAAATCATCTATTATCCCGAAGAAGCGGCTCGTTATGCTATCCGGAAAGTGACGGCCCAAAGGCATAAGACAGAGGATGTACTCGATCAGAAGCTTATCCTCGAAGCCCAACCAGCACTTGACTTCTCGTTGCCGGCCGGGATGAAATCGAAGGTCAAAAACACCGACCGGGCTGTCGGCGCCATGCTGTCGGGACAGATCGCCAAACGATACGGGCACAAGGGATTGCCCAACGACACCGTATCGGCATTCTTCGAAGGCACCGCCGGACAAAGCTTCGGCGCGTTTCTGGCCAAAGGCGTTTCGTTTTACCTGTCGGGCGACACGAACGATTATCTGGGCAAAGGCCTTTCGGGCGGGCGCATTATTGTCACGCCCCCGAAAGGGAGCCGTTTCCAACCCGAAGAGAACATCATTTGCGGAAACACCTCGCTCTATGGCGCCACCTCGGGCGAAGTGTTTATCAACGGCATCGCCGGCGAACGCTTCGGCGTGCGCAACTCCGGCGCCACGGCGGTGGTGGAAGGCACGGGCGACCATTGCTGCGAATATATGACCGGAGGACGCGTGGTAGTCCTCGGCCCTACCGGCCGGAATTTCGCCGCGGGAATGAGCGGCGGCATCGCGTATGTATGGGATGAAAAAGGCGACTTCGACTATTATTGCAATATGGAGATGGTCGAGCTTTCGCTCATCGAAGACGCTGCGGACAACAGGGAACTGAAAAGCCTTGTATCGCGCCACTTCCAATACACGAACAGCCCGCTGGCGAAACGGATACTGGACGACTGGAGCCACTCCGTCGAACAGTTTATCAAAGTCATTCCCATCGAGTATAAGAAAATACTGCATGAGGAGAAGATGGCTCAACTGAACCAAAAACTGGAAACCGTAGAAAGGGATTATTGATTATGGGAAATCCGAAAGCATTTATGACGATACCGCGCAAAGAGGCCGGATATCGTCCGGTAAGCGAGCGAATATACGACTTCGGGGAAGTCGAGCAAACACTTCATCGCGAGGATCGCAAACTACAGGCCTCGCGGTGTATGGATTGCGGCATTCCGTTTTGCCAGTGGGGTTGCCCGTTGGGGAACAAAATGCCCGAATGGCAGGATCTTATTTACAAAGGCAACTGGAAGAAAGCGATCGAAATATTACACGAAACGAATAACTTCCCCGACTTCACCGGGAGGATTTGCCCCGCCCCTTGCGAAAAATCGTGTGTCTTGTCGCTGCATGAGGCTCCGGTAACGATACGCGAAAACGAAGCGGCCGTCACCGAAGTAGCCTTTAACGAAGGGCTGATAAAAGCACAGGCGCCGGCACACCGCACGGGACGCAAAGTAGCCGTGATCGGTTCGGGGCCGGCAGGCATGGCGGCGGCGCAACAGCTCAACCGCAAAGGGCACCACGTGACGGTTTTCGAAAAAAGCCGGAGCGTCGGCGGGTTGCTTCGCTACGGGATACCCAACTTCAAGCTGGCGAAAAATGTCATCGACCGCCGGCTGACACAGTTGATAGAAGAAGGCATCGTCTTCCAAACACAGACCGAAATAGGGAAAGATATTCCCGGCAGCCGTCTTTTGGCCGACTACGATGCGGTATGTATCGCCATCGGCGCAGGACATCCGAGGAACATCGACCCGCCCGGAAGGGATTTGAAGGGAATCTATTTCGCCATGGATTTCCTGTCGCAGGAGAACGAACTGCTGATGGAGGAAGAACTCACGTTTTCCGAAAAGATCTCCGCCCGCAACAAACACGTATTGGTCATCGGCGGGGGCGACACCGGATCGGATTGTGTGGGCACCTCCATTCGCCAACGGGCGCTTCAAGTCACGCAAATCGAAATCATGCCGAAGCCGCCGGTGGGCAAGAATCCGGCGACTCCGTGGCCTTATTATCCCCATATCCTCAAGACCTCTTCTTCGCACGAAGAAGGCTGCGAACGCCGATGGGCGCTCAACACCGTGTCTTTCAACGGCGAAAACGGACAGGTGAAGGAAGCGGTCGTGGAAGAAGTGCGTTGGGAGAAAGACGAAAACGGACGGATGAAAATGGTCCCGACCGGCAAGACGGAAGTGATAAAAGCCGACTTGGTATTGCTGGCTTTAGGCTTCGTGCATCCGGTACACGCAGGGCTGCTCGACGAGCTCGGCGTTGCCTACGATGTCCGGGGGAATGTAGCCGTCGACACCGCCGGACAGACGTCCGTCCCGAAAATATTCGCGACGGGCGATGCGTCGACGGGCGCCAGCTTGGTGGTCCGCGCCATCGCATCGGGACGGAAGGTCGCGGAACATATTCACCAGAAACTACTCGTTTAACGTTGGTCATTGCGAACTTGCTTCGCCTTTCTGCCATTGCGTACCTGATCCGCAATCTACCTGTATCAGGGGATTCCGCGTCAAGCGCGGAATAACGGCAGAATGCGCCGGGCTCGGAATGACGTTCTTTTGAAAGAGTCTCCATTTAAAAAATCAAACACTATGTGTGGAATCGTTTGTACATTCAATATTAAAACATCCGAAGAAAGCCTCCGGACGCAATTACTCAAAATGTCGAAAAAGCTGCGCCACCGGGGGCCGGACTGGTCGGGCATTTTCGCCGACGAGCACGCCATCCTGGCGCATGAACGCCTGGCAATCGTCGATCCGGCCTCGGGCAAACAACCGCTGTACAGCAAGGACGGCAAGTTGGTGTTGGCGGTCAACGGCGAGATATACAACCATCGCGAAATTCGCGAACGGTATGCCGGCCGGTATGAGTTCCTTACGCAATCGGACTGCGAAGTGATTCTGGCCTTGTACCGCGACAAGGGCCCGGACTTTCTGGAAGACCTGAACGGAATCTATGCGTTCGCCCTGTACGACCGGGAACAGAACCGCTTTCTGATCGGGCGCGATCCCATCGGCGTGATTCCCCTTTACCAGGGATGGGACAAAGACGGAGCCTTCTATGTCGCCTCCGAACTGAAAGCCCTGGAGGGATATTGCACGCAAATAGAGGAGTTCCTGCCGGGACAGTATTATTACAGCCCCGACGGAAAGGCGGTGAAATGGTATCACCGCGACTGGACGGATTACGAATGCGTAAAAGACAACGTTTCCGATGGGGAGGCGTTGCGCAAGGCGTTGGAAGACGCCGTGGAACGTCAACTGATGAGCGACGTCCCTTACGGGGTATTGCTTTCGGGCGGACTGGACAGTTCCATCATTGCCGCCGTCGCCAAAAAGTTCGCCGCGAAACGCATCGAGACGAATAATCAAGAAGATGCCTGGTGGCCGCAATTGCATTCGTTCGCGATCGGGTTGGAAGGCTCGCCCGATTTAAAGGCCGCCGCCAAAGTCGCCCGCCACATCGGGACGGTTCATCACGAGCTTCATTATACGATTCAGGAAGGGTTGGATGCCATCCGAGATGTGATTTATCATATCGAAACATACGATGTAACAACGGTACGCGCCAGTACGCCGATGTATCTGCTGGCACGCTACATCAAATCGATGGGCGTGAAGATGGTGCTGTCAGGAGAAGGCGCCGACGAGCTCTTCGGCGGGTATCTGTACTTTCACAAGGCGCCCGACGCAAAAGAGTTTCATCAAGAAACAGTGCGGAAGTTGGGTAAATTGCATCAATACGACTGCCTGAGGGCGAATAAATCGCTGGCGGCATGGGGCGTGGAAGGGCGTGTGCCGTTTCTCGACAAGGAGTTTATCGATGTGGCGATGCGCCTGAATCCGGAAGACAAGAGGATCGGTAAGGGAAAGATTGAGAAATATATCCTTCGGAAGGCGTTTGAAAAGGATTTGCCGGAAGAGATCGTGTGGCGCCAGAAGGAACAGTTCTCCGACGGTGTGGGATACAATTGGATCGACACGCTGAAGGCGGTTGCCGATAAGAGGGTCACGGACGAACAAATGGCGAACGTGCGTTATCGTTTTCCGATTCATCCGCCGCTCAACAAAGAGGAATATATGTACCGGAGCATTTATTCGGAACTCTTTCCGTCCGATTCGGCGGCGAAGTGCGTGCCGTCGGTTCCGTCGGTTGCGTGCAGCACGCCGGTCGCCCTAAAATGGGATGAGGCATTCCGGAAAAATGCCGACCCGTCGGGACGGGCGGTGCAAACGGTACACGAACACGGATATAAATAGACGGAGAGAGAAAGGGACATTGGACAATAACAAATTACGAATGACAAATGACGAATTACAAATTACAAATTACAAATGACGAATGACAAATTACAAATGACGAATGAAGAATGAAGTCTAAAGACTGGAGACATTGGACAATTACGAATGACAAATTACAAATGAAGTCTAAAGACCGGAGACCAGTGACTGGAGACCGAAGACTGAAGACCGGAGACCGGTAACCGGGGTTTCATTTGAATTTCGTGTTCCTTTATTCTATGGTGGAAATCCATTGAATCAATTCTATTTTTTATCTAATGTATCACCGTCCATCGTCTACGATTTTATTACCGGGGCATCGTTTAATAAGATACCCCGGTGATTTCAATCATTTATTTCTTTCCTTTCAAGGCTTCGAAGACCAACGTTTCGAGTTCCTCCATCAGTTCGGGATTGTCCTTGAGCGTTTGTTTGGCGGCATCGCGCCCCTGTCCGAGTTTGGTTTCGTTGTAACTGAACCACGACCCGCTCTTCTTGACGATATTGAGTTCGACACCTTGATCGATTATCTCTCCTTCCCGAGAAATACCTTCGCCGTACATAATATCGAACTCAGCCTTGCGGAAGGGCGGGGCGACCTTATTCTTGACGACTTTTACCCGGGTTTCGTTACCGATGACCTTGTCTCCGTCTTTCAACTGTGTTCCGCGACGGATGTCGAGTCGCACCGAGGCATAAAACTTCAACGCGTTTCCGCCGGTGGTCGTTTCGGGACTGCCGAACATGACGCCGATTTTCTCGCGCAACTGGTTGATGAAAATACACGTGGTTTTGGTCTTACTGATGGTCGAAGCCAGCTTTCGAAGAGCCTGCGACATCAACCGGGCTTGCAAACCCACATTCGAATCGCCCATATCGCCCTCGATTTCTTTTTTCGGCGTAAGCGCCGCAACCGAGTCGATGACCACGATATCCACGGCCGAAGAACGGATGAGCTGTTCGGCAATCTCCAACGCTTCTTCTCCGCTGCTGGGCTGGGAAATAAGGAGCTCATCGGTATTTACGCCCAGGTTTTTCGCATAGAGACGGTCGAAGGCGTGCTCCGCATCGATAAAAGCGGCCACTCCACCCACCTTTTGCGCTTCCGCAATGGCATGGATAGCCAACGTGGTTTTACCCGAAGACTCCGGGCCGTATATTTCAATGATACGCCCGCGCGGATAACCGCCTACTCCCAGCGCCGCATTTAAGCCGATGGAACCGGTAGAGATCACATCAACGGGTTCTATTTCTTCATCCCCCATCTTCATGATAGCTCCCTTTCCGTACGTTTTTTCGATCTTATCCATCGCCGCGCGCAATGCTTTCAGCTTCTCACTTGCGTTGTTTTTGTTGTCTTTATCTTCTGCCATTGTGTAAATTAATTACAAATTACTAATTACAAATTACTAATTACGAATTACAAATTACGAATTAAGGATTGTCAATTGTCAATTATTTTCAGTATCTGCTCCGCATGGTCTTGCGTATCGACATTGCGCCCTTCGATGATATGAGAGATGACGCCGTTTTCATCCACCAAAAAAGTGGTGCGCACGGTTCCCATATATTTCTTTCCCATCATCGATTTTTCGCGCCATACGCCGAAATGCTCGACAAGTTTTTTTTCGGTGTCGGTAATCAAGGGGAAAGGAAGCTTTTGCTTCGCGATAAACTTTTTATGCGAAGCGGCATCGTCGACACTGACGCCGACTATCTGAATACCGGCCTTTAACAAGTCCTTGTATCCGTCGCGCAGACTGCAAGCCTGGGCGGTGCAGCCCGGCGTATTGTCTTTCGGATAAAAATACAAGGCGAGTTTTTTGCCTTTGAAATCGCTTGCTTTCAGTTCTTTTCCTTCTTGATCGAGACCCAATATCCCGGGAATTTTATCTCCTATTGATAATGCCATTTTCTTCTACTTTATTTTATCTGTTTAAAGATTCAAAGGTACAAAACTTTCTTGTATCCGGGAAAAAGAGAGCAAAAAAAAGGATGAATGATGATGTATGAAATGATGAGTCACCGGTCTTCTGTCCTTCGACTGAATTCATACATCATGCTTCATCCTTCATCATCCTATTTTTCCGGCTCTTTCTTTTGGTCGCTTTGCCCGCCGGAAACATCTACAATGATGCGGGCATTCTTGTATTCGCCGTAGAACGTCGGGTCGGAAGACAAGTACGGCAACATCAGCACGTCCATCTCGTTGTGCAGTAAATCCATACCTTCTTTCACCTTCAGCGCCAAATCGACAGTCGCTTGCTTCTTAAATGCCCTCAAAGCCCCACGCCCGGGTTCCTGAAGCGGAAACGACTCGAGACCCTTATCCAATGCGGTAAGGTCGTCGGCCGTTATCCCCTGCGCCACCAACGATTCGGCTAAGGGTGCGGCCGCGTCGCGGATGGTCTTCGCCTCCGCCACTAAATCGCTTTCGCGGCAACGATTTAAGTAGGAACGCGTCACGGTCGATAGGGCAATGAGCTTAAGGTCTTTCTGAACCACCGCATACGCATGCGTTCCGTTGGCGACTTTAAAAACGATGTTTTCGAGGTCTTTGCGTTGTTTATTCTTGACGGCGGTATATCCCTTTTGATTGATTACCTGCCGCTGATGGTCGGTATGCACATCCGTAATAATCGCTTTTAACTGTACATGACAGTTTATCAACGGCTCATTGCCGGTTATTTTACTTGCTCTGAGAGTCATCATTTCATCGACTCTTTCCATTGTATTGGTTTGATTTATTTGATGTCTAGTCATCTTATTAAAAATTGATATGAATGGATAAATGGCGGAAGAACATCCCTTATGGGAGCCTCCGCAGGACATAAAATGACGGGTGCATGGAATGATTTTATCACTGCATCCCTTCAAGATGTCGCTGAACGGCTTCAAGATGCCGCTGAACGACCTAAAACTGACAATGAAGCAGTTAAAGCTGCCACTGTGTCACCAAAACCTGCCATTGAAGCAGTTCGAGATAGCATTGAACGACCTTGACCTGCCATTGAGGCAGCCAAAGATGCCACTACGTCACCCAAATCTGCCATTGAGGCAGTCGCAGCGTTCAATGAATGACCGGAGACGAACATTGAAAGGGTCTCAGCGTCCATTGAACGACCTTAACACACAAAACACTAAGGGATAATTGCCGTCGTGCGGCGGGCAAGCGTGCCTGCGTCGTTTATATCCGACGGCCGGGCTTCTCCAAAATAAGCGGTATATTACTATGTTTCATATTCTATAAATTAAAAAGTAATTTTATAGCGGTGAGTCGTATATGAAACGGCTGGCATCGTGAATTAACGCGGTAAAGATACGGTTTTTTCGGAAAACAAAGAAAATTTTTCAAAAAATTTTCCCGTCGGAGAAAGACGATGTGCGAATTGGCTAATTTGCTAATTATTGATCTTCCTAAATCAACCGGTAAAGTTCTTGAAGGTAACCTTCCACTTTGTCCACTAACGGTAAAATATCATCTGCACCGAGAATGGCCCAATCATCATAATCGCCGGATTGACGTAACTCAAAAAGCCGGCTGTAGAAACTTCCCCATTCATCGCTTATAATACCGGTGCGAATAAAGTGCAGACCAAGCAAACGAATTACACCGGAATGAGTGGATGCAAAATAATTATTTTTCAGTAATAGAGCGCTGGTCATATAATAACAGGCATAATACATTCGATTAGCAGCTGCATACCAATATTCATTAGCAATAATACCTTTCGCCTCCTGCCACGTTTCGAACGCCCGGTTAACACGGTTATGTATAAGAGCCGCTTTCTCTTCATCCGTTAATTTCATAACTCAATACCTTCCGCTTCTACATTTTTAAAAAAAAGAGTACCCTCTCTCTTCATCCATTCCGAAAGCGTATAAAGCTTCATACTAAAATAGGCTCCGAAATCCCATCCTACGCGCACAAACGGATAAGCAAGCCGGTCGAAATCAGACGGGCTAAGAACATCTTTATCTACTAAAATCAATAGATCCCAATCCGAATCGGGACCGGCGTCGCCTCGCGCTTGGGAACCGAAAAGAATCAATTTACTTTCCGGCACGACTTCCTCCTTGACTTTCTTTATTTGTTGAATAATTGTATTGCGATCAAGTGTTGACATACTTACAAGTGTTGACATACTTAATTGTTTTAGTAGAACAAAAATACAGAATCTTCTTTATTTCACAAGTATTATCCGGGAGATTCTTACAGCATTCTCTGCAAATCGCCGCGGCGGAGAATATCGATTGTGCGACCGTCTACGCCAATAATTCCCTCCTCCGCCAGTTGCATCATCACATTCACCAGAGCCGGACGCGAAACACCGAACAAGTGCGCCAGGTCTTGCTTCGATATTTTCAGTTGGCACACGCGTTCGCCTTTCGACTCTTTGAGGATGTAATACGCCAGCTTCGCACGAATGGTGCGCAACGAAACCAACCGCAATTTCTCGGTTAAATGAACGACTTTATTCGACACGAACATCAGAAAAGCATCCCTGAACGCGTCATACTTCCGGATTAAGAAATACACGTTCTCCTTCGGAATCAAAATGGCCGCACAGTCGGTAAACCCTATCGCCGTAACAGGCGAATGGTTATCATCGGCAAACAAAAATGCGGGAGCCAGCGGGTTGGGAGCTTTAAGATGCGCAACCTCCATAAAGTCTCCCTTTTCATCGGACATTTCGGTACGCACTTCGCCTTGTATCAAGATATACAACATTTTATATTCCGCTCCCTGAGCAAAAAGCATATCCCCTTTACCATACCGTTTGAGCGTATAACGCACATCTTGAAGAAACTCTTCACGCCGCTCGGGAGGGATGGAACTACAGAGCGGACACTTGAATATGAGCGGACCGTATGCGGATGAATGTTGGTTTGTCATATTATTTTTAAATAACTATCGGATGAATAGGCGTTTCCCTTACGAAAATACATCTTTTTTTCCTATTCGTCATATTTATTACACTTTTTTCAGCAGAAGAAGGCTATTTTTACGGAAATAATAAGTTGAAATGGTTGCAACTAAATCAGAAACATTTAGAAACTGTTTAAATTTCTTACGAAGACTGTAATTAAACTATTCTTCGCCTTCAAAAAGTTTCTTTTTTGTATTCTTCTTCCTCTTATTTGGCTCAAATAGCCCGCTATTATCGCCAAAACGAGAAAGAACACTGCTAAAAAATAATTCTTTTTGAATCGCGAAAGAAATTTAAAAAGATTCTTAGTTGCAACGACACAACTTACGAAACTTGAATAATGAATACTCTAGCATAGAAAACCGGTCATGAATAGATTACGAAACATCTGGCGAGAGATAAAGCCGCGGGGAGGTTGGCGCTATCCGGCAATCATCATTACCGGAGCTTTCGTGGGTTTATTTATATACACTTTCTTTGCCTCGCGCGCATACAGCTATTTGTCCGATGATCCTTCGGCCTGCGTCAACTGCCACATCATGAGCCCCTACTACGCTACTTGGATGCATAGTTCGCACGGGGGCAACACCACGTGCAACGATTGCCACGTGCCGCACAACAACATCGTCAACAAGTATTATTTCAAAGCGAAAGACGGCCTTCGCCACGCGGCCGTTTTCACGTTGCGCGGCGAGAAAGGCGCCACGGAGAACCGTGCTGAAATGATGGCAGGTACTGCTTACGGAGAATTGTTACAAAGCAAGTCTTTTTTTGATGAAAAAGAAGATTATTACATCGCTTGCAATACCGTTATTCCAGGTGCGCCAAGTACGACACAACAGTTCGGAGCCTTAGCCCGCATCAAAAAAGATGCAACAGACTTTGATAAAACGTATTTAGGATATCGTACCTCATCGGGAGGAAAAGGAAAAATTATTACAGCCGAATATTTAACCTCCGGAAAAGCGTTACTCTATATTATGGATCCGGAGTATACCGGCGCTCCAGGATGGGGGGCTACGGGAGCTAACTGTTATTATGCGATCCTTGATCTGAACACCGATAAACTTGAAAGATTACCTCTTCCACATAGTAAAGGTAATTTCTCTCAACGTTCGATTGTCTTAGGAAACAAAGCATACATTGGCGTTAATCCGGAAAAAGCGGCTCCTTTGATTTATATTTACGACATCCCGACAGGAAACCTGACGAAAGGTAAACCAATCAAAACAGGTTACAGTTTCGAGCGTATTGTCGCATTAATGGATTAAACCCTCCATAAACAATAAAAAATGAAGAAGGTCAGGGCATTTATGTTTTCATTGCATCGGATAACGGGAACAATCATCAGTTTGTTTTTCTTTATGTGGTTCATTTCGGGTTTGGTATTGATATATTATCCTTTCCCCAATGTAAGCCCGTCGCAAAAATATGAAAATATGGATGCCTTGCCCGATTCATTGCCTGATATCAACTCCATTTTAGTACGACTTCCTGAGTCCGGCAAAACGATAAAAAAACTCAGCGTAAGATATTTTCGAGGTCAAACTTTATTTACAGTAAAAACGAATGATCGTGCCTATACTATCTGTAGCGATACACTCAAAGCGGTAAATCCTCTGACATGGGAAAGCATAGAACACACAGCAAAGAAATGGGTGGATGCACCGATTATCAAAATTGATACATTGACAGAACGTGACCAGTGGATTATGTATTCGCGCTATAAAGCAGAAATGCCTATCTATAAGTTTTACTTCAACGACAAACAAAAACATCAACTATACATATCTTCCCGAACAGGGGAAGTACAACAATTTACCGATAAAGGTCAACGTTTTAGAGCATTTATAGGGGCCATTCCTCACAAATTCTACATCCCGGCTATACGAAAAAACACGAAGACATGGACTACTTTATTAACCATCGGAGGTGTAATCGCTCTAATCGCAGCTTTATCCGGAATATACCTTGGGGTATATATCACATACCGAAAATATAAAGCGAAAAGAAGAATTGGAAGTCCCTATAAAAATTATTGGTATAAATGGCATCATATTTTAGGACTTATTTTCGGTATTTTCCTTGCCACATTTGCCTTTAGTGGAGCGATGGCCTTACAACGAATTCCTTCATGGGTAATTAAAACGCATGGCGATTACAGAGTCAGCAGTTCACAGTTAAGAGGAAAATATCTATCCGCGGATTCTTATAAATTGGACTACCGCATTCTTGCAAAAAAATATCCGGATATTAAATCTATCGAATGGGAACACTTTCAAGAGGTTCCAATCTATAATATTGTGGTAGGCAACAAAGAAATACGCATAGACGCTTCTTCTTCCGACGTGAAAGAATTATACCTGCAACCGTCGGTTGTGGAAAAAGCGGTCCAAAGCATACACAAAACAAGTGAGCTTATGTCTACTACGCTCATAAATGAATATGATGAATATTATCTGTCGAAAGAAAGAAGTTTACCGCTTCCGATTTACAAGATAAAAGTTGAGAATGCGGATAACAGCATTTATTATATAAACCCAAAAACAGGTGACTTCAAATACTTCAATCAGAGCCGAAAAGCAAAGAAATGGATTTTCAGCGGACTACATTATCTTAATATCAAATGGTTAGTCGAACGGCCTGTTCTTTGGACTATCGCTATTTGGCTCCTATGTCTTGGGGGTGCGTGTGTTTCATTCTCAGGAATCTGGCTGGGGATAAAATATATGCGAAGAAAAATAAAGTCTTTCTTTTAAGGTTACGACGATAACAAAATTATCGCAAAAGTCATATTTTCTGATTGGAATTTTCATATTTTTATAAAAATGACTTCCTTTGCAGGAAATAACAACACGGCTTGGCACACCAAGGCATGCCGTTTCGAAATCCTCTATAATAAACTATATGTCAACACTCAGATTTAAAGCAGTCGTCAAAGCATCGGAGAGAGTTCCGGTGGACGTTCCGATTCCGGACAAGTTACCCTCGGAGAACTTCGGTAAATATGTGTTCAATAGGACACAAATGTCGAAGTATCTTTCGAAAGAAACCCTAAAAATAGTTCTCGAAGCCATTGATCAGGGAGGAGTTTTGCAGCGGGAAATCGCCGACCACGTGGCTGCCGGCATGAAGATATGGGCGATGGAAAGGGGAGCCACCCACTACACACATTGGTTCCAACCCTTGACAAGAGGTACTGCGGAAAAACATGATTCCTTTATTGATTACATAAACGGCCCCGGCGGAGGCATTATCGAGCGCTTTCCCGGCGGGCTGCTTGCTCAACAGGAACCGGATGCATCGAGCTTCCCAAGCGGTGGCATACGAAATACGTTCGAAGCGCGCGGTTATACGGCGTGGGATCCTTCCTCGCCCGCTTTCATTATAGACGACACGCTTTGTATTCCTACGGTTTTCATTTCTTACACCGGGGAAGCGTTGGATTATAAAACCCCGCTCTTAAAAGCGTTATCCGCCATAGATAAGGCGGCCGTAGGTGTCTGCAAGCTGTTCGATTCGAATATAAAGAAAGTGTATTCTTATCTGGGATGGGAACAGGAATATTTTCTGGTCGACGAAGCGCTTTACAATGCCCGCCCCGACCTGAATCTGACGGACAGAACACTCATGGGGCACGAAAGCGCCAAGAATCAGCAGTTGGAAGATCATTACTTCGGTGCCATTCCTCCCCGGGTAGCCGCTTTCATGCGGGAAGTCGAATATGAAGCCTACAAATATGGCATTCCCTTGAAAACGCGTCATAATGAAGTTGCACCCAATCAATTTGAACTCGCGCCCATTTATGGAGAAACGAACTTGGCGGTCGATCAGAATCTGTTGATCATGATTTTAATGGAGAAAATCGCAACCAAGCATCATTTCAAACTCTTGTTGCATGAGAAGCCTTTTGCGGGTATCAACGGGTCGGGAAAGCATTGCAACTGGTCTCTGGCGACAAATACCGGGATCGGGTTGTTTACTCCCGGAAAAAAGCCAACGGAGAATTTAATGTTCGTGACGTTTTTAGTTAATACGCTCATGGCGGTATACAAACACAACGCCTTGCTGAAGGCTTCCATTATGTCGGCGCAAAACACTCACCGATTGGGAGCGAATGAAGCCCCGCCCGCCATCATATCGATCTTTTTAGGATCGCAGATATCCGCCATATTAGACCGTATAGAAGAGAGTTCGCAAGACGACGAAATTACGGTGGAAGAATTGACGAAAATGAAGCTCGGTATTGCACATATTCCCGAAGTATTCATCGACAACACCGACCGCAACCGTACTTCGCCTTTCGCCTTCACCGGGAATCGTTTTGAATTCCGAGCAGTAGGTTCGTCGGCTAATTGCTCTGCTTCCATGACGGCATTAAATGTAGCCGTTGCAAATCAATTAATCAACTTCAAGAATGAAATCGATCAGAAGACAAAGGCCGGGATGAAAAAAGAAGAAGCCATCTTCGATACCATCCGGCTATATATAAAGGAATGTAAACCGATTCGCTTTGACGGAAACGGCTATAGCGACGAGTGGAAGGAAGAAGCGAAAAAACGCGGACTGGATTGCGAAACGAGCGTTCCGCTTATCTATGATGCATATACGTCGGACCAATCGGTTAAGATGTTCGAGCGATTAGGCGTACTCAACGAACGCGAGCTACACGCCCGTAACGAAGTAATGTGGGAGACGTATACAAAAAAGATTCAAATAGAAGCGCGCGTTTTAGGCGATCTTTCGATGAATCACATCATTCCTGTTGCAACCCAATATCAATCGATGCTGCTCGATAATTTGTTTAAAATGCGGGCCGTATTCGAAGAGCAGAAGGCAAGAAATCTCTCAAAAGAAGATGCCGTGCTCATCGAGAAGATTGCTTCGCATATATCGACTATAGAAACAAACGTAAACGCAATGGTGGATGCGAGGAAAGTGGCTAATAAAATAGACGATGCCCGTCAAAAAGCCATCGCTTATCACGACACGGTTGCTCCATTCTTCGATATTATTCGCTATCATGTCGATAAGTTGGAGCTGATAGTCGATAACCAAATGTGGCCCCTGCCTAAATACCGGGAGTTACTGTTTATCAGTTAAACGAACGGCGGGAGAGAATAGCCAAAAAGTCGGAAAGAGGGTTTTACACTTTTTTCCGACTTTTCTATTCAGTTGTTTATCGATTAAATATTTATGATTCGTAAGTTATTTCGTCTGAAAGTTTGCAGTTTACAGTCACTTCTAACTCCTGACCTCCTTCCTAACTGTCCTTAGTTCTTAATTTGTAATTCGTAATTCGTAATTTGTAATTTATAATTTGTAATTTATAGCTCCTTAAAGTCCCTTGCGAAACTTGAGTTAAATATATTCGTCTCCAAAACGGAATTTCACATCCGTGACAAAGTGCTTGATCCGTTGCTCTTCACTTTTCTTACAGATCAGCAACGCATTATCGGATTCCGCAACAATATAACCTTCTAAACCTTGTACGACAACCAGTTTATCGTCGCTCATCGTAATAATGTTATCATAACTCTCTATGTAGACCGTTTTGCAATGCAGATTGGAGTTGTTATTTTCATCACGCTCCACCGCCTCATGTAAGGATCCCCACGTTCCCAAGTCCGACCATCCGAAGTCACCGGTGATTACATACACGTTGTCGGCCTTTTCCAATACGCCATAATCAATCGATATATTTTGACAGAAAGGAAAAATCTTATTGATAAATTCTTTTTCGGCCGAAGTATTAAACATGCCGGCCCCCTCATCAAACCGGTTGACAATGTCAGGCAAATAGTTTTTGAAAGCTTTCAAGATGCTGTTCACATTCCACAGGAATACCCCGGAATTCCAAACAAATTCACCACTATCTAAGAATGCCTGGGCCAATTCTTTGTTCGGCTTCTCGGTGAATGTCTTTACCTTATGAATACCCTCTTTGGTCTCCTTATCCAATTGAATATAGCCATAACCCGTCTCCGGACGGCTAGGTTTAATGCCAAGAGTCAGGAGTACATCATTCTGCTCAACGAATTTCAACCCTCTCTCGATGTCTTTTAAAAACTGTTCTTCCTTTAAAACGAGATGGTCGGCCGGCGCCACAACGATATTTGCATCGGAGTTCATTGCTTTTATCCGATAGGTAGCGTAAGCAATGCAAGGAGCCGTATTACGCCGTATGGGCTCTAATAGGATCTGGTTCTCTGCAAGTTCCGGCAGTTGTTCCTTTGTCAAAGATGCATAGGCATCATTCGTAACGATAAAAATATTTTCCGGAGGAATGATTTTTTTAAAACGATCAAACGTTGTCTGGAGCAACGATCTGCCCGTTCCGAAAAAATCAAGGAATTGTTTGGGCTTTTCTTCTTTACTGAACGGCCAGAAACGGCTTCCTACGCCTCCTCCCATTATAATACAATAACTACTATTGTTTCTCATTGTGAAGACTATAACTTATTATTAAACACACATTATTTACTATTATTATCTTGTCCGTAATGGAACATTGTAAACATAACGTTATTATCATGACGATTGTTTTTTATTCCGGCTCAATTAAAGTTTAAAGATATAAAATAAATTGAACTTCTAGAGAATAAACGGCGGTGATTGAAAAAAGACCGGAATTATCATTGAAATCTAAAAATAATGTGTATTTTTGCAGTCTCTTTTCGAAAATGCCCAGATGGCGGAATTGGTAGACGCGCTGGTCTCAAACACCAGTGGATTCACTTCCATGCCGGTTCGATCCCGGCTCTGGGTACTTTAAAGCCCCTATTTTCAAATGAAAATAAGGGCTTTATATTTTAACAAAGGACAAAATAGAAACAACCGGTATTCATTAACATTTGCAGTTCTAGTATTAAGCGTTCGTAAACCCTACCCTTCGCCTAAACATGAAACGTTATCCGCCAGGTAAGCGATAGCGAACCGTCAAAAAAAATCAGGAGGGAAATGTGTACGAAACAGTAAAAGCACAATTGGAAAAAGCACAGATAAATTTCAATGTGCATGATGCGCTTACTATTTTAGAAAGCGTAAAACAGGAAGGGGTTTGGGCAACACGAGTATCATTCGCTTATTCAGTTTTCGAAAATAAAATCTATTACGTATTGAATAGCAATTTTAGCCATATATTAGCATATCAATTCCCATAAAATGCATCAAATGGGGTTTCTCTACATATGAAAATGGACATAAAAAAGCAACACGAAAAAAAGCAAGTTGATTTTTTTGATAAAATTTCGGATGTATACCCTGAAATACGCCCAGGGTATAATGAAGAAATATACAAAGCAATTTCACAATTTATAGAAACCGGCCCATATTATAAAATAGTAGAAATCGGAGCGGGAAATGGAATCGCAACAGAGAGAATAAATGAAATTTGGAACGGAGAGATCACTTTAATCGAGCCAAGTAAAAAACTAAGTTATTTGTTAAAGGAACGATTTAAAAACCACAGCAATAAAAAAATCATCAATGAGTATTTTGAAAAGGTTAAGCTTGAAAAAGGTTATTTTGATGCTATTTTTTCTGCAACCTCCTTTCATTGGTTAGATGGTAAGACCAAATTCAGAAAATATATCAAAAACATACCGGAAATACAAAAGAGAAAAATATTCGTAAAAGTCAAGATGAGAAAATGGAAAGTCGAAAAAATGAAATCCTAAATAGTCCATTATTTGAGTTGGTAAGCCATAAAATAGTTGAAACAAAAATAGATTTTACGAGTAACGAATATATAAAACTGCTGAAAACGTTTCCTGACCACTCAACATTCTCTACTACATTTTTCAGAGAAATAGCAGAAATAATTGAAATTCGTGATAACACAATAAAAATCAAAATAACGACAAATCTTGAGATTGCGAAAAGAATCAACTGAATCTACCCTCAAAAATGTCTCGATTTTACAATTTTCATAAAACGCAGCACAGTACTTTTGCTCCCATATTTCAGGAACGAAAAATATGGAGACCGAAATTTCAATTCACAATCTAAGTAAAAGTTATCCGAACGGGACAAAAGCATTAAAAGACATTCACCTTGAAATCAAAAAAGGAGAGTTTTTCACTCTTTTAGGTCCGAACGGAGCAGGTAAATCCACCCTTATCAAAATCGTAACTACTTTACTTCATAAAGATTCAGGCGAATTTTTGATTGGCGGAGTAAATCCTGAACTCGAAAGCGCAACAATTCAAAACTACATCGGTGTCGCCTCGCAAGACACTGAACTCGACCCGTCGGAGAAAGTAGAAAATGCGCTGGTATTCCAAGGCCGATTATTCGGACTATCAAGAGCAAAAGCCTTTTCGAGAGCCGAAGGACTTATCTCGCTGTTCCAACTCTTTACCGAAAAAAACAAAAAAGTAAGTGCCCTTTCGGGAGGGAACAAACGAAAACTACATTGCGCGCTAGCTTTGGTACATCATCCAAAAGTTCTGTTTCTTGATGAACCCACTGTTGGAATGGACCCTTTGGCAAGGGCCAACTTTTGGGATGTCATTAAACAGCTAAATGACACACAAAATTTCGGAATGGCACATTTCGCATTTTCGGTTGGCAGCAAAGAAAACGTCGACACATTGACAAAACAGTTGGAAAACGACGGATACAGTATTGTAGGAAAACCGAGGACAACAGGAGACACGGATATTACGAAAGTGTGGCGCTTGACCCGGAAAACAATATCGTTAAAATTACAATTTGAATTTAAAACAGCATCAATAGTTTTGCCACCGGGATAAGTAAAGCCGTCATTACCCCCATGATACCGATAGCAAGCCCACTAATGGCACCTTCTATTGCACCCATTTCCATTGCTTTTACCGTCCCTAAAGCATGAGAAGCCGAACCTAACGCCAGGCCTTTGGCGACCTTGCTTTTAATGCCTATTTTACGAAGGACAATGGGCCCGACTAACCCGCCGAAAATTCCGCAAATCACCACAAACGCCGCCGCTAAAGCAGGAATTCCCCCGGATTTCTCTGCAATACACATCGCGATAGGAGTCGTGACCGATTTCGGGGCTAATGACGCCGTCAAAATTTTATCGGCTCCCATCCATTTACCCACTAACACGACGCAAACAATTCCGACGACGCTTCCGGCAAAAACAGCAGTGAGCATCGAGATAACATTTCCTCTTATATACTCCATCTGTTCATAAAGCACATACCCGAGGGCAACCACACTCGGGCCTAACATAAAATTAAGAAAATGCGTTTGATGATAGAATGTCTGATAATCAATTCCGGTAAATTTGAGAAACGGAATGATCATGACCATCGAGATCAAAAGGGGTTGTAAAAAAGAGAGTTTCGTCTTTTTATAAATAGACACTCCCAACAAAAACGAACCAAAAACCAATCCAAGCAAAAAGATTTCGCTCGAAACATAGGGACGCACTTTTTCCATCAGCTCAGGGCTTAAGATTTCTTTCATTTTTATGTACTTTTCTTTTTTCAAAAAACTCTTGAATGACGGCTACCGTTATAATCGTAAGAACCGTGCTTACACCAATGGCCGTAAGAATGACAGAGATGGACTTCGAAAACAGGTCGGAGTATACCATTAGTCCCACTCCTGCCGGCACAAAAAAAATCGCCATGTTCTTTGTAATGACGATGGACGCTTCGCGTACGTTTTCGGGATTCAACACGTTGAAGAAAAGCGCCAGAAAAAGCAATATCATTCCAATGACGCTTCCCGGAACAAATTGATGGATCAGTAAACTGACCAGCTCTCCTATATAATAGAAGAGTAAAATATAAAACAACCCTTTAATCATGAGTCTTTCCTGTTTGTAAACAGGACGTTTTAAAAATTGAGTAACCTAAAATCGCCGGCAAAGGTACGATATTTACCCTGAAAAGAAAGCGAGGAAAAAGTATTTTTGTTTGTTTGAATTTTAAATGCTTTCTTTGCGCCGAAATCGAAGAAGCATCATTCATGGAATTTTTGGATACGATATTTAAGGAACATTCGGTTATACAAGCTCTCATAGTCATTTCTATGGTATGTGCCCTGGGACTTGCACTCGGAAAAGTGAAAGTTCGGGGAATATCATTAGGCGTAACGTTTGTTTTCTTTATCGGAATTTTAGCCGGACACTTAGGCCTCACCCTCGATGCCCAAATGCTAAACTATGCAGAGAATTTCGGGCTTTTGGTATTTATTTATGCCTTGGGGCTACAGGTCGGCCCGGCATTCTTTTCATCCTGGGGAAAAAGCGGAATGAAGCTGAATCTGCTGGCTTTATCCGTAGTTTTTGTGGGGATTGGTTTAACATTGATCCTTCAACAGTTTTCAGGCGTTTCCCTCCCGGATATGGTAGGGATTATGAGTGGGGCGACAACCAACACGCCTATGCTCGGAGCCGCTCAGGAAACCCTTCAGCAAATCAATACAGAGGAATTCAGTAAGTCGAATATGACACTCGGGCTGGCATTGACTTACCCTTTGGGTATCGTAGGCGTTATCTTCGCTCTAATCGTTATTCGAAAAATGCTTGCAAAACATCTGCATATCACCAATACAAACGAAGACCGTCGCAATAAGACCGTAATCGTCGGTTTTGAAGTAAACAATCCGGCCATATTCGGCCGCACCATACAAGAAATAGCCTATCTGATTGCCAAGCATTTTGTCATCTCACGCGTATGGAGAGAGGGAAAGGCTATCGTACCCACTTCTCAAACAATCATACAAGAAGGCGACCACCTGCTTATTATCACCACCGAAAGTACCGCGGATTTACTATCCGCCATTATCGGGAAAAAAGAAGACCGGGATTGGAACCGGGAAGATATCGATTGGGATAAAATCGACAATCAATTGGAGTCGCACCGCATCGTCATAACCCGTCCGGAAATAAATGGAAAGCGTTTGGGTTCGTTACGGCTTCGCAACCTTTACGGCATCAATGTCTCCCGTATCCATCGATCGGGAGTGGTTCTGCTACCCACGCCCGATTTGGTTTTATTTATGGGCGACCGGTTGACGGTAGTGGGAGAAGCGAAGGCAATCTCGAACGTCGAAAAAGTATTGGGAAATGCCGTCAAAAATCTCGACGAGCCCAATTTGGTTTCTGTTTTCGCCGGAATGGTCTTGTCGCTTTTAGTCGGCTCCATCCCTTTATTCATCCCCGGAATCAGCTCCCCGGTGAAGTTAGGATTGGCGGGAGGCGCCATTGTCGTCGGCATCCTGGTGGGCGCATTCGGTCCTCGGGTACATATGATTACCTATACGACCATTAGCGCCAACCTTATGTTAAGAGGATTAGGATTATCGACATTCTTAGCATGCTTAGGATTGGATGCGGGCGTACATTTTTTCGAGACCGTTTTCCGTCCCGAAGGAGCATTATGGATCGGCTTGGGATTTGCCATCACCGTTATTCCGGTGATAATTGTAGGATTCGCAGCAATTCGTTTTATGAAGATGGATTTCGGGACTATTGCCGGCATGCTTTGTGGCAGTATGGCTAACCCGATGGCATTAAATTACATAAACTCAACCATCGAGGGCGACTCTCCTTCCGTGGCTTATGCCACCGTATACCCGTTGACCATGTTCTCGCGATTGGTGACCGCACAATTGTTGCTGATGTTGTTTTTATAACTTTCCGCGGGAAAAACAGGTCGGCAGGGCTTTCACAAGGCTTCAAGCAGGTTGCCGACGAGTCGGCAAACAGGTTTTAACCTTAAAAATAGATTTCCGATGGGTCGGCAGCTTGTTTTCAAGGTTAAAACAGCCCTGCCGACGCATCGGTAGGGCTTTCTTCATCCTGAAAAACGCTTGCCGACCCGTCGGAAAACGTTTTTCAGACGTGCCAACGAATAGCCGACCGGTCGGCAAGAAAACAATAAGCTTTTAATCGAAAAACCGTTCGGCCTGCTGCAATGAATCAAGCTTTCCCACATCCATCAAACGGAAACGGGGAGGGATAAAAGCGGTAATTTTTTCTTTGTTACATAAGGACAGATAGAAATCAATAATGGAAAACTTGTCGGGAAAAGATTTCATATATCGAAATATTTCGGGACTCAGCACATGAATGCCCGCAAATGCCAGCGGACGGTGTCCTGCAACCTGAAAATAAGGATCGGGCGACTTGATCTCCCCCGACAGACGATTGATCCATCCGCGTAAATCGCCCCCGGAATCAAAAAGCAGATAACGGGATGTGTTACGTTCACTCACCACGAGCGTCGCCAGGGACTGTGCGTGCAAATGAGCTTCATAAAGTTGTCCGAGATCGATATCCGAGAGAATATCGACATTATGCACAAGAAATGGCTGACCGTCATCGAAAAATGCAGCAGCCTTTTTAATGCCTCCTCCCGTATCGAGCAATTTTTCACGTTCGTCGGAGAATTCGATTCGAATACCGAAACTCTTTTGCGATCGGACGAAATCGATAACCTGTTCGCCGAAATGATGAATATTGATGATGATTTCATCAAACCCGGCCTGTTTCAGTTTTAATACGACATGTTCCAGAAGGGGCTTTCCGGCAACGGGCACCAATGCTTTCGGAAGGGTGTCGGTGATGGGTTTCAAACGGGTGCCGAGCCCGGCGGCAAAAATCATTGCTTTCATATATGAATTTGGAGATTAGAGATTGGAGACGATAATAAATTACGAATTACTAATGACAAATTACTAATGAGAAATGAGAAATGACGACCGGCAACTGAATTTCATAGGCGGCTTTTGAACAACTGTTCCAGATTCTGTTCCCGATGGATGAGCGTGACTTTCACGCCGAATTTCTTCGAGATATGCTCGGCGACTTTCTGCGCCGCATAAACCGAACGGTGCTGCCCTCCGGTACATCCGAAGGCAATCATCAAATGCGTGAAATTACGGTCAATATATCGTTTCACGTGATTATCCGTCAGTTTATATACCGAGTCGAGATACGCCAATATCTCCCCGTCTTCTTCCAAAAAGCGAATCACCGGTTCATCGAGCCCGGTAACATTATTGAATCGTTCGAATTTTCCAGGGTTGTTAATAGCCCTGCAATCGAATACATAGCCCCCGCCGTTTCCCGACGGGTCGTTCGGAATTCCTTTTTTAAAAGCAAAACTCACCACGCGCACTTCCAACACCCGTGTTTGCGTATCGGAGAACTGCTTGAGGCCGGTCATTTCTTGCAGTACCTGCATCAGATAAGGATATTCGTCGAAACCGTCTTTCAACAGCTCCCTGAGATTATTCAGAGCAAAAGGGATGCTTTGGATAAAGTGCGGTTTTTTCTCGAAATATCCCCTGAAACCATAAGCGCCCAATACCTGTAACGTGCGGAATAACACAAATTGACGCAACTCGGTGATAAATTTCGACTCATCGACTTCCCGATACTTTTTAAGCGAACCGATATAGGTTTGAATAAGTTCGTCGCGCAACTCCGGGGGGAAATTCGCTTTCGCTTGCCACAGGAAAGACGCCACATCGTAATATACAGGCCCTTTACGGCCACCCTGAAAGTCGATAAAATACGGAACGCCGTCGACCAGCATCACATTGCGCGACTGAAAATCGCGATACATAAACGTATTTCCCTGATCGTTGAGCAGGTTTCGGGAAAGGCGTTCGAAGTCGTTTTCCAATAAATCTTCCTGAAACTCCATCCCGGTCGTTTTCAAGAAATTATATTTGAAATAATTCAAATCCCAATAAACCGAACGATGATTGAATTCGGGTTGCGGATAACACACGTTGAAATCGAGCCCCTCGGCTCCCTTCACCTGAAAATCGGCAAGCATGGAAATCGTTTTGTGCAACAGCTCTTTTTCCTCATTGCTGAAAACGCCCGTCAAGCGTCCGGCATTGATGGCATTGAACAAGATGCCGTCGCCTAAATCTTCCTGAATATACAGCAACCCGTCGGCTGAAGTAGCAAAGACCTGCGGAACATTCAGCCCCTGCTTTTTAAAGTGGTCGGACAAGGAGATAAAAGCACGGTTCTCCGGAAGCGATTGTCCCTGTACTCCGATAATCGAAACATCGTCTTGCGTCAAGCGGTAATAACGCCTGTTGGATCCCGACGACGGTAACGCTTCGATTTTCGGACTCGATTTGCCCGAATGTTTGGTAAATAATTCGATCAATCTTTGCATCATTTTTAAACTGTAAAGGGTTCAACACGTTCGAGTTCATCGAGCCATAGATCCGCGGCGGCATCGCTCGGCATCCGCCAGTCGGTACGGGGCGACAGACTTACCGACCCCACTTTCGGCGCATCGGGCAAACAAGAACGTTTGAACTGTTGCGCGAAAAACCGGCGGTAAAATATCCGCAACCATTTTCGTATTTCTTCGAACGAATAGGTTTCATGAAAAGCCATCTGAGCAAAAAGACAAATGCGCGAAGGACTGTCGCCGAAGCGAAGCATACGATATAAAAAGAAATCATGCAGCTCGTACGGGCCTACTACACTCTCAGTGCGCTGCCCGATCAACCCGTCTTTGCCGGGCGGAAGAAGCTCGGGACTGAAGGGAGTATCGAGCACATCCTGCAAAACCGGTTTGACGGCATCTTCCATCTGCGTGTCGGCAATCCATCGCACAAGCGTGGCAACCAACGTTTTCGGGACACCGCTATTGACACCGTACATCGACATGTGATCGCCGTTATACGTGGTCCACCCCAACGCCAGTTCCGATAAATTACCCGTCCCGACCACAATTCCGCCGATCTTGTTGGCATAGTCCATCAATATTTGCATTCGCTCGCGCGCTTGCGCATTTTCGTAGGTGACACTCTGGTCGTCGATATCGTGCCCGATGTCCTTAAAGTGTTGGGTAATCGATTCGACAATCGAAATCTCTTTCACCGTGACGCCCAATGAGCGCATCAACGACAAAGCGTTGGAGTACGTGCGGCCGGTCGTTCCGAAGCCGGGCATCGTTATGCCGCAAATACCGGTGCGGGGTATCTTCAGCAAATCGAAAGTGTTAACCGCCACTAAGAGGGCAAGCGTAGAATCCAATCCGCCCGATATCCCGATCACCGCCTTATCGGTACCGATATGTTTCAGTCTTTTGGCTAAGCCATGCGATTGAATCCGAAATACATCGCCGAGATTTTCATCGGCAGTTTCGGAAGAAGGAATAAACGGATGCGGCTCGACGGAGCGATACATCTTTTCTACGGAAACACGATCGATACACGCGTAGATATCTTCGGCGCCTCGGGCCGGAATGGTGAAATTGTTGTCGACCATCCGTTCATGCTCGAGCATGCTGACATCGATATCGGCGATAATCATTTCGTTTTCGAAAGAAAAGCGGTTCGACTCGGCCAGCATCGATCCGTTTTCGGCAATGAAACAGGCTCCCGAAAAGACCGTATCGGTGGTCGACTCGCCACAGCCGCTCGAAGCATATACGTATCCCCCGCGGCAACGGGCAGACTGTTGCGACACAAGCGACCGTCGGTATGCGTTCTTGCCGACCAATTCATTACTCGCCGAGAGGTTAAAAATAATGTGCGCCCCTTCCACCGACAGTTGCAAAGAAGGAGGAATCGGCCGCCATAAGTCTTCGCAAATTTCCACCCCGAAACAACCGAAAGGTGTTTGAAAAATGGTTGACGCCGAAACCACCGGATAAAGGTCATCACCGATTTCAACCGCGGTATCGCGCAACAGATCGCCGCTTATAAACCATCGTTTTTCATAAAATTCGCGGTTGTTGGGAATATATCTTTTAGGGACGACACCCAGAATCCCTTCGGCCGATAAAACGACCGCCACGTTATACAAGGCGCCACGACAAGCCAGCGGCATGCCGGCAATCACGATTAGCGAGGGCTTGTCTTTCAAAAAAGCAACCAATTCGAACAGAGAGTCGATCGCTTTGTTTTGTAAAGCGGTTTGAAGGAACAAATCGCCGCACGTATATCCGGTGATGCCCAATTCGGGAAGGCAAAGCACCTGAACGCCTTCTGCCACGGCATCGCCGATAACGGATTTCATTTCATACACGTTATAATCGCAATCGGCGACCCTGACTTTCGGGGAGGCCGCCGCTACCCGTATAAATCCGTGATTATTAATATCCATATAGGTAAATTGATGTGAACATGTTCGAACGCAAAAATACGAAAATAAAAATGATTTACCGATAGGTAACTTCCATCTTATACCTCCATTGGTTGAAATAAAGGTTGCGCGAAGCTGTTTCCACCTCTCCCCGTTGGAAATCGACCGTCTCGCTGCGGGGAAATTTCTTTTCCGGAAGAAAGCCGCCCGAATAATCGGAATTGACATAGAACCGGTACGAGTCGATGCCCGACATAAAGAATTCCCGGCCGGCCGGATGCTGCAACGGATATCCGCGGCCGAAAGACGGATCGCAAGGAATCCATCCCGTTCCCTCCAGATACACTTCGGCCCAATCGTGCAGATTCACTTCGCCGGGATGCATCATCCAGCCGCTTTGCCATCGCGCCGGAATACCTTTGTAGCGCAGCATGGCGATCAACAGCAAGCCCACCTGCCCGCAATCGCCTTTCCGGTTTTGCATCACATATTCGGGGATGTTGGCGATGGTCGAATATTCCAACGCGCTCGCCCAAGGATAGGTTGCCGTGATAAAACGGTACACCGACCGTAAGACGTCCACCGGTGTTTCCGCCCCGTGGGTAATGCTGTCGGCCAATTCCTTCAAGCGGGGTGTAAACAGGATGTGCGGCGTCCTTTCGGCAGTGTACGTTTTGTAAAGTGTCGAAGCGGTATCATACGGGAGCGCCTCGATACGCGAAAGGTCAAACCATTCACCCCTCGACGTAAACTCGTATTCCGCCCAGAAAGCGACCGGTTGACCCTGTCGGGCTTTCTGCTCCATGTAAATCGAGGTGTGGGCGGTTTGATCGTCCGAAAGAATATAGCCGGGATGGGAAGCGCCGATAAACACGACATCCGATTGCCGCGGCACATCCCGGCGCGGATAAGGCAGCCAGGCACGTACCGTCTCGCCTTCCTCCACCGCACCCGAGTCGACCGTGAGCGTATACTTCACCCGCATCGTTTGCGGCGGCAACAGGCGGCGGCCGTTTTGCTCCGGCTTTCCCATTTGCGACAGATGCTTATCCAAAACGGCGGTCGTGCCGCTTACATCGGTCGACACCGGCGCCTTCGACAATGCCCGTGCTTGTTCATCCACGCGGAAAAGATTAGGCGCAGCGTTGCGAAAATAACGTTTTTCCCCGTCGATCAGCCGATATTCCAATGCCAACGAATTTTCCCATCCGGCGAGTTGCTCTTCCGTAGGCGTAAAGCCATGGCGTTCTTTTATCCACGAAACGATTTCGTCCCGCGAGCGGTTAAAGTCAAGCGCCACACGGTGCAATGAATCTTTTGTAAAGGCATAAGCGCCCTTTTTATCGTCGGAAAGGCTTTCATCGCTCATCAACGAATCGAGTATGAAAGCCGCACGCGTAAAATTTCCGGCGGTTATTTCCTGCGCAACAACGGCATCAGGCGCCGGCTTGCGGCCTGCATTACACGCCATCATCAAAAACGGTATAATCCAAATCAATTTTTTCATGTGTCCATTATTTTAAATCCGGATCGATTGAAACAAGTCGACCATCTCCGGTAGTTTTTCATATAAAGACGTCATCGAGTCGAACACCACCGACGCACCGGCTTCCAGGAGCATCTCGTCGTCCAGCGGACCGGTATTGACGGCCAACGTAAAGATTCCGGCTCCGGTAGCGGCTTTTATTCCCAGCGGCGCATTTTCGATAACGAAAGCCTGGTTGGGCAACAAATCCCCTGCTTTTTGCAATCCTTTTAGAAACGGCTCCGGATCGGGCTTGCCGTGGATCACATCAAACGCCGTCACCATCGTTTCCGGCGAGAATATGCCGGGGAAGTTCAGGTCAAGCCGTTCCAGAAGCGAAGGCTGCCCCGAGCCGGTCACCAACACACATTTCAATCCGTGCCGCTTCACCCATTCGAGCGTTTCTTTGGCATGAGGGATCAGCGCCCCGGTGTTATACTGCTGAAACAATTCCGTCTTGCGGACATAAATACGGCGGGCCTCCTCCTCGGTAGCATTGCGCCCGAGGTTCCGTTGAAAAAGGATATCAACGGTCGATTTTCCGGTACGCCCTTCGTGAAGGTAAAACTCGCCGGGAAGCGACGACAATTGCCTTTCGTCCATCGTTTGGCGCCAAGACTTCTCGTGCGCGGGCATGGAATCGTACAGTACGCCATCCATATCGAAAATAACGGCCTTTAGGTCGAAATGCCCGAAACCGTGAGTCTGCAAGTAATTACGTAAACGTTCTTTCATTTGATGTTATTTAATCGGAATCGCACGACCCCTTTTATTGGAATGTCAAAGATACCAAAGATTGAGGAGATAGGGAAAAAGATTGAGGATAGATTGATGGAAGATTGTCCCGATTGCTATCGGGAAGATTGATAAAAGATCGATACTGTTATTCCTGAAAATGTATTACATTTGTAATCGAGCATATAACAGTTATATAACAATGGAAGCGAAAGGGGGTAAATATGCAGGGACTTTGGATATGAAGAATTTCGATACATTCATGAAATCCGTAAACAACGTAGAATGAAAGAGGTTCGTTATAGTACCGGAGCTAAGAAAGACCTAAAGAAATACCGTAATCATCCCGGTAAAATGAAAAAACTGTACCAAGTCTTATAGCGGCTCATTCATGATATAGAAATCCCCGGAACTTTCAAGCGAACACAAGCAACGAAATCGGCAACTTTTTATGACGAAACGTCGAAAGAAAAATGAATTTATAAAACCCATTTTAATATCTGTTTGTGTATTTTTGTGTATTAGAGTCACACAAATGAAACAAACAATACTTTTTTTACTATTCATGCTTGCCGGTCAATTTACAAAAGCCCAATATTCGTTTTCCGGCACTATTATGGACAAAGAAAAAAAGCCATTACCCGGCGTTCAGGTAATGTTATCGGCCAACGATTCGTTGTTTGCCGCCGCATTAACCAATGAAAAGGGCCGCTTTGTAATGGACGAGCTTCCTAGAGGAGAATATTCGCTGCAAATTTCCTATCCCGGGTTCACTTCTTTGGAAGAAAAAAGAATAATTCAACGCAATATACAGACAGTGTTCATTTTGATGGAAGAGAGAAACATTCAACTGGATGATTTTACGGTTACAGCCGATCGCAGAGAGATGGTGAAGCGTACCGCCACCGGAGAACTATTTTATCTTTCGGATAAAGCGAAAAACAGCGGAGACCCCTACCGGGCCTTGCGTGAAATTCCGAGGCTGATTGTAAACGAAGCCTTGCAGTCCGTAAAAATGGAGGACGGGAGCTTTCCCTTGGTGTTGATTGACGGAAAAGCGGTCAATTCGGGTATCACGCCTATCGATCCCAAGGAAATTGAATCGGTGGAAGTTATTGATGTGGTAGGCGCCCGTTATCTGCGGACAGGCGCGAAAAACATTCTAAATCTCAAACTCAAGAAAAAACGTGCGCCGTATCAATTTTTCCAAACAGCCACCCGGCACGACATTCCCCTGCGAAACAGTTTTGGCGTAGTTTATTTCGAAGTAGGAAATTCCAAATACTCTTTATACGGAAGAGGCGCCGGCGATATTACCTATAATGATGACGGGGAATCCGAAACCCGGCAAAAAGATACCGGGTATTTTAAGCAAAGTGCGGGAAAATTAAGAGATAACGACCGGGAAGCATTGGGCGAATTGCTCTTCAAATGGAGCATCACCGATAAGGATTATCTGGCTGCCCATATTTATGGAAAATGGAATAATAAAAAATCGGAGACAGCGGGAAACGGACGATACGAAACGGCGAAAACGCAGGATTTCCATTACACCTCCCTCAACCGTAACGATGCCTCTATCCTTACCTCGAGCCTGTATTACCGGCACGATTTTTCAGAAAACAAGATGTTGGAAACAACCCTTGCCTACAATAAAAACGGCGACAACAATACGGGAGAACGCCATGAGGCCTATCCCGACCGAATGTATAATAATCTGTATGAATACAAAAACAACCGTTCGTCGGCAAGCTTGAACGTCGATTATTCGTGGGAGTGGAACAACGTAAACAGCTTGAATATCGGAAGTGCAACCGATTTTGTAAACGACCGTATCGACAAAGTCAGCGAGAATGTTCCGGTCTTTCATCACCGGGCATGGAACGAATACCTGTATGCTTCTTTCGGCAGTAAAGCGGGAAATCTTTTGTATATGGCTTCTGCGGGACTGGAAGGCATCTGGTTGAAAGCGGGCGATGCTTCCAACCGGTATATAAAACCCCGCGCCTCTTTAAGCGGTACCTACAACTTCAACAAGCATCATTCGACGAGAATAAACTATATGCTCACCAACCAATCTCCCAATGTGGGGCAATTGAATCCCCATAACACCTCGACCGATTCATTGGTTATAACGAGAGGGAACCCCGGATTACTGCCCGAGCAAACGCATCGATTGGAAGCATCGCATACGTTTAATAAAAAAGGATTTTATATCACTCCCTCCGCATCGTATACCGTTTCTACCGACATCATACAACCGTCCGGTTACAGTGAGAACGGAATTTTCGTGAATACCTATCGGAATACCGGTCATCTTAAAACGCTTTCCATGGGAGGCTCCGTCAATTACCGCCTGAAAAACGGCCTTGGAAATATTTACATGGGGGCCATGCACAACACGGATTACTTCTCCGGCCTGTCCCCTAAAGAAAGTGTGTCTCTTTACGGTGGCATCTGGATATATTATAAGAAATGGATTTTCGGGGGAGATGTTACCTGGCGGAATTATGAATATACGCCCATTTCGCGCATCAGACAATTGACGCCTTCTTATTCACAATTCCAGGTGAATTATAATTTCACGAAAGATTTTTATGTTGCCGTAGCGCTTCCCTACTTCATCGGCAAGTTGAGTACGGAAACAACCACCCAAAGCGGAACATATAATTCTTATCTTTTAAAGCGGATGACCGATATGTCCGCCCATCCGTGGGTCTTGTTGCGCTATACGTTCCGGCGGAACAGCAAAGAAAAAATCAAACTCGACAATGTGGTCAAAAGTAAAGAGGAAGGAATATCATTATCGTTTTAAATCACATTCTTTCCATATCCGTATGAGAGCAATCAGGTATGTATCCTTGTAAGGAATCCTCTTTTAAATACGTCTTATAAAAAAACTAACATGATGCGAAACAACTGTTTATTATTCTTTGCGATCATTTTTACGGCCGCTTATTCCAGCTTATGCGCACAGTCCGATAAGCCTTTGGAGATTAAGGGAAAAGTAGTTTCCGAACAGAATTCTCCCGTGCCTTATGCCAATGTGATTGTCCATACATTGCCCGATTCGGCCTTTTATAGCGGTGTGGTGACGGCCGATGACGGGAGTTTTACGGTAGAAACTCCGGCTGGGGATTATTTCCTTGCCGTCAGTTGCATCGGTTTTAAAACGGAAAACTACTCGCCGTCTCAAGTACAGGCAAACGGATTCCGGATAAAATTGCAGGAAGACACGCAGCTTTTACAGGAGGTACAAGTGGTGGGATACCGCAAGTTATTCCGCCCCACAAAGGAAGGCCTTAGCGTCAACATAGAAGCCACCCCGCTCTCCCGCATCGGCACACTGGATCAACTCTTGTCACAACTCCCCCTGATTGCGGGAGAGAACGGCGATTTTACCGTGTTGGGACACGGGAAGCCTGAGTTCTATCTGAATAACCGCAAGATAAGGGATTTGTCGGAATTGACTACGATTCATTCCTCGGATGTGGAATCGGTGGACATCGTTACCAATCCCGGCACACGGTACGGTTCGGAAATCACCTCGGTTATCCGCATCAAAACGAAAAAGAAACAGAGACAGGGATTAAGCGGCTCGGCTTTGGCTTCGGTAACGAAGGACGAGAAATGGTCGACCAACGAAAATCTTCACCTGATGTATTCTTTTTCCAACGGCATGCAGCTTTTCAGCAATGTGAATTTTTCTTCCACCGCTTTTAAACAAAAAAGGGAGTATCACGAGGCTTTCGGACAAGAAGCGATAACGCGCACCGATACGTATGGGACGGCGGAAAACAGCGCGAACCGTTATACGTGGCAATCGGGTTTCAATTATGACTACGGTTCATCCAATTCTTTGGGAGTAAGATACGAATGGAAAAGAACACCCAAAGTCGATTTTATCTTGGCTTCTCAAATAAATACAGAAACTGACGGCAACGATCCGGAAACATTTTCCGGCACTACGTCGATACACAGCGACGATTCGCGTCACAGCCTTAATGCGTATCTTATTCAAAAGGTCGGCAAATCGAACCTTTCTTTCGACGCCGACTATCTGCATGGTGATGAGGCGAAGGTAAACACGACTTCGGAAATAAGTTTAAGTGCGTATGATAAACAAAACATCCTCACTCACTTTAACAGCAGCTACGATTTATATGCCGCCAAACTGGAGGTTTCGACGCCTGTGGCAAAAGGAGAGTTGCTTTATGGAGGAGAATTCAGCCATACCGGCAGGGAACAGTTATTTGACAATAAAACGAGTACGGAAACCTCTTTTTTGAAAACGACAAAAGACAATACACAGCAGAACCTGTACGCGTTATTTGCGGAATATGATTATAGCCTAAAGCGAACAAATTTTTATGCCGGTGTGAGGTATGAGCGGAATGATTTCACGTATAAACAAAATGACAGCATCATCTCGGAACAGTCCAAAAAATACAACACCTGGCTGCCTTATGCCGGAATAAAATTCAATATAAAGGACGTGACGCTAAACCTGCGGTACAAGACCTATATTTTTCGTCCCGGTTACAGTCTTTTGACGAGTAATTATACGTATGTTTCGCATACATTATGGGAAACGGGGAATCCTTACTTAAAACCTTCCACGCGGTATAACGGGGGCTTCGATTTATCTTGGAAGGATTTTCAACTGATGGGCGACATCACTCACCGGAAGCAAGATATCTCTCCCGTATATGAAGAGTTTAATGACGGAAAGTCTATCGTAAGCAAAGACATAAATCTTCCCGACTATAATATCTATAGCCTTACGGCTGTTTATTCCCACACCACGAAAATATGGCAGCCTTCCGTGCAGGCGTATATCCAGTTTCAGGATCTGAAATACGGAAATCCCCGCCGCTCATACAATAAGCCGCTCTGCCAGATCATGTTCAGGAATCGGTTCACGTTACCGTCGGAATATTATCTTTATCTGAATGCATTTTACTTGAGTAAAGGCAATGACAGGGCCTTATATTCTTTCGGGATGTTTTACATGAGTGGTACGGTACAGAAAAAGTTCAAATCGGGTTTGTCCGTATCATTAAGAGCCAGTGATTTCCTGAATACATTGAAGCAGAAAAACGGCGTATTTACCAATACGGTCTCTTACGATTATGTGACGAGGGGAGCGTCACACGCGATATCCCTGACCTTATCGTATGATTTGAATATGACCAAATCGAAATATAAAGGAACAGGAGCCGGGGAATCCGAAAAAGACCGGTTATAAGACTGCTTTTCTCTTTCACCATTACCTCCGTTTCGGATGCGGCGGAATTATCGCGGCAAAAAACAGAAAAGGAGCGGAAGTCATTCTCCCGCCCCTTCACAATCTGTTTCAATCTTAGATCAATATCCCATCAATCTACTTAAATCCTCTCCTTGATGGCTCTGCTTTCCGCTTCATAACCGGGCTTGTCGAGCAAGGCGAACATGTTCTTCTTGTAAGCTTCCACGCCGGGTTGATTGAAAGGATTCACCCCCAGCAGGTAGCCGCTGATGCCGCAGGCCTTTTCGAAGAAATAGATAAGCTGGCCGATATACTTGGCCGACAGTTCGGGAATCTCCAGCAGGACATTCGGCACGCCGCCGTCGACATGCGCAATACGGGTTCCCAATTCGGCCATTTTATTCACCTCGTCGACCCGTTTGCCGGCCAGGAAGTTGAGTCCGTCGAGATTCACATCGTCATGCGGGATCCTTACCGACCGATTCGGTTCTTTAATCGAAATCACCGTTTCGAAAATCGTCCGTTCCCCCTGTTGAATCCATTGTCCCATAGAGTGAAGATCGCTCGTGAAATCGACGGCTGCCGGGAAAATACCCAGTTGGTCTTTTCCTTCGCTTTCGCCGAAAAGCTGCTTCCACCATTCGGCAAAGAAGTGCAACTTGGGATGATAGTTGACCAGTATCTCAATTTTCTTTCCTCTCTTATAGAGTTCATTCCGTATAACGGCATAAATGGCCGGAAGGTTATATTCGAACGACACCGAAGGTTGTGTTGCCTGTTCGATTTCGACCGCCCCTTTAACCAGTTCACGGATATTGATGCCCGCTACGGCGATGGGCAACAATCCCACCGGGGTAAGCACCGAATAACGGCCGCCTACATCATCGGGGATCACAAATGTTTTATAACCCTCGGTCACGGCAAGCGAACGCAAGGCGCCTTTCGCCACATCCGTAATCGCCACAATGCGGTTTTTAGCCTCTTCACGGCCGACTTGCTTTTCGAGTTGGGCTTTCAACAAACGGAAAGCGATCGCCGGTTCGGTTGTGGTTCCCGATTTTGAAATATTAATAATACCGAATTCTTTATCTTTCAAGTATTCGGTGAGTTCATACAGATAATCTTCACTGATATTGTTACCCGCATACAGGATAACCGGATGCTCGCGCTTCGCCGACAGCCAGTCCAACGAGGAAGAAAGCGCATCGATAACGGCTCGGGCGCCCAGATAGCTTCCCCCTATCCCGACAACAACCACCGCCTGGCAACGCGTGCGAAGTTCGACGGCAGTATCTTCAATGTCACGGAGTTGTTCTTCCGTGATGGATGAAGGCAAGCCTACCCATCCGATAAAATCGTTTCCTTCACGACTTCCATTATACAATGCCTGATTACATTCGGAGGCTTGCGCCGATTGCCGGAGAATATCTTCTTCCGATACAATGCCGGCAAGATGTTTAATAGTTAATTGAATACTCATAATGCATTTTATTTTAAGTATGATGTAGATGTCTAACGTTTGCGGTCAGCAATTCTTTAGACTTCATTTGTCTGGTGACTATTATCAGAAAAGTTCGATCAATTTATCGACCGCCGCCTGTGGGCGCAACCGTTCATACAAAATTTCATAGACGGTGCGGGAGATGGGGATGTCGATTTTAAAACGCTCGTTCATCTCGGCGATACATTTGGCGCCGTAATACCCTTCGGCAATCATTTCCATTTCGAGTTGCGCCGTTTTCACCGAATAGCCTTTGCCGAGCATCGTTCCCAGTGTACGGTTGCGACTGAACTGCGAATAAGCCGTAACGAGCATATCGCCCAAATAATGCTGTTCGCAAATATTCCGTTCCATCGGGACGATTCCATCGAGAAAGCGTTCCATTTCCTTGGCGCAATTACTCATCAGCACCGCCTGGAAATTATCGCCGTATTGCAATCCCTGGCATACACCCGATATGATGGCGTAAATATTCTTCAACACAGCCGCCAATTCGATCCCCACGACATCATTCGAAAATTTTGTTTTCAGAATGCGGGAGGTAAGACCGGCGGCGAGGGTTTTCGCTTTTTCCGTATCCTTACTGGCGAAGGTAAGGAAAGAAAGCCTTTCCAATGCCACCTCTTCGGCGTGGCACGGGCCGGAAATCACCCCGATGTTTTCCTGCGGGATTTTAAAATTATCGGCCAGGTATTCGCTCATCACCATATTGTCTCCGGGCACAATCCCTTTTAGAGCCGAAAAAACGATTTTTCCCTTGAACGCACTGTTCCATACCCGTCGGAAATATTGCTTCACATAAGGAGAGGGAACGGCGATGATGAGCGTGGTGGAGTCCTTTATCGCTTTTTCGATATTGGAATAAAAGGTAATCTGGGCCAGATTGAATTTCACATTGGTCAGATAATTCGGGTTGTGGCCTAACTTGTAAAAACCCTCTATTTGCTCGTCACGACGAATATACCAATTGATATTCTTTTGCGTCATCAATACGATCTTGGCCAATGCGGTACCCCACGTTCCGCCTCCTACGATACAAATTTTTCCGAATGAATTCATTTCGACTGTTTATTGAAGTCCTTTTGATTATTATGCTGTTTAGCGATTATTCGCCGGCACGGGTTGTCCATTCTTTAACTTCATCGGGAGCAGGATTGTTCAAACCCATTTTCAGTTTCTTATTCAATCCGCAAATTTCCTGGTGTAATTTGTTGGGATTTACCTCTTTCAAATCCGCGACACGGTTATATCCGGCCTTTTGCAACACGGGGATCCACTCTTCCGGGACTCCCACCTGAATATAAGCCTGGTCGGCATCTTTTTGAACGGTTTTCTCGGGACGCATTTGGGGGAAGAGAAGCACTTCCTGAATGGTTGTCTGTCCGGTGAGCAACATCGTCAGGCGGTCCATTCCGATTCCCATCCCTGCCGTAGGAGGCATTCCGTATTCGAGGGCGCGGAGGAAGTCCTGATCGATATACATCGCTTCGTCGTCCCCTTTTTCCGAAAGGCGCAATTGCTCTTCGAAGCGCTCGCGTTGGTCGATCGGGTCATTTAATTCAGAGTACGCATTCGCCAGTTCCTTCCCGTTTACCATTAGCTCGAAGCGTTCGGTCAGTTCGGGATTGTCGCGATGGCGCTTGCATAACGGCGACATTTCAATGGGATAATCAATGATAAAAGTCGGCTGGATATACGAAGCCTCGCACTTTTCGCCGAATATCTCATCGATAAGTTTTCCTTTCCCCATGGTTTCGTCATATTCTACCCCCAACCGGTCGCATACTTCGCGCAACTGCTGTTCGTTCATACCGCTGATATCGATGCCGGTATGCTCTTTGATGGCGTCGAGCATCGTGATGCGCTTGTAAGGAGCCTTGAAGTCTATTTCCTGTTCGCCGACCTTTGTTTTGGTGGTACCCAACACTTGCAGGGCGGTATACTCGAGCATTTGCTCGGTGAACTCCATCATCCATTTATAATCTTTATACGCCACATAGATTTCCATCACCGTAAACTCCGGGTTATGCGTCCGGTCCATCCCTTCGTTACGGAAATCCCGCGAAAATTCATACACGCCTTCGAAGCCTCCCACGATGAGCCGTTTTAAATAGAGCTCGTTGGCGACGCGCAGATACAAGTCGATATCGAGGGCATTGTGATGCGTGATGAACGGACGCGCCGCCGCTCCTCCCGGAATGCTTTGCAATACGGGCGTATCGACTTCCAGATAACCGTGATGATTGAAATATTCGCGCATGGCATTGAATATTTTCGTACGCTTTAAGAAAATCTCTTTTACGTGATCGTTGACCAGCAAGTCGACATACCGCTGCCGGTAACGCAGTTCGGGATCGGAAAACTTATCGTAAGCCACCCCGTCTTTCATTTTGACAACGGGCAGGGGACGTAACGATTTGGATAAAACGGTGAGGGATTGTGCATGTACCGATATTTCGCCCATCTGCGTGCGGAACACAAAACCGGTAATACCGACAAAATCGCCTATGTCGAGTAGTTTTTTAAATACGATGTTATAAAGGTCTTTATTCTCGTCGGGACAGATATCGTCGCGGGTAATATACACTTGTATTCTGCCTTTCGAGTCTTGCAGTTCGAAGAAAGAAGCTTTACCCATGATACGGCGGTTCATAATACGCCCGGCAATGCTTACCTGCCGCCGTCCGGCTTCGTCGGTAAACTCGTTTTTAATATCGGTAGAGTAGGCATCGACCTGATATAGATCAGCCGGATAAGGATTTATTCCATGCGTGCGTAACTCATCGAGACTTTGTCTGCGAATAATTTCTTGTTCACTAAGTTCTACGTGATGCATTTATAACGTCGTTTTGATATATAGCAAATTATTAAATCGGTACAAAAGTACGAAAATATATTGCATTCTTCCTGTCCGTTAAGTTTTTTTCTCCATCGTCCATCGTTCATCGTCCATCGTTCATCGTTCATCTTTCATCGTTCATCTTTTCTTTGTAAGGTTTTAAAAATTATGTACCTTTGCGTAATTAAGAACAATTTGTATACAACCTGTTTCTTAAAGAAGTAAATTGCAAGAAATAACAGACATTCCATGCCAAATGTAAAATTAAAAGGATTAGGCGTTGCATTGGCCACTCCTTTTCATGCAGATTATTCAGTGGACTACAACGCGCTGCATAAATTGTTGGATTATCTCCTCGACGGCGGCGTTGATTACCTGGTAGCCCTCGGTACCACTGCCGAAACACCGACTCTTTCCGAACGGGAACAGTCGGACATTATTCGTTTTGTTACCGACACGGTCCGAGGGAAAGTGCCGGTGATAATGGGAGTCGGAGGAAATAACACCGTTGCCCTGGCGGAAAAACTCCGCTCAATCGACATGACGGGTATCAGCGCCGTTTTGTCGGTAACACCTTATTACAACAAGCCTTCGCAGGAGGGATTATACCGTCACTATTGCACCTTATCGGAAGCGTCGCCCCTACCTCTTATTCTTTATAATGTACCCGGACGGACAGGTGTCAACATGACGGCGGAAACCACATTGCGCATTGCCCGATCGTGCGGCAATATCATCGCTATCAAAGAAGCTTCGAGTAATCTCGCGGAAGCGAAAGAAATTATCGCCGGAGCACCCGAAGGCTTTTCGGTTATTTCGGGCGATGATGCTATGACCCTTCCCATTATCAGGGCCGGAGGAGCGGGCGTTATTTCGGTATTGGGAAACGCCTTTCCGCATGCTTTCGGCAAAATGGTACACCATGCTCTCGACAACCAATGGACGAAAGCCGAAGAAATTGAACAATCTTTCACGGAATTGATCCGGTTGCTATTTTGCGATGGAAATCCTTCCGGCGTAAAAGCGATGTTACACCTAAAAGGACTTACTGAAAACGTATTACGCCTCCCGCTCGTAGCGGTAAGCGACGAAACACGGGAAATGATCAAACACCAATTATCCTTAGTAGAAAAATGAAAATCAAAGAGTTCTTTTTCTTACTCTCCATCGCGTTGGGGAGCATCCTATTGGCCCAATGTTCCTCTTCCAAAACCATTGTGGAAGATTTCCATACCGAAACCTACAATACCCGTATGGCTTATTTCGGCGAGCACCCGCTACAAAAAGGGCAGATTGTTTTCTTCGGCAACAGCATCACCCAAGCGGGTGAATGGGAATCGTATTTTCCGGGAAGCGACGTAGTCAACCGGGGCATTTCGGGAGATAACACCGAAGGCATGTTGGCACGCATCGACGAAATCGTACAGTCGCAACCGGCAAAGTTTTTTATCATGGCCGGAATCAATGATATTTCGCTGGCGCGAGACGAGAAAACCATCGTCGATAATTACCGGCAGATTATTCAGGCGGTAAAAAACGATTCGCCGCAAACGGAAATCTATATCCAAAGTGTCTTACCGGTCAATAACGATTTTGCGCGCTATTCCCGTCTTAAAGGGAAAGAAGGGCGTATCCCCTCGCTCAACCGGAAACTAAAAGCGTTGGCCGATGCAGAGAACATCCCTTTCATCAATCTCTTTTCCTACTTCGCAGACGCTTCCGGAAAGCTCATTGCGTCGTACACCGGCGACGGATTACATCTTACGCCCGAAGCGTATGCGCTGTGGACAAACATCATCCGCTCAAAGGTCGTTCAGGAAACAAAATAACGAAACAGACGGGGATAAATATCGTACATCATCTTACCGCAGATCCATCTCTTCTATAAGGTGGGTTGCTCCGGCATATCGATCAATGATAAACAACACATAGCGGATATCCACAATAATACTTCGCTGATAGTCGGGCAGGAATTGAATATCCCCGCCGACGCCTTCCCAATTACGGTCGAAATTAATCCCGATCAGTTCACCTTTGCCGTTCATCACGGGGCTGCCCGAATTTCCTCCCGTCGTATGGGTGGTCGCAATAAACGCCACCGGCATCTTGCCGTCTGCACGGGCATAGCGGCCGAAATCGCCGCGACGGTATAGCTCTTTCAACTTGCCGGGTACCACAAACTCCCAATTCTCGGGATCTTCTTTTTCCATCATTCCATCCATCGTGGATTGATAGCCGTAAGAAACGGCATCGCGGGGACGATACCCTTTCACTTGCCCATACGACAAACGAAGGGTCAGGTTTGCATCGGGGAAATGGGCATCCTCGCCATCCATCCGTAATATCCCTTCCATATAAGTGCGCCGGGCGATCTCGAAAGCATCGTCATACGCGCTGAGCTGCGAACGAAGCCGGACGAACTCTTCGTTTACACCCCGCACGAAAGTAAGCATGGGATCGGCCTCCAGCGTCGTTGCCTCCAAACGGCCCGATAAAAATTGTTGCAGATTCTCCCCGCTTCCGAAAACAGAACGATCGAAGAGTGCCTCCACAAACCGCCCCGCATCGCCTTCGAAGGTTTCATAGACAACCTGAAAACAAGCCGGCTGTTTTTCCCTCGGTACCGATGCCATATATTCGGCAATCATGGCCGCCGCCACTTTCCGATCGACCGCCGCATTATAATCTTTATCTGCGAACTTCCGGTAATCGTCGCTCAACTGTTTTTTTTGTTTTTCAATCTCCGCCGCATCCTTTTTATTCAAAGCGGCGATAAGCGCTTTACTGCCGGCAGTCGGAACCGACACAAATTCTACCGCACGAAGAATGCCTTCGGACAGCATTCGCTCTCGGTAACGCAAATCCGCTCTCTCCTGCACCATACGGGCAATAGCCTCAATAGCCTCCGGATACTGAAGAAGATTATTCTTCCCGGCCCAATCCAAAAGGCGGTCTTGCTGTTCCTTTTTCACCTGTTCCAAATCACGTAAATCAATCGCCCAATTCGAGCCGATGGCATTTTTGTGCCCGTTGGTCGATCCCGAATATTTGGCGGCATATTGGATTTTTACCCCCGGATCGCGCAGCATCTCTTCAAGCATCGCCTCCTGCCGTACTTCACGCATGCGGATACGCACGGCATTATCGATATCACGCCTTTCGGCAACCTCCCACGAAGTGTAATATTTATGCGTCGTTCCCGGAAAGCCCAACAACATGGCGAAGTCATTTTCCTGCACCCCTTGCGTGGAAATCGTCAGCCAGCGTTTTGGTTTCAACGGTACGTTGTCGGGGGAATAAGCGGCCGGATTACCGTTTTTATCGGCATAGATACGGAAGAGAGAGAAATCGCCCGTATGCCTCGGCCACATCCAGTTATCGGTATCCGCGCCGAACTTTCCGATAGAGCTGGGCGGGGCTCCCACCAAACGCACATCGGAATAAATCTTTTTCGTAAACATATAATAGCGGTTACCGTTAAAAAACGGCTTTATTTCGACCGCAGTTCCGGGATGGGTTTCGAGGAATTCATTTCCGGCATGCTCGCGTGCCAGGCCGTTCAAATAAGCGGGAGAGAGGAAAAGCACTCCGTGGGTATCTTTTTCCTTGTCACGCAACAAACACGCTTTCACATAGTCGGTCACATCGTCTATTTTATCGATAAAGGTGACGGTCAGCCCGTCATTGGGTAATTCCTGCGCCTGCGTCATCGCCCAAAAACCGTTTTCAAGATAGTTGTTTTCCAATGTACTGTGCTGCTGAATTTGTCCGTATCCGCAATGGTGATTGGTCAACACCAATCCTTGCGACGAGATTACCTCTCCGGTACATCCTGAGCCGAATTGCACGACCGCATCTTTTAACGAACTCCCATCGGGATTATAAATATCGTAATCCTCTAGCTTCAATCCGAGTTGCCGCATGGCGGGATATTGTTGTTTTTTAAGCAGATGCAACATCCACATTCCTTCATCGGCGCGCACCGATAACACACTCATTGTAAAAATGATCAGGCAAGTAAAACAGTTTCTCATTTTCGATCTTTATTGATAAATTCATTCAGTCGGACCGTAAAGGTAAGAAAAAAACCGAACGGAGGCAAAAGCCAACGGCCGATCGTTCGCAGTGCACGCGCAACAAATGGTTCGCATGGCGGAAGACAATTATTTATTCATCTGTGGATGAAATAAAAAATTATCATGTATATTTGCAGCAAAAAGAGTTATAGAGAATAAAAAAATCGATAAAGTGAAACAAAGAACGTTAAAAAACAGCTTTACATTAAAAGGTGTAGGGCTGCATACAGGGCTGAATATCACCATATCCTTCCATCCGGCCGAAGAAGATCACGGTTACAAGATTAAACGAGTAGATCTTCCCGACCAACCGACGATAGACGCTTTGGCGGAAAATGTCGTAAATACCCGCAGAGGTACGGTCTTAGGAAAGGGAGATGTCACAATCAGCACCGTTGAACATGCTTTCTCCGCCCTCTATGCATTGGGGATCGATAATTGCCTGATCGAAGTAAACACATCGGAATTTCCAATTTTGGACGGAAGCGCCATCGAATATGTAAAAGCCATTAAGAATGCGGGAATCGTAGAACAAAAAAAAGACAAAGACTTCTATATCGTCCGCAAGAAACTCGAGGTTTCCGACCCCGAAACCGGTTCCAAACTAACACTGTTGCCGGACGATAGCTTTTGCATCAATTCGTATATCGAATTCGACTCGATGTACATCCCCAACCAATCGGCGATCCTCGACGATATGTCGGAGTACGAAACCGAAATTGCTCCTTCGCGGACATTCGTTTTTGTGCGGGAGATACAGCAACTGCGTCAGGCCGGTCTTATAAAAGGCGGTAATCTGGACAACGCCATCGTTATTTATGAGCGGAAACTGTCGCAACCGGAATTAGATGAAATCGCCGACGCTCTTCACGTACAACGACACGACGCCAACGAATTGGGTTACCTCAATCATCGCAAACTGGCTTTCCGGAATGAGCCCGCCCGTCACAAACTACTCGACATTGTCGGTGACATGGCCCTTATCGGAAAACCGATCCAAGGACGGTTAATCGCTACGCGGCCGGGACACCATATCAACAACCAATTAGCCAGGTTAATTCGGAAAGATATAAAACTCAATGAAGTCCAACCGCCTATCTATAATGTAAACGAGGAGCCGCTGATGGACAATAACCGCATCCGCGAACTGCTTCCGCATCGATATCCTTTTTTATTGGTCGACAAAATTATCCGTAAAACGGACAAATATATCGTCGGAGTGAAAAACGTGACGACCAACGAACCCTTCTTTATGGGGCATTTCCCCCAGGAACCTATTATGCCGGGCGTTCTGCTGGTGGAAGCCATGGCGCAAACGGGAGGGTTACTCGTCCTGTCGCAACTGGATGAACCGGAACGTTATTCTACGTATTTCCTCAAGATCGACAATGTGAAATTTCGGCATAAAGTAGTACCGGGCGATACAGTCATCTTCCGGGTTGAACTGACGAGTGACTTACGACGAAATATTTCTTCCATGCGGGGATTGGCATTCATCGGTGAAAAAGTAGTATCCGAAGCCGATTTTACGGCACAGATCATTAAAAATAAATAATCCGGCACCCATATTGAGAGATTATGAATACGGTATCAACTTTAGCATTTATACATCCCGAAGCCAAACTCGGCAAGAATATCATCGTTGAGCCTTTCGCCTATATCGACGCAAACACCGAAATAGGCGACGGCTCGCGCATCATGACTCAAGCGACCGTGCTGAGCGGCGCTCGAATCGGTAAGAACTGTACGATATTTCCTCATGCCACAATCGCCGGCATTCCGCAAGACCTGAAGTTTAAAGGAGAAGAAACGGTCGCCATCATCGGCGATAATACGATGATCAGGGAATGCGCAACCGTCAACCGGGGAACAGCTTCGAAGGGATTTACCAAAATCGGCAACAACTGCCTCATCATGGCTTATAGTCATGTGGCGCACGATTGTGAATTGAGCGACCATGTGATTCTCGGCAATTCAACACAGCTTGCCGGAGAGATTGAAATCGACAGCTATGCCATCCTTAGCGGCGGTACGCTGGTTCATCAATTTTCAAGAATCGGCGCGCATGCCATGATACAAGGCGGCTCTAAAATACCGAAAGATATTCCCCCGTACATCATGGTGGGACGCGAACCGATTACATTCATGGGATTGAATATCGTCGGACTGAGAAGACGGGGATTCAACAGTGAACAGATCAACGGTATACAGGAGATTTACCGCTACCTGTATCAATCGGGGTACAATACCACCCAAGCTATAGAACGAATCGAAAGAGAATTGCCCTCGACCCCCGAAAGGCAGCACATCCTGGAGTTTGTGCGTTCGTCCATGAGGGGTATCGTCAGAGGCAACATGGAAGGGTAAGTTATGTATCTGTATAATAGAATCTATTTCCCCCCGGAATGGTATCCCCAAAGCGGCATACAACTCACATGGCCGCATGAAGAAACCGACTGGGCCGATATGCTGGAGGAAGTTACCGAATGCTATGTGGCGCTTTCGAAAGAGATTCTAAAACGGGAAAAACTGCTCGTCGTCTGTCGCAAGAAAGAGCAAGTCACCCGTTATTTTACAAAAATGGAGCAAAGGCGTCTTATCACGGCGGAGATTGAGAGCAACGATACATGGGCCCGTGATCACGGAGGTATTTCGGTGTTTATCCGAAACAACCCGGCCATCCTCGATTTCGAATTCAATGCATGGGGATTGAAGTTCCCCGCAAATTACGATAATCAGATCACGCCCAAACTATATTTCAATGGCTTCTTTGATGGAGAAGTATCGCAGTTTAATCACTTCCATTTTATTTTGGAAGGGGGCTCTATCGAGAATGACGGAAAAGGGACGTTACTCACCACATCAGCCTGTCTGCTGGCGCCCAACCGCAATCAACCGATGACGCAACAGGATATCGAGGTTAAGCTGAAACAGACATTAGGAATAGAGCGCGTACTATGGCTCCACCACGGCTATCTGGCAGGCGACGATACCGATAACCATATCGATACGCTGGCCCGCTTTTGCAACGAAGAAACGATCGCCTACGTACAATGCACGGATGAAACCGATGAGCATTTTGAGGAACTGCAACGCATGGAGGAACAACTCCGTACGTTCACCACATGGCAAGGCAAACCATACACATTGGTCCCTTTGCCCATGGCCGATCCGGTATATCACGACGGGCGCAGACTCCCGGCAACGTATGCCAATTTCCTTATCATCAACGGAGCGGTATTGATGCCGGCTTATGGAACGCCGGCCGATGACCGGGCGAAACGGCAACTGCAACGCATATTCCCCGAACGGGAAGTCATTGCCATCGATTGCCGCGCCCTGATTAAACAGCACGGATCGCTGCACTGTATCGCCATGCAGTTTCCCGAGGGATTTCTTTAAAACGCGTTCCTCGTCGCCTTTCGACATTAGGCGTCCGACTTTTGACTTTCGACTTTCAACAGCTACAAAATGAAAATAGGAATAATACAGCAGCACAACACGCTCAATATCGAAGAGAATATTGTTCGGTTACAGAAGAAGATACGCAGCCTTGCGGCCCAAGGCGCCGACCTGATTGTGATGCAGGAGTTGCACAATGGCCTGTATTTCTGCCAAACGGAAAACGTTTCGGTATTCGATCAGGCCGAATCCATCCCCGGCCCGTCTACCGAATCGTTCGGCCGGTTGGCCAAAGAGCTCGGCGTAGTAATTGTGTTATCGCTCTTTGAGAAGCGTGCCGCCGGACTATATCATAATACAGCGGTGGTGATAGAGAAAGACGGTACCATTGCCGGGAAATACCGCAAAATGCATATCCCCGACGACCCGGCGTATTACGAAAAGTTTTATTTCACGCCCGGCGATCTGGGTTTCACGCCGATCAACACATCGGTCGGGCGGCTCGGAGTCCTTATTTGTTGGGACCAGTGGTACCCGGAAGCCGCTCGGCTGATGACTCTCGCGGGGGCCGAAGTACTCATCTACCCGACCGCCATCGGCTGGGAATCTTCCGACAACGAAAAAGAAAAGAACCGCCAACGCCAAGCGTGGATAACGGTGCAACGCGCGCACGCCGTTACGAACGCCATCCCGGTAATCGCCGTCAACCGCGTTGGCTTCGAGCCCGATCCTTCGGGACAAACCAATGGCATTACGTTCTGGGGAAATAGCTTTGTGTCCGGCCCACAAGGCGAGTTACTCTATGAGGCTCCCGATGATCAGGAAGCCGACGCAATTATCGAGATTGACAAAACCCGCACAGAAAACGTCCGCCGATGGTGGCCTTTCCTCCGCGACCGGCGCATTGACGCTTACGACGACCTGACGAAGCGGTTTATCGATTGAGTAAAGATTATTGAAGCAGTAGATTTAGAGAGATTGATGAAGATTGCTTCAATGGCATCCCTATTTCTAGGTATTTTTCATAAGAAAGTCATTATTTTTGATGATTGACCGCTATTATTTTATACCTTTACTTTGTATTTTTAAATTAAAGATTAAAATAAAAGATGAAATCAATAGCAATTATTTACGGTTCAAGTACCGATAACACCCGCGAAGCTGCGGAGTTGATTGCCGATAAACTGGCAGACTATTCCCCAAAATTAATCGATGTAAGCGACGCTACGGTCGAAGATTTCGAATCGGCGGACGTGTTGCTTCTTGGCACTTCTACGTGGAGTGTAGGCGAGTTGCAAGACGATTGGGATGTTTTCTCGTCCAAAATCAAAAACCTGAAGCTGCAAGGCAAAACAATTGCGTTGTTTGGAGTAGGAGATTCGGCCGGATATCCCGACACGTTTGTAGATGCTATCGGAATTCTTTACGATGATTTCGCCCAAACCGGCGCTCAATTCGTTGGGGAAGTTTCGACCGACGGTTATACTTTCGATGACTCGCAATCGGTGAGAGACGGAAAATTCGTGGGACTTGCCCTCGATGCCGACAATGAAAGCGATTTGACTGAAAGCCGCATCGATGCTTGGGTAAACGATTTGAAACAGTATCTGGATTAAACCCGGAATGGACGTATTCACGCATCTGTTGTATGAGCATAAAAAAGGCCTTCGCAACATGGCTTTGTACACCTTTGAGGTATCAAAAAAAGAGGCCATCGAGAAGAAATTAACCAAAATGCAGGTCGATTATATGTTCATGCCGGTTACCGATCGGAAAATAAATGTCTTCTTCGGAGCAAAGGCTTGCGTCGACGTCATCCGCACGATTGGCCAAAAGCGCTTATGCGATTATACGTGCGAAGAGGACTTTATTCTGGGCATCATGCTCGGATACGACCGGTTGAAACAATGCGAGAGATATATTGAGGGACTCGCTAAAAGGGCCGAAAAAAGAAAGAGGCTTCCTTCTGCGCCTCAAAACATTTATAACCGTCCTGTCGATCCCGTCATTTACAAACTAAGTCCTGCCTAAACATTTTTAATCGGGAGGTGCAGAATAGTAAATAAACAGGATTTTTACGGGATTACCGGATATATTTTATACCGACGAAAGGGAGGGTTTACAGCCTCTTCCTTTTCGCTCGGTTTTTGCCGTCTTATATACTTACCTCAAAAAGATTATGGGATGAAGCTTTATCCGGAAGTTTTACATAAAGAGGACATCCTTTTTTAATAATGAAAAAAATTTTATCTTCTTGCAAAGCGATATTCCTCATGGGGGGCCTGTTCATGTGTTGTTACGGTGGCAGCGTAAACGCTCAAAATAACGGTTTCAGCATTCAGGGAGTAGTCACGGATTCCATTGACGGGAACCCGGTTGAAATGGCGATGGTCATCATCGACGGACTCGATATCTGGGCCGTATCTGACGACCAGGGGCGATTTTCTTTTGAAAATGTGCCCGAAGGGAATTATACATTTTTATTCCGGTTATTAGGATATAAGGACAAAACCGTCAGACAAACGCTTCGTTCGAATATCGACGGATGGAGGGAAAAGCTACAACCCGTAAGCCTTGCCCTGGAACAAGTAACGGTAACGGCTACGCAAGGCAAACTGGGATCATCCTCAAAAATACAGACGACGGCCATCGAACATATTCAGCCGAAAAGTCTTACCGATATTTTTCAACTCTTACCGGGGCAGATAACCGAAAACCCGACGCTGGCCTCACCGGGACAAGTCAAGATGCGGGAGATTTCCGACAATCCCAATAGTGCATTGGGTACGCTGGTGATGGTGGACGGCGCGCCGATGTCGAACGACGCGAATATGCAAACCGTCAACACTTCCCGATCCGGGAATTTGTCGACGGCGGCCAACACGGTCGGCCGGGGTGTAGACCTCCGGGAAATCTCAGCCGATAATATCGAAGAGGTGGAAGTTATCCGGGGAATCCCTTCTTCGGAGTACGGAAACCTTACTTCCGGCGTGGTATTGGTGAAAACGAAAATGGGCGCCCAGCCGTGGAGGGTGAAAGCCAATATTGATCCGAACACGAAGATAGCCTCCTTATCCAAAGGTTTCCGTTTGCCCAACCGCACCGGGACATTGAATATCTCAACAGATTATGCCCAGGCGTATAACGATACTCGTTATAAATATCGCGGATATAAACGCTTGACGGGAACCGCCATTTATTCGAACACGTTTATGGAAAACACGAAGCCGTTGGATTTGAATTTCCGGCTTTCTTATTTCCAAACGGTTGACGAAAATAAAACGGATGCCCAATTAAATAAGCTGGAAGCCATCCGTTCGTCCAACAAAGGAATCCGTGGAGGCATAAGCGGTAAATGGATGCTGCGCAAGTCATGGATTACGAATTTGGAATATAGCTTATCGGGGGATTACTCCTGGGCGGAAAATTATGTAAAACAGGAACAATCGCTTACCACAGGGGTCGTCCCCTATCCCACCTCCTACGTTGACGGAGTGTTTGAAGAAAACTATCTACCGGGAGTATATTACAGTGAATACACGACCGATGGGAAGCCGTATAATTTTTTCGCCAAGATAAAAGGGAGCCTGAACCGGCAATTCGGTAATACGGTCAATTCATTGGTAGGAGGATTCGACATGGCCGTCAACGGCAATAATGGAGAGGGCCTTCAATATGATTTGTCTACACCGCCGATGTCTACGCTCGAATCGAGTATCCGCCCCCGGGCACAAAAGGATCTGCCGGTATTACATAATTATGCTTTATTCGTCGAAGACAAGCTCATCCAACCCATAGGCAAGACCGTCCTTACCGCCCAAGCCGGCGTTCGGTTTTCACAAATTCAGCCGGGTAACTATTCATCGGTAGAACCACGGCTAAACACTTCTTGGGAGATTCTCAATAAGGAAAATAATCACTTGTTCGACCGCCTGAGTATCAATTTCGGATACGGTGTCTCCGCCAAAATGCCCACCTTATCTTATATTGCTCCCGATAAAGCGTATTTTGACAATATCAGCGTCAATTATTACGATCCCGACAATTCGTCGATGGCATTGATTACCACCAAAGTCCTTGACACGACGAACCCGGAACTGAAGCCGGCCCGCAGTACGAAGAACGAGATCGGGCTTTCTTTCGAGGTTAAAAAAGTATCGGTATCGATCACCGGCTTTTACGAGAAATTGAAAGACGGGCTGACGTATTCATACGCCCCCTATCTCGCCCCTTATCGAAGATACGCCATCCCCGCAGGAAAAGGTAAACGTCCGGAATTCGACAATGGCGAAGTATATTACTATGAAGGCGAAGACCGTTTACAAGCGGCCTCGGAGATGGATACCGCAGTATATACTTATATGACTCCGGCAAATAATCAGACGCTCATAAAGAAGGGGTTGGAATATGTGATACAAATCGGTCAAATCAAATCCATCCGAACATCTTTCGTCATTGACGGAGCATGGTTGTTTGAAGAATCCTATAAGACAAGTCCGTCTTACGTCAAAAGATTCTTTTACGATAATATTAAGGGAAAGGATGATTCGTATATCACCATCATGCCTGCCGGAGAAAAGAAAATCCGCCAACGCCTTAATACGAACATCCGTATGATTACCCATATCCCGGAACTGAAAATGATTATATCCTTTACGCCCCAGATCATCTGGAATCAACGGGAAAAAGAGCGATGGGAAGATAAAGAGGGAAACTCCCTGGTATATTACTACAATGACAACGGAGAGAGAGTATACGATGCCTCGGCTTTTCAGGATATGGAAACAGCCCGGTATGTGGATCCCATAGGATTTATCAGCAAAAACGGACAGGAGTACGCTTGGAAACAAGAATACGAAGGGCATTCGAAATATTCCCGCTTCCGCAACACCAATACGTATTCGTATGAATATGTCGAAGAAAGCCTGCCTCCGGCTGTACAATTCAATCTTCGTCTGACGAAAGAGTTTTCCCGCAAATTAAACATCTCTTTTATGGCGAATAATTTTTTAAAGATGAACCCGTCGCATAAAAGCAACCGGACATCGGAATATAAGAGAAGAAATACCGAATTCTATTTCGGTGCAGAGATTCAATATAAATTTTAAAACAATAAATTAGATAGATAATAGAATATGAAAAGAATCGTAAGTAATAATCAACAATCAAAAGGAACGGCATTCCGTTACGGATGGCGCGTTCTTCCGCTTATTTTTGCGGCATTCCTATTGCTTTTCTCTTCCTGCGAAAAGGATGAAGAAGCGGTGAAATATACTGTCAACGTTACTGTTCAATATCCTTCGGGATATTCCGAAAGTAATCTTTCCGATATTGAAGTGAAAGCTACTAATACCCAAACGGGAACAACGACATCGGCGAAAACCGACGCCAAAGGGGTTGCAACATTTTCGCTTGTGTCAGGGGTTTACTCTTTCAACGCCGTATTCGAAACCGAAGAATTCGCATTTAACGGATTAGTAGAAAATACAACGATTGCGGAGGATAAAGCCGTTACCCTTTCACTCCATGCAACTTCTCTATCCGGAGGATTAGTTTTTAAAGAAATTTACTACTCCGGCACTCTTACTGAAGGAGGAAAATCTTACTTCTCCGACCAGTTCATTGAAATCTATAACAACTCCGATGAAGTGATTTATTTGGATAACATTGGTTTTGGCGCATTAGATCCTCTGGCAGCGGGGAAAACACCTTCGGAATGGATCGGTGAGGATGGAAAATTACCCGATCCCATGCCTTTAGGTAATTATAGTTTTTATTTTAAAGGTTCCGGTCAAGATCATCCGCTTCAACCACGAACAAGCATCGTTATCGCACAAGACGGGATCGATCATAAAACCGACCCGGCAGGTAATCCGAATTCTCCGGTCAATTTGGGAAATGCCGATTGGGAATTGTATGTCGGAAAGATTAATGGAGGAAAAGATGCCGATGCTGCCGGCGTTCCTAATTTAGAGGTATTATATACCTCTTCTACATCTGCAAATGATGCATTGTATTCGGTATTCGGATCTGCCATGGTACTCTTCAAGTTTCCTGAAAATATTGACCCCGCAGCCTATGCCGCTGACGCAGCACATCTTTCCACCAAGCCGGGAAGTTCATACAAAACAGAATATTTGCTGATACCAAAGGAATATATTATTGAGGCGGTCGAATGTATCCATCATGAACCCGACAGACATAATAAGCGACTTTTCACCGAATTGGATGCAGGCTTTACATTTATCAGCACAGGGTCTTACTCCGGCAAAAGCGTGCGCCGAAAAGCAAAGCAGATCATTGACGGGAAAGTAATCTATAAAGATACGAATAACTCGACGGAAGACTTCCTGAAAGATCAAACACCGACTCCGGGAATCCATCCGACAACGGTCGATCAATAAAGATAGGATTGTACATGAAGTCGATATTCAGAAAAGGGATTTTTCTCGGATTGATCATGCTTCTCTCGGCCTCGGGAGGATACGCTCAAACAGACAGCGTATCCTTTCCAGCTGATTATTCCTTGCTGCCGCGGCAACACGTTTGGCTACGGGTGCAAAATCCGGTCGCATTCCTCGGAATCGGAGTCGTCATGGATTTACAGGCCGCGTATGGAGCCACTTCCGGTTCTTACAAGCATCTTACCGAAGCCGAGAACGTGAACGGGGGAAAAGTATCGGTGGAAGGATTCAAGCAGGTCGGACGAATTCATTTTTTCGGACATTTTTCCTATGGCATTTCCTCGCTGAAAGGACAAAAATGGAAAGATGTGTTGATGCCTTCACCGGGTAATCCTTACCTGCTGGCAGACAGCATCGGGGGAGATTACACGAACGAAGGGTTCGATATCCGGGCAGGCATGGCGGCGCCGCTAAACGAGAAAATCAGCGTGGGAGTCTCCGCTACCTATCAGGGCGGAACGTCTTCGGACGAGAATGATCCGCGCCCGCTGATCGACGCCGCCCGATACTCCATCCGGCCGGGTATTGTGTACCGCTTTTCGCGCTGGTCGATCGGGGCGGACGTGGGTGTCGAAGGATATGCCGAAAGCATCGCGATCGAATCGTACCAGACGTCTTCCAATTTTACTTTTTTCCAATTTCAAGGATTGGGGAATTATTATCCCGACTCGGGAAACGCTCATTCGCGCCGGTACAACGGGCACGGAATCAGCGGACATATTCAACTCGGCTGGAAGAAAGAAGCTTTTGAAAACATCTTTCAGTTAGGCTATAAAAATATCTTCGAAAAATCGGAAGACGGCAGTGTCGCAAGCCCGTTCAAATCGGGCGATTATAAAGAACAAGCCTATTCTGTCTCTGATATCTTTACAGCCCGTATTCACGATGTAATCCATACAGGAACATTCTCATTCGACTATATACCTTCGAAAGGGATTTGGTACGATCAAAAGCCCACGACCAATGCCAACGGCCAACGCGTTTGGGAGATTTTCAATCAATCGGTTCAATACCGCCACCATACCCTCCGTGCGGGAGCGTATTACGATGTCTTAAAGGAAAAAGACGGTTTTGCCGATTATTCGCTCGGAGGAAATATCGTTTTCGAACAACAGAAAATCTCCCTTCTGCCCGATATGAAACTGCAAAAATTTTCCAACCTTTTCGCTTCGGTTGAAGGAGGAAAGACCTTCCTGTTGGGAAACCGGTTACGATTGGGCTTGAACGCGCAGGCGGGATATCGCAAGAATCTTTCGACGAAAACCGATTTCGAAGGAATCACCCTCGCCGATAAATGGTCTTATCCCGTCAGCGAATATTTAACGGCGGACTATTTGACAGGAGAAGTAGCCGCAAAACTCTCCAAGCAGGTATTATTGGGGCGGTTGCCTTCGACCCTGTACATAGCGGCAAAGGCGGATTATACAAAGGCGACGCTGCAAACATCCCATTTCGACCATCCCCACCGGATAAGCATTTCCGCAACCGTGGGATGCACATTTTAGAATAATTTATTATGAAGTATAAAATACTGATTCTCTCTCTGCTCTTCTTTGCCGTATCTTTACAGGCAAAGAATCTGTCGCACGGATTTGCCATCGTCATCGACAGCGCAAGCTATGCACAAGCGCAACAAGAAGTCACCCGCTATGCCCGATCTATCGAAGCGGACGGGTTAAAAACCTATTTGGTGGTCGACCGGTGGCACCAACCGGACTCCATCAAACAGGAACTGAAACGACTGTACGAATTAAAGAAAAGCCCCATAGAAGGCGCCGTCTTTATCGGCGACATCCCTATCGTCATGGTAAGGGATGCCCAACACCTGACCTCGGCTTTCAAGATGAATCAGAAACGAAACTGGCAGCAATCGAGTATTGCTTCCGACCGATTCTATGACGACTTCGATCTCTCTTTCGATTTTCTCAAACAAGATTCCGTCAAGACGCTCTTTTTCTATTATTCGTTGCGCCCCGATTCGAAACAGTCTATCCACTCCGACATCTATACGGCGCGTATCAAACCGTTGGAAAAAGGCAAAAAAGACAAGTACGCCCAATTGCGCGATTACCTGACAAAAGTAGTGACGGTGAAATCGGCGGAAAAGGATAATCGTATCGATCAGCTTACCGTTTCGCGCGGCCACGGATATAATTCCGAATCGAGGGTGGCCTGGTCGGGAGAACAACTGGCTCTCAGGGAACACTTCCCGTCTTTATTCAATCCCGGAAGCTTCGTAAAGTTCACGGATTTTGATTCCTATTGGCCCATGAAACCCTACTGGTTGAATGAGATCATGCGCCCCGATCTCGATGTCATGCTCTTCCACCATCACGGTTCGAATGATTTGCAGTATGTAAACGGGTATAAGGAAGGCAGCGATGTGAATACATCGATAGACAATATCAAACAGTTCCTTCGCAGTAAAATATTCTCGGCAGTCAATAAGGGGAAAGATAAAGAAGAAACAATCGCTTACTATATGTCGTCGCTGGGTGTTCCGCGCGAATGGTGCGAAGAAGCCTTCGATCCGGAACTCCAACAAAAGGATTCGCTCCTGAACGCTTCGCTCGATATTACAGTGCAAGACTTATTGTCCATAACGCCCAATGCACGCTTCGTGATGTTCGACGCATGTTATAACGGTTCGTTTTATGAAGATGAATATATTGCCGGAGCTTATTTGTTCAACGACGGCAAAACTATCGTTACGCAAGGCAACACCGTGAATACCATTCAGGATAAATGGCCGGATGAATTTCTGGGATTGCTGTCCCACGGACTGCGGGTGGGACAATGGGGAAAATACACCCATTATCTGGAGACGCATATTCTCGGAGATCCCACCTTCCGGTTTACCAAGAATACCGACGAAGCGATCGATATCAACGAGGCGCTTACGACCCACCGGAACGATATCCGTTTCTGTAAAAAAGCGTTGGAATCTCCTTCCGTCGATATACAGGCTATCGCTTTACGAATGCTGTATGATAATGACTATCCGGAAATCAGCGAACTCCTGAAAAAAACGTTCTTCGACTCCTCGAGTATGATCGTTCGCCTCGAATGCGCGACGCTTTTATCGCAAATCGATGACGATGCGTTTGTGGATGTATTGGAAGCTGCTTCGGCGGACAGTTATGAGTTGACAAAGCGCTTCGCTTTTGAATGGATCGCTAAAAACGGCTCGGAACGCTTATTGCCGGTGGTGGCTAAAGCCATACTCAACGACAATACCTCGAAGCGAATCGCTTTCAAGATATCCTCCGGCTTGCGCATGCAGAATCTCGATAAACTGGAAAGCGAATTGATTAAACAGGCTGAGGGGCGACCCTTCTATTCCCGTGAAATGCTGGATAAGGCGCTCGAATCCATCCGTTCGGCTAACAAAAGCAAACAACAAGATATGGCACTTATCACCGATAAATCGGCCAAACTAAAAGAACGGATATCGGAGGTATCACGATTCCGGAACCATCCCGCTTCGGACGAAGCAGACCTTTTACTGACCGTCCTCCGCGACCGTACGGATGACGCAGAACTGCGGAAAACGGCTGCGGAAGCCCTCGGATGGTTTACTTATTCTTACCGCAAAGAATATCTTCTTGAACAATTAGCCCAAATTCTTCCTTCGGAGACAGACGCGGCGATTCAGAATGAAGTAAAAAAGACCATCAATCGGCTGTCGGGGAAATAGATAAAATTAAGAGGATGTCTCACAAGTTGTCATTAAAAGAGTGAGAGTAACAGGTTGTAACTTGAAAAAATTACACATCGGAAGTAGAATCATTTCTGTTTTTACTTTTGATACACCCTCGATGATAATGCTTTATCGAGATTCTCTTTCAATACCGATAAAAATTCCTGTGTATTGAGATACTTGTCCCTCGACAGCGAACCGGGATAAGCCAACAGGGCGAGATCTTTCGTCATTTGCCCGTTTTCGACCGTTTCCACACACACTCTTTCGAGTGTTTCACAGAAATGAATCAATGTCCGGTTATCATCGAGCTTGCCGCGATGCGCCAACCCCCGCGTCCAAGCGAAAATCGAGGCAATGGGATTGGTAGAGGTCTCTTCCCCGCGTTGATGAAGGCGGTAATGGCGCGTGACCGTCCCATGGGCAGCTTCGGCTTCCACGGTCTTGCCGTCGGGCGTCACCAACACCGACGACATCATTCCCAACGACCCGAAGCCCTGTGCGACCGTATCGGACTGCACATCGCCGTCGTAGTTCTTGCACGCCCACACGAACCCGCCATTCCATTTCATGGCGGAAGCGACCATGTCATCGATAAGACGATGCTCATAGGTCAATCCTGCCGCTTGAAAAGCATCCTTAAACTCCTTTTCATACACTTCCTGGAAGATATCCTTAAAACGGCCGTCATACGCTTTGAGTATCGTATTCTTGGTCGACAGATAAAGCGGATACTTCTTGGCGAAAGCCATTTGAAAAGACGAACGGGCAAACCCGTAAATCGATTCGTCGGTATTATACATCGCCATCGCCACACCGTCGCCGTTGAAATCAAAGACATCCCAACTTTGCGTTTCGCCGTTTTCGGGTGTAAACGTCATACGCAACGTTCCGCAGCCCTTTATCACGACATCCGTCGCCTTATATTGGTCGCCGAACGCATGCCGCCCGATGACGATGGGCTTTGTCCACCCCTGTACATAGCGGGGGATATTGGAACAAATGATCGGTTCGCGGAAAACCGTCCCGCCGACGATATTACGGATGGTACCGTTAGGCGATTTCCACATTTTCTTCAACCCGAACTCTTTCACTCTCGCCTCGTCGGGCGTGATGGTCGCGCACTTGATGCCGACATGATATTTTTTGATCGCTTCGGCAGCCTCGACCGTGACCCGGTCGTCGGTCTCATCCCGATGCTGAATGCCCAGGTCATAATATTTTATATCCACCTCGATATACGGCAAAATCAGTTGTTCTTTGATGAATGACCATATCACACGGGTCATTTCGTCGCCGTCGAGTTCGACGACGGGATGACGCACGGGAATTTTGCGGGTCTTATTGTCACCAGTCACCGGTCGCCGGTCATCAGGCGATTTTCTCGAAATAGTAGTCATTATTCTGTTTTTAAATAGTTAATCAATTTATTTACTGAACTTGAAATCTGTTTTAATTTTATTCGTAGTTCATTGGCTCTTTCCGGAGAACAGTAATGCAAATCCTCACACAAATAAAGCATACTTTTCACCTCGCTGCAACTCCCTAAGCTAATATGCAAATATCGGACGAATATTCCATCGCCACCGGCATCAGAGCCTTCCGCAATATTATTCATAATGGAAACCGCCGCACGTTGAAGTTGATCTTTGAATCCCCAATCTTTCAGGTCCCTTGTTAAAGAATAAATTTCAACAACAAAAACACGAGCATCCTGCCACACACGGAGATCTTCAAACTTTCTCATTCTGCTTCCTTTTAATTAGTCGCTATCGACCACTCTTGACCGGAGACTGAAGACCGGAGACTGAAGACTTTTGACTTTTCACCTTTCTCCCAGCGGAACAAACGATTGTTTTCCCCGAACATTCTTGTATGCGGGGCGAATGATACGTTTGCTGGCGAAATTCAGTTCTTCGATGCGATGGGCAGACCATCCCACAATACGCGCCATGGCAAACAGCGGCGTAAAGACTTCTTGCGGCAGGCCGATGGCTTCATACACGAACCCCGAATAAAAATCGACATTGACGCATACCTGCTTGGCGCCTTCGCCCTTGAACTCGGCAAACAATTTCACCGCCCGCTCTTCCACAAGCTCCATCAAGGCAAATTCCTCTTCAAGCCCTTTTTCCTTAGCCAAGTCGCGAGCCATCTCCTTAAGAAGGATCGCACGTGGGTCGCTAATACGATAAACGGCATGCCCGATGCCATAAATCAAGCCGGTTTTATCGAATGCCTGTTTGTTGAGGATTCTTTTGAGATAAGCATCCACCTCTTCCACCTTGTCCCAATGAAACACATTGGCCTTCAGATCGTCGAACATGGCTCTTATCTTATGATTGGCGCCTCCGTGAAGGGGGCCTTTCAACGAACCGATGCCGGCCGCAATAGAAGAATAGATATCGGTTTCGGTAGAACTGGTAACCCGTACCGAGAAGGTCGAGTTATTCCCCCCTCCGTGCTCGGCATGAAGGATAAGCGCCAAATCGAGTATCTTCACTTCCAAATCGGTATACCGGTCGCGCCCTTTAATCATAAAAAGAAAATTCTCCGCTACGGAACGATCTTCATACGGATGGCGGATATGCATGGAACGCCCGTACTCGGCATGCCGCAACACCTGATAGGCATAGGCGATGATGGTGGGGAATTTGGCGATAAGATTGATGGATTGGCGCATCAGGTTCTCGCGCGAAATGTCTTCTGGATTTTCATCATAGACATATAGTTCAAGTACGCTCCGGGCAAGGATGTTCATGATGTTTTTTCCTTTGCGGGAAAGAATGCTCATGGTGGTTTGATGACTGAGCGGCATCGTCTGCATAATCAATGCGCGGAAAGCTTCGAGCTCGTCTTTATCGGGCAATATCCCCGACAAAAGCAAGAAAGACGTTTCCTCAAATCCCAAACGGTTTTCTTTTTGAATACCGCGGACCAGCTCTTCCACATCCATTCCCCGGTAATAGAGTTTTCCGGGAATGGCCTTCAGCGTTCCGTCGGGCAGCTTTTCATAACCGACCACATCCCCGATGCGGGTCAGTCCGACCAACACACCGGTACCGTCTTCATTGCGAAGCCCGCGCTTCACATTCATTTCGGTGAATAACTTTTTATCGATCTGCGTTGTTTTCTTGATCGACTCGGATAATTTATAAATTAAATAGTTTTCATCCATATATATGATTCCAAAATTCAATAATTCCATGATTCGATGATTCCCCACATTCAGCCTTTCGACTTTAGACCTTAGACTCTTAGACCTTAGACTTTTTCCCCATCGCATTGAGCGCGCTGCCGGCCTTAAACCATTCGATCTGCTGTTTATTATAGGTATGCACGGCTTCGAAAGCATCCGTAGAGCCATCGGCATGAAGGAGATCAACCGTCAGATTGACACCGGGCGCAAAACGATTCAGCCCGCGCACGCTTATCTTGTCATCTTCCCGTATCTTGTCATAATCATCCTTATCGGCAAAGGTAAGCGCCAACATCCCCTGCTTCTTGAGGTTCGTCTCGTGAATGCGGGCAAAGGATTTCACCAAAATGACTTTCACCGCCAAATGGCGAGGCTCCATCGCGGCATGTTCGCGGCTCGACCCTTCGCCGTAATTTTCCTCGGCCACGACGACGGAGCCCAATCCCTGCGATTTGAGTTTGCGGGCCAGTTGCGGCACGGCAAGGTATTCCCCTGTTTCGGGGTCGCGCACCGCGTTCGTTTGGTTGTTAAAGGCATTCACGGCCCCGATAAGCATATTGTCGGAAATGTTATCGAGATGGCCTCGGAAGCGAAGCCAGGGACCCGCCATCGAAATATGATCGGTGGTACATTTTCCCTTCACTTTTATCAAAAGAGGCAGGCGTTCGAAATCGTTCCCGTCCCATGCGGGGAAAGGCGCGAGCTTTTGCAGGCGTTTCGACGCAGGGTCGATGATGATTTCCTTATTGTGGCCGTCGGGCGAAGGAGCGCGGTAACCCGCTTCTTGCACGTCATACCCGCCGGGGGGCGTTTCGTACCCGGAGGGTTCGGCAAGCCGGACGTGTTGCCCCTTGTCGTTTTCGAGCGTATCGGTGAGGGGATTGAAGCGCAAGTCGCCGGCAATGGTCAGCGCCGCGACGAGTTCGGGCGAAGCCACGAAAGCATGCGTGTTGGGGTTCCCGTCGTTACGTTTGGCGAAGTTCCGGTTGAAGGAAGTGACAATGGAGTTGGGGCGTTGCCCGCCCGCATCATCGCGCTTCCATTGCCCGATGCAGGGGCCGCAGGCATTGGCCATGATTACCGCCCCCGCTTCTTCAAACTCGGCGAGGATGCCGTCGCGTTCCGCCGTATAACGGATTTGTTCCGATCCGGGATTGATAATGAATTGCGCGTTCACCCCTACCCCGTCTTCCTTCGCCTGTTTCACCACCGATACGGCTCGGGTAAGATCTTCGTAAGACGAGTTGGTACACGAACCGATAAGCCCCACTTCCATTTTACGGGGATAATCGTTCTCTTCCACCACCCGGGCAAATTGGGAGATGGGATAAGCGGCATCGGGCGTGAAAGGCCCGTTGATATAGGGTTCGAGGGTGGAAAGGTCGATTTCGATCACCCGGTCGTAATAATCGTGCGGAGAAGCAACCGTCTCGGGATCAGGACGTAGGTGTCCGACAATGCTCCGCGCCAGGGAAGCTACCTCCTTCCGTCCGGTCGCTTCGAGATAGGAGGCCGATTTTTCGTCGAAAGGAAAGACGGAAGTCGTGGCTCCTACTTCGGCGCCCATATTGCAAATCGTTCCTTTGCCCGTTGCGGAAAGGGTTTCGGTTCCCTCGCCGAAATATTCGATAACGGCATTCGTTCCTCCCTTTACGGTAAGGATACCGGCCAGTTTAAGAATAACATCCTTAGGAGCAGCCCATCCCGACAGCCTGCCGGTCAGCTTCACGCCGATGAGCCGGGGCATTTTTAACTCCCACGGTAATCCGGCCATCACATCCACCGCATCGGCGCCTCCTACGCCGATAGCCAACATGCCCAATCCGCCGGCATTGGGCGTATGCGAGTCCGTTCCAATCATCATTCCGCCGGGGAAAGCATAATTTTCGAGCACGACCTGATGGATAATGCCTGCGCCGGGTTCCCAAAAGCCGATTCCGTATTTATCCGACACCTCCCGCAGAAATTCATATACTTCGCGGTTGGTAACGTTGGCCGTCTGTAAATCGGCGCGGGCATCCTTGTATGCCTGGATGAGGTGATCGCAATGCACGGTGGAGGGCACGGCGACGGAAGAGCGCCCGGCATTCATCAACTGCAAGAGCGCCATTTGGGCCGTCGCGTCTTGCATGGCCACGCGGTCGGGAGCGAAATCCACATAATCGCCGCCCCGCAGGTAGTCTTTCACTGGGATACCCGGAGAGAGATGCGAGAAAAGAATCTTCTCGGTCAGTGTCAGCGGACGGTTCAACACGCGTTTCGCCTCCTGCACTTTGCAGGGCAAGCCGGCATAGACATTGCGAATCAAATTAAAATCGAAAATCATACTGAATGAACTTAGTAAATAGGGTTGCTCTGTTTTTTTAACAACAAAGATAGCTAAATGTTCGACAGGAGAAAAACAGAACTTACATTTAATCGAAAAACAAGTCACATTGTTTACTTTCTTTATTTTTCAGGCTCCAATAAACATCTTTTTTCTTAAAAACAAGCTCGATAGGTGTCAGATTAATTATCGACCCCCTATCTCCCAATCTCGTATGGCCACGCCATATTCTTTCTATCGCTTTTCCCGGAACTATCCTGCAAAGAATCCGTTTTGATCGTCTGCGTGCCGGCAGGTATTGACGATTTGCCCTTCAGTCCCGGAATAATATATTTTACGGTATATACGGTCGATAAGGCGATCAATACATTGGCGATCAGGATTTTTACGACACAGCGCGCCCTCGCTCTTCGCCGGTTGCCCGGATCGGCCGGATCGTAAAGGGGATTGGAAAAGTTTTTGTCACAATTCGGACAAGGAAGTTTTTTATCATGTTGCAATTCGGCGGGGCAATATAATTGCGCACCGCATTTCGGGCAGGTTACCGGATAAATTCCGCTTTCGGGAAAAGTCGGATCGGGCAAGCCGTTAAACGGACGTTTACGAAGGTGCTTCTTCATTACTATTCATTTATATCGATATAACCTCGCCGTTCCCCAAGGTCGGTATGAAATAGTATCAAAAAAGAGCGCGGGAACTGTCGACTCATCCGTTTAGAGGCATCGCCAAAGGCCCGAAAGAAAGACAAGCAACAGCCCCACGCCTAAAGCGCGGAGCATTCGTCGCATCATCCTTTCTTTCTGAAAATTGGCGATTTTCTAAACAGGATTAAGCTGAAACGCTTCGTTTATATATCAATCAGATACGCTGCAAGGTACCTGCTGCAAAGGTATTATTTTTTATATGATTATCCGCAAAGCGTCCGATTTCTTTTTTAACCCCTCCCCGCTTCACGGTACTCCCCTTATCGTAAGGGGAGAGTAGAGAGATCGGACTCCGCAACTGTTTCCTTAAGATAAGGGGACGAGCGAGGAACGAGCGGAGGGGGCACGTTTAGGTCGCTTTGCGGATAATCATATTTTTTTTATATACGAAAAGACCTTTAACCGGTTTATTATTCTTTCGCTTCTCGCCGGAAGAACGTTGAAAATTTCTTCCCCTTCATCCTCCATCCGAAATACAAAGCCGGACTTAGGCAGATCAATGCGGATACAAGAGTATTCGTTTTAAAATGGGCTCATGCTATGCGATGGAATAAGGCTTTCGTATTCTTGAAAAATCAATGCATAAGCCATATATTTGGTTTCTTCCGTGACGGGCGTCATGGGCAAACAGCCGGACACGATTTTACGGCGTTCGACCCTCAACGGATATTTTCGCTCTAATTCACCGGCATGAGCCAAAGCATCCCCCGGGCGTTTAAAATAATCTATTTTGAATACCCCCGAAGCATTCTTCTGTAAAAACCGATCATAAAAACCCCGGGCTAACACCCCCATATTCATCCGCATATTGATTTCTACACAGGGCTGTATGCGAAAACCGTGACGGGTGCGGCAAATCATCATGTCGACACCGATATACCCGTTGTAGCGAGGAAAATATTCCGCCAATTTACGGGTCAATAACGCCCGAAGGATTAGAAAGTCTTCTAACGGAGCATACGCGGCCAACACGGTTTCAATTTTTTCATCCGCCAGCAAATAATTCCCTTCGTATGCCCCTGAAGCCGTTGTACGGAATAAAGAGTATCCGGCAAATGAGGCGTCCCCGCCGGACATTCGATATTCAAAGGCAAAATCAAGCACTTTATCCAAAACCGGCTCGACAACCACCCCGCCTTGTTGGCGAATCACCCGCCGGCACCAGTCCATTTGCTTATCGGTAATCTTCCCTTTAATCCATACAAGCCCTTTTCCGCTACCGGAGTTGGGTTTTTTCAAGACCGAATCGCTTTTCTGCATGGATAAATAGGTAAAAGCCTCATCGGGGTGAGTAAAATAATCAGATTGACCGTAAAAAAGAGGATTGACCGCCTTCAATTCGCGGAGCATTTTCACAGCATACTGCCTGTCAGAATACATTTTGAGACGTTCAATATCGGCGGCAGAGGGCAAGCGAGACTCCGCGACTCCCGCCTCGATCAGTTTCTTTCGTAAAGCAAGATTCCATCCCCAAGGAATAATTTGTTCTTCGCGATAAACGGGAAGCTCGCTGAAAGGAACAAAAGCCGGCTCCACGGTAAAATATTGCTGGACTTTTTGTATGAATGATTGGATATCTGTTCTCTCGAGAATAATCGATTCCCCCTCGGGTGCGTACCATATCGGCAATAAGGCTAAATCGCGTGCCATATCCAACGCCGAAGCGGGCGGGGTATAATGCGGATGGGAGTGCGCCAAAGCAAGATCGGTGTCGGGATTAAAAAGATACATGTTAAAACGGAAGTGTATACTAAAAAATCCGTCAAACGGTTTTTTCGAGAGACGGATTTTGATGAAGAGCGGCAAACGAGATTCGAACTCGCGACCCTCAGCTTGGGAAGCTGATGCTCTACCAACTGAGCTATTGCCGCAAATGCACTGCAAATGTAGGGAATTTTTCCGTTCGTTATCGCATCGAAAGCGTTTTTTTTATGATTATTGTTCGGATTGAATAAAAAAATAGTAACTTTGCAGCCACAAAATCGGGATGTAGCACAGTTGGCTAGCGCGCCACGTTCGGGACGTGGAGGTCGGGTGTTCGAGTCACCTCATCCCGACTGATTTTCTAAAGGACAGAATGGCTTCGCGGCGGTTCTGTTCTTTTCATTTTATTTGTGCTTTCTTTTGCCATCTTAAAATGTTTTCTTACGTTTGAATCTTTAAAATAAAAAAACAACGTCTCACCCACTTGTCCGTCACAATAATGTTTGGATTGTAAACACAGACTGTTATGAAACTAAAAGAAAAAGACAGAAAAACCTTCCTCCGTTTTCAACGGGAAGAGATCACCGCACATATCATATATCAGAAACTGGCGTCGATAGAAAAAGATGCGTCTAACCGCCGGATATTGCAGGGTATCGCTGCTCAGGAAGCGACTCATTATGATAACTTGAAGCGCTACACGGGCATCGATGTAAAGCCCTATCGGCGGGGAATAGTAAAATATTACTGGCTAGCGCGCGTTTTCGGGATTACCTTCGCTATCAAATTGATGGAAGCTGACGAAGAAAGTTCCAGCTTTACGTATGCGGCTTATACCGATTATCCTGAGCTACAGCAAATGGCGCAAGAAGAAGAAATGCACGAAAATGAACTGATCGCGATGATTAAAGAGGAACGCCTTTCGTATATGGGCTCGGTCGTGCTGGGCCTCAACGACGCTTTGGTCGAATTCACGGGGGCGTTAGCCGGATACACCATGGCGTTGAACGACAGCAAGTCGATTGCTTTTATCGGCAGCATCACGGGCATTGCCGCCGCCCTGTCGATGGCTTCATCGGAATACCTTTCCACCAAATCGGAAACCGATACCGGTAAGCATCCCGTCAAATCGGCCCTTTACACCGGTATCGCCTATTTAATCACGGTGTTGGCGCTCATCACGCCGTTTATCCTCTTCGAAAATGTTTTGATCAGTCTCATCGTCATGCTGGCGATGGCAATCCTCATCATCGGCCTGTTTAACTATTATTATTCGGTGGCGAAGAGTGAGAACTTCCGGAAGCGTTTCGGCGAAATGGCCGTACTCAGTCTGGGCGTTGCGCTGATCAGTTTTTTGATCGGATTCGCTCTAAAACAAGTTATCGGCATCGAGATATAATGACACATTACCGAGAGCGCCACTCAGAGCAGCACTCTTGATAGCAGGAACAGCGCCTTTGCCCACAGGGAAGCTTCCCGAGGACTCCGAAAGTCATTTTGTGTACAAAGGGGCCGTTTCGGAGGGCTCAGGATCTTCCTCCTTGCGCAAGGGGGAGCTTCCCGAGGGCTCGGGAAAGGAAACCGTGCACACAGGGACGTCTGCCGAGGGCTCCGGAACAGAGTCCATGCACAAGGGGAGACTTCCGGAGAGCTCCGAAAGTTCGCCCGTGTACAAGGGATAAGTTCCCGAGATCCGGAGAAGTTCTTATAAATTCAAATAACCTTTTAGGGCTTCCACGTAAGCTTCGAAGGCAGCTGCACCTTTCTGCGTAATCTTGCAAACGGTTCGCGTACGTTTACCGGCAAAGCCTTTTTCGACTTGAATGTAACCGGCTTCACTCAATTTGTCGATTTGGACACTGATATTTCCCGAGGTTGCGCCCGTTTTATCCCGTAAATAGTTAAAATCAGCCTCTTCCACCGACAGAAGTATCGACATAATAGCCAGTCGCAACTCGGAATGAAGTAATGGATCAAGAGTGGGAAATGTCATTTTTTTCGACCTTTAGCATACAGAATATGGCCGGGAATCACCATCGTTACCAGAAAAATGGCAGCAAAAAATAAAATACTTTCAGGTCCTTTTACGGACAATAGGAAAAATGCCGCGGCCATTCCTATACTGCCGCTTACGGTAAGTAAACGCATACGAGTTATGCCGCCGGTAAGGGTGGTTCCCATCGAAATAATAAGCGCCACTAAAAATAAAATAGGCATCGCCACATAAAATGTGGGAACAAACGAGGCAACGAATACCGTAACCCCGCAAACAATCCAGACATAACTAACTGCCCGATCGACAAACGTTTGAACCTCCCGCTGACTGTTGCGATTCGCAAAATAGAGTATCACCGAACCGACTATCGGTATCAAAAGCCATAACAGATTCCATTGTTGATTCCGAGTCGTACTGAGCAGGTACCATACGACAATCGCCACTAGCACGGTTAAATATCCAAAAACCAGATAGGGCACGGCATGCTCTTTCTCGAATTTTCGTTGTGTATTGCGGATCATGCGGGAAATTAATTCCAGGCTTTCCTTTTCATTCAAATTTTTTTCTTCCATTTCAGTAAAAATAAATTGTTGTTATTTCAGTTTACGAATGTATTCGGATGCAAATATAAATCAGTTTAGATTATGAACCAAATAATCTGCAATAAAATTCCAACATTTAACATTATAAAGAAGGAAGTCTGTGATTATGGATTATTTTTAATGATAGGAATTTCTCGTTTCACACTCTGGCTCAATGAAATCATTGTTTCAGTAGCCACTACTCCGGGAATTTCCTGTATTTTATTGTTCAAAAGATCCATCAGATGTTCGTTATCTCTGGCATATAACTTAATAAGGAGCGTATAAGGGCCGGTGGTAAAATGGCACTCCGTCACTTCCGGTATTTTTTCAAACTCGGGTATGACATTCTTATACATGGATCCTTTTTCGAGTTTCACCCCGATATAGGCGCTGGATGCATAGCCTAATATTTTAGGATTCACATGATAACCCGATCCGGTAATGACGCCATTCTCGATCATTCGTTGTACACGTTGATGAATAGCCGCACGCGAAACACCGCATTGCTCGGCTACATCCCTGAAAGGAATTCTGGCATTTTGCGAAATAATTTCAAGAATTTGTTTGTCTAATTTATCTATTTTCTCCATATGGAAATCATTTTTATGAAAATAACGCCCAAAAGTAATAAATTTATGCGATATACTGACAATTTGAAAAAGAAATTTCGTATTATTTCACGTTTATCGTCACTCTTGCAAAAAAAAGATAGTTATTCTCCTTTTATAATAGGAAGATGCCAACGAAATTTTACGGCTAATATCCGGATTAAAATAACCACTCCGGCAGTAATGATTTCATTCGCAATAAGCGGAATAGGGAGCATTTGCAAGACAACGAACACGATCCCCCCGATGACACAAGCAAGGGCATAGATTTCTTTTCTGAAAATCAGGGGAATTTCATTAATCAATACATCGCGAAGCATCCCTCCCACCGCACCTGTTATCACTCCCATAATGACGCCGACCCACGGATCGAACCCTAACATGACTGTTTTTTCAACACCCACTACCACAAAAAGCCCCAATCCAATACTGTCGAAAATAAAAAAGGTGTTGTTCAAGCGCACTAACTGCTTATGGAAAATGATGACAAAAATAAACGCCAGAAACGTGGCCCACAAATACACGGGATTTTCCATCCAGAAAGGCACGACATCGATAAACAAGTCGCGCAGCGTCCCTCCTCCTATCGCCGTGACAAATCCCACGACAAAAGCGCCGAACCAATCGAAATGTTTGGCCGAAGCCAATCGTATTCCACTGATTGCGAAGGCGAAAGTTCCTAAAAACTCAATGATGCTGAAAAATTGTATATTGCTGAAAAAAACAATGAATGAATCGAACTCTAACACGGACGAATATTCTCTTCGGTGATTAAATAATCATTCCACTCCCCAGACACAGATGCCGGTCGCTATCGTACACCACGCCGAACTGCCCGGCGGCAATTCCCTGCACGGGCGCTTCGGAACGGATCGTATACAAGTCGCCGACCTTTGTTATTTTGCCGGAAGTGAATTCGGGGGTGTGGCGTATCTTAAAGGCGATATCCTTTTCGTCGTCAAAATCGCCCCATACATCGCGCGTAATAAACGAAAAACCCTGCAAACGGATCACATCGCCATATTGAAATTCGGTATCGTATCCTTTCGAGACATAGACAATATTCCGATCGACATCTTTTTTAATCACAAACCAGGGCCCTCCGCTCAGACCAAGTCCCTTGCGTTGCCCGATGGTATGGAACCAATATCCCTGATGCTTGCCGATAATATTTCCGGTCTCGAACTCGACGATAAGGCCTTCTTTTCGTCCCAGATATCGCTCGATAAAATCATTATAGTTAATCTTTCCGAGAAAACAAATCCCCTGGCTGTCCTTTCGTTGCGCCGAAGGCAGTTTTTGCCGGGCGGCGATATCCCGGACTTCCGATTTCAGCAGATCCCCTATGGGAAACATCAGTTTGGACACCTGCATATAATTGATTTGCCCCAGGAAATACGTTTGATCTTTTACGTGATCTTTAGCCGTAGAAAGCCACCGCAAGCCATCGATGTCGGTGGTTGTGGCATAATGTCCGGTAGCGATACGATCGAACGAATGTCCCCACTTCTCCTCAAAAACACCGAACTTGATGAGTTTATTGCACATCATGTCGGGATTCGGAGTCAATCCGCGTTTGACGGATTCGATGGTATAATGGACCACCCGCTCCCAATATTCCTCCTGAAGCGATACCACTTCGAAACGGCATCCATACTTTTTTGCGATGAACGAAACAATTTCAATATCTTCTTCCGAAGGACAATCGATGTATCCATCCTTGTCCTCCATACCGATTTTTATATAGTAAATAACCGGATCGTAGCCCATCTCCTTCAATCGATAAACAACGACAGAGCTGTCTACTCCCCCTGATACCAACGCGGCGATTTCCATTTTTTTGTCGAATTTTCCGCACAAAGGTACGAATAAGAATCGGAACAATAAAAAGCGTATCTTTTGCCGGGATGTTGCCCGAACCGACACTCCGATAAAGTAAAAAAAACAATTATTTATCGCACAAATATCCAAAAACAATAAAATAGTAGTATCTTTACGTTCAATTTTCAATGATTAAATTTTGGCGCGGTAATGGCTGCCTAAAACAGGCAATGCGGCTATCGTCATGGCGATTAAGCTGATAAGTTGCTTTTTGTTTCCGGAATACGATTCCGGCCTTCGAGAGAAAGAAAATAAAACAACATAATGACTTATAAATGGAATTATTTAACCCTATCACCCGATAAAAAAAATACTCAAAATGAATTAGCAGAAGAATTAAATATACATCCGGTATTCGCCAAGCTTTTAATAAATAGAGGCATAAAGACTAAAGAGGAGGCCGAAAAGTTTCTACATCCGCGTTTGGAAGACTTGCACGATCCTTTCCTGATGCCCGATATGGAAAAAGCTATCAAGCGAATAGAGACGGCTTTAGGCAATAAAGAGCGGATTCTTATCTACGGGGATTATGATGTCGATGGGACGACCGCCGTATCGTTGGTGTATAAATTCTTACGCAAAATAACGAGTAATATCGATTACTATATTCCGGACAGGTATGACGAGGGATACGGAATCTCTTTTCGAGGGATAGATTATGCCCTGAGCACGGGCGTGAAGCTCATTATCTCGCTCGACTGCGGCATTAAAGCGATAAGCAAGGTGGCTTATGCGAAAGAAAAAGGAATCGACTTCATCATTTGCGACCATCACATGCCCGACGACGAATTACCCGATGCGGTGGCGGTCGTCGATGCCAAACGCACCGATTCCATCTATCCCTACAGTGAATTATCGGGCTGCGGGGTGGGGTTTAAACTCGTTCAGGCTTTTTCGCAACGCAACGGGTTCCCTTTCGAGGATATCGAACCGTTATTAGATTTGGTAGCCGTAAGCATCGCTTCGGATATCGTTCCGCTCACCGGCGAAAACCGGGTGATGATTTCTTTCGGCCTGAAGCAGTTAAACGGCAATCCGAGTTTCGGATTAAGGGGAATCATTGAAATTTGCGGGTTAGCGCGCAAAAACATCACCGTGAATGATATTGTCTTTAAAATCGGGCCGCGCATAAATGCCTCCGGACGCATGATGAATGGCAAAGAGGCTGTCGACCTCATGTTGGCAACCGATATGGATGCGGCACGAGAAAAGAGCAAAAATATCGACAAGTATAACGAAGATCGCCGCGAGCTGGATAAGAAGATTACCGAGGAGGCAATCGACTATATCGAACACCACCTCGATATTGAAAATTTGAGAAGCATCATCTTATATAATGAGAACTGGCATAAAGGGATTATCGGGATTGTCGCTTCGAGACTTACCGAAAAATATTACCGCCCGACCATCGTACTGACCAAATCGAACGACATGATGATTTCAGGCTCGGCGCGTTCCGCTTCGGGATTCGATGTCTATAAGGCCATCGATGCCTGCAAAGATATTCTTGAAAACTTTGGCGGCCATATGTATGCCGCAGGGCTTACGCTACGCGAAGAGAATCTGCCCGAATTTACCCGGCGCTTCAACTCGCTCTCTTTTGACGGTATTGAGTCGCGCATGATGACTCCGCAAATAACGGTGGATGCCGAGATTCCCCTTTCGCAAATCACCCACGAATTCGTACAAGAACTGGCGCTTTTCAGTCCTTTCGGCCCGGAAAATGAAAATCCCCTCTTTATGACGAAAGGGGTAAGGGATTCGGGCGGCAGTAAACTCGTCGGCAAAGGATTGCGGCACATCAAACTAGAAATTATCGATGACAGCATTTCGGCTCCGGTTCAAGCCATAGCTTTCTCTAAGCACTCCTATTTTCAACGAATTAAAGAAGGCCAACCGATCGATATTTGTTATACGATCGAAGAGAATACTCATGGTTCGAGATCATTTATACAGCTTTTGATTAAAGATATACGCGATAGATAATCGATAAAAGGAGCGTGTATGCAATCGGAATTGTTTCACGAAATACTGAAAAAATATTGGGGGTATAGCTCCTTTCGGCCGCTTCAGGAAGAAATCATTCAATCGGTATGGGAGGGGAAAGATACCCTCGGGCTCATGCCCACCGGCGGAGGAAAGTCTTTGACTTTTCAAGTGCCGGTGATGGCTATGGAAGGTATTTGCCTCGTGGTGACGCCGCTCATTGCGTTGATGAAAGATCAGGTCGACACTCTTCGGGAAAAGGGTATTAAGGCCGCAGCGGTATACTCGGGAATGCCTCGGAGCGAAATCATCGGGACATTAGAAAATTGTATTTTCGGGGATTTCAAATTCTTATATGTTTCCCCCGAAAGGCTTTCTTCCGATATATTCATTACGAAGCTTCAAGCAATGAAAGTCTGCCTGCTGGTGGTAGACGAGTCGCACTGTATTTCTCAATGGGGATACGACTTTCGCCCTTCGTATTTGAAAATTGCCGAACTGCGCACATTGTTTCCCGACGTTCCCGTTCTGGCTCTGACAGCCACCGCCACCCGAACCGTCGTGAAAGATATCCAGGAAAAGCTGAACTTCAAGGAAAAAAACGTCTTCCGGAAAAGTTTCGAACGGAAAAACCTCTCTTATGTCGTCCGCGTAGCGGAGGATAAAATCGGCGAACTCATCCACATCCTCCAGTCGGTTCCCGGCACAGCCATCGTTTACGTACGGAGCCGGCAAGAGACGAAGGCGGTCGCCAAAGCCTTGCAACAAGCCGCCATTCCGGCCGATCATTTCCATGCCGGCTTGTCGCATGAGGAAAAAAATCACAAGCAAAATGAATGGAAGAAGGGCAAAAGCCGGGTAATGGTCGCGACCAACGCCTTTGGCATGGGCATCGACAAGGCCGACGTGCGGGTCGTCGTGCATCTCGATCTGCCTAACTCGCTCGAGGAATATTATCAGGAGGCGGGGCGCGCCGGGCGCGACGGAGACCGGGCTTATGCCATCATCCTCTACGCAAAAGCCGATAGCGTAAAACTAAAAAAGCGCATCACCGACGCCTTTCCCAAAAAAGAGCTTATTATACGGGCATACGAAGCGCTTGGTAACTATCTCCAGGTAGCCGTGGGGTCGGGATATAACCGTGTTTTCGATTTCGATCTGCAAGAGTTTTGCCAACGTTTCAAACTTCCGTTCCTTCAAACACACCACGCCCTGAAAATACTCGAACTTGCGGGATATGTTGAGTATACCGAAGAAATCGATATGCACTCGCGTGTACGGTTTTTGATTATGAGAGACGAGCTATATACGATCCACCTCGAGGCGGAGGTTGACGATCTTGTTCACACGCTGCTGCGAAGTTACACCGGCGTTTTTTCCGATGATGTGTACATCGACGAATCTTTTCTGGCTATCCAGACAGGTCTGTCGCGCCGTAAAGTATGCGAAATATTAGTCCATTTAGGAAGAATGCGCTACATCCGCTATATTCCTCAAAAGAAAACACCCTTTATTATTTTCACGTCGCCGCGGGAAGACACTCCTTTCATCTCCATTCCGAAGATTGTTTACGAAGATCGGAAAAAACGGTTTGAAAAACGCATTCATTCCATGATCGACTATGTGGAAACAGACGATATATGCCGCAGCCGGATGTTATTAAGCTATTTCGATGAAAAGGACCCGCAAGATTGCGGCTTTTGCGATGTGTGTCTGAAGAGAAATGAAACGGGACTATCGAATTTTGAATTCAAGCAGATCCGTAACGCGTTACAGGTGCAATTGAAAAAATATCCATCCATGCGATTACAGGAATTAGTCGATTCCATAGACGCGGAAAACAGCAAGAAGATCATCAAAACGCTCCGGTTCCTGATCGATCTCGGGGAATTCTCCCTAAAAGACGATATCATTTCTTTTTCCAACGAAAAAGATTAATCGAGTAGGTAGGAGGATT
>DHOU01000012.1 GCA_002409745.1 Bacteroidales bacterium UBA5382
GGGTATGGTCGGGAGTAGCCACCAGGACGGCATCGATGGATTTACCTATTTCCCCGAACATGACCCGCCAGTCCTTATAGCGTTTGGCTTTGGGGAAATCGTTGAATGTCTTGGAGGCGTATCTCCAGTCCACATCGCATAAGGCGATGATGTTTTCGGTTTTCATGTTTGCCAGGTTGCGGCGACCCATCCCCCCGATACCGATACCGGCAATGTTCAGTTTATCACTCGGGGAGGTATACCCCCGTGCCTTTCCCAATATCGTGTTGGGAACAATGGTAAGACCGGCAGCCCCTAAAGCCGCCGTCTTTAAAAAATTTCTACGTGAATACGTTGTCATATTATTTATAGTTTTCATTTTGAGTCAAAACTCCGTTGGAACGGTCTATTTCAGCCTGAGGAATCGGGAACGGCCAACTTCTATCCGATGCTTCACTTCCTTTTCCGGCATAATTGTATTTAGCGGAAAATGCTTGCATTGTTTTAACGTAATCTCCCCAACGAATTAAATCATATAAACGAAGGCCTTCCAATGCGAATTCCGCTCTTCGTTCATTCTTGATAACTTGTTCCAAATTATCCGTTATTTTTACAGCAAACCGGGATTCAAATATCGACTCATTGACATCTGTTAACGTTCCTTCAAATTTACGTTGGATGGCAAATTGATCTTTCTTTGATGTAGAAACAAAAGCTCTATGCCTAACCATATTGAGATATTTCACTACTTCATCTTTACTTCCCTCCGTTTTTAATACGGACTCAGCATAAATCAATAATGTTTCTGCATATCTTATCCAATAGGGAGCCCATTTACTTCGTTGCAAATTACCATCTACCCTATAATCATAGGGTACAAAAGCCTTACGATTTTGCAATAAACTAAAATTATAGTATCCCTTATAATTATGGATTTCTTGGTCATTCCCTTTTTTGAAAATATCCCCATCGCTGATAATTGTAAATAATTTTCTGGGATCTTGAGTATCATAAGACATCGCCAAATCAGTTGTGGGAACATTGCCTCCCCATCCTCCCACATTATTCCTTCCGACATTCATGATAGCATAAGAATCGGTCAGGTATCCGGTTTCAGGGACATATTTGCTCAAACATGTAAATAGACATTCAGAAGAAGCAAATCCTTTGTCATAGTCTCCTCCGTATAAATCCTGAAAGTCGGTCGCCAATGCCAGTCCACCGTTAGATATCACCTCTTTCGTCGCATTTTTCGCTATCGTATATTCTTCTTGTGCATTTCCCTGCATTTTGTTTTGTTCCATCAGTCCGGCAAAGAATAATGCAATACGTCCTTTGAACGTATAGACAGCGTCTTTAGATACCCGCCCCAACTCAGTAGACAAATCAAAATTCTTTCTCCAAGGTAAATTCGGGTCATTTATGGCATCATCCAAATCCTTATATAACTGAACCCTTATTTCCTCCACTGATGCCTTTTCGAGTCTATCGGAAGGCGATTGAACCGTTGTTATTAGAGGAACGCTTTCAAACGTATTGACTAAATCAAAATAATACCACGCCCGAAGAAACTTCATTTCGGAAATATAACGAGAAATAGTTTCCTTGCTAATAGGTTGCCCTCCGCTTGTTAAAGACAGATCTTCCTTACTTAATTGCGCGATACCGACATTACAGCGCCCGATACCTGTATAGCGCTGTGTCCAGGCTTCCTGTAACAAAGGATTACTGGAAAGCGGATATCCCTTCCCCAATTCGGTCGTTTGAGGCCGGTCACCGGCATCCGATCCGCCTCCATCGGCGTCATCCACACTTTCACTTCCAATTGCGACTCTATTAATGGAGTACGCAAAGCCATCATGTAAAGGAGCATAGCAGGAAGTCACCAATTTAAAAGCCGCATCATCCGTATTCATATACGCAGATTCATCCAAACGCCCCATGGGATCCCGATTAAGAAAAGAATCACTGCAGGATATTAAAAGGCACAGGCAGCTCAACAAAAGTATATATACATATTTTTTCATTGCATTTCTAATTTTATTCATGATTAAAAAGCCAAATTTATTCCCATCATATAAGTAGCGGACTGAGGATAATAACCATCGTCAACGCCATTATTAAGCGGGTTGCTATTACCAATTTCAGGATCCAATCCGGTATATTTTGTAAAGGTGAGTAAGTTATATGCACCTACCCATATTCTAATACTGGCAATATTATAATGAGATAATATGCTTTGCGGTAAAGAATATCCTAATTGAATATTCTTTAATCTCAAATAAGATCCGTCCTCTACCAACCAATCCGAGACCTGAAGATTATTGGTGTTGTCCGTATTTATTTGAAACTGTTCGTTGGTCGAATTTGTCGGAGACCACGCTTTTTTCATTAAATCTTTAGGAGCATTATACCATCCCACACCGGAATTCATGTCGATCTTTTTTGCATTCATTATCTTATTTCCATAAGTGCCTTGGAATAGAAGCGATAGGTCAAAACCCTTGTAATCGGCTGCTATATTAAATCCATAACTCATTTTCGGGAAAGGATTACCGATATTTGTCCTGTCATTTGCATTAATGGCGCCATCGCCATTCAAATCTAAAAATTTCAAATCTCCAGGGCGGGCCGTTGACTGAATTAATCCACCCTCTTTGTTTTTATAGGCTTTTATCTCAGCTTCATTTTGAAAAATACCATCCGTTTTCAGTCCATAAAAGTAACCAATCGGTTTTCCTTCTTCTGTTTTAGTGGTAGTAACCGTTATCCATCCTCCACCATACAAGGGTTCGCCCCCGCCCAAACTCAAAACCTCATTATTGAAAGTAAACAGATTAGCTCCCAACGAATAATTAAAATCTTGAATGGAATTTCTATATTTTACATCTATTTCCCATCCTTTATTCCGAATGCTTCCTGCATTTACCCATGGATTATTAGGAAATCCCAGATAAGATGGTAGCGGAACTTTCAAAAGCATATCTTTTGTCTTTTTCTGGAAATAGTCTATATTGAGGTTCAACGTGTTCTTGAAGAATCCTAAATCGAGTCCTATATCAAACTGTTCGGTGGTTTCCCATTTTACATTCGAATTACCCATTAAGTTATTTCCTCCCATTAATTGAGAATTAAAATTACTTCCAAACAAATAATATCCCCAATTTCCCGTAAAGGTCGACTGATAAGCTCCGCCTCTGTTACTTGCGTCGTTGATGTCATAAATAGCCTGATTACCAATTTGTCCCCAGCTTGCACGTAATTTTCCATTTGAAAGCCAATCCAGATTATTCAAAAATGATTCTTCCGAGAAATTCCATCCTGCGGAGAAAGAAGGGAAGGTTCCCCATTTATATCCGGGTCCGAAATTCGAAGAACCGTCTCGACGGATATTAGCAGTGAATAAATACCGGTCTTTATAAGAATAAAACAGACGCGTAAATAATGACTGTAATGCCGATTCGGATTTCCAACCACTTGCAGCAGGGTTTTTTGAAGCTGCATCTAATATTCTTTGAGCCTCATCATTACTTACCAATCCTTGACGTGAGGCTGACGTCGCTTCCGATTTTGTTTCTTCGGCGGAAGTGCCGATCATGGCTAAGAGAGTATGTTCGCCGAAGGTTTTATTAAAAGTCAAGGTATTATCCCACACCCAATAATCGGAGTTTGAATAATTTTTGCTCACGGTTGCATCATTTGCGAATTGATCTCCGTCCAGATAAAATTTAGGATTAAAACCATCGGATCCTCCTCTATATAAATCGACACCTACGCTTGTTTTAAATTTTAGCCAAGAAGTTAAGCTCGCTTCAAAATTCAGGCCGCCTTTTAAAGACAGATCGTTCCATACATTATCTTTACGAATATCCGTCTGAGCAACCGGATTTTCCTTATTGGTCAACAGTATAGGGGAATACCATGAATAGCGATCATTCGGATCTACTTGATCCATAAAAAAACTTGACTCCAAAAAATCAGGAATGTTTTTTAATCCTTTTCTATATACCGGAGAGATCGGATCGGCTGTGAATGCAATAAAAGAAGTATTAAAGCCGGGAGAATTTTCTGTCACATTTCTTCTGGATTGTTTAATCACCCCTATATTCCCAGCCATTTTCAACCATTTATACATTTGGTGATCGATATTTGTCAGCCACGAAATTCTATCGAAATCCGAGCCGTTTATGATGCCATCTTGTTTCATATATCCCAGATTGGTGTGATATGCCAAGTTATTAGCACTTCCCGAAATGGATAAATCATAATTCTGAACGGGAGCATTTTTATGATTGATTTCTTTCCACCAATTCGTTCCCTCTTCACTTCCGGTATTCTCTTTCAAAAACTGTAAGATTTTGTTCTTTTGATCATCGGTATAAAAGGGCGCATTTCCGGCATTTGTATTCGCCAGATTTTTATAATCGATAAATTCCGAAGCATTCATGACATCATAAGTCTTTATAGGATTTTGCACGCCATAATAGGCATCCAATGTGATTCGGGTTTTACTTTCACCGCTCTCCCCTCTGTTTGTAGAGATAATAATTACCCCATTGGCTGCCCGGGATCCGTAAATAGCCGTTGCAGAAGCATCTTTTAATATTTCCATTGATGCAATATTATTCGGATTCAGCCATCCTATGTCTGTTTGAGGCAATCCATCTACGATATACAACGGATTATTATTATTCACGGTACCTACTCCGCGCACCCTTACGGTAGGAGGTGTGCCGGGGCTTCCTCCGGTTGAAGTGACGGTAACTCCCGCTGTTTTACCTTGTAAAGCATCTGCGATACTCCTAACAGGTAAATTTTTCAGATCGTCTCCCGACACCTGGCTTAAAGCTCCTGTCAGATCACTTTTTTTCATGCTTCCATATCCAACGACCACCACTTCTTCTAACGCTTCCGTATCTTCTTGCAACACGATATTTACGGTTGTTTTGCCGTTAAGAGCAATGGTTTGCGAAAGCATTCCGACATACGAAACCTCCAATACGGCATTGGGCGATACATTCGGTAAAATAAAGTCGCCTTCGGCATCGGTAACAGTGCCGGCTCCTGTTCCCTGTATTTTCACCGATACGCCTATCAAAGGCTCTCCTTTTGCATCTGTAACCGTTCCTTTCACGGTAACGGCTTGTGCAAACAAACATACGGAAAATGTCCACATCAAGAGGAGCATCATTCCTTTCGTTAAATTTAAAATCACTTCTTTCATTCTTAGATTTTGTTTTAAATTGATTGATTATTTACGAGATATTAGTATAAGCAAACTTTACGGGCTTGTTTTACTAGTAGAATGGTACACGGATAAGTTCATAGATCGAATAAATGTCGGTGTATCTTCATGCAGGCAAAATTAGATGTTCCCGACTCCGACGCCAAAAAAAACAGTTTGACATTTATTTTGAATCGCTTGATTTTTATTACCTTTGCTGAAACGTATTCACTTTGAAAAATTTAATAAAATGATTGCTGAGTCAAGAGAAAAAATAAGCAGAAAGCATATCGGGCGAAATGTGCAAAGGGTTCGCACGTATTTTGGGATCAAGCAGGAGGTTTTGGCTGCCGATCTTGGTATTAGCCAGTCGGAAGTGTCGAAGATCGAAAATCAGGATGAAATAGAGGAAGGATTATTATCCCGAATTGCCGGCGTTTTGGGCGTTTCTCCGGAGGTAATCAAAGATTTTGACTCAGAAAAGGCCATTTATAATATTAATAATATCAGAGATAATACTTTCGAAGAAGGTTCTACATCCATTGCTCAACAATTTAATCCGATAGATAAAATAATAGAGTTGTACGAACGTTTATTACAAAGTGAGAAGGAGAAGAACGAGTTGTTGAAAAATAAATGATTCTTATTACCTTTGCTTTTAATATAAACCATACATAAATATGTAAAGAATGGAAACGATAAATCACGACAATGCAGTTCACCTTGGGAGGAAAATTGAACGGGTGCGCCACCTTCGGGGCATGACGCAAACAGAATTAGGTGAGCGATTGGGAATAACAAAGCAAGCTGTCTCGAAAATAGAGCAAACAGACAAATTTGATGACAAACGCCTTGAAGAAATTGCTTCGGCATTAGGTGTAACCGTAGAAGGATTGAAGAAATACAACGAAGAAACAGTATTTTATAATACGAATAACTCTTACGAAAACTGTTGTGTCTCAACAAATGGTGTAGGTAATAATCACACATTTAACCATTCTCCCATAGAAAAGATCGTTGAGTTCTATGAGAAACAGTTGGAGAAAGAAAGGGAGAAGTTCGAGTCTTTAAAAAAAGAGAAAGAATAGATGTTTGCGAGATGCTCAAGGCTATCTGCAACAACTGTGTTTTAAAAGAGATGGTAAAAGAATTAATTTCTACCAAAAATGAAGAAATCCGTTGGCTGAGAGAAGAAATTAAGACATTGAAAAACAAATGATTTTTTTACTGCCGTTGCCGGAACGGATTTACAGAAATCAAATACAATACGCGAAGATTGAAAGAGGTAAATCCGCTCCGAAAAGGATTATTACACGGAGAATTCACAGAGACGCCACACGGAGTTCTCAGAGATTTCTCTCTTGCTGATGCAAACTTCCGAAGCAATATATTCATTTTCAACTGCAAATGTAAATCTCTTTTTTCTCTGTGTTCTCTGTGAAACCTCTATGTAACTCTGTGAAACTTTCATTCGGACTTTTCGGAGTACTCTCAAGAGGTTTAATAAATAAAGCAGCAAAATTATGGGACAAGATGCATTAAAAATAGAACTCATAGAATGGCTCGCACGTCTTGAAGATGAAGATACAATCCGTTATCTGAAAGTTGTAAAGGACGGCACTTCTCAACTCGGTTAAAGAAATTGTGCCATATAAACCGGTAAGCATATCAAGTCGCGCTCTTTACGCAAGTCTTTGGTGTATAACAAATATCTGTTCAGGATTCTATCGGAATATTTGGCGTTAAACGCGTCTAAAGATGCATGAGCCTTATAACCCGATGATTTCACCTCTATAGGACAAATTTTGTTTTTCCTTGCCAGTAAAAAATCAATTTCGTAGTTATGATTGCCCCTTTCTTTGGGAAAAGTGTAGTAAAATAGTTCATTGCCTGATGCACGTAGCATTTGTGCGATTACATTCTCATAAAGATATCCCAAATCGGTGTTTAAGTTATCGTTTAATAGCTTTTGGTAAATGATGTTTTCCGTAAAGTCTCTGTCTTTGAATGCCAAGGTGGTGAATAATCCAGTATCGCTCAAAAACATTTTATAACGTTTTAGGTCTTTGTGCAACGACAACCCGGCACTTGGGTCGTCAGCATGATACGCTAACGAAATGGTCATAGAATCCTGCATATCTGCGATAATTTCGCCAACCCTGTCATTTCTCCCATTTTCTATCACACTGGAAACCTGATACCTTGAACTGTTCTTATTCAGTTCGGCGGGGATAGCGTCAAAAAGCAACGAAGCCTTGCCTGTCGGGTCGATCTTTCGGAAGTCCTCCTCATAGAGTTCCAAAATATTCCTTTTGATCTGATCGACTGAACTTAAATTATTAGTTTCCAAATATTCATCCACGACTTGCGGCATTCCGCCCACTAACATATACAAGCGAAAGTCCCGCATCAAGCGTCTGTTCAGATCGTCTCCCAACGGTTTTTTATTATCATAAGCTGTCTTGATGAACGGTATTGTTACAGTATCCCCCAATGCCCATCGGAATTCTTCATAATCCATTGGGTACAAGTTTACTCTCGTTTCTTCACTTGGAATAACGATATCACGGATATTCTTTTTTATGGATAACAGAGAACCTGTTTCTATATAATCATATCGATGATCTTTTACCAAATGCTTAATTGCCTGGCGAGCCAATGGTTGTGTTTGAACTTCATCGAAGATGATTACTGAATTACGTTCTTGTAAACTTGTTTTATAGATAACTTGAAGGCGCAAGAAAAAGTAATTTAAATCGGACAAATCGCGAAACAATTCGTTGACTTCTTTTGGTGCAATGGAAAAATCGATTAAGATGTAGGAGGCATATTCCTTTTGTGCAAATTCTTCCGCTATTGTAGATTTCCCGACACGCCTCGCTCCTTTGATTAACAGCGCCGTTTTACCATTCTGCTCCTGTTTCCATTTAAGCATCCGGTCATACAATTTTCGTCGAAATATTCTATTGTCCATTTTCTAAATCTTTTAACGTATAGTTGCCATTTGGCTCTTCTTTCCTCTTTTACCCGGCTCAATTGTCTACAAAGTTAATGATTTGTCAGGAATCGCAAAATGTTTTTATAGCTGTTCGACAAAGATCGCAAAATGTTTCATGTAGTTAAATTAAAGGTATCTTATTTACGAAACAAATGGCTGAAATGGGACGAATACAGTTTAGACAACCCTGCGCGGTTGTCAATGGCCTCGCCGACTACAATCATGGTGGTCAAGGTCAACTGATTGTCTTTTACAATGCGCGCCAAGTCTTTCAACTCCCCCCGATAGATGCACTCGTCCTTCCACGTCAGTTTATAACAAGCCGCCACGGGCGTATCGGGCGGATAGTGCTCCAACAACTCGCGTTGCACATCCTCCACAATGGCGGCGCTGAGGAAAATACACATCGTACTTTGCGAACGCGCCAGTAAGCTCAATTTTTCTTTTTCGGGCATCGGGGTACGCCCTTCGCCACGGGTCAGAATGATGGTCTGTACCTTTTCGGGGATGGTAAATTGCGAACGCAATGCTGCCGCGGCCGCTTGAAATGAAGAGATGCCGGGAGTAATGTGATACGACATTCCGTGACTGTCGAAATACGCCATCTGTTCCTGAATGGCGCCATAGATACACGGGTCGCCCGTATGCAGGCGCACCACGAGCTTGCCCGCATCATAAAACGATTTCATCAGGGCGAATTGCTCTTCGAGCGCCATCGACGCCGAACTGCGAACGGTGGCTCCCTCTTTCGCGTAATAGGTTAACTCGACGGGCACGAGGCTGCCGGCATATAAAATCAGGTCGGCGGCTTCGAGAAAGTTCTTTCCCTTTACCGAAATCAATTCGGGATCGCCCGGTCCGGCGCCGACAATCTCGATATGCCCGAGGCGCATGGATTCTTTATTTATCGAAACCGCGAAAGTGAAATCGTTCCCTTCGCTTAACTTTCCCTTTTGCTTCTCCAACACGAGCTCGCCGCCGCCTGCACTGAGAATGGCTGCCGCCTCCGATACACCTGGCACGGAGGTCACCTGTTCCACTTTTTCGGAAGGATTCGCTACCGGTATATCTTTCAGTTCTTCGGCGGTATAGATTCGGACGGGGATATGGTGAAACGTTTCCTGTAAAGCTTCCAGCAACGGTTCATCCTGTTTCAAGTCGATGGTCGAAAGGTCTTTGACGGATGACCACGCCAACCCCACTTTTTCCATCGCGGAGAGGATATAAGCGGGAACAGCGTCCGGGCGGCAGTTCTTGCGACAGCCCACGCCAAGATGCAATACCGGCGGGCGGTACCAAATGGACGGAACCGATATCGGCGGATGAACAAAAGGCGTAACGCCGATCAACAGTTTATATTGCGAAAGGTCGATATCGGCAAAACGATAAAACACATCGACGAAAGCAGGCTTCGTCCGTTCCAGATAAGCCGTGCCCTCATCCTTGCATTCGAGCAGCAAAGCCGTTTTCTTCCGGTTGACGAAAAGCGTGAGAGGCTCATTGAAATTATCGGCATCAGTCGATACCTGCCAATGGTATTTCGCAGGCAGTACATCCAACGCCCAAAGTCCTGTCGCATCGCTTTGAGTGGTAACCACCGGTTGAGCGCCGAGGATACGAGCCAATTGCAATGTCCTTTCGTTGGCGCCGCCGATATGTCCCGACAACACCGATACGACAAACCGTCCCGTGCTGTCGATATTGATAACGGCCGGATCGGTATGTTTATCGCGGATATAAGGAGCGATAACCCGCACACAAATCCCCATAGCGCCGATAAAAATCAGCGCTTCAGACGCAAAGAACAACTCCTTTACGGTCTCATCAAGCGATACCCATTCATTTACCCCTTCGCCGGCTCCTTGTTTCGCATAAATCTCACAATCCGGCCACTCTTTGCGGATGCGTTGCGCAACCGGTAGCCCCTGAGCCGATATCACAATAACTGCTGTTTTCTTCATTGTTGCTCTGTTTTCAATCTCCAATCTCTATCCTCCAATCTCTATTTTCTCTTACATCTCATCACCTCTATCCGGTTGAAGTCATCGACGCGGACGGCAATGCTTTCGACGGTAGTCCATCGTTCCTTATCCAACGATTCGAGAAACAAGGCCCGGCTTGCCTCCGATACGGAATTAAACACGACGACCGCCCCGCGCGGCATCTTCGCTTCCAGTCGACCGATAATCTCCTTCATCTGGCCTCCATGCCCGCCGATAAACACGGCATCGGGCGGCGGCAACATCGAGATGTCGATTTCGGTAAAATCCCCGATAAACGTTTCTATCCCCGGAACACCGAAGCGGCGACTGTTCTTTGCCATCAACTCCGCACCTTCGGTACGCTTTTCAAATGCATAGACTTTCAGATGCGGGAACTGCATCCGCGCCTCGATAGAGACGGAACCGGTGCAAAAACCGATATCCCAAAAGACATTCCGGTCGCGCAAGTCAAGCGCATGTAACGTTACCAGGCGTACCGGCATTTTCGTAATCATCTTCGCCCTGCCGTTCAGCAAATGAAACTCCGCATCGGGAATACCGAAAGGACGCGCACGCCGGGCGGTCTGCCGCAGCATGATGCAATTGGGAAACGCAAACGACTGCTGTGCGGCTTCCTGTATGCTCAGGGTGATAACCCGCTCTTGCTCTTTGTTTCCGAGTAACTCCCCGATCGACATCGTATAATTGTCGTATCCGTATTCGAGCATCCGGGCGGCAATGTCGCGCGGCGTGTGCTGCTTCTTGTCGGTCAACAGCCCGATGGTGCCGTAGCCGAGAATGAGCGCCTCGTCGAACGCGTTCCACGAACGGCCGGTGAGCGAAACGACATGCATATCGTGATAGGGCGATAACAAGCGATGGGCAAGCAATTGCAGGGAATTGAAAAAGGGATAAACGCGCAAACCGGCATCCGGCATTTTGCGCCGGATGGTATTGGCGAAACCGAAAAACAACGGATCGCCGGAAGCGAAAACAATCACGTCATCATACGCTTCATACCGGCGGAAAACATCATCCAGCGGAACGGTAATATCGATCCACTCATAGCCTGCCGGCAAATAGGGACGCATGATTTCATGATGGCGCACGCCTCCCGAAAAAACGGTATGCGAAGTGATGAGCGACGCTACCTCTTCCGAAAAAGATTGCTCGCGGTTATCATCAATACCTATCACATGGAAATTCATTGTTTTTATTTTTTATAAGATCGCTCCCCTTACACATCCCTGCCGGGTCTCAACTGCCCGGCGTCGTCGAAAGTAAGGATGGCATTGACGAGCGTGGCCGCCAAGTTACTTCCGCCCTTACGTCCCTCCACAATCAGTTTGGGAATAGACCGGAACGGCTTCACCATCTGCTTCGACTCACACACATTGACAAATCCCACAGGAGCGGCGATGATGCCCGCCGGATGAGCTTTCCCCTTGCGAATCAAGTCGCACAATTCCATCAAGGCCGTCGGTGCGTTTCCGAAAGCGAACAAGGCATCGGGATGCTCTTCTACCGCCAAACGGATACCGGCTTGCGTACGCGTACTATTTTTCGATTGCGCCATTTCCGCTACCCGCGGATCGTGCAGGCAACAGACAGCTTCCACGCCCATCCGCTCCAGCGCTCCCTTCCGGATACCCGAGGCGACCATCGTCACATCGGTCACCACCGTCTTTATTTGTCCCGAGGCGAACAACCCGTAAAGTTTTTCGACAGCGTGCTCATCGGCATGAAAAATCCGTTCCATTTCGAAGTCGGCGGTCGTATGAATGGCATGCAGCAACGCCCATTTCTTATCCAACGGGATATCGGGATGACGAAGTTCCTTTTCGATGGTCCGGAAACTGCGGATCATAATGTCCTGCCCGAGGTTTTTCCCCCCTTGCGAAACCTCATCGCGATAATATCCGCGGGGGGTGATGATTTTTTTCTCCGTGGAAAAATACGTCTGCGAGTTCCCGATGATAATAAGCGAAAACATATCGGCTTCTTCCGGATCGAACGCTCCTAAAGTCGTCACGCGGATTTCCTGTTCGGGACGGCCTGCCTGCCGTACATGCCCCACCGGCGTGTCGGGCGAACGCTCCTGAAGGAACAGTTCCACAAGACGGTACAGTTGCCAGTAACGCACTTTGCTCTTCGGATTATAGATCGCCGTCACAAAATCGGCCGAAGCCGCCGCGACGATGCGCTTTTCGATGAGCGCCCAAGGCGTCATCAGGTCGGAGAGCGACACCACGCAGAAGTCATGCCCCATGGGGCATCCCAGCAGGGCGGCCGCCTTTTGAAAAGCGCTGATGCCGGGCAATCCCTCCACCGAGACGGGACTGTTTTTCTCTTCCTTCATCTCATACACCAATGGCGCCATACCGTAAATGCCGGCATCGCCCGAACTGATAAGGCAAACCGTCTTGCCTTCCGTCGCATGACGGAAAGCCTCTTCGGCACGTTCCCGCTCCTTTTTCATTCCCGTATCGATACACGGCACACCCGGCCGGATGAATTCTTCCACAAACCGGAAATAATAGTGATAACCGACCACCACATCGGCTTGCCGAAGCGCATCCGACACCGCAGGGGTAATATCTTCCTTTCCGCCGGGTCCGATGCCGGCGACAATAATCCGTCCTTCTTCCATCAATCTTTCCTCAATCTCTATCAATCTCTTTTCAATCCTTCCTCAATCTACACCAATCTCCCATCAATCTTCTTTCGATCCCTGATAGCGAGCCTTACGTTCCGTGATCCCTTCCACGCGATGAGTCGCGGCAAACTGCAAATGCGCCAGATACAGGTCGCGAATAGCCGGATACTGTCCCAATCCTTTCATCAGGACTTCCACCTCAAAGCCCTCTTTCTCGAGCGCCTCCTTCCAATCGGTGGCGATATCGTTTTTGGCATGATCACCCGCGACAAACATAAAGGGTACCAACACGACTTTCTTCAAGCCGCTCTTTTTCAATTGCGACAACACTTGCTCATATTCGGGGTAGCCCTCCACTGTGCCCACAAAACAATTGTGATGGCCTTTGTCTTTAAGCATATAGTCGAGCATGGCATATTGAGCCGTAGTAGGCGTATACGTGCCGTGGCCGACCCAAACATAGGCCGTGTGCGCATCGTTAGAAACCGTCAGGATATCGATCACCGTCGAATAATCCTCGGGATGATACAACAGCGGATCGCCGGTACGAATCTCCTTAAATAGGGAACGTACCTCCGCTACATTCTTTTCCATCGCATCCATTTCCACTCCGTCGATCACGTTCGACGACTGAATGAGCACATGCGTAAAACCATCAGCATGCAACTTTTCGAGCGCCTCCAACGGATTTAACTTCTCCACGCCTCGTTGACGCAAACGGTTGATAACGATACGCGACGAATACGCTTCACGCACTTCTACCTGCGGATAAGCCTCCTGAATGCGGCGGTTAAGCGCATCAATCGTCACCGCACGGGTATCATCGTGCGTCGTGCCGAAATGAATCATCAGCACGGCGGCTTTTTCTCCGTCTTTCAACGAAGCCAGCAAATCATGATGCGTATACCGGTCGTCATCGTGCGGGAAAACGCTGAAAGTAGCTATCAATGCCATACAAATAACAATAAATTTTTTCATATTCGAATTCTTTAAAAAGATGATGGAAAGCATTACGGCCCTTCGGCTATCGTAAGATAGCCGGGCCCCGGCATGCCTGATGCAAAGGTAATAATAACCTTACATATTTACGCCCGAAAGAAAAAGTTTTGCTCTTTTTCGGCATCATATGAGCATATAAAAACAGATCGCCGCCCTCCTCCGCCCTATACAGACAAAGCCGTTCCGGGCAGCGACGATTTTTCCGGCAGAGCACTTGCGCTACGGTTCTTTGTGCACAATACTTTTGTAGATAGTCCCTTTGCGCCGGGTATTATCCAGTTTATGCCGCATTGCTCGAATTAGCCTTTCAATTTTCTTTTTTTCATCGTTTCGTAATCGATAGGAAAGTGTTCCCTCATTTCGGCAATCAGATTCCGGGTTGATCCAACAATAGCTCGTATCCTGTTTTCATGGTACAAAAGGAATGTATTTAGAATCTCTCCACAACTTTTTGGGTTGATGCTATATTGTGTCATAAATGTTGTCCAATTGATAGTTAAACTGGAGCGCTTCTGCGGATTTTGATTTCATCCGTCCAATTCTACCGTCCCACTTTTCAGGTTTAACGACCAGACCGGAAGTTCCAAGAATACATCTTTTTCCGTTAAGGGAAATACGAATCATTACTGGGCTCTTACCTTCTTTGTTTAGGTAGTTACTTCGTAAGTAATACGAAATTTTGAATACTAATCTCATAAATCATCATTTTTAATGTGGATTTAGAATCCACAAAGTTCAACATATAAATTTAATATTGAATGATTTACAAGTATTCAAATGGTATCCATCCGGTGTTTTTGGCTACACTTTTTTTTCAGTATTTTTTTCTGTAGCCAAATTGTAGCCAAAAACTGAAATATTTCTGAATACTAACACCTACGAACATGTAGTTATAAGGTCGCATACAAACAGAAAAAACGCCGTAAAATCTTGACTTTTACGGCGTTTTATTCCGATGAAACTGGTTTTCCGAATACTAAAACGAAACTCGAAAAATGTTTCCAGTGATCCGCCTGGAACCCGAACCTTGTATGATAAACCTCTTGTTATCAGAGACTAAAATAGTTACTGTTTGCAGGGGGTACAAATTAGATTAGCAGAATTTTGTCCGCTGTTGGCGCTAACTTGTCTGCATAAAACTTAGGTTCAAAGTTACTACTATTTTTGAAATATCCAAACCATTTGATAAATAATGTTTTAAAATTTACTGCAAGGTGCAAGCTATCTATATATAGATACTTGCACCTTGCAGTAAAAAACGAATGAAATAGAAAAATTCAAATCTTTGCCTAATACCTAACAGTAATTTACGATAAAAAAACTCCCCAAAATGATGGGACATCAATCAATTAAGACAACACAACTTTATGCCAAAATCACGAATCAAAAGGTTAATGAGGATATGAAAGTTCTCTCCAATCGGATTGAAAATAAATATGAGTTGCCGAAAGATGATATGCCTGAATTTACCCACAATCAGTACTTTTACGATAAGGAAATGGGGCGGGTTGTCTATGTCGAAAAGGGTAAAGGACTATAAAAGAAGAAAAGATGAATGACTTGAATTTATACTTTAGATTCAAATGACTAACTTTGCATAATTTAATATATACAAGTAAGGATGAATAAATTAGATAAATTAAGAGAATCTGCTGAGAATATAAACATAAATGAAACAATTTCTTTTATAAAAAACCTAAATGAGAGAAAAACAGGCAAGATTCAATCCAATATTCCAACTATAAATGGTCTTACAATAGAATTTCAAAAAGCAAAAAGATGCCTTAAGTTTTCTACTGACTCCATTTTAAATTGCGAATCTCCTATCCAATATCAAAATTCAAGCTATGGATTTCAAAAGCCTTTCAAAATAGAATGCAATGACAATTTATTCATTGTTGAAAATGGGATTGGAAGTATTTCCATAAAAATAGATAAAGGATTTAGCACAGAAGGTGAGTTATGGGAAATTGAGACAAACACATTTAAGCAAACAAAAGGCTTTTTTAGAGCTATCTTACCTCTAAGCAAATTTTCAAAAGCTCCTTTGCATTATCTACTAGGGAAATCCATGAAATTTGGGAGTATATTTAGAGCCGCAGGATATATAAATGTTAAACTCAGCGAAAATGAAATAGGTTTTTTCGATTTTGATATTGACAAACAGAAATATATCGCAATCGAATGTAAATGCAATACCGATTTTGTTGTATTTGAAAAAATAATAGAAAGCATAATTTATTCATACGCTTTTATTAGTGGATGCTTGATTAGAGATGAGATGTTTATTATTAAATATAGCAATAGTGAATTTAATAACTGAAATTCCCGCATTTT
>DHOU01000021.1 GCA_002409745.1 Bacteroidales bacterium UBA5382
GGGGAATTTATAGAAGAAAGTTACCAAAAATAGGTACTAAAACAAGGAGGAAATGAATTTTTAATGATAAATTGCTACATTTGTAATCCGATTACAAATAAAATTTTCTATAATGTTCACAACTTCTCAAAAAAATACGATTCTGCTGAAGTTGGCGGAAAAATTGGAGCAACGCTCCGGAGAGATTATCGAGGCAAACGGGCGTGACCGGGAGGCGTATCCCGATAGGAACGCTTCGATGAAAGACCGCTTGACAACGGACGAACGGAAAATCGCATCCATGGCCGAATCGTTACGGCAGGTGGCGGCTTTGCCCGATCCGGAGGGAAAAGTGCTGTATGCGTTTACCCGTGAAGACGGATTGCGCATCGAAAACCGTACGGTTCCGTTCGGTACCATCCTCATTATTTACGAATCCCGTCCCGACGTGACCATCGAAGCCGCGGCAACCGCCTTTAAAGCCGGCAATCGCATTTTGCTGAAAGGAGGAAAAGAAGCGAGACATACGAACCTTCAGCTTGCCGCATTGTGGCGGGAAGCGCTTGTCGAAGAGCATATCGATGAGAATTATATCACGTATCTCGATCTGTCGCATGACGAAACGCAACGCCTTATACGCGAAAACAGCCGGCATATCGATCTCATTATTCCGCGAGGTGGAGAAGGTTTGATCCGCTTTGTACGGGAAAATACGTCGATTCCGTTACTCATCAGCGGCAGGGGGAATAACTTTCTCTTTGCCGACCGGGATTGTGATTGGAGGATGGTCATTGATATTGTCCTGAACGGGAAGAGCCGCGTAAGCGTTTGCAATGCATTGGACAAAGTGTTGATTGATGAACAACTGCCGGATATAAGCGCCAAACTCGCCACCCTGATGGATGCCCTCACGGAAAAAGGCATTCACGTTACCGGAGATGCCGCCGTTCACCGCCTTTATCCGGCCATTGCGCAGGAGACGGATGCCGGGGTGTTGTCGCAGGAGTTTTTATCGCCCCGATTGTATATTGCCACCGCTTCCGACACACAGGATGCGATCGAAACCATCAACCGGTATTCGGGCGGGCATTCGGCAGCCATCGTTACCAACCGTGGGGAACAAGCCGACGCGTTCATGCAGCAAGTCGATTGTGCGGCGGTATATCATAATGCTTCCACGCGCTTTACCGACGGCGGACAGTTCGGCGTGGGGGCCGAAATCGCCATCAGCACACAGAAACTGCACTTCCGGGGCCCTCTCGGCGCTCAGGAATTGGTCACCAATAAATGGTTTGTGTACGGCAACGGACATACGAGGATTTAATGGACAAATGCACAATTGATAATGGACAATCTTGAATGAAAAAGAAACTCGTTATAAAAATAGGGACATCGACACTTACGGCCGGGACAAACCGTATCTCATTCGCCGTGATCGAAAGTCTGGCGCGGCAGATCGTTGCCCTGAGACAAACATACGACATCGTAATCGTCTCGTCCGGAGCCATCGCTACCGCGCGCCAATTTGTGGAAATCAACGGTTTCAGTAAGAAGGTCGAATCCAAGCAGGCTATGTCGGCTATCGGACAGACCAAGCTCATGGAGATATACGATACCGTGTTCGGGACATTCGGGCTGAACATCGCACAGATATTAATGACTTACCGTGATTTCGAGAACGATATGGCTAACAGGAATACGCGTAACACCATCCGAAAACTGTGGGAGGTGGGCTATATCCCCGTCGTCAACGAAAACGATACGGTGGCTGTCGAAGAGATTGTGCTCGGCGATAACGACCGTTTGTCGTCGCTCGTATCGGTCATCATCGAAGCCGATTTGTTGATTCTCGTATCGGATATCGACGGCATATTCGACCACAATCCGCATCTCTTTTCCGAAGCCCGTCTTATCGAGGAGGTTTCCGATACCCATTCGGTGAAAGATTATATCGAAGAAAAACAATCGACCTTGGGCACCGGCGGCATGGCCTCGAAAATCCATGCGGCGGAGACCTGCCTGGCGCATGGCGTGGAAATGTGGATTGTGAACGGCCAACGCGCCGACTATCTGGTCAATGCCCTTAAAGGCGACATTCCGTTTACTAAATTCAAAAGAAAATGAATCACGGATTTATCGGTTTCGGCCATCTGGCAAACGCTATTTACGAAGGATTGAGAGAGGAGGAGGCCCTGCGCTTCGGCTATTTCGCCCGCAACGATAAACAGGCCGGCCTCCCTTTTTTCGCCCGACTCGAAGATTTGCTCGCATTTTCCGATGTCATCTGGCTGACCATTAAGCCTCAGGATTTATCGGGCATATTGCAACAATTGCAATCCTTTCCTTACACCGACAAAGTCTTTGTTTCGCCGGTAGCCGGCAAAAGCATCGCATTTATCGAGCGGTATTTAGACAAGAGTGCAACTCTTGTACGCATCATGCCCAATATGGCGGTGGCTTACCGCAAGTCGGTGACGGCTTTTGCCACTAATCGGCCTGACGACGAAAAGGTGCAAGCCGTGTACCATACACTCGCCTCGTTAGGAAAAGTCGTCCGGCTGGAAGAGGATCAATTCGACTTGTTTACGGCCGTATTCGGTAGCGGCCCGGCATTCCTGTTAGCCTATCTTAAAGCCTTTAAAGATAAAATACGTGCCTTCGATTTGCCGGAAACCGTACTCGATGCGTTAGTGTTGGAATTATCCGAAGGAACGCTGCGCTATTATTCCGAAGGATGCCGGTCGCAGACCCTCGAAGAACTTATCGGCGCTATCAGCAGCAAAGGCGGAACGACTCAAGCGGGACTCGACTATTTCCGTGACCACCGTCTCGCGGAAACGGCTGATGAAATGCTGGAAGCCGCGCGAAAACGATCGGAAGAAATGGGACGGGGATAGGGCTCCGCGATAACACGCCTTCGGCAATAGCTACCTTCGGAACGATAGGGCTTCGCCCGATATTATCGAAGAGCGTTGAAAAAGTCCCAAATGACAATGCCCGCGGTAACGGACACATTGAGGGAATGTTTGGTTCCGAACTGGGGAATTTCGAGACAACCGTCGGAAGCATCGATCACTTCCTGCTGCACGCCGTGCACCTCATGCCCGAGCACAATCGCATAGAAATGCTCTTTTTGGGGAACGAATGTGTCCAATGAGACACTGTTTTGCGCCTGCTCGATGCTCCATACCTCGTATCCCTGCTCCTTTAACTCGTGCACAGCCGATAACGTATCCCCGGCATATCGCCAACCGACCGAGTCTTCGGCCCCTAAGGCGGTTTTATGTATTTCGGGATCCGGCGGAGTGCCGGTTATGCCGCAAAGGACGATCTCCTTCACGCGAAAAGCGTCGGACGTACGGAAAACCGAACCGATATTATTGCGGCTGCGGACGTTGTCGAGTACTACAACGAGCGGAATCTTTCCGGCTGAGCGAAATGCGTCAATGCTCAACCGATTTAATTCTTCAATTTTTAACTTGCGTCTATTCAAGGGTTTTTATTTTATTGATAATTTCTTCGAAAGCGACTTTTTGTCCGGGTACAACTTTTGTTTGAGAATGGAGGCGGACAATAATAAATACTTCCTCCAATGATGCCATATATAGTTCGGAACCTGAATGGCTTTATTCCTTTTCCCTGAAACAGGCAACCGTTGGGGCCTATTTTTCCGGATGGATAACAGCCCTTATCATAAACCAAATATGATGCAATAGGGTGGAGGCATGCCCGTAATGCCGCGCCATGATGCGGTAACGCTCCCGAAGAGAAGCTTTTCGGTTGCGAGTCGTCATCCCCTCGTTTAAATAATGGATGAGCGTCTTGCGGGTGTTATAAATAACGGTGGATTTCTTCATCATGCGGATGCACCAATCCACATCGGCCGAAAAACGATACGCCAAATCGTACGGTTCGAAAAGCGAGCGCTTCACCATAAACGCCTGATGGCAAACCAGCATCCCCTGTTTAAAACTTTTCCAGGTGAGCTTGCCGGGCGCTTTTAAACGCCGCATGTGCAAAAACGCACCTTGGTCGTCCACAATAGCCGTTTCGCCATATAGGATATCGGGCGAAGTGTTCTGTACCGTCGGGCTCATCATTCTTTCGACCGTATCGGAAGAGAAAAAAGCGTCGCCCGCATTCAGGAAACACAGATAGTCGCCCAAAGCCATAGCCGCCCCTTTATTCATCGCATCATAGAGACCGTTGTCGAGTTCGCTCACCCATCGCATGCGGGGATTGTCGTAGCGGCGGATGAGGTCGAGAGTGCCGTCTTTCGAGCCGCCGTCGACCAGAATGTGCTCGATAGGCGGATATGTTTGTTCGCCGACACTTCGCAAGGTGCGTTCCAACGTCGCTTCGGCATTGTAGGTAACGGTAATGACGGATAATGATTTCATTTGTCCAATAATTGTTGATATAACGAGATGTATGTTTGGGCGACGACCGGCCGGTCGTACTCCTTGAGCACTTTGCGGCGGGCATTCTGTTGCAATTGAGCATAATCGGCCTCAAAGAGCACCCACCGGATACCTTCGGCAAAGTCGGCCGCGTTGCGGTAATCGGCTACATATCCGTTTTGGCGGTGATCGATCATTTCGGGAATGCCGCCGATGCGGAATCCCACACAAGGCGTACCGCAAGCCATGGACTCCATCAGCGTATTCGGCAGGTTTTCCTGCAAGGAAGGCGTGATGAACACATCCGCCGCATTATAGATGCCGGGCATTTGATGCGGCGGCACGAATCCGGTGCTTTTTGCCGGAAAGGGTAACTGCCGCTCGATTTCGCCGCCGTCATTGCCGGCAATCAAAAAGAAAAGTTGCTCCTTGTATTCTTGTGCCAGCAACCGGCTCGCTTCGAGCAAATAATCGGTGCCTTTGCGTTTGTCGGATGTTTTTACGGCGGCGAACAATACGATCTTCTTATCGTGGGGTAAGCCCCATCGTTGGCGTATTTCCGCCTTGTTTTCCGGACTATAAGCAGCCGTATCAATCGGATTCGGAATGGAAAGGACCGTATGCCCGCGGGTGAGGGGGCTTTTTCCGGCCAATGCGGCGAGCCATTGGCTGCAAGCCGCAAAAGCGAGGTCTCCTGAAGCATACGCCTTTGTTTTACGGCGGAATACGCGATGCGAAACATCCTGCCGTCCCCGGCACTGTAAGTAAGGACAGTCGCCGCACTCCGCCTCATAACGGCGACAGTCGCGCGCGTGGTGGCAGATGCCGGTGAAAGGCCACATATCGTGCATCGTCCAGACGACCTTTTTGCCGGAAGCCAGGATGCGCCCGATTTCCCTTACCGACAACATCCCCTGGTTAATCCAATGCAAATGGATGACGTCGGCTTGTGCAAACGCCGGTAGTTTTGTAACCGAAACGCCGGTAGTCGCTGTGGACACATCAAACAGGTATCGCTTTGAAAAACGGTTATGCAGATAAATGCCCCCGCGTTCGGCGGCGAAATTCCATTTATTGCCGAGCGCGCTGCCGAGCGGCGTCACGCGGTTGTTGCCGGAGCGTTTATCGCGCACCAACATGCGCGCATCGACACCTTCGCCGATGAGAGCGTCCATCAGTCTCGAAGCCGCAATGGCTGCTCCGCCGTAGGTGTCGTATGTGCTTATCAGAAGGACTTTCATCTTTTCAAATAGCGCTTTAACCGCCTTTTTACTTTTGCCCAAAAAGAGTTCGTCTTGATATAATATTGTTCGAACGCACGCCGTGCAGATTCGTCTTCGCGGATGGAAGGAATGCGGATGATCGGTTTGCCGGCATATAAGTCGGTCTTATACACGTTGTCGCCGCCGCTGTGCGTGCCGCTGCCATCCAATCCGATATTCTGTACCAGCGACTTGCCGGCATTCAGCGAAAGGATTCCTTTCAGAAAGAGCGATGCGTTCCAGCGAATCGCCCACGAGTCGTTTTCTCCGTTTACCTGCCGCCGGAGCATGCGGGTGTAAGGGTACGTCCCGTTAAAGTCGAAGGTGCGTGCCAAGCCGCGGCTTTCGATCTGCTGCAATAAAAACCGGCCGTCGGGATTAAAATGCTGCCAGGCCCTTTTCCATGTGGCCCATCCCCAACTGCCCGTCCATCGGATAAGGAACGCATCGGGCAAGGCGGGCAGCGGATAGCAATATCCCTGTATGTGGCCGATTTGCTCCTCTTCTTCGAAGCGGTCGAGCGCTTCGTTCATAAAAGAAAGGAAGTAAGGCGACGTAATCAGGTCGTCTTCCAATACAATCACCTTTCCGTAGTCGTTGACCACGCGAGTGACGCCGTCGATAATGTTCGCCGCAAGGCCTTTGTTCCGGTCGTTTTCGAGTAGGTGTACTTGCCCGGCTCCGTCGAACCCGAGGATAATGCGCCGCACCTCTTCCACATCCGCCTTGTCCTCTTCGCCCTTATAACCGTCCGAAAAAATAAATAATTCGCTCTCGTTGCATAGCCTGTTATTGCGTAAGGCTTCGAGTGTGCGTTGCGTATGCAGGGGGCGGTTATAGGTGAAGAGCAAAACAGGTGCAGGCATAAGGCAGTCGATTAAAAATCTATTTTAGACGATAATATATTCCGGCGCAATACCTGTAGCGAGACCTGCTTGCCCACCTCGATACCTTTGGAAGTGAGATTGTCGAAAACGGTTTGATAAGCCACGTCGGGATTGTTGTTGTCGCCGCTGAGGTGGCAAAGCCAGATGTTGCGCAGATGCGCTCCGTAGTTGTTGGCGAGGAACTCGGCCGTTTGTCGGTTGCTCAAATGTCCCGTACCGGAGGTGATGCGGCGCTTGAGTTCGTAGGGATAGCGGCCGTTGCGCAGCATGGTTTCGTCGTAATTGCTTTCGATGATGAGATGGTTTGCCTTACATATATAATAGGCCACCTCATCGGTAATCGCCCCCACGTCGGTCGCAAGAGTCAGTGCATGGTTGCCGAACTCAAAATAATAGCCCACGTTTTCGGTGCTGTCGTGCGGCACGCTGAAAGGGGTGATCCTGAAATCCTCGATGCGGAAGACCTTTCCTTTTTCGATATATCTTCTCGACCCGTTGAGGAAAGGTTTCACGAACGTGTTATTGGCGATGCCCCGGTGCACTTTACGGGTGGCATAGACGGGGATATGCAGTTTCTCGCCCAGATATCCGGCCGATTTAATATGGTCGAAATGATCGTGAGTGATAAGTAGCGCCCGGATAGAGGACAAATCGACTCCATATTCGGCCAGCCGTTTTTTAATCACACGGGGGCCGATACCGGCATCGAGCAGCAATCCGTAATGGGAATTGCCTAAATAATAACAGTTACCGCAACTACCGCTGCTGAGGCTGAAAAATGAAAATCGTTCCGTCTGAAAAAGTTCATATTGCATACAAGACACAAAGATACATTTTTTTGAAGACAAAAGACAAAAGACGATAGACCAAAGAGCGATTCGGAAATCCGGATCTTCTGCCGGCACAGGTATCCAAGGCTCCGTGCAGGCAGGCTTTAGCTGCCCCGTATTATTTTTTCGTATGAGATTTTTCCTATTTCCGCCGCTATTTCGGAAAAAGAACTGTAATGCGAACCGATGATCTTTTGCGTACGCGACAGGGTGTATAGTTCTACCACGGCATCCTGCATTCCTTCCACCGTAGAGCGGGAGACGGGTTGTGAAGCGGTGATGATGCGGTCGCCGAAGATGCCCGAGAGGGTTCTTTTTTCCTGCACCGAATCGGAAGCCACGTAAAAGCGCACGTCGGGATGATGTTGTATTTCTTCCTGCATCCGGCGGATAAATAACTCCGTGGGGCTTTCGCGGATGGAAACGACATTATCGGTGCGGCGGATGTGAATGCCCACGGTATAGTCCGAAAAATCGAGGCACCGTTCATCGATTTGTTCCTGTAAGGCGGGAACAGGTACAAACGAGGCGAACGGGTTCTGCAGGTCGCCGGGATAAAACTGAAAACAAGCCGAGAGGTAACATCGCCGATGCGACTGCACCCAGGCGCGAAAGTCGAAATGGGCGAAAAAGCGTTGGGTCACTTCATCCTCATGCAGGCAACTGTTGAAACGGATGCCCTCGAAGAATTTCGGAATGAAAAAGTTCTTCTTGCGGGGGCGGTCATGCAGGATATAATCTGCCGGACGGGCATTTCGCCAGGTCAATCGAGGAATGTCTAACGGATGAAACAATTGCTCGAACGAACAATTCAATCCGTTGTCCTGAAACCAGATCACGGAAGCTTTTATGTCGGTGTCGCGCATCAGGCCGATGAGAGCGTCGACGGCTCTCATACGGTTTGCCAAGCCTCCATAGGGAACAAGTGTGACAGATGATTTTTTCATCGGTGAAAAAGCTTTTTATTATATAGAGCAACAAAAGTTGCATGGATTCGCAAAGATAAAAAAATAATCTATCGTGATAAATAATCCATCGTTGCTATCGTAGCGATTCAATATCGTTGACTGTGATTTTAACTCTTGAGGTTATAAAAAAATGGCAGAATGTCATCGCGACACCCTGCCAGACTTGTTAACCTTAAATCTAATACTATTATGAAAAAACCACGTCGCAAATATAAAAAAAGAAATCCAAATACACCAAATAGTTTTAAATAAAAAACAATAAATATTTTTTTTCGACCTTTTCGAGGCCCTTTTCAGGTGATCGGGAGTCCCATTCCTGTAATTTTTCGATATAAATCCAATGCATAGACATCCGTCATGCCCGACACATAGTCGAGGACGGATTGCACTTTGCCGTACAAATCCGGAGCATCGGTTTCGTATTGTTTCGGAATGCGTTCCAACAAAAGCCTCGAGTATGCGTGCGAGGGGTTGAGGATAGCGTCGGTAAATATTTCGAGCAGGAAACCGATAATGCGGTATCCGGCAATTTCCACGTCGAGCACATCCCGCGAGCGGTAAATGTGCTTGACGGCAAAGTCGGAACACGTGTTGTAGGCGATGCGCGTTTTTTCCGACAATCGCTTGATGAGTGTTCCCCGGAACGTTCCCGCCAAAATGGCTTCTTCTTCACGGAGGAAAATTTGGGCGCATTCGTCCACCAACATCCCGATCACACTCGCCCGCAGATAAGCGATTTGTTCATTGATGTCGCTCACCAAGGAAAGGTTTTTCGTGCGGCGGTCGCGTCGTTCTCCGTCGAAAAAGCCCAACAGCAACTCGATGGCTTTATCGGTCGTAATCAAATGCAGTTTGTGCGCATCTTCTATGTCCATCACCTGATAACAGATATCGTCGGCGGCCTCCACTAAATAAACGAGCGGATGGCGGGCGAACCGGCGGGGATTTTCGTTCAGGAGGGGAATGCCCAACTCGTGCGCAATGAGGCTATAATCGGTTTCTTCGGAAGCGAAAAAGCCGAACTTGTTCTTTCCCCCGCTTAGTTCCGACGAATAGGGATATTTGACGATCGAAGCGAGCGTGGAGTAGGTCATGACGAAGCCGCCTTCGCGTCGTCCGCGGAAACGGTGCATCAGCAGGCGCAAGGCATTGGCGTTGCCTTCGAAGCAGGTGAAGTCCGACCACCGGGCGCCGCTTTCTTTTATATCCTGCTCCAGGACTTTTCCCTTGCCTTCGGAGAAAAAAGTGGAGATGGCGGTTTCGCCGGAGTGTCCGAAGGGCGGGTTACCCATGTCGTGCGCGAGACAAGCGGCCGACACAATCGCGCCTATTTCACTGACGTGCGCTTTCGATGCCGGATGCCTGCGCCGGAGTTCGCGCCCCACACTTTCGCCTAACGAACGCCCCACGCTCGATACTTCGAGGGTATGGGTCAGCCGGTTATGTACAAATACGCTTCCGGGAAGAGGAAAAACCTGTGTTTTGTTCTGCATGCGCCGGAAAGGCGACGAAAAAATCAGCCGGTCGTAATCCCGTTGGTATTCGGTGCGCTCCTGTTTTTGAGCGCCCTGGTATTTTTCCAACCCGAGTCGTTGCGTGGAAAGTAACTGTTCCCAATTCATCATTTCATTTATTGTTTTCGCGATATGCAAAGATAATGTCTGCGGACCGATTTTCCTCCATCTTCTTCCATCTTCTTCATCCCGTGGCGTTGGAAGTCCTACGGAAAACGCATCGGGTGCGGAAAATGCCCTTACGGATGATGCGAACGCCCCGCAGCGTCTGGAAAAGAGGTCACCGGCTTATGCCGTGGGCTTATAGCGTAATGCGGAACGCCCAAAGAGCGTGGAAAATGACTTGCCGGCTGATGCGGAACGATGAGTGGGTGCGGAAGTCCTGTTGTCGGCTATGGAAATGGATGGGATGGGTGCGGAAACAGTCCCGCCGAGTCCGGAAATTCGATCGTCGAGTCCGGAAATCCGCTTGTCGGGAGTGGAAATGGGTGCGGAGGATGCGGAAATTCGTTTTCAGGGTGCGGAAAACTCTTTGATGCGCTCGGAAAACCACTTGTCAAAGGCGGAAAGCCGTTGGTCGAGAGCGGAAAGCCGTTGGTCGTGAAAGGAATGCTTTTGGTTGCGCTCGGAATGCTCTTGGGAGGAGGCGGAAATCGACTTGTCTCCGGTGGAAATCGATCAAACAACTCAAAAAAATTCTCATCGGAGTGGAAAAAAGCCTTTTAACAAGTTTAAAATAGTTCAATAAATAAGCCCATAACCTCCTCGTAATCATAAATAGGGCTAAACATACCCGGGCACGGCTAAATTAGTTAAAAATGAGGATTTTTTTATTTTGTAGATAAAAAAAGAGTTTCGTAACTTTCGGTCGCAAATCAATTCATAAATAAAATATCTAAAGAAATGAGAATAGTTGATCGAAATTTTTTAAACATGATTGGTGTGGCTCGTCGCACTTTACACAACCACCAATCCGAATGGGAAAAGAACGTACGCATGACGCAAGAAGTGACCAACCTCGATACGACCGCCGAACGGGCAGATACGCTTTCAACCGAAGTCACCACGGATATAACCGGATCGACCACCGACAAGATTAACGCCCGCCAGAAGGTTATCGCGGAGATCGTCAAGCTGGTCAAACCCGCCAGCGTGATCGGCCTCGATACTAATGATATGCTCCTTCACCGTCAGTTGAGTGTAAGCAAGGGGATGATGAATAAAATGAAATACGGCGACTTGGCCGACTTGTTGGACAATCTCTATGCTTTATTGGTGAAGTATCAGGAAAAGCTCGTCGATTATGACATAACCCTTGAAAATGTGACTGCTGCGAAAACCTTTATCGATGCGTACAAGGCCACGCTACCCGAACCGCGTGAACTGGTCGTAGAACGGAAAACGACCAAAGAAGCGCTCTCCGAGTGCCTCGCCGACTTGCGCGGAATCGTTTACATCCTCGATAACCTGATGAAACGCTATGACGGGACGCCTTTTTATTCCGAATACAAAAACGCCCGCATCATCGTCGATCTCGGGACACATAAAAAGAAAGAAGACAAGAAATAGAAATAATTAGCATATCCCATAAGCGGGGATGCCGTTTGAAGCCGGTGTCCTCGCTTTTTTTTCCTTCCTCATCTGTCTATTCTAATAGATTCAAATTTCGCAAATCAGATAATTTAGTTGCATACATTCTAATTTTACATGCGAAAGTTGAGTGAATAGACAACGATAGTTCCTCAAAGAGGATAATTCTAATTTTACGAAAATGTTTTGGAGAAAAAATAAGTATGTGGCGGACATTGAAGAAGATAAATGTGTGAATTGTGGCTTATGTGTCCGGATTTGTCCGCATAACGCATTAGAAACAGCGGTTATTCAGGGCAAAAAAATGACCTTTATCAATCGTCCCGAAAACTGCATGGAATGTGCAAGATGTGTCAATATTTGTCCAACCGGGGCAATAAAACTGATAGATCGATATTGTTAAATAAGTAAATGAAATAAAGATGAAAAGAAGAGAATCTTATTGGGGAAAGACGATAGCGGCAACGTTCATCATAGCTGGCTTTAGCTTCGCCGTTATGCTATTGTGGAATTGGTTAATGCCGGCTGTTTTCGGATTACCGCCCGTGAATTTCTGGCAAGCATTGGGACTGTTATTGCTTTCCCGGATATTTTTTGGAAGAAGAGTAGGAGTGATGAGAAATTCCGGCAATCCTATTCATCAACGATGGATGAGAATGACACCCGGCGAACGAAAAGAGTTTATCGGAAAGTGGCGTTCCGGGCATGACCATAGATGGGGTTTTCCTTATGAAAACAAAACCGACGATTAGCAAGGCGCCGCCCACACCAAGCCGTTGTAATGTAGGCGACTTATTCACAAAATACCAAAAACGGCTCAAATTATTCATGCGAGGACGAGGGGTAAACAAGTACGATGTCGAAGATATTTTGCAAGATGTTTTTTATCAGTTGGCCAAAACGGCCGATGATTCCATTGACTCCATTGAGCACATGTCGGCATGGCTCTACCGGGTTACTCGCAATAGAATCGTCAACTATTATTCCAAAAAGCGTGAAACCGGATTGCCCTTTTATACGGATAATGAAGAAAATGATAAAATAGCATCCGACTTTTCGGATATCTTATTCGATGGTGAGGAAGAAGCCAACCCTTCGCCCGAAACGCAGTACTTACGCTCCCTCGTGTGGGTTGAATTGGAAAATGCGCTTTCCGAATTACCTGCGGAACAACGGCAAGTATTTATATTGACGGAACTGGAAGGCATTCCGGTTAAGGAAATATCGAAGAATACAGGAGTACCCGTCAATACCTTATTATCCCGCAAGCATTATGCCGTGGTTCATCTCAGAAAACGGCTCCATGAATTGTATAACGATCTAATGAAGGATTAAAAGCGGGGACAAGACGGCTTCCCATCCACTCTCCATCGTTCATCCTTCATCGCTCCTCCTTCATTTTTTATTTTTTAATCCCGAACATAGCGGATTTTTCTATAAATAGGATTAAATTTGCACCTTAATTACAGAAGATGACAGATAACATTAAGCATGAATGCGGTATCGCGTTGATCCGCTTACTAAAACCCCTCGATTATTATTTCCGCAAATACGGTACGTGGCAATACGGACTCAATAAACTGTATTTATTGATGGAGAAACAACATAACCGCGGACAGGAAGGCGCCGGACTGGCGGCCGTAAAATTAAACGCGGCGCCCGGCAACGAATTTATCTTCCGTGAAAGGGCCGAAGGGTCGGGGGCTATCTCCGAAATCTTCGAAGCGGTGCATGATGCCTTCAAGCCTTATTCTGCCGAACAACTCCATGACCCGGACTTTGCGGAGAAGTCCGTTCCTTTCGCCGCCGAATTGCTGCTCGGGCACTTGCGCTACAGTACTACCGGCAAGCGGGGATTGAAATACGTCCATCCGTTATTGAGGCGCAACAACTGGGCCTCGCGCAGCCTGGCGCTTGCCGGAAACTTCAATATGACCAATGTCGATGAAATGTTCGAACAACTGGTGCGCGAAGGGCAGCATCCCCGCGATTTCGCCGATACGTTTGTCATGTTGGAATCGTTAGGGCATTACCTCGATCGTGAGGTGCAATATCAATACGATCATCTCGAGCAAACCGATATGGACGGGCACGAAAAGAGCCTGCTCATCGAAGACCGCCTTGATATTCCTTTCCTGCTTCGGCGTGCCGCCAAAGGCTGGGACGGAGGTTATGCGCTGTGCGGAATTATTGGTTCCGGCGACGCTTTCACAATGCGTGACCCGTGGGGTATCCGTTCGGCTTTTTATTATGCCGACGACGAAATTGCCGTGGTGGCTTCCGAACGGCCCGTCATCCAAACCGCTTTCAATTTGAAGAAGGACGATGTCCATGAGTTGGAACCGGGTCAGGCGCTTATCGTAAAGAAAAACGGCACCGTCTCTACCGCCCAAATCCTCGAAAAGAAGCCCAAGATCACTCCCTGTTCGTTCGAGCGCATTTATTTTTCCCGAGGGTCGGACGAAGATATTTATACCGAACGCAAAAAACTCGGCGAGTTGCTGGTGCCTAAAATCCTCGGCGCCATCGACGGTGATCTCGACAACACCGTCTTCTCGTTTATCCCCAACACGGCCGAAGTCGCTTATTTCGGCATGTTGGAAGGTCTCGAAAGCCATTTCAATCGCCAAAAGGCGGCGCTTCTTTTTGAAAAAGGAAATCAGTTGAATCAAGAAGAAATAGAGCGAATCCTGTCGAAAAGGGTGCGCTCGGAGAAGGTGGCCATCAAAGATATCAAGCTGCGCACGTTCATCGCCGAAGGTAATTCGCGCAACGATCTGGCGGCGCACGTGTACGATGTAACGTACGGCTCGCTCCGCCCTAAAAAAGACAATCTGGTCATCATCGACGATAGCATTGTCAGGGGAACGACTTTGAAGCAAAGCATCATCAAAATTCTTTCCCGCCTCGAACCCAAAAAGATCATCGTCGTCTCTTCGTCGCCTCAAATACGCTACCCCGACTGTTACGGCATCGACATGTCGCGCATGAGTGAGTTTATCGCTTTCAGGGCAGCCATTGCCTTGTTGCAGGAACGGGGCCAGCAGCAGGTTATCAATCGGGTTTATGAGAAGTCGATTGCGCAGCGCCACAAGAAGAAAGAAGAGATTGTCAACTATGTAAAAGAAATTTACGCCCCGTTTACCGACGAAGAAATCTCCGACAAGATTGCGCAGATGCTGACGACGGAGGATATCGGGACGGAGGTGAAAATAGTGTACCAAAGCATCGGCGACTTGCACCGGGCGTGTCCGAATAACAACGGCGATTGGTATTTCTCAGGCAATTACCCTACACCCGGCGGAAACCGGTTGGTAAATAATGCTTTCATCAATTTTATTGAAAATAGCGAGAGCGGTTCGTTTCAATATACGCTCAACTTCTTAAAAAGCGGCCGATGATTGAACGGGTGATTATTCTCGAAAATGTGGATCCGGTTGTTTTTTATGGTGTGAATAACAACAATATCCAACTTCTGAAAACGTTGTTTCCGAAGTTGCGCATTGTTGCACGCGGTCATGTGATGAAGATCATCGGTGATGAAGAGGAACTGGACAACTTCGAAAAGACCATCCGCGAGTTGGAGCAATTCAGTATCGAAATGAATGTCCTGACCGAAGAGCATATTCTGGAGCTCGTAAAAGGGAAAGCGCCGGCGATTGCGGTCGTGAATAATCTCATCATTCACGGATTGAACGGAAAACCCATCCTTGCCCGCACGGCAAACCAAAAGAAACTGGTCGAGGCGTTCGACGAAAACGATCTGGTATTTGCCATCGGGCCGGCGGGGTCGGGAAAGACTTATACCGCCATCGCTTTGGCCGTACGGGCGTTGAAAAATAAACAGGTACGGAAAATCATTCTAAGCCGTCCCGCGGTCGAAGCCGGCGAAAAGCTGGGCTTCCTTCCGGGTGATATGAAGGATAAAATCGATCCGTATCTCCAGCCGTTGTATGACGCTCTCGAAGATATGATACCACCGCTAAAGCTGAAAGAATATATCGAGAACAAAGTCATACAGATTGCCCCGTTGGCCTTTATGCGGGGGCGGACGTTGAATGATGCGGTAATCATCCTCGACGAAGCTCAGAATACCACCAAACCGCAGATAAAAATGTTCCTTACCCGCCTCGGAATGAGTGCGAAAATGATTGTTACCGGCGATATTACGCAAATCGATCTGCCCCGTTCGCAACAGTCGGGATTGATCCATGCCATGCGGGTGCTCAAAAAGATCAAGGGCATCGGCGTCATCGAGTTCGGCAAAAAGGATATCGTTCGGCATAAATTGGTGCAACGTATTGTCGAGGCGTATGAGAAAGATGAGCAAGGAGAAGAGGTATGAGGTATGAGGTATGAAGTATGTGGTATGAAGTAAGAAGTAAGAAGTAAGAAGTAAGAGGTATGAAAGTGACTGTAGACTGTAGACCGGCGACTGTCTCTGTGAAACTCTGAGACTCCTTTGTGCAATTTTATGTAACAACAAAATAAATAAATAACATTATGAGCAATACATTAACAAAAACCCATTATCAGTTTCCCGGACAAACCGCAGTATATCACGGCAAAGTACGCGACGTTTACAGTATTGGCAACGACACGTTAGTGATGATTGCTACCGACCGGATTTCGGCTTTCGATGTTATCCTTCCTCAGGGTATTCCCTACAAAGGACAGGTGTTGAACCAAATCGCTTCGAAGTTCCTCGACGCTACGGCCGATATTGTTCCTAATTGGAAAACGGCTTCACCCGACCCGATGGTTACGGTGGGAGTGAAATGCCAACCCTATAAAGTGGAAATGGTGATCCGAGGCTACATTACCGGCAGTGCATGGCGCGACTATAAGAAGGGCGCCCGCTCGATTTGCGGACTTGCCTTGCCCGAAGGATTGAAAGAGAATCAGAAGTTCGGCTCGCCCATCATTACGCCCACGACAAAAGCCGAGCATGGGCATGATGAGAATATTTCGAAAGAAGAAATCGTTGCGCAAGGCCTTGTCAGCCGCGAAGAGTACGAGCAATTGGAACAGTACACCTATGCATTATTCCAACGAGGAACCGAAATCGCCGCCGAAAAAGGATTGATATTGGTCGATACCAAATATGAGTTCGGTAAAAAAGACGGAAAGATTTATCTGATCGATGAAATTCATACGCCCGATTCGTCCCGTTACTTTTACAGCGAGGGTTATCGGGAGCGTTTTGAAAAAGGCGAGCCGCAGAAGCAACTCTCCAAAGAGTTTGTGCGCCAATGGTTAATCGAAAACGGATTCCAAGGGCAGGCCGGGCAGCAAGTGCCGGAGATGACCGAAGCTTATTGCAAGAGCGTTTCCGAACGGTACATCGAATTATACGAAATCATCACGGGTGAAAAATTCGTACGGGCCGATGCCAATGCCTTGACGCAGCGTATCGAAAAGAACATCGTCGGCTATTTGCAACAAAACATCCGTTAAGCGTTTATCATGTCGTATCAATCCGAAAACGTTCGTCCGTACAACTCTCCCGAATCCAAAAAGAAGCAGGTGCAACACATGTTCGATGAGATTGCGCCTACCTACGATAAGTTGAACCGGTTCATGTCGTTGGGTATCGATAACTCCTGGCGCAGGGATGCCATTCAAAAGCTCGAGCCGCTTCATCCCGAATCTATTTTGGATATCGCCACGGGAACCGGCGACTTTGCGATTTTGGCGCAAAAGATCCTTCGTCCGCAGTCGATTGTGGGCATCGACATCTCCGACAAGATGATGGCTATCGGAGAGCAAAAGGTCGAACGGTTGGGGTTGTCGGGCATCATTCGTTTCGAAAATCAGGATTGTACGGCTCTGACGTTCCCCGAGAATCATTTCGATGCGGCGACCGTCGCCTTCGGAGTGCGGAATTTTGAGGATATCGATGCGGGCTTTACCGAAATCCGGCGGGTGTTAAAGCCCGGCGGACGGTTTGTTTTTCTGGAACTGACCACCCCGGAGCGCTTTCCGATGAAACAGCTCTACGGCATCTATTCCAAATACCTGATCCCGTTTATGGGACGACTCATGTCGACCGATAAACAAGCTTACGAATATCTTCCGGCTTCCATCAAGGCGTTCCCGCAAGGCGACCGCATGGTAAAAACGCTGGAGAAGAACGGTTTTGTCAATGTCCGACTCAAGAGATATACCGGTGGGGTATGTACGCTTTATATCGCAGAAAAATAATGGCGAAGGATATTTACGGATTAATCGGATTTCCACTCAAACATTCTTTTTCGGCACGATTCTTTGCCGAGAAGTTTGAAAGGGAGAATATCGATGCGGAATACCGGAATTTCGAGATCGAAGATATCCTTCAACTGCGTGAAGTAATAGAACAAAACCGGTCTTTAAAGGGACTGAATGTCACCATCCCTTATAAAGAAAGGGTACTGCCGTTGCTCGACGGGCTTTCACCCGAGGCACAACGAATCGGGGCTGTCAATGTCATTCGAGTCGAAAGGGTATCCTCTTCCGGCGCGCAATCCTATCGGCTTACCGGCTACAATACCGATTATGTAGGATTTAAACAATCACTCGAACCGCTTTTGGAGAAATCCGTCCACCGCAAAGCCCTCCTATTGGGTACCGGCGGAGCCTCGAAAGCCGTGGCGCACGCGTTGGCCGATTTGGGATTGAGGGTGCAATCTGTTTCACGGACGGCCGGAAAGGATCTTCTCACGTATTCCGATTTGAACGATCGGGTATTGGAGGAGTATAAAGTCATCGTAAATGCGTCGCCAGTAGGAACATTTCCGCAGGTAAATAACTGTCCTGATATTCCGTATCAATATCTTACCCCACATCATTTACTGTATGACCTGGTGTATAATCCAGCGGAAACACTGTTCCTGAAAAAAGGAAAAGACCGGGGAGCGACGGTCAAAAACGGAGCGGAAATGCTCGAACGCCAGGCTTTGGAAGCCTGGAAAATCTGGACGGCCTGATTGTCCCGAATCTTTAATGTATAGTTAAAATTATACGAATCTGTTTAAAATTCTTTCACCTTCGGAAAATTTCTTTTTGAAGGCGAAGGATGCTTTTCTACCGTTATTAGTAAGAATTGAAACCGTTTTAAAAGATAACTGTAGAAAAAATCCCCACTTCCCTTTTGTTTTCATATGTAAAGAAAAGGATGACTATTTTTGCCGTGTCGATATTTCATTATTGTCTCTTGATGTAGATGTGATGAAAGAAATATCGATAAATAAGGGATTTTTAAATAGTATAATCATTTATAATTTTATTGTATTAATTATGAAAATAAATCTGATTAAGATTTTTAGTATTGCCTTTTTGTTTTCATTGCTATTTGCGTGTGAAAATAATTTGGAGATGACGCTCCCACAAGGACCTCAGGGAGAAAAAGGTGATAAAGGAGATCCGGGCCTATCGGCATTTGATCTTTGGAAAGAAGTATACGGAAAAGACCCGAATACGCCAATAGACGAATTTTTTAACTCATTAAAAGGAAAAGATGGCGCAGACGGACTTACTCCTTATATCAAAAATGATAACTGGTGGATTGGCGACAAAGATACGGGCGTTCCTGCGAGAGGACAGGACGGAAAGACTCCGACGGTTGAGATTGGACCGGGGCCCGATTATTTCTGGATCATTGATGGTACCGCCACTACGGTCTCTGCAAAAGGGATCGACGGGAAAGATGGAAAAGACGGTAAGGACGGATTTACTCCTGTATTGGGCGATAACGGCAACTGGTTTATCGATGGAAAAGATACCGGTAAGCCTTGGAAAGTAATTCCCGAAATAGGTACGGACGGCAACTGGTGGATTGATGGTCTGAATACTGAAAAACCGGCCCGTGGCCCGAAAGGAGAAGACGGCTTATCGGCTTACGAATTATGGAAAGATGCCGTCGATAAGGGAGAAATGACCAATAAAGACGGTTCCGATTACACCGGAGGCAACACGTGGGAAGAATTTCTTAAATGGTTACAAGGTGGTGATGTATCGGTATTGCATCAATACTGGACGACTCTTCCGGGTAATGAGGGGAAAACGATCGAACAGTTTATCGAAGAGTTATTCGACTGTCATTGCGACGGAATTACGGTAGGTTTGCAATTCGAAGACAAATGTATCGAGTTGAATCCCGACGGAACATTGAAAGGAACTTATTCAGCTACCCTCCGTATCGGAGGAAAGGCTGGAACTTCGGTGAAGGTAACCGGAAAAGGGGTCGATTTAAGTGGAAACATTACAAACGACCAGACACCCATCACTTTCACTATCCAACGCGGCGACGAAAATATCCCGCTTGCTATTGAATGCACCGAGGGCGGCAATGTTGTGAACAAAACGGCTACCATCCCCGCTTTAAAATACATTAAACTGGGAAGCGCAACGACTGTTACCCAAGTACAAGGAGAACAGAAAGACGTGGTGGTGATTACGTTTGCTGCCGCTCCTGTGGAGGTGTTTGTCGGCGGAACATTGATTTCTAGTGCGAACGGTATTGTTGAAGGTTCGGGCTGGGCCGTTTCCAATGAAGGAAAAACGTTTACCAAAACCTATGACAGAGCTGCAACCGAGCAGAAACCTACGGTTCAAGCCAAAGGGGCGGATCCTATCTGTAGTACGATTGCAAATGCATTTACCATTCCGACCCTAACACCGGTGACGATTGACGGCGATCCTGTCTTGGCGATTAGCGGTGACTGTGATCTCAAACTCACCTTGTCGGGGACTCCCGGCATGACGGTTAAAGCTACATACGGACCTGCTAACTCAAGAGTAACAGTTGATTTAGTGGAAAGCCCTAACGGAACTTATACCGGGACTCTTCCGAGATTACGTTCTATAAGTGCGTATAACACTGTGACTGTTACTGCTGAAAAACAAGGTGCCGGTACAGTTACAAAAAATGTCCCCGTTAATTCCACACAGTTGCTGTCAGCACCGTTTACAGTAAAATGGACCGACTTACAAACCGTATCTCCAAGAGTTGCCGCAACGTCTAATTCAGAATGGTATCCTTTCGTAGAAGGAGTTTTTGAAAATAATTTGGATAAACCCATTGAAATTGTTGTCAGCAGAAATGGAAATATGATTAATGAGCGTTTCCCTTGGATAGAAGGAAACACGGGGCCTAAAAACGCTTCTCAGTCTATTACTTTGACAGCTAAAGGAACGTCGGGTGCTACTAAAACCGTTATTTTCCAAAGGGATATTACGCCTACTTTCACTTCAGGAAACTATACGGTTACCATGAAAAGTTTGGATCAGTGTATTGAATATGCAGCTGCAAATAAGACGATCAATAATCAGAAAGATTTTGAAAAAGGATTTAAAAAACTAACGAATCCTTCGAATCCCGGATATCCGGGTGGAGGCGGAAGCGACCCCGTGCAAGATCCGAACTATCCGATACCTTCACCCGAAGCAGGATATGTCCTGTTTGAAGTAACGGTTACAAATGCTCTGCCTAACTCGTATGTTCAATTTTTAATGAATACATCCGAGGGATACCGATCGATATGGGGCAGCAGTAAGAAAACCGATGCAAACGGAAATCTGAAAATAATAGTTAAAGTGAAAGAGAGTGATCTCGATACATATTATGGCGTTGCCGGAGGAAAAGCGGAATTCAAATTCTTTGAAGCTCCTAACAGTTCTCAAGCTCAGTTTACAAGAGAAATTATATTTAAAACGACGGATATAAAATAAGTAGTTGAATAATATGAAAAAAAATAAATTAGCATATATCCTTCTTTTAGGTTTATTCTGTATCACCGGTCCTGCCTTTGCGCAGGACACGGTTACGGAAGGCGCTTACGAGGAAGGAAAGACAAAGAGAGCCTGGGAGATCGGCGTGGGCGGTTCGGTATTCGGTTTTAGCCGTATCGATTTTACCAACTTCCAGAAATCGACCGATAACTACAAACTCGGACTGCAACTGCGCCACAGCGTGGTAGGCCCGCACTTGTATATCGCCCGCGAGCTTAGCCCTCACTTCTACCTCGACGTGCAGGGTAATGTCGGATTTACCGAACAATACGTGAACGGTGAAGATAAACTGAAAACGCTCTTTATGGTAGGCCCCGGTCTCCAGTGGCGTTTGGGTGAATATTTCGACTCCAAATATGTAGATCCTTTCTTTCGTGTGGGCGTAAGCTATATGAAGAAAAATTTTAGCATGAAATACCAGGGAACCGAGGGAACGCTACCCGAAGAAATGTCGTGGGTGCTCGAGAACCTGTACAATAAGGAGGGTGCCGATCGGAATGAAATGTTTCCCATATCGTTTGGTGCCGGAGTGAACGGTTGGTTGAGCGATAATTTCGGGATTGGTCTTCAAGGGGACTATCTGTTGATGCCGCATCAAAATGTAGCCAATTCCCTGCAAGGGACGGTTCGGTTGATTTGGCGCATCGGCGGAAGATCCAAGAAACGCCCCCCGGTAGTGCAATATGTCGAGAAGATCGTGCAGGCGCCGCCCGTGGAAAAGATTGTTGAAAAAATTGTGGAAGTGCCGGCGGAAGTAATTGAAACGCCGTCTACCGAAATCTGCGAACTGTTCAACAATATCTACTTTGAGTTTGATAAGTCGGATATCCGTCCGATAAGTTACGAAACACTGGATAAGATTGCCGATATACTCAAAGCCAATACCAACAAGAAATATCTGGTGACCGGATATACCGATGCTTGGGGCAGTGCCGCATATAATATCGGCTTGTCGCAACGCCGTGCCGCAGCGGTCATTAAGGCTCTGGAGGATAGAGGTGTCCCGGCGAATATCTTGAAATCGAGAGGTGTAGGTAAGAAAATCTCGTACGCTCCTACCGGTGAATCGAATCAGGTAAGGGAAGGCGACCGGAAAGTGACGGTTGAGATTATCACAAATCTTGATTACTGGAACTTTATGCCAAAGAACGACCTGTAGAGGTATTTCTAAAACTAATTTTGAAAAAAAGCTGTCTCACAATAAAAAGTGAGGTGGCTTTTTTTATATATAAAAGAGAGAGGCCATCTGAAACGTCAGATAGCCTCTCATTGAAATTGAAGATTAGAAAAGTTCCACAATTAATTATTTATATCAAGATCGTGTAAGCCTCTGTTGATTGTTTATTAGTGCAATGGAGTATCTTCAATTTCTTGTTGCGTTTCCGTTTCGGCCGGAACGCTGTCAAGAGTGGTTTCTTCACCTTCATTATTGAAGTAGAAAGTTTTTGACGATTTGTCTTCCTTGTTGGTAGCCACAACTTTTGTCAGCTGTTTTTCTGCGTTATATTGAAGCGCATTCAGTTCGTATGTTTCCGATAAGGTGCGTACCGCAACTTGAACTTTTTCATTCAATTTTTCAAACGTGATATCGGCAAAACCGTCATCCTGACTTACAGAAGACATTTCGGCGGAAGGTTCCTGCACTTCTTCTTTTACTTCTTGTTCAGGAGCTTCTTCCCATGTCGTTTGCTTTCCTTCTGCATCGAAGTACAATACTTCGGACGATTGATCGGCTTTTTTAATCGCTTCTACTTTGGTCACTTGCTTTTCAGCGTGATACTTCAGCGTTTTTACGTCGTACTCTCCGGCAAGCGCGTTGATCGCCGCTTGTACCGCTTCGGGAAGTTCTTCCAATTTCACATCCGTGAACCCGTCATCTTGTTGTACCGATATCGCTACCAAATTACTGTTTATGGCATCGGCTGCCTGAATTGCCGTACTTGTTGCGAACAGCCCCGCTGCGAACAATGTGATAGATAAAATAACTTTTTTCATAACCGTAAATTTTTAATATGAATACTATAAAATAATTTCTTTTTTATTCGAAAGACCAACCATTGTTGAGCCTTGCTTTCGCAGATATATAACCAAATACCGTACAAAAAAAACGCATCGAATGTCAATCGGTACTTAAAACTAAATCAATCAACCGGATAAATAAATTTGAGAAAAATCGCCTCTTTTCCGGAAACTGTGGAATGGGTGTGGAAACTGTGGAATCATTCCACAGTCGGGTTGTGGAATAAGTCATTCGCCGAGGGCGCGCGCTCCGGGAGACGCCCCCGGTAAGAGTATCTTTTGTGTTGCTGCTTCCCTCTTTTTATTTATCTTTGGACGTACAAAATGATTCAATCATAAAGGTGATGGCAGCAGCAACGTCTTTTGAGCATACGATACGGATAAAAATAGGATTGATATTTTTTGTAATCATCCTCTTTTTTGCGGGTATATTGATCTATTCGTATACCTTAAAAAGAAATATGGATGAGCAACAGAAGGAGATACAGCAATATAATCAATTACTTTCGCGCACGAACCGCCTGATGATTTCGGTGCAGGAAGCGCAGCACATTATTAATGCTTATCTGGGGTCCCCGCGCCGCGCTTATCAACAACAATACGATTCGATTTCGGCGGACATCTATCGCCAAACGATTCAAATCCGGGATTTCTTATCGCAAAACGATCAACAGATTTTGTTGGAAAACATGCTTGATTTGTTGGATGAAAAGAATACGATTGTCAGGAGCCTTACCATGCAGTTCAGGGGCCAAAATCCGTTAAATGAGCTTGACCGGAAAATCGACGATTACAACCACCTGATGCGCGACTCGCTTATTGTAACCAGCAAGAAGGACACCACGCTTATCCTTCAGGAAAAAAAGGGTTTCTGGAGCCGGTTAAGGGCGCTCTTTAACCCGGGGCATCCGGGCGATACGACCCTGAAAATAGCTTCACAGGAGAAAGATACGCTGATGAAGTTGCGGGTCGATACGGTGGTATATTCCGATCTTAAAAATATCACCCAAGAAGCGTCCAAGACTTACTCTTCAAAAATTCAAGGCATTGAAAGGCAGGTACGGGATATGGTATTGGCGGAGCAAAACATTTCGCTGCAACTTTCGCAGTTGATCACCGAGCTCTATAATCAAACCCTCAAAACTGCCCAGAAGGGAATCGAAAACAGCGGACGGCTTTCGCAACGCATATTCGTATTTTCCATTATTACCGGAGTCTTATCGTTGCTGTTGATTATGACAATCATCTTTTTTATTATCAGTGACCTGAACAAGGGGCAGCGTGCGCGGATGGATCTGGCCCGGGAGAAGCAATTGACTGAAGAGCTCATGGAAAGCCGTCATAAACTGTTACTTTCGGTATCACACGATATAAAAACGCCGCTGAGCTCGATGATGGGCTATATGGAACTGTGGAATATGGAGGAGACGTCGCCCGCCCGCAAGAAACAGTTGCGCTCGGCGCAGAATTCAGGGAAGCATATCCTGAGCCTGCTGACGAACTTACTCGAATTCTCACGCCTCGAACAAAATACGGGCCGGCGAGTCAATAGCCGGTTCCGATTGAACGACATTTTGAACGAAATTGTCGATATGTTCCGTCCGTTCACCGAAGAGAAAAATATACGCATCGCTTACCGTAGCCAACTGCCGGATTCGTTATTCGTCGAAACCGATTATACGATTCTCAAACAAATACTGTCGAATGTATTATCGAATGCGGTGAAATATACCCTTAAAGGCGGGGTGACCCTGGACGTGAAAAAGGAAGGACGCTTTATTTTTGTCATCACCGATACGGGCATCGGGATCGATCAAAAAGATCGGGATAAGATATTCAAGCCCTTCTCGCGGATAAATAATACGTTGAGAACGGAAGGAACCGGCTTTGGTCTGTATGTGACCAAAGGGTTGGTGGATTCCCTGGGAGGAACGATTGGTATTGCATCGAAAAAAGAAAAAGGAACAACGGTAACGATTGAACTTCCTTTGCAGGAAGTGGAGCCGATGCACCCTGAGGCTCTTTCCCCCGGCGCCCGTAAGGACGATGTTCCGTCCGGGAAGAAGCATTATCGTCATGTCCTTATTGTGGAAGATGATGCGGCTTTGGGCAATATGATCCGTGAGTTTTTAACGCGCCAAGGCTATGAAGTTACTCTGTGTAGCCATCTTGATGAGATGAAGAAGGTGATGCAAGGCTCTGTCGCTTTTGATATTGTTTTTACGGATATGAATATGATGACTATTTCCGGATACGATATTCTGCATGCGATCCGGAAAGGTTGCCCGACCATCCCGGTGTGGTTGATGACGGCTTATGACGATTATACGGAGCAAAAAGCCTTGAAAGAGGGATTCGACGGGTTCATTACCAAGCCGATTAAAATGAATGCGCTTCTTTCCATTCTCTCGGCGGGGCAAGTGCCGGATGTATCGGAAAAGATAGAAACGGAGTTCCCTCTGCTATGGGGGCTTTTTAATGACGAAAACGCGATCAGGGAAATTCTTTCGAAATTCGTCGAAACTACCTACCGCGATACGGATCAGTTAGAAGAATTCATCCGGCAAGGCGATTTTAAGGCGGCGCAACAGCTTTGCCATAAGATGCATCCGTTCCTGGCGCAACTTAATGCCGAACAGTTGGGGAATACGTTGCGCAAAATGGATTCCTTACGCGGAAAAGACGAATCGGCTTATCCTAATTGGAAAGACGAACTTGCGCAAACGATCCGAAATCTGCGTGCATTCGCCGATAGGATATTTCTCGCCGATAAACGCAGATGAAATGTTCCCGGTGCTTTACCGGAAGGTGAGGAGTTGCATGGAGTTCCCGTCGAATACGGCATAGGAAAAAAAGCGAATCCAGTCTCCCAATAAAATGATCCGTGCGTGGGGAGGAAGCGGATAATCGAGCATAAGGTGGCGGTGTCCGAAAACAAAGAAATCTACGTCGGGCGTTTTTTGCAACTGCTGCCGGGCAAATTGTATCAAGTATTCTTTCTCTTCACCCAGAAAGTCGATCATCCCCCCATTCTCGCGACTGTGGTTCGACCAGGCATGGGCCAAAGGAATGGTCCAACGCGGATGAACGGCGGAGAATAATACCCGTAGGAATTTACTGTGGAAAACGCGTTGTAAAAAGCCGAAAGATCCGGAAGTGTCTCCGAGTCCGTCGCCATGTGCCATGAAAAAAGTCTTGCCGTATAAATCGGTTACAAACGGTTCGAAATGCAACTTCATCCCGCACTCTTCGCTCAGATAATCGGTGAGCCACATATCGTGGTTGCCGGTGAAAAAATGCACCTCTACGCCCGAGTCGGTAACGTCGGCGAGCTTACCCAAAATACGTGTAAATCCTTTCGGCACCACATATTTGTATTCGTACCAATAATCGAATAGATCGCCCAATATATAAATAGCCTTTGCGTCTTGTCTCGCAATGTCGAGCCAACGGCATAGCTTGCGTTCCGTATCACGGGTATCGGCATGCATTTTAGAGCCCAGGTGGGCATCGGAAAGAAAATAGTATTTATTTCTCACGTCGTTGTCGGATCGGTTATTACATCATACCCAATTCCAACAGCGCTTCTTCGCTCATCATGGATTTGTCCCAAGGCGGTTCGAAGGTGAGATTGATATTCACGCTTTTTATTTCGCTGATCGATTCGAGTTTCATCTGCACGTCCATCAAGATGAAATCCGCCGCAGGGCAGTTGGGAGAAGTAAATGTCATTTCGATGTTCACGTTGAACTCATCGTCGATATCTACATCGTAAATCATGCCCAAGTCGAAGATATTCACCGGGATTTCCGGGTCATATACGGTGCGAAGCATCACGACGATCTGATCTTGTATTTTTTGTAATTCTTCGTTCATAGTTTTCTTTTTTATTCCTTCTTATAATATTCCTTCATCGGCGAAGCTGTAATACACGGCATCGGCGATAATCAGATGATCGAGTAATGAAATCTCCATCAATGCGGCCGCTTCTTTCAGTTTCTTTGTGACACGGATATCCTGCTCGCTGGGCTTGCAACTTCCCGAAGGGTGATTGTGCCCCAGAATAATGCCCGAAGCGTAATCGTTCAACGCTTCCCGAAGGATAAGCCTGACATCCACTACCGTTCCCGATATACCTCCGCGGCTCACGAGGAGCGGGGAGATGACTTGATTGGAATGATCCAGCAATAAAGCCCACGATGCTTCGTATGGCAAATCGCACAGCATGGGAGAGAGGTCTTCGTATGCATCGTGCGATGACCGGATCTTTTTGCGCTGCTCCCGCTGGCTGTCTTTTCTTCTGCGTCCCAACTCCATCGCCGCAATAATGGTGATGGCTTTGGCTGGCCCGATACCCGAAAAATTATTTACCAAGTCGCTTATCGTGAAACGGCTCAACTTGTTCAAATCGTTGTCGGCTTTGCGCAAAATGTCTTTGCAAAGATCCACAGCACTCTCCTTGCTGCTTCCCGAACCAATAAGAATGGCAAGTAGCTCGGAGTCCGACAAGGCCGCAACGCCTTTCAATAAAAGCTTTTCACGCGGACGGTCTTCTTCGGCCCATTGTTTGATACTTATCTTTGACGTATCGGACATCATCCATCAGATTTTAGCGGATATCTGCCCACAAAGATAGCATAAAAAAAGACATCTTAAAAAAGATGTCCTTTAGGATGTAGGATGTATATTAAAAAAATGAATGCTTATTTCGCTCTTTCTACATAGCTTCCCGTACGCGGATCGATTTTAATTTTTTCACCGGTTTCGATGAATAGCGGTACGCGAACCTCGGCGCCGGTTTCAACCGTAGCCGGCTTCGTGGCATTGGTCGCCGTATCGCCTTTCAGTCCCGGTTCGGTATAAGTGATTTCCAAAATGACATACGTCGGCATTTCGGCCGTCAAGACGGTTTCACTTTCGGCGTGCACTTGTACCTCCACAATATCGCCTTCTTTTAAGAATTCCACCCCTTCTATTTGCGCTCCGGGGATGGGTATCTGTTCGAAGGTTTCGGTATTCATGAAGTTATAGCCCATATCATCCTTATATAGATATTGGTAAGGACGGCGCTCAATGCGAACTTCATCAACCCGTACGCCCGAGTTGAATGTCTTGTCGAGAACACGTCCGGTCGTTACGTTTTTTAGTTTGGTCCTTACAAAAGCCGGGCCTTTACCGGGTTTCACATGTAAAAATTCGATAATGAAATAATATTGTCCATCCAAATCGATGCACATTCCGTTTCTGAAATCAGCTGTCGTTGCCATAAAACAGGGTTGTTAGTGTTATTTTGAAGTTTTTAGAGTGCAAAAATACACATTTACTTTGTAACGTGCAACGATTATTTTTTATAACACATGCATTCCGTCCAAAATCAATTTGGTGACGAACAGGAAGAAAATGACCCACATCGTAATGGAGATGTGCCTCAACTTGCCGCTTAATACTTTTAAGAGGACAAACGAAAGCATTCCGAACACGATGCCTTGGGCGATGCTGAAAGCAAAAGGCATCATAGCGATGGTGAGAAATGCGGGTAGCGCTTCCGTCATATCTTCGAAGTTGATTCTGACCACGGACGATATCATGAACAGTCCTACCAAAATCAAGGCGGGAGCTGTGGCCGATGCCGGTACCATTAAGAAGAGCGGCGCCAAAAATAAAGCAATGGCAAACATGACGGCTGTCGAAAGGGCGGTCAATCCGGTCTTGCCTCCTGCCGCTACGCCTGAGGCGCTTTCGACATACGATGTAACGGTGCTGGTTCCCAATATTGCCCCGAAAGTGGTGGCAAAAGCATCGGCCACCAGCGCTTTTTTAATCTGCGGAAAGTTGCCGTCTTTATCCGTCAGCCCGGCTTTGGAAGCAACCCCCAGCAGGGTGCCGATCGTGTCGAATAAGTTGACGAACAAGAAGGTGAATACGACAATCACCATGTCTATGGTGAAGAGATGTTGCCAATCGAATTGCAGGAAGATAGGCGAGATGTCGGGAGGAAGGGAAATGATGCTCCCCTGCGGCAAATGTACCAATCCGAGGATGGCGGCGAATATCGTCGCTACCGCAATTCCGATGAGGAACGATCCCTGTACCTTTTTATAATATAACACCGCCGTGAGAATCAGCCCGAGAAGCGCCACCCAGATATGAGGGTTGGCCATATCGCCCAAAGCCAACATGGTGTTGTCGTTCTTTACGATAATGCCGGCGTTTTGCAATCCGATGAGCGTGATAAACAATCCGATACCTACCGGAATGGCATCTTTAATAGTTTTTGGAATACTTTTTACGATAAGCTCCCTGACATTGAAAAACGTGAGCAGAATAAATATGATTCCTTCGATAAATACCGCCGTGAGCGCCATTTGCCAGGAATATCCCAATCCGAGTACGACCGAAAAGGCGAAGAAACTATTCAGTCCCATGCCCGGGGCTTGTGCAACCGGTATTTTCGGAATGAAAGCCATTAGCAGGGTGCCGATAACAGTCGCCAAAGCCGTGGCCGTAAAGAGTGCCGAACGATCCATCCCCGCAGCGCTTAATATGTTGGGATTGACTACCAGAATATACGACATGGTGAGAAACGTAATGATCCCCGCCACGATTTCGGTCCGTACATTCGTCTTATGTTCCTTAAGTTTAAATATTTTTTCTAACATCTTCAAAAACGATCTATTTATTTAAAAATTCCATTTCGTTGCCAATGTCGGGATGGCGTAAAACCGGCTTTCGTTTGTTGCGTTTACGAAGTTGTAGCTGAGTTCTACTTCCGTACCGAGAGAAAAATGCGGCGTCACATTATACCAGAATTGAGGCTCAGTTAAGAGCACCAGCTTTTTACCCGATGTGGCGCCGGTTCTGTCTTTATTTTCCGACCAAAGATCGAAAAATCCGGCCAACGAGAGTTTATTGTCGGCAAAAGCGGCATTCCATGTAACGGTCCACTGCGCATCATGGCTAATCTTTTCGAAAGCATTTAATTTATAAGCGGCATAAGTGCTCATAAAGAAGTTTCCCAATTGAAAAGAATACGAAAGACCGCCCAGATACGAGCTGGGTATCGAAAATCCATATCCGGAGTTTCTGACCAGTCCCAAACCTCCGTTGTATTCCAAATGCGGCCTTAAGGCGAAGTCGCTTATTTGAAAGGTGCGGGCGATTTCGGCATAAGCCAACCCTGGATTACGTTGGTTGAAATTGAAGTCGATATCGACAAACATAAATGTCGATCCCCAGTCATCCGGCTTAAACATTTCAAACGTAGCCGTTAAATAGTTGATTGAAGAAGCTTTGTCGCCATATAGCGAATGGCGGGGATCAAAATGCAGTTGCAAATTCTGTGCATGAGTTACGCCTATCAAACAAATGAAGGCAAGGGCAAGGATGATCTTTTTACGTTCCATAAAATGCGGGTATGATTATATAAATTTAAAGAAGCTGCGAAGGTAACAAAAAAATGGAAATGCAAGACAAAATAGATGTTATTTTTGTACTTTTGTCTTTCCTAAAAATCCTAACAGAAATATGGACAATACGATCACGCAACCTCTGGTTATTTATAATACGTTAAGCCGTACGAAAGAAACGTTCGAACCGCTGCATTCGCCCAATGTGGGGTTGTATGTGTGCGGGCCTACGGTATATGGCGATCCGCATTTGGGACATGCCCGCCCGGCTATCACGTTCGACCTGCTGTTCAGGTATCTTCGTTTTATCGGATATAAAGTGCGTTACGTTAGGAATATAACCGATGTGGGGCATTTGGAGAATGATGCCGATGAGGGGGAAGATAAAATAGCCAAGAAAGCCCGTTTGGAACAATTGGAACCGATGGAGATCGCCCAGTATTACACGCTTCGTTACCATAAAGCCATGGAAGCGCTCAATACGCTACCGCCTTCCATTGAGCCGTTGGCGTCGGGGCATATTATCGAACAGATTGAACTGGCGAAAGAGATTTTCGATAAAGGGTTTGCCTACGAAAGTGAGGGTTCGCTCTATTTCGACGTGGAAAAATATAATAAGGAGTATCATTACGGACGCCTGTCGGGAAGGAATATCAATGAACTATTGGAGAATACGCGCCAGTTGGAAGGCCAACACGAAAAACGAAAGAGTGTTGACTTTGCTCTCTGGAAAAAAGCGTCCCCCGACCATATTATGAAGTGGCCTTCGCCCTGGAGCCGCGGCTTCCCCGGATGGCATCTCGAGTGCTCGGCTATGAGCACAAAATATTTGGGAGAAGAGTTCGATATTCATGGCGGAGGTATGGATTTGATCTTTCCGCACCATGAATGCGAAATAGCTCAAAACACTGCTGCGCAGGGAAAATCTTCCGTGAAATATTGGATGCATAACAATATGATAACCATTAACGGCCAGAAGATGGGCAAGTCGTTGGGAAATTTCATCAACCTCGAAGAGTTCTTTTCAGGCGAGAATCCGATGTTAGAGAAGGCCTATTCGCCGATGGTTATCCGCTTTTTTATCCTGCAATCGCATTACCGCAGTCCGGTTGATTTCGGTAACGAAGCCTTGCAAGCATCCGAAAAAGGATTGAAACGCCTGCTCGAAGCGAACGGTTTTATCGATAAGTTACCCGTCGGACAAACCTCTTCGTACGATGTAAAGTTGTTGCGGCAGAAGTGTTTCGATGCGATGAACGACGATTTGAATTCACCTATTCTTATCGCCCATTTGTTTGAAGGGGCACGGTTGATTCATGCGGTAAAAGATAAAAAAGAACAGATCACTCAAGAGGATAAGCAAGAACTCCGCTCACTGTTCGATGATTTCCTTTTCGATATATTGGGCATAAAAGATGAAACGGAAGATGCCGGCGGTCAATATGAAGCTTTCTCGAAGGCAATTGACATCCTTTTGGATATAAGACTGGAAGCCAAACAACGCAAAGATTGGGCGACTTCCGACAAAATACGCGACGAATTAACCGCTCTCGGTTTTGTGATTAAAGATACGAAAGACGGAGTGGAATGGACGTTCCTCTAACTCCTCCCCGCTTCGCGGTGCTCCCCTTATACTAAGGGAAGAGTTAGGGTCTCCTGTTTTAAAGAAATAGATTAAATGCAAATTTTTCTCTCTCCTGCCAAGTTGATGAACTTCGATTGCACGGCAGACAGCCTACAGACTTCCGATCCATTGTTTGCAGATAAAACGGCACAACTTGTTGACGTGTGTCGTACGTTATCGCCTGAAAATATTGCAGCGAAAATGAAAATCAGTAACGATATGGCGTATGATGTGCACAGCTATTTTCAAAGTTTCGATTTTGCGAGTACGCCTCGCCGGGCGGCAGCATTGGCTTATAACGGTATTGCGTATAAGGGGTTGAATGCGCACGATTTTACTCCTGCCGATGCCGTGTTCGCCCAAGAGCATCTGAATATCTGTTCCGGTTTGTACGGCATCCTGCGGCCTTTCGATCGAATTAAGCCTTATCGGCTTGAATTCCAGCGTAACATATCGCCTAAAGGATATAAAAGCCTTTATGATTTCTGGCAGAAAACGTTAAATGATTATCTTGCCGACAAGTTAAAACAAGACGATAAGACTATTATCAACGTCTCTTCCGCCGAGTATTCGAAAGTGTTGAGAAAAGACCTCCTTCCGGAAGGAACGCGGATCATCGAAATAAACTTCTTGCAACAAGAAGCCGATCGCTTTAAACAAGTTGTCGTTCATACGAAGAAGGCGCGCGGCATGATGAGCCGTTTTATCATTAAAAATAAATTATCGACTTCCGAAGATGTAAAAGCATTTGATTATGAAGGGTATTTCTTTTATCCGTCTCTTTCGAAAAAGGATAAATGGATTTTTGTCCGGTAGATTCCGACCGATAGACAGGTATGCCAAGACGGTTGTCATTAAAAGAAGTAAAAAAGAGATAGATTTTCTATTTTGATGAGGACTCATCCTCATTATTTATTACTTTTGTAAAAAAATACCCGCAGGCATGCAATACAAAGTATATCCTCCAACTACATTACGAACAACCGTCCATTTGCCCGCATCCAAAAGCATCAGTAACCGGGCGTTGATTATAAATGCATTGAGTTTGAGTACTCTTCCTATAAAGAACCTGTCGGATTGCGAAGATACGCGCGTGATTATCGATACGTTCAACTCCAACTCCAATATTTTTGATGTGAAGGCTGCCGGAACGGCGATGCGCTTTTTGACGGCTTTCCTCGCCGGTATGGAAGGCGAATGGATTATAAGAGGGTCGAAGCGGATGCACGAACGTCCTATCCATCCGTTAGTCGATGCGCTTATCGCGCTCGGCGCGGAGATTGAATATCTCGAAAAGGAAGGCTATCCGCCGTTGAAAATAAAAGGCCGCCGTTTGAAGGGGGGCGAAGTGTATCTTTCGGGAAATATCAGTTCGCAGTTTATCTCGGCGTTACTTATGATTGCTCCCTTAATGGAAAACGGGTTGATTGTACATATCGAAAAGGAGATTGTTTCGAAGCCCTATGTGCAATTGACTTTGAGCATGATGAAAAAATTCGGAATAACCGCTAAGTGGGAAGACAACGATATCATCATCAAGCATCAGGATTATACGCCCGTATCGATGACGGTCGAATCGGACTGGTCGGCGGCTTCGTATTGGTATGCGATGACGGCGCTCAGCGACGATCCCGATGCACAGGTAACCCTTCTCGGGTTGGAAAAGGACAGTTGGCAGGGTGATTCGTCCGTTGTAACGCTTTTTTCCTATTTAGGCGTTTCGACCGAGTTCTTCGACAAGGGTATCGTCATTCGCAAAACGAAAGAACGTTCTAAAAAGTTCTTCCACGATTTCGTCGATCAACCCGATTTGGTACAGACGTTTGCCACGACATGTTGCTTTCTGAATATACCCTTTCTTTTTTCAGGCATTCAAAGTTTGCGCATTAAAGAAACCGATCGTATATTGGCATTAATGACGGAACTCAAGAAGCTGGGCTTTGTGTTGAAAGAAACGGATATAGGAATGATGGAGTGGGACGGGGAACGAAGTTTCCCGGAAGTAAATCCGCTCATCGACACTTATGACGACCATCGAATGGCTATGTCTTTCGCTCCTGCGGCGATTCGCTATAATTCCATCATTATTAACGACCCCAAGGTTGTCAACAAGTCTTATCCCAATTTCTGGAACGATTTGAAGAGCGCAGGATTTAGGATCGAAAAGATAGAATGATTCTTTCGCCGGCGCAAGTTCCGGAATGCCCCGTTAGGTCGGTCCAACCGGTCTAATGGATAAAAAAATAGCGAAGAAGATTATCCGTCAAACGAAATGAATCCGTTAGAGGGAGGTGTAGCTTTCGATAAACCATAATAAAAAGATGTATTTTCAGGACTTGTTTCACTATACTTTTTTTCAGAATGCTCTGTGGGGAAGTTTATTCGCCAGCATCGCCTGCGGGCTGATCGGCACATATATTGTGACCAGGCGATTGGTTTTTATAAGCGGAGGAATTACGCATGCCTCTTTCGGCGGATTGGGTGTAGGGTTGTTTTTCGGATTGAATCCTATTTTCTCAGCAATGATCTTTTCGGTTTTGTCGGCTTTCGGCATACAATGGTTGTCGCGAAGGCAGGGCGTGCGCGAAGATTCGGCGATAGGCGTATTTTGGTCTTTCGGAATGGCCGTCGGTATCATCCTCACCTTTCTTACGCCCGGGTATGCCCCCAACTTATCGGAGTTTTTGTTTGGGAATATACTGACAATCACCCGGCTCGATATCTTTTCGTTGGTGATTCTTTCAATCATTCTGATCTTATTTTTTATTACGCATTATCATCAGATTGTGTCGGTGTCGTTCGATGCCGAGTTTGCCAGAACCCGCAGGATTGCCACCCAGCTTATCGAGTATGCCATGATGCTTTTTATCTCGGTGACTATCGTGCTCAGTATCCGTTTAGTGGGGATTGTGTTGCTGATGTCGTTGATTACCGTCCCGCAAATGACGGCCAATCTGTTCACATCCAATTATTCCAAAATTATTTATTTATCGGTCGGTATTAGTTTTGTGGGATGTGTTGTGGGCTTGTTTCTGTCTTACTTCCTGAATATCCCTTCCGGAGCATTTATTATCTTCGTTCTCATGTTGATGTTTTTTGTTGCGAAAGGACTGAAAGCTATCCGCTTTACCCGTCGATAAGAATAAAGAGACAAGAAGAGATCTATTTTGTCGTCACATTGTCGGAAACGCTCACACTTTGTATTTCTTTTATTTCTTCGAGAATAGCACAGGCCGTTTCGACCGAAGAGACGTTTTTAATACTCACCGATCGTTTTTTATTCTTTTCGCGAAGTTGACAGACTCTCGCGTGCGCTTGGATATAAAACAGGAGTTTGTCGAAAGCGCCGGAGCGGTAATAAGGCGATTGTCCGTCGGAGATAAGCTGGAGCGTCATTTGCCCGTTTTTCAACATGATTTTTTCTATCCCCAATGATCGGGCCAAACGCCGCAACCGCACAATGCGGATCAATTCCCTGCCTTGTGCCGGAATCTTACCGAAACGATCTTCCAACTTGAGGATGAAGTCGAGAATCTGTGTTTCCGTTTCCATCGTGTCGAGTTCGCGATAAATGGCAATCCGTTCCGCATCGTTCGGGATATAAGTGACCGGAAACATCAGTTCGAGATCGCTTTCCACCGGTACCTCTTCGGTGAAGAACTCTTCCCCGTTATTTGATGGTTGTTCTCTGTAAAGATCGGCAAACTCTTCTTTGCGTAATTCCTGTACCGCCTCGGCAAGGATTTTTTGATACGTTTCATATCCGAGGTCGGCGATAAATCCGCTTTGTTCAGCGCCCAACAGATTGCCGGCGCCTCGGATGTCGAGGTCTTGCATGGCAATGTGAATGCCGCTGCCTAACTCCGAAAAGTTTTCGATCGCTTGCAGTCGTCGCCGTGCATCGGTGGTAAGCGTATATAACGGCGGCGCTAAAAGATAGCAGAAAGCCTTACGGTTGCTGCGCCCTACGCGTCCGCGAAGTTGGTGCAACTCGCTTAGTCCGAAGTTTTGCGCATTCACAACCAAGATGGTGTTGACGTTCGGAATGTCGATGCCTGACTCTATGATGGTCGTAGCGATCAAGACATCATAATCGTAATGCACAAAATCGGTGATGACCGACTCCAGCTTTTTGGGCTCCATTTGTCCGTGTCCTACCGCAACGCGTACATCCGGAATTTCTCTTTTGATGAGTGTTTCCAACTCGTAGATATGTTGAATCCGATTGTTGATAATGAATACTTGTCCGTTGCGGTTCAATTCGAACTGAATCGCTTCTTTAATAATTTCGATATCGAACGGATGGACTTCCGTCTGTACCGGATAACGGTTGGGAGGAGGCGTGGTGATGGTCGAAAAATCACGCGAGCCCATCAGCGAAAACTGTAACGTGCGCGGAATAGGCGTTGCCGTCATCGTGAGGGTGTCGACATTCGTTTTGAGTTGCTTGAGTTTCTCTTTCGTCGATACGCCGAACTTTTGCTCTTCGTCGACAATGAGCAATCCCAAATCGTGAAACTGCACGTCTTTGCCTATGAGGCGGTGCGTGCCGATGAGAATATCGATTTTCCCCTCTTTCAAGTCGGTTAGAATCGCTTTTTGCTCCTTATAGGTGCGCGCACGGCTGATATAATCTACGGTCACCGGAAAGTCGGACAGCCGGTCGTGAAAGGTATGATAGTGTTGCGTTGCCAAAGTGGTTGTCGGCACGAGCACCGCCACTTGTTTACCGTCGGTTGCGGCTTTAAATGCCGCCCTGATAGCGACTTCTGTTTTTCCGAAACCGACATCGCCGCATACCAGGCGATCCATCGGGCGCTCGCTTTCCATATCGTTCTTCACGTCTTGCGTAGCTTTGAGTTGGTCGGGGGTATCCTCATAAATAAACGAAGCCTCCAATTCATTTTGCAAATACGTGTCTTTCGAAAAGGCGTAACCCTTTTCGTGCTGCCGCTGTGCATAGAGTTTAATAAGGTCGCGGGCGATATCTTTTATTTTCGATTTGGTCCGTTCTTTCGTGCGCTCCCATGCGCCGGACCCTAATTTGCTGAGTTGCGGGCTGTCTCCTTCGCGCCCTTTGTATTTCGATATTTTATGCAAGGAATGAATCGAAACGAATACCGCATCGTTGTTCAGATACGTCAGTTTGATGACTTCCTGTATTTTGTCGCCGATGCGCATGCGTACCAATCCGGCAAATTTGCCGATGCCGTGGTCGAGATGCACTACATAATCCCCCGGTTGCAATTGATTGATTTCTTTGAGCGTCAACGCGATCTTTCCCGAACGCGCCTTTTCCGATTTCAGGCTGAATTTGTGAAAGCGATTGAATATCTGGTGATCGGTGAAGCAACATATTTTCATCGAATCTTCCGAGAAGCCTTCGTGCAGCGTTTTATTAATAGGAGTAAAAGGAATAGCATCGCCTCGGTCGTGGAAGATGTCGCGCAGGCGTTGATGTTGCTTTTCGCTGTCGCTCAGGATATATATCGTGTAGCCCTTTTGCAGGAATTCTTGCAGGGACTCGGATAGCAGGTCGAAGTTTTTGTGAAACAGAGGTTGGGGAGAGGTCTCGAATTGCAGGGCCGCATCCGCCGGATCTAATAAATTAGTGTCGAACCGGAGTTTCCGGAAAGGCTGTATCGCCGATAGGAATTCTTCTTTTGACAATAAATCCGCCTTTATAAATTCCTCGTCTGGAGGATTTATTTTTAATTCATCATGATAGATTGATTCGATGCGGCTTTCGATCCAGCGCATATCTTCCGTGGCAATAATGGTTTGCTCCGGCAACAAATCGAAAAGCGTGGCATTTTTATCTTTTGCCGTACCGAATTCAGGCACGATGCGTATCTCCGAAAACTTCTCTTTCGAAAGTTGCGTCTCCACATCGAAGCTGCGGATGGTTTCGATTTCATCTCCGAAAAAGTCGATACGATACGGAAGTTCGCTTGAGAAAGAAAACACATCCAGAATGCTTCCCCGTGTGGCATATTGCCCCGGCTCATAGACATAATCGACATATTGGAAGCCATACGAATCGAGCACTTCCGCAACGAATGACGAATCGACTTTTTCACCCGTTGAAACCGTTAATGTATTTTCTTGCAGCGTTTGTTGCGAGACGGTCTTTTCGGCCAATGCGTCGGGATAAGAGACAATGAGCAGCGAGCGTCCGTCTTCTTGCAGGCGGGAGAGCGTTTCGGTTCGCAGGATTTGGTTAGCCGCATCGATTTGTCCGTACTTCGCCGCGCGTTTATAGGCCGAAGGGAAGAAAAGGATATCCCCCGTGCCGGTTATTTGGGTTAAGTCGTGATAAAAATATCCGGCCGTTTCCAGATCATTGAAAATAAATAGGGATGGATTGGGTTGTTTGCGGAATAGCGATACGGCAAACAAGGCACGCGATGATCCGTGCAAACCCTTTACCGATAAAGTCATTACTTCCTTCAGTAATTTGCTCGCAGCCGAAACATTCGGATGGCCATCCATCAATTGTTGCAATTGAACAATATCCAAAACGTGAGAGAATTTTATTTCGGGCACAAAGATACGCTTTTTTAAATTATTTGCGAAGTGAATCGCTCTTTCGTCTTTTCTCCGGTCTCCAGTCTCCGGTCTCCAGTCTCCGGTCATCAGTCTCCGGTCAGGTGTGGAAAATTTCCCCATTTTTGATTTTTCAAAGCTAATCGACTTTGAAATGATGCTAAAACGATATCTTTGTCACTAAGTAATTACAGATAGAATTACGCGCATTGATTTTTTATCCAACCAAAATCTTAACTATGTTTTTATTTTCATTCGTAGTGATTACGAGAGTTATAAAAACATAGTTTTTTTACTTTCCCCCATAAAGCGTATATTTGCCGTCAATAGGTGCCGTCCGCAGGGATATCGTTATCAAAAAAATACAGTATGGGCTACGAAATAGAACGAAAATTTCTCGTAAACGGGGAATATAAATCATTCGCTTTTAAACAATATCGCATCCAGCAAGGCTATTTGTCGGTCTCGAAAGAGAATGTCGTACGCGTGCGCGTAAGGGACGACAAAGGGTTCCTGACCATCAAGAGCGGTGCGGTAAAGGATCGGTTCACCCGCTACGAATGGGAGTATGAGATTCCTTTGGCGGATGCTGACGAGATGCTCCGCTTGTGTGCACAGGGAGTGATCGATAAGACCCGTTATCTGGTGAAAGCCGGAGCTCATACCCTGGAGGTCGATGAGTTTTACGGCGATAACGAAGGACTCGTTTTTGCCGAAGTCGAGCTGACGGACGAAAATGAGGCGTTTACTCCGCCTTCATGGTTGGGTAAGGAAGTGACAGGTGATATCCGGTATTACAATGCGTACCTATCGCAACATCCTTATAAGAAATGGTAGAAAAAAGGACGAGGGTGTCGCCAAAGCGGCATCCTCGTTATAACCTTTAGCCAAGAACCGTTACCCATCCGTGGGTGTCCGGTTCATCGCCGTATTGAATAGCCCTCAGTTTGTGATAAAGTTGTTCCGATATCGGGCCCGCTTTGCCGTCTTTACAGAAGGCATACGATTTTCCCGCGTCGGGATCATCGATCCGCAAGATGGGACTGATTACCGCAGCCGTGCCGCAGGCGCCCGCTTCTTCAAACGTGGCGAGTTCCTCTTCGGGAATATGACGCCGTTCCACTTTCAATCCCATATCCTCTGCGAGTTGCATCAGGCTTTTGTTGGTGATAGACGGAAGGATGGAAGTCGATTCCGGTGTAATGTACGTCCGGTTTTTAATGGCGAAGAAATTGGCCGGACCGCATTCGTCGATATATTTTTTCTCTTTAGCATCCAAATAAAGTACGGCGGAGTAGCCGCCTTCGTGCGCTTTTTCACCTGCCACCAAGCTGGCCGCATAATTGCCCCCTACTTTGTATATGCCGGTGCCCAGCGGGGCTGCACGGTCGTATTGACGAAGGATAACCATCGGGGTCGGTTTGAATCCTTCTTTGAAATACGGCCCTACCGGGGTCACTAAAATCAGGAAGAGATATTCGTGAGCAGGTTTTACGCCTACTTGTGCGCTGGTGCCGATAAGTAGCGGACGGATATATAAAGAAGCGCCGCTTTCGTAAGGAGGAACAAAACGTTTGTTCTTTTCAACTGCCAATACCACCATTTCTTCAAACCGTTCCACCGGCAGTTCGGCCATCAGGATGCCGCGGCACGACGATTGCAGGCGCAGTGCATTTTCGTGCATGCGGAAGATGCGTATTTTACCGTCTTTTCCTTTAAAAGCTTTTAGTCCTTCGAAAGCTTCTTGTCCGTAATGCAGGCAAGTTGCCGCCATATGGATATTCAGGAACTCCGATGTTTCCAGTTGAGGTTCGCTCCATTTTCCGTCACGGAAATAACTCCGGACGTTATAATCGGTTTTCATATATCCGAATGATAAATCCGACCAGTTAATTGTGTCCATGTTTTAATTTTTTTATTGTCTGTTTTATATCGATAGAATTGCAAATATACGCTTTTTATGCGTTCGTTAGTCCATTCATTCCCAAAATAGTTCAGCATTTCTTTCCTTATAGGTTAAGAAGTGCTTCATGTCGGTTATTGTATAATTAGGGCCGTTGTCAGGATACGACACGTTCTATACGGAGAATTTATTTATCGTTGAACAGGGTATCGAAAAAATCTTTTTTTTTGTGAGATGTAAATTTCGAAGGGCATTTTTGATGATAAATTCGGGCACAGGCTCAATTTCGAAAGGAATTCACGGTAGTCAGATAGCTTTACATTCGATAATTTCTGTGTCGACATCAAGCGAAGTCAGGAATGGAAACTTCCGTATTGTATTTCGAATATTCTTTATGATAGAGGATATCCCTTAGTACCGGATTATTTTTAATCATTGCATCGATTCCGGGAGCTTTGATATCTTTCGATTTCTTTCCCCTGATATTCCATCCGTGTGCTTTCAGGTCTTCATACAGAGAATTCTCGTTGAAACAATAGGAAAAGTGCATTTCAAATGTTTTTTCGAAAGCTCTTTTCGCTTCTTCCTCCGTTTGTCCGTAGGCGGAAAGGTCAAGGGCAGGACAATATACAATATATATTCCGTTTTCTATGAAAGAATAGATTTCGAGATGCGCCCTAAGCGACTTCCTTTTTGTGTCCAACTGTCCGTCAAAAATTAAGCCTGCCATTTTTGTTTTTATGTACCTCTCTGTTTTACATACAAAAAAAACAACATAATAATGGGATATGCAAATATTTTTGTTCAAACCTGCATTCGTCAGTCCATTGTTTTTCTGTGCTTTTTGCCCCATTCTTCCAACTGTTTTAAAATAGGATTCAGTAGCAATGCGCTTTCTGTAAGTTCGTATTCCACCCGTGGCGGCACTTGGGCGTATACCGTCCGTTTCACCAATTTATTTTGTTCCATTTTCCGCAGTTGAAGGGTCAGCATGCGTTCAGTAATATTCGGGATGCGTTTTCTAAGTTCTCCGAAACGCAACTTCCCATTCGCCAAATGACAACATATCGCTAACGTCCACTGTCCGCCGATGAGATTTGCAGCATAAATTTCCGTGCATTCCGAACCCAAGTTCTTTTTATTTTCGTAATGGGTCGATGTTTCCTTTATTTTACTCATACTTACATTTTTGTCGGTACCATACAATTGGTTGCAAATATACATTATTGCAGGTAATATTTGTATTTTTGCAATAAAATGATTGGTAAAATGAAAACTTTGGTTATCGTTACTCACCCGAATTTAGAAAAATCGGTTATCAACAAACGCTGGATAGAAGAATTACAAAAATATCCCGGAAGGTATTCCGTACACGATTTGTATGCGTCTTATCCTGACGGAAAAATAGATATTGAAAGAGAGCAGCAGCTTATTGAATCTCATGATAAAATCGTGTTTCAATTTCCGTTGTACTGGTTCAGTTCTCCTCCGTTACTCAAAAAATGGTTTGATGAAGTATTGACCTATGGCTGGGCTTACGGAAGCAAAAGCGGATATAAAGTCGCCGGAAAGAAAGTCGCATTGGCCCTATCGGCGGGAATTGATGAAAAGGCATATTCCGTTGAAGGTACGTGGAAGTACACGTTGAAAGAGCTTACGGCTCCTTTTGAACTGACATTTAAGTACGTAAGGGCGGATTATAAATTCTTTTATGCTTATTACGGTATTGAATTAAATGCCTCGAAGGAGCGGATAGAAAAAAGCGTGCCGGCATATATCGATTTCATCGAATCTCTCTAAGAAGCTAATAAATAATCGTTTCTCAACAAAATATCAAAAATGAAAAGAACAGTATTCATAACCGGAACAAGTTCAGGTTTAGGAAAATCATTAATATAAGTTCTTTAATCGGATTAAGTGTAGATATTCCGTTGTCATCTGTTTATGCTATGTCGAAATTTGCATTGGAAGGTTTAAGCGAAGGCGTCTATTACGAGTTAAAATCACAGAAAATAGATATTCATTTGGTAGAACCGGGAGGTTTCCGTTCTTCATTAGGAGCAAATGCATTCATGATTCAGCCGGGAAAAAATTCGGTATATGGTGAAATAAATGAATGTTTAAATACTTATTTGGAAAGTAAGGCCACTGATATCCATTGCCCGCATACGGATATGGAGGATATCGTTAAGACGGTGTATAAGTTGGCCACAGGCGAGATTGATTCCTTCAGAAATCTTGTAGGCGGCGATGCAAAAGAAATTCTTGATTTGCGTTCAAATAATTCGATAGAGGAATATCTGCAACGAATCGGGAGTCGTTTTATACGATAAAACCGCCATCCCCTCCCCCTTGTTTTCGAACGAGGAGGGAATAACGGGATGAGCAAAGTTCCGTGTTGTAGCTCTGTCCGTCTGCGGTTGGTAATTTATCGCAATTTTACCGCTCTCCGACCCAATGCGGATAAATAGGCGTTTGGGCGGTAAGGGTATTCAGTTCGGTCAAATGTTCTTTTGACAAAGACCAATCGACTGCGCCCAAGTTTTCGATCAGTTGCTGTTCATTTCTTGCCCCGATGACAATATTGGAAACGGTTTCCTGTTTCGTTTGCTATGCGTTCCAAAGTATCTACAACCGTATTAAGAAGCTACCATTTGTTTGGGTATCCGTTGGATAAGTCCCGGGTATTGGGCCAGTAAATTATAATAGCGTTCGGTAGCCGTACTGCTGATAAGGCATAAAATCCTTTTTTGTAAGGCAATATATCCTGCGGTTGTTTTCTTTAGAAAAAAGTATTCCATTTTTTGAAGTTCCTTACATAACTTTTCTCTGTTTTCCAATGAAATGGCAAGAACTTTTGTGTCTTCCAAACAGTCAACGTTTAAGGTAGCTTTGGTGCTGTTATGGAACGCCTGTGGGTCTGTTATCCACCAATTTTCCAAAGCAAATTGTATTATATGCTCTTTCCCTTCGGGATTGGTGTGAGAAGATTTCATCATTTGTCAGCGGCTTGCCGTTCCTAAAACAATGATCTTTATGCAGGATGTTGGTCGACGGCTGATAACCGGCAACTTATATTTTATGATAGACTTCTTCAAACGGAACTCTGAACCGTTCGCCCCAAATGCCTTCGTTGCCTTTTCGTATTCCGCAGGAAATAACCATATTGATCCCTGCTCCGCGAGGTAAGCGAAGGAGTTTTTTCACCCGTTTACTGTCGAACCCTTCCAAGGGACAGGTATCATAACCTTCATCGGCCATGGCTATCATGAATGTTTGAGCCGCAAGTCCGCAGGTCTTTTGAACCACGGCACGCATATCGCTTTCGGAAACCTGACGCACCATCGGGCGAAAAAGGCCGACAATACCGGTCAATAATTTCCTGAAAAGTCCCAGAATGCCGAAAAACCGCGCATACAGAAACGGCATCAATGTTCCATAATACAGTTCCCGGTCTTTTATCCGTTTTTCCTGACGCTCCTTGGGACTGTTTCGTCGAATGTTTCCCCTTTCAAAATCAATAATAGATTTCGCCCGTTTTTTATAGAGATCCTGGCGGGTTACAAAAACGACTAACTCCGGTGCGGTCGACACGGCTTTTTGGTCAAGACAGGCTACCGCCATCTTTTCGATAAGCGCAGGTGTGGTGATGTGATAAAACTCCCATAATTGCATGTTCGAACTATTCGGCGCTAAGGTCGCCAATTCGATGCAATGCCTCACTTTGTCCGTATCGATGTCTTTTTCTCTATCGTAAACCCGTACCGAGCGACGGTAATTCAATACTTCTTCTAAATTCATATTCTACAAATTATCGTATTCTTTTTAAGCAGTCTTTCAGCCTGCGAATATAAGCATTAATATTTTCCGACTTGCATTTCTTCCTCCTCGAAAATCGTTTTCAGCCTTTCGCTCCATTTTTGCAAGAGTACCTTTCTTTCCGCATCCGTTAGGTGGGCAACTTCATAGTTCAACTGCGGTTGCAGGACGGAAAATCCGACATATTCCAAAATTCCGCGATGTATGGGCTTTAGTATCCCGTTAATATCTCCGTAATCCCCGTCTTTCGCATAATAACTTTCGGAACTGCCTGTGGTGAGGGACAGCAGCGCTTTTTTGCCTTTGAATTTTCCGCTTACATAGGGAATGCGGCCTGCGCCGTAAATTTTTCCCGCTGCCAACGCACGGTCGGTCCAACCTTTCAGGATAGCCGGGACGGAAACCACCACAATGGGAATTGCCAGATGAGCAGGTCGCACCATTCCAGTTTTTCCTGTTCGGTGTGAATGTCCGCTGCAAAACCGTCATGCTCCGTAGCATATATTTCCTCCATTCCTAACTTCAGGAATGAGTGGTCTTTGACGGTCGTAAAATTACTTCGGTCCGAAACGGGGTTGAAATTCATCTGGTATAAATCGGACGTTTTTACTTCGTGCCCTTGTTCTTGCAAGGTTTCAACTGCGGTGCGATACAATGCGCCATTAAAACTTTTCGGCTCCGGATGAGCGAATACAATTAATATTTTCATATTTTATTTCTGTTAGTCCGGCAAAGATATACCTAAAATATTGTATAAACCGGTATTTACCGGATATCTTTCGGTATCTTTTGGGGTGGCCATACCATGCCGTTCTTCTTTTTTCAATAGAGTTACATTTCCTTCAGGGATAAGCCTCTTAATTCCACGTCATATTTTGCCAATTCTTTTTTTATTGAATCGGCCTTTGCTTGGAGTAGGGTCATGTCAATCTTTTTGGAATTCCGTTTTATCCCGGCAACGATAGCCGTTTTGTCCAAATCATTCAGAGCGATCAGGTCAATTTCATTTTCTCCTTTCCTATCCCAATAGTTGCCGATGGCGGTTATTCTTTCTTCTTCCGCCATCTTCGCCCGGAAATATTTTTCCAGAACCGAACCGCTATACTGCTCATAGCTTTTATCGATGGACTCACGGAGCAATTCGTATTTTCCCATTTCGATTAATGACTGGTTCGGGAAAATAAACCGGAACCAGAAACGAAGGTAATGATCATTCAGGCTCCAGCGGTTTTTCCGGCTTTCCGGTTTTGAAAACATCGGTTTGTTTTTCGTAATAAGGGAGTATCCCTTCTCTAAATTGACCAGATAAGCCCCTGTATTTTTCCCTATAATGGAATCTATTTCACTTTGGGTCGTTTTTCCGGAAGCGATTAACTGCAGGATGGAAAAATAGATCCCATATTCTTTCCCAAACTCGGAGATGAGCAATTCTTTCCCTTCTGCAATAAAAGGGGAATCGGGGCGTGTCGCCATATTCAGCATTTTATCCTTTGTAACGGCCCCCGCTTCCATCAGAAAATTGATATATTTGGGAATTCCACCTGTCAGCATATAGAGGCATAGAAGATCTTCCGAAGTATATTTAGGATTATAATCGTTCAAGATTTCCTTTATTACGCTGACAGCGAAAGGTTGCAGCGTTATTTTTGAGGTGAGACGGCCGAAGAGCGGTTCTTTCCTGTTCTCAAAAATCTTCATCATCATCGAATAGATGGAGCCGGAAGCGATAAAGTTGATTTTGACCTTGTCTTTATACTGATCCCAAAGATTCTGAAGATCACTGAATATAGAGGAATTCACATTGTCAAATTCCTGAAATTCATCGATAATAAGTGTATAATGTTCTTGCGTAGCAAAAATCAGGAACTGCTCAAAAAGGTCTTTCAAGCGGGTAATCGTACCAAAGATTTGTATCCCTAAAGCATCTGCCGCATCTTTTTGGAACTGCTCGCAAAGGAGCGATTCACTTTTACGGGACACAAACAGATACAGATATTTCTGTCCTTTTACGGATTCCAGCAAAAGGGCCGTCTTACCGACACGGCGACGTCCAACCATGACGGTAAAGCAAGCGCTTTTTTTCGATTGCTCCGATGTGCGGGCTAATATTTCCAATTCTTTTATCCTGTTGTAAAATTTCATATCTATATTCTTATAGATGAATTACAAAAATAATACAGATTACTCAAATTGCTATTATTTTTCCCGGGTTATTTTAATGGCCATTAAAATAACTTCCGTTAAATAAGATGCGGGATAATCCATTTGTCCCTTTGTCATTCCTGTCCCTTTGTCATTTCTTTATGCCGGCGCATACTGTCCATATCTTGCCGGTAGTCGTGGAGGTCATAAAGCCATTCGTCACTGTTTATTGTGATGGATGGTTTCACCTTTGGCGGGTAATCGCGATAAATGGAGTTGAGCCCCAGCCCCAGCAGCCCGATCAAGGCCATACCTATAATAAACCAACGGAAATAACGGCGGGCTCTTCGCCGGATGTTATACGGGTCGGAAGGATCGTAAAGCGGATTGGGGACGTCTTTGCCGCACGACAGGCAAATGAGTTTCTTATGATACTGCATCTCGAGCGTGTAGTCTACTTCGGCTCCGCAGTGAGGGCAGTGCATCCGGTAGATACGGGTGTGGGGAAACAGCGGTTCAACGGAGTGTTTCCGGTTCGGTTTGTCGGCATGCTTTTTCATCGTTATTCATACATAAAACAATCGATTAGGTTGTTACCTCGCCGTTCCCCAAGTCCGGTATGAGTGAAAAAAAGAGGCGCAGGAACTGTTAGCATTTACTGTGTGCAAGGCTCTCACAAAGCCCCAGTCTCCGTAAAGCAACAGCCCCACGCCAAAAAGGCGCGGAGCGTTACTGCTATTACCTGAAACTGTAGCTAAATTTGTGAGATTCTGCACACAGGACAATAACTAAAACGCTTCTCGTTTTATATTTCTACGGATTACGCTGCAGCGTAATCCGCGACAAAGGTATCGTTTTTTTTATATATGAAACAACTTTTTTCGCGGATTATTCACTATATTCGTGCTTCGAAAAATGATCGACCAAATAACCATACAAAAGATTCAGGATGCCGCGCAGATTGTCGACGTGGTGTCCGATTTCGTTACGCTGCGCAAGCGGGGTGTGAACTATGTGGGGCTGTGCCCTTTCCATGAAGACCGGAATCCCTCGTTTTACGTGTCTCCTTCCAAAAATATCTGCAAATGTTTCGTGTGCGGCACGGGAGGCACGCCGGTCAATTTCGTTATGAAGCACGAGCAGCTTTCGTATTACGAAGCGCTGAAATATCTGGCGAAAAAATACCACATCGAGGTGGTGGAAAAAGAGTTTACGGAGGAGGAAAAGCTGGCGCAGAGCGCACGCGAAAGCATGTTTATCCTCAATGAATATGCCCGAGACTATTTTGTGAAAATATTGTTCGAACATCCCGAGGGGCGGAGCATCGGACTGAGTTATTTCCGTGAACGCGGTTTCCGGGACGACATCATCCATAAATTCCAACTGGGTTACAGCCTCGAACAGCGCGATGCGTTGTCGCAGGAAGCCCAAAAAGCCGGTTATCAAAAAGATTTTTTGCTGAAAACCGGCTTGTCGACGGGCGGGGAAAACGGCGGCGCCCTCTTCGACCGTTTTCGCGGGCGGGTCATCTTCCCCGTGCATACCCTCTCGGGTAAGGTGGTGGCTTTCGGGGGGCGTATCCTGAAGAAAGTGCCCAACACGGGCAAGTATGTCAATTCGCCCGAAAGCGAAATTTACTCGAAGAGCAACGAGCTGTACGGTATTTATTTTGCCAAGAGCGCCATTATGAAAGCCGATAAGTGCTTTTTGGTAGAAGGCTATACCGATGTCATTTCGATGCATCAGGCGGGGCTCGAAAACGTGGTGGCTTCGTCGGGAACGGCTCTCACCCACGGGCAGATACGCAAGATACGGCGTTTTTCGGAAAATATTACCGTGCTTTACGACGGCGACACGGCGGGGATAAAGGCTGCGATGCGGGGTATCGACCTGCTGCTGGAAGAGGGAATGAACGTGAAGGTGGTGTTGCTGCCCGAGGGCGAAGATCCCGATTCGTTCGCCAAAAAGCAGAACGCCGACGATTTCAATCGCTATATCGCTTCGCACGAAACCGATTTTATCCGCTTCAAAACGCAGTTGTTGCTTGCAGAAGCCGGTGACGACCCCATTAAACGGGCGGGCCTTATCACGAACATTGTCGAAAGCATCGCCCTTATTCCCGATGCCATCACGCGTTCGGTATATATTCAGGATTGTTCGCAGTTGATGGAGTTGCGTGAAAACGTGTTGATAGCGGAAGTCAATAAAGTCCGCCTTCGCAATTATAGTCGGAAGAAGGAACAAGGTGCGTCGGCGCCGGGTGCTGTTCGTGACGAAGCGCGGGCGGCGATCGAGATAAAGGCCGAGTCGTTTGCCAAGACTACCGCTAAAAATCCGTATGACCGGTTTGAATACGAGATTCTTCGTTATGTGGTTCGTTATGGCGAACTGCCGGTGTACCGTAAATACGAGAAGCGGAAACGGAAAGAAGGGCGGCATGTTCTCGAAGAGGACGTGTTGGTGGAAGAAGGGCCGTTGGTCACGGAGTTTGTGCGGTACGACTTGGAGCGCGATCATATTCCGTTTTCGAATGAGTTGTACCGGCGGATGTTCGAAGAGGCGGTCGAAGGATTGGAGGACGAACATTTCGTTCCGGGACGGTATTTTTTGTCGCACCCCGATCCGGCGGTCAATAAGTTGGCTTCCGACCTGATGAGCGACCGGTATCAGTTGAGTAAGATCCATGCCAAGTCGATCGGGGAGGAAATTGATGCGAAAGATTCGCGGTTGTTGGAAGAAAACTCCCTCAATTTTCTCGTTCCCCGCGCGACGACCGAACTGAAAAATGCGTATATTCTCGAAAAAATAAAAAAGATTCAGGACGAAATGAAAACGGCGTCCCCCGACGATGCCCTCGTTTTGATTGCCGAGTTGAAGCAAATGCAGGAAATTAAGAAGATCCTGTCCAAAGAATTGGGCGAACGGATTATTTTGAAGTTCTAAAGCCGTGTTAACCGGTTGATTTATCTTTTTTGCCCGTGGATTGATCCTTTTAAGCAGATCTTTTTTCGTCTTGCGACGATCTTTTATCATTTAGAAAAGATAAGGTATCGTTTCTTACAGTCATTATATCATTTTATATTGATGTTGGATAATCTTTTGCAGAGGATTCCTCATTTCTTGCTGTCGATTGATCATTTCCTACCGTTTATTTGCCGTTTCCTACCGTTGCCCTGCCGTTTCCTACTATTCATCGGGCATATCCTACCGTTGATTTATGTCATTTTACTATTCAGCGAGTATTTTTTGCCATTGTTTCGACCTTCCTCGCAATTTCCGTCTTCTTCCGTCCTTTCCGTTCCATAAAAATAGCTATCTTTGAGCCTTTAAAACGAACTGCAACACATGTATTTAAAAACCAACAACGTCGTAAAGCAATATGCCAATCATTTGGCGCTGAACAAAGTCAGTATCGAAGTGCCCAAAGGCACCATCTTCGGGTTGCTGGGCCCCAACGGGGCGGGGAAAACAACCCTTATCCGCATCATTACCCGCATTACCGCCCCCGACAGCGGTGAAGTATGGATTGACGGCCGGCCGGCTTCCGACACGAACGTAACCGATATCGGTTATCTTCCCGAAGAGCGCGGATTGTACAAAAAAATGAAAGTCGGCGAACAGGCTATGTATCTGGCGCAGTTGCGCGGCCTTTCGCGTCAGGACGCCCACCGCCAACTCATGATCTGGTTTAAACGCTTCGATATCATGGATTGGTACAACCGCAAGGTGGAGGAGCTTTCGAAGGGGATGCAGCAGAAGGTGCAGTTCATCTCCACCGTCATCCACAATCCCGGACTGCTGATTCTCGATGAACCCTTCAGCGGCTTCGACCCCGTCAACGCCGACATCATTAAAAACGAGGTGTTGCGCCTGCGGGAACAGGGAAAGACCATCATCCTTTCCACCCACAACATGGAGTCGGTCGAAACGCTTTGCGATAACATCGCCCTCATCAACAAAGCGCAGGTGGTGCTGCAAGGCAACGTATTCGATATCCGCAAGCAGCATGTTACCAATACGTTTCATTTCCGCTTGCGCGCCGAATCCTTTCATTTCGAACATCCCGCGTGCACCCTTTTGTCGTGCGAACCGTATCATGAATTTATCGATGTGCGTATCCGCAAACAGCCCGAAATGGAAACCAAAGAACTGGTCAAGCTCATCTTCGACCGCTACGACGTGGTGATGTATGATGAGGTGCTGCCCTCGATGAACGATATCTTTATTCAAACCGTAACAAACAATTGACCGATGAACAAATTAGGCTTAGTCATACAAAGAGAATATATTACCCGCGTCCGCAAAAAATCGTTTATCATTCTCACCCTGCTTATGCCGGTGCTGATGGTGCTGCTCACCTTGATGCCCCTATGGCTCGCCACACTCAACGACGGCGGCGAAAAGCGTATCGTGGTCATTGATAATACCGGTCTGTATGCGCCGCTGTTGAAATCGACCGATACCTATATCTTCCAGTCGGCCGGCGAGTCGGAAAAGGCCGGTTATCAGTCGAAACTGGGCAAAGAGGTGTATGCCGTCCTGCATATTACGCGCGATTTGAATAAGTATCCGCAAGCCGCCACCATCTTGTCAGAGAAACAAATCCCGCAGGATTTGCAATCGATGATTAAACGCACGCTCAGCGAAAAAGTGACTCAACAAAAGCTCGACGAGCTTTCCGCCTCGGGCAATGTCGATGGCGAAACGGTCGCGCAGGTGCGCAACATTGTGAAAGAAGGGTCCGACATTCCGTTAAAAACGATGAAGTGGGGGGGCGACGGCACGGTCTCCGAATCGTCGACCGACGTGGCGACGATCATCGGCATGGTCTTCACCATTCTTATTTATATGTTTATTCTTATGTACGGCAACATGGTGATGCAGGCCGTGCTGGAAGAAAAGAAAAGCCGCGTGATAGAAGTGATGATTTCGTCGGTAAAGCCGGTTAACCTGTTGGTGGGTAAGATTATCGGCGTAGGATTGGTGGGTATTACCCAACTCGTTATTTGGGGAGTACTGGCCACCGCTTTGCTTGGCGGCGTATCGCTATTTATCTCTTCGCCCGAACTTGCTTCCGCTTCGGCGATGGAGATGGACGGCATGGATATGCAGAAAATTCTCGATACCGTTTTGTCGATTAATTGGTTTGAGGTTATCCTCTTTTTCCTGCTCTTTTTTATCGGCGGATATGTGCTGTATGCTTCCATTTTCGGAATGTTCGCTTCGGCAGTCGATAGCGAAGAAGATACCTCGCAGTTCATGACCCCCGTGACTATTATCATCGTGTTCGCTTTCCTGGCCGGCTTCTACAGCGTCGGTAATCCCGACGGGCCGTTGGCTTTCTGGTGCTCGTTGATACCGTTCACTTCGCCCATTGTCATGATGGTGCGCATTCCGTTCGGTATTCCGTTGTGGGAAAAGTTGCTCTCGCTGGTTCTGTTATACGGTACGTTTATCCTCATATCCATTGTTGCGGCAAAAATCTATCGGGTGGGTATTCTGATGTACGGGAAGAAGCCGACTTTCGCTGAAATGATAAAATGGATGAGCTATAAGTGAATTTTTTCAACTTTTTATAGCGGAAAACCGGTAAAAAGATGTATTTTTGCGAATAATAAATTCAATTGAATGCAAAAGTAGCGTTATTTTTGTGAAATTGATAATCTTAGAATGCGTATCGGATTTTTCCTCGAATCTCATACGCATTTTTCAATCATACGCAGCAAATGAAATTCGTAAAAATGCAAGGAGCAGGTAATGATTATATTTATTTCAACCTGTTCGAAGAAAAAATAGAGTCGCCCGCCGAGCTTTCCCGCCGTGTGAGCGATCGTCACTTCGGTATCGGCGGCGACGGCATCGTCCTTATCGGGCCTTCTGCCGAAGGAGACTTTTCCATGCGCATGTTCAACGCCGACGGTAGCGAAGCGGAAATGTGCGGAAATGCTTCCCGCTGTGTCGGAAAATATCTGTACGACCGCGGGCTCACGCGCAAAAAAGAGATCGCGTTAAGTACCAAGTCCGGCATCAAACGACTGCTGCTGGAGGTCGATCCGGTGACCGATACGGTTGTCCGGGTGAACGTGAATATGGGACGGCCGCGGTTGTCGGCTCATGAAATACCCGTCGCCCTTTCGCTTCCGCGCGTTGTGCACCATCCCCTCGAAGTGGAAGGGTATCGGGCCGAAATCACTTGCGTGTCGATGGGCAATCCGCATGCCGTTATTTTTCAGGACGACATCGAGCGGTTCGATTTTTCCGCAATAGGGCCTGCTATTGAACATCATCCGTTGTTCCCGCAGCGCACCAATGTGGAGTTTGTACAAGTGCTCGACCGCCAGAACCTCCGCATGCGCGTGTGGGAGCGCGGAAGCGGCGAAACGCTGGCTTGCGGCACGGGAGCTTGCGCCACGGTGGTGGCCGGCGTGCTCAACAACGTATGCGATGCTGTAGCCCTTGTGCATGTGAAGGGCGGCGACCTCTTGGTCGAGTGGGATCGCAGCGCCGATGAGGTCTGGTTGTCGGGAGACGCCCACTTTGTCTTCGAAGGCTTTGTTTAATTAGCAAATTAGCAAATTAGCAAATTAGCAAATTAGCAAATTAGCAAATTGGCAAATTAGCAAATTAGCGGATTAGCAAATTAGCGGATTAGCAAATTAGCAGGTTCGTAAATTCGTAAATTAGCAGGATTAGGGTGTTCGCACATCACTCATCATTCATCATTCATCACTCATCACTCATCATTCATAATTCATAATTCATAATCGTTATGTTTTCCATCAACGAAAATTATCTCAAACTCAACGAAAGCTATCTCTTCAGCACCATCGAATCGAAAGTCAACGGGTTTACCCGTAACCATCCTCAGGCCGACATCATCCGCCTCGGTATCGGCGACGTGACCCTCCCTTTACCTCCATCCGTCATCGCGGCGCTGCATAAAGCCGTGGACGAAATGGCCGATAAAAGCACTTTTCATGGTTATGGGCCGGAGCAAGGCTATGCGTTCTTACGCGAAACCATCGCTAAAAATGATTTTATCGACCGGGGACTTGACATCGCTGCGGATGAAATCTTTATAAGTGATGGCGCGAAAAGTGATACGGGTAATATCGGCGATATCCTCGGCGACGCAAATGTCATCGGCATTACCGATCCGGTATATCCGGTGTATTTGGATACCAATATCATGCGCATTTTGCAATCGTCCATCACCTCGTCCAAGATTCTGTTTCTGACCTGTAGCGAAGAAAACAAGTTCTTGCCCGAGCTTCCCCCGAAAAGGGTGGATGTGATTTATTTATGTTATCCCAATAATCCTTCGGGTACGGTCATGACGCGGGCGCAATTGAAGAAATGGGTCGATTATGCCCTCGAAAACGAAAGCTTGATTTTGTTTGATGCCGCTTACGAAGCGTATATTACCGAAGACGATATTCCCCATAGTATTTTCGAAATCGAAGGCGCCAAGTCATGCGCCATCGAGTTCCGTTCCTTTTCTAAGAATGCCGGCTTTACCGGTTTGCGGTGCAGTTATACGGTGGTGCCCAAGGCATTGAAGACGGTGACTTCGACGAAAAAAGAAGTCTCGTTGAATGCGTTGTGGCGCCGTCGTCAATCGACCAAATTCAATGGCACGGCGTATATCATTCAGCGCGCGGCGGAGGCCGTTTATTCTCCCGAAGGCCGGAAAGAAGTGCGGTCGATGGTCGATTACTATATGCAAAACGCCGCCATTATCCGGGAAGGATTGGCGGAAAAAGGCTGGACGGTCTTTGGCGGGGTAAATGCTCCGTACATCTGGTTAAAGTGTCCCGACACGACTGATTCATGGGCGTTTTTCGATCGCTTGTTGCAGGAATGCCACATTGTCGGTACGCCGGGTGTGGGATTCGGGTTGAAAGGCGAAGGATATTTCCGTCTGACCGCTTTCAACAGTCACGAAAAGACGCTCGAAGCGGTGCAGAGAATTAAAAATTGGAAGCAGTAGCCCGAAGCGGTTTATTCCGGCTCCGCGTGAACCAATTGCCCATGAATACGTTTATTTTATACATTGGTATAAATTATAAACATAAAAGAGTATGAATAAGCAAGAGTTTAAACAAAATGCCCATAAGGTGTTGGATGAACTGATCGAGTATATCGATAAGTTGGAAAGCAAAGCCACCGATATTGCCGAAGATGCCAAAGACGAGTATAATCAACAATTGGCAAACTTGAAGGAGATCAAACAAAATCTGTCGGATAAGCTGGGTGAATACGATACGATTGCCGACAGCAAGTGGGATGTGGTGAAAAGCAGTGCAGCCGCTTTTGTCGATTCGGTATCTCGTTCATGGAAAGTGAACTATACGAAAGTGTCCGAAGCGTTGAAAAAAGATAAAAAAGCATCCGGAAATACTTCCGACGACGTGCAATAGTCTTCCTTGTGATGTTTATGAATGGGGCTGTCTCGAGTATTTCTTTTTCGAGGCAGCCTTATTCTTATGGAGTCTATTGGAAACGATTTTAGACTCCTTTAAAAGGAAAAAGCCTCTAAACTGTATAAGAGAAACAGTTTTAGAGGTCTCTGGAGAGGTACCTGGCGGATTCGAACCGCCGTAAACGGTTTTGCAGACCGCTACCTAGCCACTCGGTCAAGGTACCGACACATAAAGCAGGTGCAAAGATAATGCTTTTTTTGAAAGAGCAGCCTCTTCCGAGGGGTTTTTTTATTCCTACGGACATAGCTCTTTATGAAAATAGGGCTCGGAAAGCATCTTCGACTTTTCGAACCGCTTCTATTTTTATATGCACTTTCGCATTGAATCCTTTCAGGTTATTTGCCGGTACAAGAATACGCGAAAAACCTAACTTTTCGGCTTCCATAATACGTTGCTCGATGCGGTTTACCGGACGAATCTCTCCCGAAAGTCCCACTTCGCCCGTCAAACAGGTATCTCCATCGATGGAAATATCCAAACTGGAAGACAAGACGGCGCAAATGACCGATAAATCCATTCCCGGATCATTCACCCGTAATCCACCGGCAATATTCAAAAAGACATCTTTCTGTCCCAATTTAAAACCGGCGCGCTTTTCCAATACGGCCAGTAACATGTTCATCCGTCGAATATCGAATCCGGTGGCCGATCGTTGCGGCGTGCCGTAAGCTGCCGTGCTCACCAGCGCTTGCGTCTCTATAAGGAAGGGGCGTACCCCTTCGATAGCGGCCGAAATGGCTACACCGCTTAATCCTTCGTGATTTTGCGTAAGCAGTAACTCCGAAGGGTTGGTTACTTCGCGCAGCCCCGACCGGTTCATCTCATAGATACCCAATTCCGAAGTGCTTCCGAAGCGGTTTTTGATGCTTCGTAAGATCCGGTACATATAGTGTTGGTCGCCTTCGAACTGCAAAACCGTGTCGACGATATGCTCCAAGACCTTTGGCCCGGCGATGCTTCCTTCTTTCGTAATATGTCCGATAAGAATGACCGGTATGCCCGACTGTTTGGCGAATTTGAGAATCGTTGCGGCGCACTCCCGTACCTGCGAGATGCTTCCGGGTGACGATTCCATGGCGTCGCTATACACCGTTTGGATCGAGTCGATAATCACTAATTGCGGAGAGGTGTTTTGGATATGCGTAAAAATACGGTCGAGATTGGTTTCACACACAATCAGGCATTGATCGTTTTCCAAGCCGATACGGTCGGCACGCAGTTTGAGTTGCCGCGCGCTTTCTTCGCCCGAAACATACAGGCTTCGGATGTGACTTAGTTTCAGTACCGTTTGAAGTACGAGCGTCGACTTGCCGATGCCCGGCTCTCCTCCGATCAATACCAGTGAGGCCGGTACCAGTCCCCCGCCCAACACCCGGTTGAGCTCTCCGTCCAACATATCGATGCGCGGCTCTTCATCGGCTTTTATATCCTTTAGCGGGAGAGGTTGGCTCTGTACCGAGTCGAACGAGCGGGTGTCGGCTTGTTTCGACGCGCTGTTTTTTTGTACCAGTTCCTCCACAAATGTTCCCCATTCGCCGCAGGAAGGGCATTTTCCCATCCATTTCGGTGATTCGTACCCGCAATTGCTGCAGAAATAAACCGTTTTCAGTTTTGCCATGCCTTTATATTACTTATCATCATAATGTCCCAACACCGAGATTACTACGACGATTACCACATCGTCCCTTACCAAATAGCGTAATCGGTTTTTCTTATCTATCCTACGCGACCAAATATTACCGCTCAAATACCTGAGCGGCTCAGGATGCCCGGTACCGCTATATGGGTGTTCGGACAATTCTAGGAAAATTTGTTCGATTTTGCGGATGATCGGTTTCGGCCCGCTTTTCCGGATATACAAAAGATCCTTTTTAGCTCGGTTTGAAACGGCTATCCTATACGTTCCCATACATTTGCCGGATCAATAAACGTAATTCTGCCTTCGCGTATGTCGTTTAGCCCTTCCTGTATAGCTTCCAATTCTTCTTTTGTGGGATAATCCTCTTCGTCCCATGGTTTTACGATGATGGGTCTCTCGTTTTTGCGGGCGACGATAACGATTTGTTTTTCTGACAAATCGAAGAACTTCTTTTGATTAGCCCTAAATTCTGCGGGGGTTACGATAATCATATCCTTATGCGTTAAGATGTACAACTTCCGGTACAAAGATAGGAAGAGTTTTTAGAATTCTGAAATAATTCCGTATTTTTGCAATCGAATTCCTATCTTCGAATTTTCCAATTTATAATCAGAATATGTCAATCATAGCTTCTATTATTTCAAAAGACTTAAACCTATCTGTTAAGAGTGTAGAAAACACCATCGAGCTCCTCGACAAAGGCGCTACGATTCCTTTTATCAGCCGCTACCGGAAAGAGGCGACCGGAGGGTTGGACGAAGTGCAGATTGCCGGCATTCACGAGTTGAATGAAAAGTACCGCGAGATGGAAAAGCGGAAAGAGTTTATCTTGAAGTCTATTTCGGAGCAGGGTAAGCTCACGCCCGTATTGGAGCAGCAAATACAGGATTGCTGGGATGCGGTTACTCTCGAAGATAGCTACTTGCCTTATAAACCCAAGCGGCAGACACGAGCGGAAGTAGCCCGGAAAAAAGGACTGGAGGAATTGGCGAAGTGGTTGATGACACAACCGCAGGATTCCGTCATTTCCAAAGCCGCGCAGTTTGTGCGGGGCGAGGTGCCGGATGAGCAGGAGGCGATCAAAGGCGCTTGCGATATTATCGCCGAATGGGTGAATGAAGATGCTTGGGCCAGGCAGAGTGTCCGAAATATTTTTGAACGCGAAGCTGCCATCTCCTCGAAGGTGGTGAAAGGCAAAAAGTCGGAAGGCGAAAAATATAGCGACTACTTTGATTTTTCGGCGTTGCTGTCGCGCTGTCCGTCCCATCGCCTTCTGGCTATGCGGCGTGGCGAAGCGGAAGGATTTTTGCGGGTGTCGATATCGCCCGAGGATGAAAAGTGTATCCTTCGTTTAGTGAAACGGTATGTGAAAAATGACTCTGAAGCATCGGATTTCGTGGAAAAAGCGGTGACGGATGCTTATAAACGGTTGCTGAAGCCTTCTATCGAAACCGAATTTGCCTCCCTCTCGAAAGAGAAGGCCGGTGAGGCGGCCATTGCCGTATTTGTGCAAAATCTTCGCCAATTGCTGCTTGCTCCGCCGTTAGGACAACAGCGCATCCTGGCGATCGACCCCGGTTATCGCTCCGGATGTAAAGTGGTTTGTCTCGATGAGCAGGGCACGTTGCTTCATAATGAGACGATTTATCCGCATCCGCCGCAAAACGAGTATTCGAAGTCGGCTAAAAAGATCGTCAAATTGGTATCGGCTTACCGCATCGATGCGATCGCCATCGGTAACGGCACTGCTAATCGCGAAACGGAACATTTTGTGACGAATCAGCGGTATGACAAAGAGGTGAAAGTGTTTGTCGTGAGCGAAAACGGTGCATCGGTTTATTCTGCGTCGAAAATTGCGCGCGACGAATTTCCCCAATACGATGTGACCGTGCGCGGGGCGGTTTCCATCGGGCGGCGTCTGGCCGATCCGTTGGCGGAACTGGTGAAGATCGACCCGAAATCCATCGGGGTGGGGCAGTATCAGCATGATGTCGACCAGTCAAAGTTGAAAAAATCGCTTGACCGGACGGTCGAAAGCTGTGTCAATCTTGTGGGGGTAAATGTGAATACGGCCAGTAAGCATTTGCTCATGTATGTTTCCGGATTGGGGGAATCGCTTGCGCAAAATATCGTCGATTATCGCACGCAAAACGGGCCTTTCGATTCGCGTTCGCAATTGAAGAAAGTGCCCCGCCTGGGAGACAAGGCGTTCGAGCAATGCGCCGGGTTCCTGCGCATTCCCGATGCCGGTCATCCGTTGGATAATTCGGCCGTGCATCCCGAGAGCTATTCATTGGTAGAGCAAATGGCGAAAGATTTGGGTTACTCGGTAAAGGAGTTAATAGGAAACAAAACTCTTATTCAACGGATCGAACCTTCGCGCTATGTAACCTCGGATGTCGGACTCGAAACGCTTTCGGATATTCTTCAGGAATTGGAAAAGCCCGGGCGCGACCCGCGTACTCAAATCCAAACGCAGGAGTTCGACCCGAATGTGCGCAGCCTCGAAGACCTGAAAGAAGGGATGGTTTTGCCGGGCATCGTGACCAATATTACGAATTTCGGTTGTTTTGTCGATGTCGGTATCAAGGAAAACGGATTGGTACACATCTCGGAACTGGCAGACCGGTTTGTTTCCAACCCTTCCGACGAGGTTTCCTTACATCAATATGTCACGGTGAAAGTGTTGTCGGTCGATAAGGAACGCAAACGTATCCAATTATCGATGAAAGCGTCTGAAGTGGGTGATGCATCATCGGCAAACTCCGGATCGCAGGGCGTTTAATAAACGGAAAAAGAATGAGCAAAAAACTGAAGACAAATGTTGCCCGGTTGTTGGATACAGCGGGAATTCACTACGAATTAGTGCCGTATGAAGTGGATGAGTCCGATTTGTCGGCCGTGCATGTGGCCGCGCAACTGGGTGAAAATCCCGAACAAGTGTTTAAAACGCTTGTGTTGGAAGGAAATAAGACCCTATATTTTGTGTGTATCGTGCCGGGAGACAGTGAAATCGACCTGAAAAAGGCGGCCGCGGCTTCGGGCAATAAAAATTGCGCCCTTATCCATCAGAAAGATTTGCTTTCGGTCGCCGGCTATATTCGTGGAGCGTGTTCCCCCATCGGCATGAAAAAGCATTATCCGTCGTTTATCCATCGTTTGTGTGAAGATTTCCCGCATATTTATGTCAGTGCCGGCCAACGGGGCGTGCAACTCAAAATCGCTCCCCGTGACTTAATCACCGTCACCGAAGCGGTGGTGGCGGAGTTGATTTAAATATTGCTTGTATTTAGGGGCTTAAATGGAACGCTTTTATTTTGTTCTCCCTGAGTGTCGGTAAAATACGCTTGTCGGAGTTATAATAGAAGTCCGCGCGTGTGCTCCAGGCGAGGGTAAGGTCATTTGTCCGGCAACCGGAAAATAATAAAGGCAATGCGGTGAAAATAATTATTGCCAATTTCCGCAATCTTACATTTCCGTGTATTTTCTTGCTCATCTTTTTTATACAAAGGAAACGAAAGCGGATGAGTGAATCAATGAACCCCGGTTAATAAATTCTCCTTCTTATCCTGCTCAGGGCTTGAGGGATAATTCCAATGTACGATGCGATGTATTTTAGCGGAATGAGTTGTATGAAGCGGGGTTGTTCGGACATTAAATGGATGTATCGCTCCTCAGGCGATTCGGTCAATAAGGATGTTAGACGCTTACATTTATTGATATATAGTTTTTCACTGAGGATTCTTCCCATTTTGTTTCCTGCTTCGGTGTGTTTATAAAACGGTTGAAGGTTTTCTTCGTTTAGGGTCCATAATATGGAGTCGGAGAGAGCTTCGATTTGATAGGCGGAGGGAGTTTTGGTAAGAAAAGAATCGTAGCCGCTTGCAAATTCATAAGGAAAAGTAAATCTCACGGTTATATCTTTTTTCGGGTTAATTTCGATACAAGAAAAATCCAATCTTTATCAGAGATATGGACTATCTGCTCAAGATGCTTTCGAATTTGTTCCATTTGTATCCTTTTTGAGTGAAGCGAATACGCAAATGCAGACGACTTTTTTACAATAAAGACAAAAGATTTTCAGAGAGAGAGTCCCGCCTCAACGATATTCTTCGTAAGATAAAGAATTTGAATAAAAACAATAATAGAAAAAATAGTACATTTGCACTTATGAAAGAAAAATATCTTTACATAATTGCCGGGTGTAACGGGGCAGGGAAAACCACAGCGTCTTTTACTATTTTGCCGGATATTCTGGAATGCAAGGAAAACATTTAAAGAAACGGTTTTAGAAGCTAAAGATGTCGGATATACAGGTGTATTGCTTTTCTTTTGGTTAAGCAATCCTGAATTGGCAAAAGAACGCGTAAAGACAAGAGTAAAAGAAGGCGGTCACGGTATTGCGGAAGATGTTATTGAAAGACGATATAGAAATGGGATTATCAATCTATTCGATATTTATTTGTCTAAAGTCGATTATGTTATTATATTGGATAATTCGGAAGGAAGACCTTTATTGGTTGCCAAAAAATCCGGTAAAAAAGAAATGAATATCTTTGACGGGAAGCGATTTAATCAATTAAAAAATTATTATGACAAAAGAAAATAAATCAGTAAAGACAGATGAAATTTTGAAAGGAGTTGAAAAGGCTTACGAACGCATGGTTGAATTCAAACGAAGGAATAAAGGGGAGATCGTAGTGATGAAAGGAAATAGAATTGTAAGGATAAAGCCTTAAAAAATATCATTCGGTATCGTTATCATCGGAAAAAACCTGTATTTTTGCAACTTGTACAGAAGTATCCGAATATTCATAACTCATAGTTCATAACTCATAGTTCATCATTCATCATTTACAACATGCTCACGGTAGAAAAAATAGGCGGGACGTCGATGTCCCAGTTTCAGGATGTGCTGAAGAACATTATACAAGGCGATCGCAAAGGCGATGAGTTGTATAACCGTATCTTCGTGGTTTCGGCGTATAATAATGTCACAAACTGGCTGTTGGAGCATAAAAAGACCGGCGAGCCGGGCATTTACAATAAGTTCCTGAACGGTGAAGACTACAGTAGTGCGCTGGATGCTTTTTGTCAGCGCCTGCTTCTCATCAACGAAGGGTTTGCCGATATCGGGCTTGACTTGAAAGAGGCGCGCGATTTTATCCGTTTCCGCGTGGACCAGTCGAAAACCATTCTTTACAGCTTGGCGAAGGTATTGGCCTCGGGCTATGTGAATGTGATCGATATCTATTTGGCGGCAAGAGAGATATTGGCCTCCATCGGGGAAGCGCACTCCGGATGGAACTCAACCAATATACTCAATAATAATGGCATTAATGCCCGCTTTATCGATTTGTCGGGCTTTAACGACAATGAGCCCCTTACCATCGACCAACGCATCCATAAAGAATTTTCGGGGGTGGATTTTAGTAAAGTGGTCTGTGTCGTGACCGGTTATACGAAGGGTACCGAGGGTATTATGCGGGCTTTCGACCGCGGGTATTCGGAAGTTACGTTTAGTAAAATAGCGGTGGAAGTGAAAGCCGATGAGGCCATCATTCATAAAGAGTATCATCTTTCGAGCGCGGATCCGAAGATTGTGGGAGTTAAGAACAGCATTCCCGTGGGGCATACCAATTATATTATCGCCGATCAGTTGGCCGACATCGGCATGGAGGCGATTCATCCGAAAGCGGCGAAACCCCTTGAACTGGCGGGCATCAATATTCGTATAAAAAATACTTTTGAGCCGAAACATCCCGGAACCATTATCTCGCGCGATTACATTTCGCCCGAACCGCGTGTGGAATTTGTCTCCGGGTCGCGTAAAGTCCTTGCTATCGAAGTGCATGACCCGATGATGGTTGGGGAAGTTGGGTTCGACGCGCGCATCATGCAGTATTTCGAGAAATACGATGTCAGTTATATTCTGAAATCGACGAATGCCAACTCCATTACCATGGTGGTTTGGGATAATAAGAAATCGGAGGACCTGATTCGTGCGTTGGAACACGTCTTTTACCAAGTGACCGTTCTGCCGGCTGCCCTTGTTTGCGCCATGGGATCAAACATCGCCATGCCCGGATTTTTGTACCGAGCGTCCAAAGCATTATATGATAAAGGAATTAATATTGAGAGCTTTGCTCAGTCATTGATGCAGGTCAATATGCAGTTTGTCATTAAACGCGAAGCCTACGAAAACGCTGTGATTGCCCTGAATGAGGCTTTATGCAAATAAAAAGGAGCTTTCTTCCGTCTGCTTTGGCCATCGGTATTCTCTTTGTCGCCTTCAATTTAAGGGCGCCCATTACGGGAATCGGGCCGATTATTCATATCCTGAAAGACTATTTTAATCTCTCGGGAGGCACGGGCGGCTTGTTGACGACCTTGCCTTTGTTGGCGTTTGCTGCGGTGTCGCCCTTTGTGGCGCAATTCAGTAAAAAGTACGGATACGGGATGGTTATGTTTGCCGGACTGATTTTGTTGCTTGTCGGGGAACTCATCCGCTCCTATACCGGCATTGCGGGCTTGTTTGCGGGAACTTTGCTGTTAGGCGTCGGCATCGGTATCGGGAATGTATTGTTGCCGAGTATTATCAAAAAGGAATTTGTCCTGCATACCGGCCTGATGTTAGGGTTGTACACCCTTTCCCTCAATATATTTGCCAGCATTAGCGCCGGAGCCAGCGCTCCACTTACCGAGCGCATGGGATGGCGAAACTCGCTGGCGGTATGGATTCCGCTTGCCTTGATCACTCTTTTCATTTGGTTGCCGCAAGTCTTTAAGCGCAATCATTCGGCCTCGGAGCCCGAAAAAGTCATACTGGTGAACGATAAGGGGCTTTCTATTTGGAAGTCGATGTTGGCCTGGTGGGTTACTTTGTATATGGGCATTCAATCTTTTATTTTTTACGGATTAACGGCTTGGCTGCCATCGGTTATGATTTCCAAAGGACTATCGGCGGAGGCGGCCGGTAATATGACTTTTTTGTTTCAAATTGCCGGGTTGCCCACCAGCTTAATCATTCCGTCTATCGCCTACAAATGTAAAGGGCAACAAACGCTGACCATTATTAATGGATTGATCCTGATTTCGGGATTGATTTTTCTTATTGTTTCGTCTTCCCTTTGGCATTATATTCTGGCCGTGACGTTAGTCGGTCTTGCTTGCGGCGCCAATCTGAGCCTGGCGATCTCTTTTATTTCCCTCCGCGTTTCCACCTCCCGGAAGGCGACGGAATTGTCGGGCATGTCTCAGTCGGTCGGATATATTTTGGCTGCGATATCGCCCGTGTTGATGGGCGTTGTGCATGATTGGACCCTGAACTGGGCCTTCGCATTGGGAATACTGGTCATTGCCTCCGGCATGTTGTGGCTGATTGGGTTTAAAGCCGCGGGCGATGTGGTCATAAAGTCCTGAAAGAGAGAAAAAGTATCCGGATGGAAGGCCTACCTAAAAATAATTTGGCGGTTTAACATTAATTAGCCGGCAATATTTTTTTAGTCCCTCGTTTTCCGTACATTTGTGGGTTATGTTATTATAAATTTATAATAAGATGTCAATCAAGTTCAAACCTATTCTAAGAGGCGAGCCGGGTGTGGTTGGCGGCGGAACCAAGAAGAAGTATTATGCTTCGGCAAATATTTCAGGAGAAACAACCATTGAGGATTTAACAAAAGATATTGAGAAAATCAGTACCGTAAGCGGAGCCGATATCCGGGCAGTACTTTATGCCATGGTGGATGTGGCCGTTGATAAATTAGCCGAAGGCAAAGCCGTGCGGCTCGGTGACCTGGGTAGCCTGCGTCCCGGCATTTCGAGCACCGGCGTCGAAGAAAAGGCTAAAGTGGAAGCAGGTGTCATTAAAAGTGCGCGCGTGATCTTTACGCCGGGACTCAAAATCAAACAAATGCTCAAACTCGTGAAGTTCGAAAAACTGTAATGATCTTTTCCGAAAGCGATGCTTATCGAAAAAAGCAATAAGCATAAAAAGAAATCCGATAGGCATCGCTTTGAAAAGTTTTGCCTATCGCTTTTTTAAATCTTCGTTATAAAAATTAATTCACTCCAATATGCAATCACAGGAAAATACAACTCTCCCGCCATCTTCCTACCTTTCAACGCCTGCGGGCAAACCGCGGTTTGCCGAACTCCATTCGGTAACACTGAAAATGGTAATCATTGGTATCCTTACCCTTTTATTGCTGATCCCGTTGGGGATGGTGGAAGGGCTGATTCGTGAACGCCGGCAAACCGAATCGGGCGCCGTGACGGAGATCGCGTCCAAATGGGGCGCCGAGCAGGTGTTGGCTGGGCCTTGCCTGGCGATACCTTATATCGAGGAGCGTTTGACGGATAAAAATCGCGAGCCGGTGCGAAAAACGCTGTTGTTGTTGCCCGACATTTTGAATGTGAAGGGTGAGGCGCAGGTAGAGAAACGAAAGAGGGGTATTTATGAGGCTTCGGTTTACCGGGCAGATATCCTGTTATCGGGAACCTTTAATACTTCCGAACTGGATAAATCGGGCATCTTTTCCGAAAGGCTTTTATGGAACGAAGCGCGTGTGGTGCTGGGACTGTCCGATTTGAAAGGCATCGACGAACGGGTATCGATGGAAATAGGCGGTAAGAAACTCGATGCCGAATCGGGAATACCCGTCGAAAATCTTTCTGTTGGGGTTGTTCCGGGCAAGGACGGGTATGTTCCCGAGAGGGAAACCCCGGATTTATCGCCGGATATTTCATCGGGAATATTCGCTTCGGGACTGAATATCAAGCTCGATATGGTACAGGATACCGCCTCGGCAGGCGAGCCCATTACATTTTCTATCCCTTTATCTTTGAAGGGATCACAGGGCTGGTTCGTGATTCCTGCTGGTAAAACGACCACGGTGGAATTTGCTTCGGATTGGGGCACGCCTGCTTTCGGGGGCAGTTTCTTGCCGGAAACGCGAGCGGTAACGGCCGACGGCTTTTCGGCAAAATGGAAAGTATTGGATTTGAATCGGAGTTTCGGGCAGGTAGTGGCGGCCGACAATGCCGTCTCCATCGGGCAAATGGCGTCTTCCGCTTTCGGGGTGAAGTTTGTTCGTCCCGTGGATCAGTATCGCCAGAACGTACGCAGTGTCAAATACGCCGTATTGCTGATTTTACTCACTTTCGCAGCGGTATTTTTCATCGAATTATGGCAGAAAAAGCCGGTGAACCCGTTTCAGTATTTGTTGGTAGGATTGGCGCTGGTGCTATTCTACGCCTTACTCCTTTCCATGTCGGAAGTGTGGGGGTTCAATTCGGCCTATCTGGTTGCCGCGTTGATGACGGCTGCGCTCGTCACGATCCATGTATGGAGATTGCTTAAAAGCCGAAAATATGCTTTATGGATGGGGGGATTGCTGGTTTTCCTGTATGGTTTTGTCTTTGTTTTATTGCAAATGGAAAGTTACGCATTGCTTACCGGCAGTTTGGGTTTATTCGTCATTCTGGCTGCGATCATGTATTATTCGAAGAAAGTCAGGCTCGAGTGATTGTAGGCGAATCTCGCGATGTATGGATTGTTTGAGGAATGTTTTATATCTTTGTGAGATAAAATCAACATAAATAATATGGATACGAAAACGACAAGTTCTAAAAAGGGAATACGGCGGAAAAATATCGATATTCCGGAAGATGCTTACCGGTTGCTTTCGGCCAAAGCAACGGAGCAGGGAACGAATTTGAAAAAATATATTGAGAAATTATTGATAGAAGAAGCCGAAGATATCGAGGATGCCGAACTCTACGCTCATCTTTTATCTACTAAACCGAACGGTTTTGAAATGGCTTCGGAAGAAGAAACCAAACAATTTGAACGTTCACTCGGATTATGATTGTCAAATACGAAAAAGATTTTATAAAGTCTGTCAACCAGCGGCCTGACCGGGTAAAAAAACGCTGACTCGAATAATCGAGATCGTAAGGCAAGTTCAATCGATTTCGGAAATACCTGATTGCAAAAAAATAATCGGATTCGAACATGCTTATCGTATTCGGGTGCAAGAATATAGAGCATTATTCATTCTTCTTATTACCGAAAAAGATACCGTCCTTTTTGTCTGCTTTTCTCCTCGAGGCGAAGCTTACAAAAAAGGAATGTTGGAGAGGCTTCGCGATAAAGACCGCCAAAAATAAATGCGGGCGGCGGAATCATTTATTCCTCATAGGTTTGGTAGAGAAAATCATTGTAAGGGAATCGCGTGATATGGATTTCCTTTACTTTTTCGTAGAGAAGCTGTTTTAATTCTTCGATATTCGTTTTTTCTTTCGCCGAGATGAAAATACAATTTTCTTTCACGTGGCTCATCCAACTTTGTTGAAGTTCTTCGAGCGACACATTCTCCCGTTTTTTCGGAGTCAGGTCGTCTTCATCCTTAGCTACATGCGTAAAGGCATCTATTTTATTAAAGGCGAGAATAGTCGGTTTTTCCGTTTTATCGATTTCATATAACGTCTTTTCCACCACCTCGATTTGCTCCTCGAATGCCGGATGCGAGATGTCTACTACATGGACAAGGATGTCGGCTTCGCGCACCTCGTCGAGTGTCGATTTGAACGATTCGATCAGATTCGTCGGCAGTTTGCGGATAAATCCCACCGTGTCGGTTAATAAAAAGGGCAGATTTTCGATGGTCACCTTCCGCACAGTCGTGTCAAGCGTGGCGAAAAGCTTGTTTTCGGCAAACACTTCCGATTTGCTCAGGAGCGTCATCAGCGTAGATTTGCCCACATTGGTATATCCCACCAGGGCGACACGCACCAGTTTGCCGCGATTTTTGCGTTGCACCGCCTTTTGCTTGTCGATTTGTTTGAGTTGTTCTTTCAGCCGGGAGATTTTATCGAGAATGATACGTCGGTCGGTTTCCAACTGCGTTTCCCCCGGACCGCGCATCACCACGCCGCCCCCGCCGCGTTGGCGTTCCAAGTGCGTCCACATCCGCGTCAGCCGCGGCAGCAAATATTGATATTGCGCCAATTCCACCTGCACTTTGGCATGAGCCGTTTGCGCACGCATGGCAAAGATGTCGAGAATAAGGCTTGTACGGTCGAGGATACGCAGTCCCAATTCTTTCTCGATATTGCGGATTTGTTTCGCCGAAAGTTCATCATCGAAGATGACCACCCCCGTTTCGTTTTCCTCATCCGCCACGTATTCTTTAATCTCCTGAAGTTTTCCGGTTCCTACGAACGTGACGGAATTGGGCATTTCAAGCCTTTGAACGAATCGGGCTTGAGGGGTGAACCCGGCTGTTTCGGCCAGAAAAGCCAGTTCGTCGAGATATTCTTTTACCTTTTCTTCGTTCTGTTCGGGAGTAATCAAGCCTACCAAAACGGCTTTTTCACTTTTTATATCTGTAAGGATAAGATCTTTCATTCTCTGCTAAAATTGTAATTCCAAATATAGGATGTATGACGATTTGAGTTTGTTCCGAAAAAGTCATGGTTCCTGGTTGAGATTTTACCCGTAGGCTGCGCCTCGTTTTGCCTGCGGTTATGAACATGTCCGCTCGTTTGGGTGACCTCTTTCAGAATAGACTCCTATTTGAAAAATAAAATATAAAGATACGTTATAATCAGGAGTGTACCAAATATGCCGGTAAAGAATTCAGTGTATTTTCTCCGATTTGTTTCTCATTCCTCTTTATAAATTTGTCATTTTGCGATACAGAATAAATAAAATCTCATTACCTTTGCTTTGTCTTTCGGGACAAACTTTTTATAATAGTGTTTAAGGAAGTGCCTTATACTCGTTGAAATCGCCAATCTCAAGAAGGTATATACAAGGCATAGTCGACAATCCATAAAGTGGGTTGCTTTGTCTATGCGTATATACGGGTGTTTGGCGATACCTGACGAGTATGTAAGACGGCAACCCGCTTCTTTTTTTATAAACCTCTTCTCTGGCTGCCGGAAGAAACAAATTGTCAAAATCGCTAAAATGAAAAAGTATGTATTTTTTATTGTTGTTCCTTTAACCGGAACAGAATCAAATTCGCGGATTATAGACAAATCTATTCCCTGAATTTGCAGAAACCCATTTATTCCCATGAGAAAAGGAAAAGTAATTTTTTCTTCATTTTTTCTTCATGAGTCCGTAACATTTTTCATCTTTCTTTGCGCTTGTATTTCAATAATTGGTTGTTTTATTAAATTATGAGAGGAAAACGAATGAAATTAATTTTTTTTAGATGCATGTATTTGATCATAACCTGTTCCTTATGCAGCCTTATGGTCTATTCGCAAAGTGACATATTAAGAGGAAAAGTCACGGACAGTAGTAATAATCCTCTTATAGGAGTGAATATAATGGAAAAAGGAACCTCTAACGGAACGGTTACGGATGCGGAAGGATACTTTTCTTTGAGTGTTCCTGCTGAAGCGACGTTGGTTGTTTCTTACATCGGATATGCAACCCGCGAAATTCCCCGGGACGGTCGGAATACCCTCGAAATCGTGCTGCAGGAAGATACGAAACTATTGAGTGAAGTCGTAGTGGTGGGATACGGAACGCAGCGTAAGGCCAATCTTACCGGTGCGGTAGACCAGGTGACGAGCGAAGTATTCGAAAACCGTTCGGTATCGAATGTAACGCAAGCTTTGCAAGGGGCTATTCCGAACCTTAATTTGTCTTTAACCGATGGAAAACCCACCCGTTCCGCCGGATATAATGTCCGGGGAACTACTTCCATAGGGCAAGGCGGTGATGCGTTGGTGTTAATAGACGGAGTGGAAGGGGATCCGGCCTTGTTGAATCCGAACGATATCGAAAGTGTTTCGGTTCTCAAAGATGCTGCTTCCGCCTCCATATACGGTGCGCGGGGAACCTTCGGGGTTCTCCTCATCACGACAAAGAGGCCGCAGGAAGGGCGCACATCCGTTACTTATTCCGGAAACTTCTCATTGAAAAATCCTATCAATGTGCCAGATATCGTGTCAGACGGCTATACGTATGCCGAACGGTTTTTTGAAGCGTATAATGCATGGAATAATTATTCGGCCATTCCTAAAAATATCAATAAGTCGCAATCTTTTACTTCTGCATGGCTGGAAGAATTTAAAAAACGCAAGGAGCAGGGTCTTACGGAGGAGGTAACCGTAGATGAAAACGGGAACTATGTGTATTTCGGGAATCAGAATTATTACGATGAACTGTATAAGAACAACACGTTCGCGCAAGATCATAATCTGTCCCTTACAGGAAGCGCCGATAAATTGGACTATTATCTATCCGGCCGCTTCTACGGGTACGACGGTTTATTCAGATATAACACGGATAAGTATAAAATGTATAATCTGAGGGCGAAAGGGTCGTTAAAAGTATTCGATTGGCTTACGATCGATAATAATACCGATTTTTCCAATATGAACTATCATAATCCTATCAATGTGGGAGAGGGTGGCTCTATCTGGCGGAATATTTCCGATGAAGGGCATCCCAGCGCTCCGATTTTTAATCCGGACGGAAGCCTTACGATGTCTGCCGCGTATACGGTAGGGGATTTCTTTTATGGCAAAAACGGCGTCGATACCGATGTCAAAGTATTGAAAAACACCACCGGATTCACGGCTTCATTTTTGCAAAATCAATTACGGGTGAAAGGTGATTTTACCTTTCGCAATACCGACGACAAGGCTTCCCAACGCCGCGTACCGGTTCCTTACAGTAAGAAAAAAGGAGAAACGATATGGCTTAGTTCTCAATATAATGACCTGAAAGAAACGATAAAAGAGACCAATTACCTGGCCGGGAATATCTATTCGGAATATGAAAATACGTTCGCCCAAGACCACTATTTCAAAGGGATGGCCGGCTGGAACTACGAACAGTCTACTTATAAATCGACGAATGTAGAAAGAAACGGTTTGCTTACGCCCGATTCGGAAAATATCAATCTGGCATTGGGAGATGCCATTTCCACATCGGGAGGTTTTAATCGTTGGAGAGTTTCGGGAGGTTTTTATCGGTTCAACTATGCTTTTCAGGATCGCTATCTGTTGGAGTTGAACGGCCGGTATGATGGCTCTTCCAAATTCCCTGCCGATCAGCAATGGGCTTTTTTCCCTTCCATATCGGGGGGCTGGCGGATTACCCAAGAGCCTTTTTGGAAAGAAAACGATGTGCTTAACGATATAAAGGTAAGGGCTTCTTACGGATCGCTCGGAAACGGGAATATCAATCCGTATAGTTTTATGGAACTACTGGCTATCAAAACTTCCGGCAGAGTGATTAACGGCGTGAAGAATAAATATACCGAAGCGCCGGAAGTATTACCCGACGAACTTACTTGGGAGACTGCTACCACTACCGATTTCGGACTTGATTTTGGAATGTTTCGTAACAGGCTCCGCTTTACGGGAGATTATTATATCCGTAAAACAACCAATATGTATACTGTCGGGGCTACCCTGCCTGATATTTTCGGAGCGAAGTCTCCTAAAGGAAACTATGCCGATATGACTACACGGGGATGGGAATTGTCTCTGTCATGGCGCGACCGGTTTAATTTGGCCGAAAAGCCTTTTCAATATGAGTTAAGAGCCACTTTGGCCGATTATATTTCGACTATCGACAAGTATAATAATGAGACAAAGAGTTTGAATGATTATAATGCCGGCCGCCGGGTAGGTGAAATATGGGGATATGTAACGGAAGGCCTTTTTCAATCCCAGGCCGATATCGACTCCCATGCCAAGCAGGAACTGATTAATTCTTCTTCCAAAGGAATCGAATATCCGGGAGATATAAAATTTAAAGACTTGAATGATGACGATGTCATCGACTACGGAATGAATACGTTAGATGATCACGGGGATAAAAAAGTTATCGGAAATAAACTTCCCCGCTATACGTTCAGCTTGAATTTAGGCGCCGATTGGAATAACTTTTTCTTTTCAGCCTTTTTCCATGGCGTCGGGCGTCAACACTGGTATCCGAGTTCCGAAAGTGTTTTCTGGGGACAATATAACCGTCCTTATAATATGCTTCCCTCTTGGCATCTCGAGAATTATTGGACGGAGCAAAATACGGGAGCTTACTTGCCTCGTTATGCCGGATACAATTCGTCCATACGCACGGCGCAGACCCGCTATCTGCAAAATGTAGCGTATGTACGCCTTAAGAATCTGCAATTCGGATATAATCTGCCTTCGAGCGTAGTCTCACCGTTGAATATTCAGCAAGCCAGAATTTATTTCTCCGGTGAAAATGTGTGGAGCTGGTCGCCGCTTTATAAGCATACCCGCGACTTGGATGTGGCGAATATCGATGGGTCTGATCGTGATTTGACAAATGGTGGAAGCGGCGACGGGAATAATTATCCGCTTATGAAAAGTTTTAGTTTTGGTGTATCTCTTACCTTTTAATTAGCAAAATCGTATGAAAAAGTATTATTTATATGTAGTTGTTTTATATACGACGTTTCTTTTTTCCTGCTCTCTTAATGAAGAGCCGCAAGCTTCCGCTTCGAAAGACGTTGTTTTTGGTTCCGAAAACGGTTTGGAACTGTATTCTTATTCATTCTATAATATATTGCCCGACGCAGGCGCTTTTCATCGGGGAGATGCCATGAGCGACTACGGCGCGGTATTCAACTTCGATGATTTCCTGAAAGAGGGAGGCTATACTCCTGAAAAAAGTTCAGGATGGGAATGGGAAGACTGGAAAGAACTGAGGAATATCAATTATTTTCTGGAAAACAATCAAAAGGGAGAAGTTCCCGAAGATGTTCGAAATCATTATAACGGATTGGCACGCTTGTTCAGAGCCTATTTTTATTATCAGAAAGTAGTCCGTTTTGGCGATGTGCCTTGGATTGATGAGCCGATGAGTATCGATGATGAGAGATTATATGCTCCCCGCGATTCGAGAACGTTGGTGATGGAACAGGTGTTGGAGGATCTTAATTTTGCCTGTTCGAACATTCAAACAACGGCGACCGACGGATCGGTCGTCACGAAATGGGTTGCCTATGCGTTGAAGTCGAGGATATGCTTATTCGAAGGTACTTTCCGGAAATATCATACCGAACTCGGATTGCCGGAAACAGCGAATGATTGGCTGAAAGAAGCGGCTTCGGCGGCCGAAACAGTCATGACGGAATCGGGTTATTCTATTTACACCGGAAATGGGGGAGATCTTTCTTACCGTGCTCTTTTCACAAGCGATGAACCGGTGAAAGAGGAAGTTTTGATGGCCGATATCAGCAGCAAAAACCTGGCAGTCCTGAATGATGCCAATTGGTATTGGACTTCCGGCACCTACGGGCCTCGGCTAAGTTTGATTCGCACGTTTGTCAATACTTTCCTGACGTTGGACGGGACACCTTTTACCGATGTGCCCGGTTATGAAACGATGTCATTTTATGAGGAATGTCAGAATCGAGATAAACGCTTGTCTCAAATCATCAGGACTCCCGGTTATAAGAGAGATGGGAAGCCCGCTCCTCCTAATTTTAACGGATATACCTACACGGGGTATCATCCGATTAAATTTTCGTTGGATCCTACCAGTTACGACGACGGAAAATTGAACACGAACGCGATGCCTCTTTTCAGGTTTGCCGAAGTGCTGCTCAATTATGCCGAAGCCAAAGCCGAATTGGGAACGCTTACCGATACGGATTGGGCGAATACCATCGGCAAATTAAGAGCCCGCGCCGGAATCACAGGGGGATTGACCGCCAAACCGGATAAAATAGACTCGTATTTTCAACAAAGCTATTTTCCTTCCGTAACGGATCCGGTCATTTTAGAGATTCGCCGGGAAAGATCCATTGAACTGGCGTTGGAAGGATTCCGCTTTACCGATATAAAAAGATGGAAAAGAGGTGAATTGATGACGATGCGTTGGACCGGCATCTATGTTCCTGCATTAAATACGCAGATTGATTTGGATAAAGACGGTACTACGGATGTGCTTTTCTATCAAGGTGAAAAGCCTTCGGGATTGCCTGCTTCCTGTACTCCCGTCAACGTAGGTGCCGGTAGCCAACAAGGTCTCACGAATGGAACTTCCGGACATTTGACCTGGTCGGATAACGATCCCCGGAAATGGTATGAAGACGGACGTCAATATTATTATCCTATTCCCGCATCCGCGTTGCAAAAAAATGATAAACTCGGACAAAATCCTTATTGGAGCAAAAAATAACAGGGTCAGGGCTGAAATATTTTTCGGCCCTTTCTTTTTCCAAAAAAAACTGGTATATTTGAACCTCTAAATACACTTACGGAAATGAAAAAGAAATACATTCTTTTTATCTTTTCATTGTCTTTCCTTTTTTCGGGATATTCTTTCTTGCCCGCTTTGGCTGAAGAACCTAAACCGGTAAAGATTCTTTCGTATAATGTACGGAATACCCGTGGAATGGACGATGTCGTTGATTATAACCGCGTGGCTGCCGTTATCAAAAGGATCGATGCCGATTGTGTGGCTTTGCAGGAATTGGACAGCGCTACAATACGTAGTAAGGGGCTTGTTGTCCTCGACGAATTGGCAAAGCGGACGGGGTTGTATGCTTCCTATAACAAGTCGATCGATTATCAGGGCGGAGGATACGGTATCGGCGTCCTTACCAAAGAACAACCTTTGCGGAAAGAGTCCGTAACCTTGCCGGGAAGAGAGGAACAGCGGAGTTTGCTGATTGTTGAAATGAAGGATTATGTTATTTGCTGTACCCACTGGTCGTTGAAGCAACCCGACCGGCTGGCATCTGTCGGTATTATCCGAAAGGCTGTGGAAAAGTTTACGTCTAAGCCGGTATTTTTGGCCGGCGACCTGAATGCCGTGCCGCAATCGGAAGAAATCGCGGCCCTTTCTGCCGATTGGTGTGCGGTCAATGATACCGCAGCCTATACAAGCCCGGCACATAATCCGCGTAGGTGCATCGATTATATCTTGGTAAAAAACGATCCTCACGTTCGTATACAGGTTGTGGGGACAAAGGTGGAGAATGAACCGGTTGCTTCCGATCATTTACCCGTATGGACAAAATTATCAATTAAGAAGAATCAGTAATAGTTTAATGATATGCGAAATTTTATAATGATGCTATGCCTGGCGGTTATTTCCCTGTCGCCGGCGCTGGCGAAGAAAAAAGGGGAGGCCGGATTGAATGTGGCGACTTTCAATCTGAGAATGGATACGAAAAGTGATGGCGAGAACGCTTGGCCTAATCGTAAAGAAATGGTGAAAGGATTGGTGCGTTTCCACGATTTTGATGTGTTTGGTACGCAGGAAGGATTTCAGCATCAGTTGATGGAGATCCTCGAGTTAAAGAATTATGATTATGTCGGTGTGGGGCGTGACGACGGAAAGGATGCCGGCGAGCATTCGGCGATTATCTATAAAAAGGATCGCTTTGAGGTGCTCCAAAAAGGAAATTTCTGGTTGTCGGAAACGCCCGATAAGCCGGGAAAAGGATGGGATGCGACGTGTTGTAACCGTATCTGTTCGTGGGCTCAATTCAGGGATAAGCAATCCGGAAAAGTCTTTTATTTCTTCAATGTGCATTATGACCATCAGGGGCGTATTGCGAGAAAAAACTCCTCTCTTCTTTTATTGAAAAAAATAGAAGAGATCGCAGGGGATGCTCCGGTGTTTTGTACCGGCGATTTTAATGCCGTGCCCGATGACGAACCGATCCGCATCCTGTATGACAACGGCGTATTGAAAGATGCGTACCTCGTTACGCTGCAACCGCCTTATGGAACCGCCGGGACTTTTAACTCGTTCAATTTGAACGGAGCGATGACGAATCGCATTGATTACATCTGGGTGGGTAAAGGAATTACGGTGCAGAAATACGGCGTTCTCAACGATATGCAATACGGCCGCTTCCCTTCCGACCATTTTCCGGTTATGATTCATGCAACTTTCTGAAAAACAAAGAAACGAGGACGTTAACCGAATAACGCCCTCGTTTTCCTTTTGATCCTTTTTTAGGATAGTTTTCTTAGTGCCTCTTTTATCCTTTTTACTGCTTTCGTGATATTCTCATCCGATGTGGCATACGATAACCGGATATATCCCGGTGCCCCGAAAGCGTCGCCTCCCACGCAAGCCACATGGGCTTCTTCCAAAAGAAACATCGCCAAATCGGAGGCGGTCTGGAGGGTCGTACCGTTGTATGATTTTCCTAAATAACTCTTACATTCGGGAAAGATATAAAAAGCCCCTTTCGGGTTATTCACCCTTAATCCGGGGATATCACTTAGAAGGGCTACGATTAAATTCTTCCTGCGTTCGAAGGCCTTCCTCATCTCTTCTACGCATCCTTGATCGCCTGTGTAAGCTGCGGTTGCGGCTTTTTGTGAAATAGACGAAGGCCCTGAAGTGTACTGTCCTTGTAATAAACCGCAAGCGGAGGCAATCCCTTGCGGGGCGGCAATCCATCCGATACGCCATCCGGTCATAGCATACCCTTTCGATACGCCGTTCACGACGATTACCCGTTCGCGTATGTCCTCAAATTGAGCAATGCTTTCGTGCCGGCCGACATAATTGATATGCTCGTATATTTCGTCGGAAATGACATACAATTGAGGATGCGTTTTCACTATTTCGGCAAAAGCTTGTAACTCTTCTTTACTGTAAACGCTGCCGGTAGGATTGGAAGGCGAGCATAAAATCAACGCTTTCGTTTTGGATGTAATCGCTTGCCGCAATTGTTCCGGCGTGATTTTAAAATCGTTTTCGATTCCGCTTTTTACAAATACCGGTTTGCCCTCGGCCAGTTTAACCATTTCGGGATAACTTACCCAATAGGGAGCAGGGATGATGACTTCCTCACCTTTATCTATAATCGACAATATAACATTACAGATCGACTGTTTTGCCCCGTTTGAAACGACGATTTGTCCGGGAGTATAGTCCAATCCGTTTTCATTTTTTAGTTTACTGCAAATGGCTTTGCGCAGATCGGGAAATCCCGCGACCGGCGAGTAAAACGAGTAATTCTCATCGATAGCCTTTTGGGCGGCCTGTTTTATATGTTCGGGAGTGTTAAAGTCGGGTTCTCCCACACTTAGGTTAATCACATCGATTCCCCGGGCTTTCAGTTCATTGCTCTTTTGAGCCATTGCAAAAGTTTCGGAAGGAGATAAAGATGTTAGTCTTGTAGCGAGCAGATTCATAAAATTGATTCTTTTTTTGTTGTTTTGAATTGCAAATATATAGAAAATAATGCTTATCGGTTCCTTTTTGATAAATAAATGTTCTTCGATAGCTCATCTTTACGACTATAAAAAAGGGCATAAAAAAAGCTGCCTAAGCAGCCCTTGGATAGTATGTATGTAATAATTAAAAGTGTTCTGAAAGAAAAGCGTTTGCGATCTTTTTAAGATCACTCAGCTTCAAAAGAATGTTCCTTTCATTTGCTTGCTTAAGCTTGCAAGCTCGATCTCAATGTTCTCAGTCTGTTAACCCGGTAAGACCGGTAAGTAGCAGACCCGTTCGAGATGTTCTGCTCCAGATACTTTATCTGAGCCAGAATTTCTTCTTTTGTTAGGTTTTTGATATTCATAATTACTTGTATTTAGTTATGATTTCTCGGCAACCGTTTATAAGAAGCCCTTTTCAGTATGTAATTGATAACCTAAAATTGATTTCAAATAACTCGCTTGCCATTAAAATCACGACAAAGATACAACAAAAAATATGTTTTACAACATGTTTTTGATGGATTTTGTCTTTTTCGTATCGATAAGACCTATATCTTCAAAAAAAGCTGCATTCAAAATGCAGCTTTTTTGGCGGAAGCGGGGGGATTCGAACCCCCGGTACAGTTACCCGTACGGCAGTTTAGCAAACTGCTGGTTTCAGCCACTCACCCACACTTCCCGGTGTTTTGGCGAAATCGGATGCAAATATACAAGATTGTTTTTAACTTGTCAAAGAAAAGTCGATATTTTAAGCGGATTCTTTATACATTTGCAGTTATTATTGCTCCCTACTGTTATTTATATGAAAAAGGAACAATCTAAAAAAAGAAACAAATCCCTTTATTGGGTTATCGGTATTTTATTCCTTGTGGTCGTTTTCAGCGGCGTGTATTTATACAGCGTTATTTTCAAACCGGTTCAACTGAATGAAACGGTTTATGTGTATATCGATTCCCAAACGAATTATGAGGCTGTTGTCCGGCAATTGAAAGAAAAAAAGGCTCTTTCTTCGGAACGAATCTTTGACTTGTTAGCCCGGCAAATGAAGTATCCACAGGCGGTTAAAACCGGACGGTATGCCGTGACAGACGGGATGAACATACTGGATGTCTTACGCACGTTACGTTCCGGTAAACAAGCCCCCGTAAATCTTACCTTCAACAATATCCGCACAAAAGAAAATCTGGCAGGACGCTTGTCTCAACAACTCATGGCGGATAGTTTATCGATTCTGGACGTATTGGAGGATGAGGAAAAAGCGTTGTCTTTTGGTTTTAATGAATATACTTTCGTTGCGATGTTTCTGCCGAATACCTATGAAGTGTATTGGGATACTTCCGTCGATAGATTATTTGAGCGTATGCATCGCGAATATACTGTTTTTTGGAACGACGAGAGGAAAAATAAAGCGAGTGCCATCGGATTAAGCCCGGTCGAAGTCTCTACATTAGCGTCCATTGTAGAGGAAGAAGCTACTTTTGCGGATGAATATCCGGTCGTGGCAGGATTATATCTCAACCGGTTAAATAAAGGAATGAGACTCGAAGCGGATCCTACGGTGAAATTTGCGGTCGGTGATTTTTCGTTACGGCGGATTTTGTATCGGCATTTAGAGATAGAGTCGCCATACAATACCTACAAGCATACCGGATTACCCCCGGGGCCTATTCGTGTGCCGTCCATTCAGGCTATCGAAGCTGTGTTGTCGCCTCAGCAGCATTCGTATTTGTTTATGTGTGCCAAAGACGATCTGTCGGGAAGGCATAATTTTGCCGTAACGCATGCCGAGCATGCCCGTAATGCAGCGCGTTATCAACGCGCATTAAACGAAAGAGGCATTTTTTAACAGACAAAAGAAGCTTTTGCGGGGGAATCCACTGCCAATTTCCTTGTCCCCTTATCTATCGCACGAAGTACATTATCGGCGTTAGCCATTATCAGTTGAAGTCGTTATCGTGCAGCATCTATCAGTCTCCTTGTCTCTCTGTCCAGTCTCTTCCCGTCTCAATTTTTCGGGACTTCGCTCAATCGATTTTTGACGGCAATCTTATCTGCCCGTATTTGCTGAACCAATCGGTCGATATTTTCAAATTTGATATCTCCCCGGATGAAATCGATAAACTCTACCGTTATAGATTGGTTATAAAGATCTTCATCAAGTCCAAATATATTTACTTCGACGCTTATTTCATTATCATGATGGAGCGTGGGGCGTGTCCCGATGTAAAGCATTCCTTCATACACCATTCCCCGCAGATGGACAAGCACCGCATATACGCCCAGGCGGGGAATCACTTTAAATCTTTCCCATGCGCGAATGTTCGCTGTCGGAAATCCGATGGTCCGCCCCACCTGATAGCCTTCCACGATTTTTCCGGAAAGCGTGTAATTGTATGATAGTAACTCATTCGCCTTGAGAATATCGCCCGCTTTTAAAAGCCTGCGTACCTGAGAAGAACTGACCTCCTGTCCGTCTATCCGAAGTTCTTTTGCCTGAATGACTTCCATCCCGATCTCTTCGCCATACTTGCGGTATTCCGGAAAGCCGTCTTCCCGGTTATGCCCGAATCGATGGTCATGGCCTACCAATAAAGTCCGGACTCCTATTTGGTCTTTTAAAACGCCGGTTATAAATTCTTTTGCCGTGAGTTGAGACAATCCGATAGTGAAAGGGATGCTGATGATGGTGTCTATCCCCGTCGTCTCCAATTGATCCAACTTTTCATCGTAGCCGCATAATAGTGCCGGCTGATAGTCCTTTTGCAGAACTTTGCGGGGATGCACCGGAAAAGTGATAACCGCCGAAGAGATCGTCAATTCCAGCGCTTTCTTCTTTACCTGTTCTATAAGATACCGGTGTCCTATATGAACACCATCGAAGAAGCCGACCGTCGCGACAAAGCGGCCGGCTTCAATTTTTTCATTCGACGATAAATCAATCCTTTTCAAAATAACCTTCTAATCTGTTTAAATTTATTTTTCGATACAACGTACGATGGCTTGCTTTGGTTTACTAAACGACAATGGAATCCGAATCGCTTGTACAAATGCTTTTTTATCGGTACTGTAATCATAAATCTGTAAAAATGGAGTGCAAATATATATTAATTCAATATCTTTGTGGCAATATTACCGAAAAGAATTTGTTTAATCATATAAAAAAGAAAAATGAAAACAAAAGAAATTTTATTTATTGTATTTGCGATGGTAGCATTGATGAGTGCCTGCCAGGGCGGCGCGAAACAAAATGCGTTGACGGAGCAGGAGAAAAATGAGGGTTGGGAACTCTTGTTCGACGGCGTAACTTTAAACGGATGGAAAGATTATAACGGCGATTCTTTAACCGCGCCATGGACGGTTGAAGATGGTACGATCCGGGCGCTGGGCGACGGTGACGATGCCCACGGGTATATTGTCACGCAAAAAACATACGAAAACTTTGAACTCGTGTGGGATTGGAAAATAGCGGATGCCGGAAACAGTGGCGTATTATATCATGTGGTGGAAAACCCGAAATTTAAGGTGCCTTATATTACCGGCCCGGAATATCAGTTGATCGATGAAGTAAACTTCCCCGATCCGCTGGAGGATTGGCAAAAAACGGCTGCCGATTATGCGATGCATACTACGGACAGCTCGAAGATGAATGTGAATCCCGCCGGAGAATGGAATACTTCGAAGATCGTTTTCGATAACGGGCACGTCGAACATTGGTTGAACGGTGAGAAGGTGGTCGAGTTCGAAGCATGGACGGACGATTGGTTTGAACGTAAACAGAGCGGCAAATGGGAAAATGCTCCCGAATACGGATTGGCGAAAAAAGGAGTTATTTGCTTGCAGGATCATGGTTCGGCCGCTTGGTTCCGGAATGTGAAAATAAAAGAGTTGCCCCGTAAGACAAAAGAAGCCTCCTTGTTTAACGGCACCGATTTACAGGGATGGGAAGTTTACGGCACCGAAAAGTGGTATGTAAACGACGGTTTGCTGGTTTGCGAAAGCGGGCCCGATAAACAATACGGTTATTTGGCAACGCGCGAATATTATGACGATTTTGACCTGACACTCGAATTTAAACAGGAAGCCGATGGTAACTCGGGCGTGTTTATCCGTTCTTTTGTGGAACCGGGCGCTATTGTGAATGGTTGGCAGGTGGAGGTTGCTCCGAAAGGCTTCGATACCGGCGGAATTTATGAATCTTATGGCCGGGGCTGGCTGGTTCAAATACCCGATGAAAAAGAAAATATTCTGAAAGAAAAAGATTGGAATACGCTTCGTATACGAGCCGAAGGCGATAATGTGAAAACATGGCTTAACGGTGAAGAAATGGTGGATCTGACCGATGAATTGGTCGGAAAAGGACAGGGACGCATCGCTTTACAAATACACGATGGCGGAGGCATCAAAGTTTTGTGGAGAAATATAAAGGTACAAACACTCTGACAACCCAATTCCTTTCAATATATGGAAAGAGCCTGATCTTGTGCGGATCGGGCTTTTTTCATTTGACTTTTCCGCATTGTTTATTTTGGCATTTTTTTTGCATATACTCTATTAAAAGGTATAATAAAATATGATGTGTAGAACAGAAAAAACCACTATCTTTGTTTTTAATTCTTTATAACAGCGAATGAAAGAAAAAAATCCATTACTGCTATCTATCATTGAAGGAATTCAAGAGAAGAAAGGCAAAAATATTCTTACCATAAAATTGAAAGGCATATCCGGAGCGATTTGCGATTATTTTGTGATCTGTGAAGGAAATAGTCCCACCCAGGTATCGGCGTTAGCCGAGTCGGTTGAAGAGGTTGTTCAGAAAAAAGTGAACGAGAGCCCCATTCGGGTACAAGGGCTACAACGTGCCGAATGGATCGGGATGGACTATGGGGACGTAATCGTCCATATATTTCTTCCTGAACTGAGAAGTTTCTATAACATCGACCTGTTATGGGAAGATGCGGTATTGGAAAGAGTTCCTTCGGTCGAGTAAAACATATTTCTGTTAAAATTGTTACATAATAAACCCGAGAGAGAATAATTCTCGTAAAGGAAGAAATAGATTAGATGAGTAGTAGTAATAATAATAAAAATAAAAAGGATAAGCAGCCTACGATGCGTCCGCATTTGGGAGGAAATAATCCGAAACAATCCTTCAGTCCGTACTGGATTTACGCCATTGTGCTCGCCGTATTGGCCGGCATGTGGTTTTTCGGACAAGACAGCGGCGTGAAAGAGGTGAAATGGTCCGACTTCCAACAGTATGTCAGTGATAATCGTATCAAGAGCGTACTGATTTATAAAAATAAAGAAGTGGCCGAGGCGGTCGTTCGCGAGGAATCGGTGAATTATGTCTTTGGAGAAGATGCGCGAAAATTGGGCAACAACGCCGTTATTGTTACGCAAATACCTTCGTCCGATGCCGCGTCGGCTTTCATCACCCAGGTGAAAGACGAAAAAGGGTATGATATAGGAATCGATTTTAATAATTCTTCCGAGATTTGGGGCATCTTGCTTTCTTCCCTTCCTTTTCTATTGTTGATTGTTTTCTGGATATGGATGATGCGAAGAATGCAAGGCGGCGGCAGCGGTGGCGCCGGCGGTGTCTTTAACGTGGGAAAATCCAAGGCGCAGCTTTTCGATAAAGATTCGAGCAAAAAGGTGACTTTTAGGGATGTCGCAGGTCTTTCCGAAGCCAAAGAAGAAGTGCAGGAGATTGTGGAATTCCTGAAGAATCCTAACAATTATACCAATTTGGGAGGGAAGATACCCAAAGGCGCTTTGCTGGTAGGACCTCCGGGAACCGGTAAAACATTATTGGCAAAAGCCGTCGCCGGAGAGGCGAATGTGCCTTTCTTCTCTATTTCGGGGTCGGATTTCGTCGAGATGTTCGTTGGGGTGGGCGCCTCACGGGTGCGCGACCTCTTCCGGCAAGCCAAGGAAAAAGCGCCCTGCATCGTATTTATTGATGAAATCGATGCCGTAGGACGCGCCCGTGGAAAGAATGCCAACTTCGGTTCGAATGATGAACGGGAAAATACCCTCAATCAATTATTGACGGAGATGGATGGATTCGGCTCAAACAGCGGGGTGATTATTCTCGCGGCAACCAACCGTGCCGACATTCTCGACAAAGCCTTGTTGCGTGCCGGACGTTTCGATCGTCAGATTTATGTAGAGTTACCCGACTTGAATGATCGCCGGGAGATTTTCAAAGTGCATTTGCGCCCGATAAAAATAGATGAATCGGTCGATGTTGATTTTCTGGCACGCCAGACGCCCGGTTTTTCGGGAGCCGATATTGCCAACGTATGTAATGAAGCGGCATTGATCGCTGCCCGGAAAAAGAAGAAGTTCGTGCAACGCGACGACTTTATCAATGCCGTCGACCGGATCATCGGAGGACTTGAAAAGAAAAATAAGATTATTACCCAAGATGAAAAGCGTTCTATTGCCGTTCATGAAGCAGGGCATGCCACGCTAAGTTGGTCTTTGGAGCATGCCAATCCGCTCGTAAAAGTAACCATTGTTCCTCGCGGAAAGGCGTTGGGTGCGGCGTGGTATCTTCCCGAAGAGCGGCAGATTACGACGAAAGAACAAATGTTCGACGAAATGTGTGCGTTATTGGGTGGGCGCGCGGCTGAAGAAGTATTTATCGGTCAGATTTCATCGGGGGCGATGAATGATTTGGAGCGTGTCACCAAACAAGCGTATGCCATGATCACATACATGGGGATGAGCGAGAAACTGGCTAATGTAAGCTATTACGATTCAACCGGACAAGAATATACGTTCTCTAAACCGTACAGCGACGAAACCGCCCGGCTCATTGACGGAGAAGTGAAGGCGATGATTGCCGTACAATATGAACGGGCCAAGCAAATTCTCGCCCAACATGCAGAGGGACATGGTAAACTTGCGAATATCCTGCTTGAAAAAGAGATTATTTTTGCCAGCGATTTGGAGGAAATCTTCGGAAAACGCCCGTGGGTATCCCGTTCGCAGGAAATTTTACAAAATGGAAATCCCCCGTCTTTGCCGGTCGAAGACGGCGTTAAATCGAAAGAGGATAGGGGCGATGTGTTTATTGACACGGAGAAGTCGAAAGCCGATGACAACGGCTCTGCTGTCGATCCGAATCTCGATGGCGCTCCTTCCCCTAAGCCGGAGGCTTCCCGGGAGGATTCCGTCAAAGGAGGCTATGGGGGGCTAAAAGATAGTCATTGATAAAAGAAAGAGAAGATAAGTATTATTTATACTCTCCTTCCGTATAAAAGCAACGAGTTGATTATGAGCAATCGACTCGTTGCTTTTTTTGTCCTTTTTTCGATTCGGAACCTTCTCGACTCCGCTTTTGGCTCGAACAATTTCTCCGTTCATTTCGTTATAGAAGGAAACAATTAAAAAGTTGAGTATATGAAAAAGATTTATACTTTATTCTTCGTAATGCTTGCTGCTACAACGTTATTCAGTTTTACACAAGCGGATGCGCAGAACAATCAACATAACAACTCTAAAAAATTAGATAATATGAAATTCGAAAAAGTAGCTTTACCCTATGCAACCGATGCTCTCGAGCCGGTTATCAGCAAACAAACAATTGAGCTCCATTATGGCAAACATCATCAAACCTATGTGGACAATTTAAATAAATTAGTGGTGGGTACGAAATTCGAGAATGCTGATCTCGAAACCATCGTAAAGGAAAGTGACGGCGCTATCTTTAACAACGCGGGACAAACGCTGAATCACAATTTGTATTTTACATCGTTTAAGCCCAATGGCGGAGGCGAACCTAAAGGCAAATTGGCCGAAGCCATCAACAAACAATTCGGATCTTTCGACAAGTTTAAAGAAGAATTCAATGCCGCGGGCGCTTCGGTGTTCGGATCCGGATGGGTTTGGTTGGCTAAGGATGCCAACGGCAAACTGTCCGTCGAAAAAGAAAGCAATGCCGGTAATCCGTTGACAAAAGGATTAACTCCGGTTTTAGGTTTCGATGTATGGGAACACTCCTATTACCTCGATTATCAAAATCGCCGGCCGGATCATTTAAAAGCATTATGGGGAATTATAGACTGGGACGTTGTAAGCAAACGTTATTAATTGAAAGCAGTCTTTCAGCCATACGGCGTTGATATTAAAAACATTGTGGAGAGGATGAAACTTATGGGTTCATCCTCTCTTATTTTTTCAAGAGGATACCCGTTAGCATTCTGCCCGAATGAACGGTTTGCCGCCGCGCCGAGAAAAATAAGTGTTCGTTCTCGAATGTGCAATAGGAACTTTTTTCAATGTGACGGGGAAGCACGCCCAAGCGTATTAGTTCCATACGGTTGATTTCTTTTAAGTCGATATGCATTTTTGAATGAGGCGTTGCGCGGAAAAAAGCTCCGGTCAGATCGAACCCGTTGGCGTGGAATGCTTCCAGCACTTCGTCGCCCACTTCATAATAGGCCATACTGATAGCCGGCCCTATCGCCGCGAGTAAATCTGCGGGAGAAGATCCGAACGTTTTCTGCATGAGGACTACCGTTTTTTCCACAATTCGTTCTACGGTTCCGCGCCAGCCGGCATGTATGGCGGCAATGGCCTTTTTATTCCGATCGTAGAGAAGTATCGGCACGCAATCGGCTGTCGTGGCACACAGAAAAACATCTTTTTCCTGCGTTACGGTCGCATCGATACCGTATAATTTACTGATTTTCGTTGATCGGTCGAGTGATAGAAAAGATGTATCGACGAGCAGCACCCGGCTGCCGTGTGTTTGATGCGGAATGATGAAATCTTCCGGCTTTTTGTAGAACATGCGGGCGAGGATGCTCCGGTTTTCGTAGATATTCAACGAACTGTCATCGGAGAAATTTCCTAAATTCAACGAAGCATACGTGCCGTTGCTCACCCCTCCGATGCGTGTGGTGGAGAAGTGCACGATATCCTCTTCTTTGTCCAACAAGTCGAAGAGCAGCAAATTCGCCTGTTCTGGATTGAATTTCATCGGCGTTCTGTGTTAATCGTCGATGCCGTCGTATTCCGAGTCTTCCTCGTCGTAGGGAAATTCTTCATCCTCTTCAACCTCTTCAACAGGAATCTCATCCTCCGGTTCGAACACAAGGGGCGTTATATCCAAATTGCGATGCACAAACGATTCGTGAGTAGCCGTGAGAGGCAAATAATCTTCGGTATTGAGCTCTCGCCACACCAAATCTTTCAGCGCCTGAATGCCGAATCCGGTTATCGATGAAATAAATACATACGGTACGGCGGGCAAGTCGGCGGCTATCTCTTGCATCAGTTCCTCGTCGAGCATGTCGGATTTTGAAATGGCCAAGACGCGTTTTTTATCGAGTAGCTCGGGGTTGTATACCGCCAACTCGTTAAAAAGGATCTCAAACTCTTTCACGATGTCATCGCTGTCGGCAGGAATCAAAAACAGCAGAAGCGAGTTCCGTTCGATGTGCCGCAAGAAGCGAAGTCCCAATCCTTTGCCCTCGCTTGCGCCCTCTATGATGCCGGGGATGTCGGCCATGACGAATGATTTTCCGTCGCGGTAGTCGACAATTCCGAGATTCGGTTCGAGAGTCGTAAACGGATAGTTGGCGATTTTGGGTTTGGCGGCCGATACGACCGACAATAAGGTGGATTTTCCGGCATTCGGGAAGCCCACAAGTCCTACGTCGGCCAATAGTTTCAGTTCGAGAATCACCCAGCGTTCCTCGTAAGGCTCACCCGGTTGGGAGTAGCGCGGGGCTTGGTTGGTAGACGATTTGAAGTGCACATTGCCGCGCCCGCCGCGTCCTCCTTTCAAGAGCACCACCTCCTGCCCGTCGTCGGTAATGTCGCATAAGTATTCGCCCGTGTGGGCGTCGTAAGCGACCGTACCGCAAGGCACGTCGATGATTTTATTTTCGCCTTTGCTGCCGGAGCTTTGGTTGCGCGATCCGCCCTCGCCGTGACCGGCGAACAGATGTCGCTGGAAGCGCAAATGCAAGAGAGTCCAATAATTGCGGTTGCCCCTGAGAATGATATGGCCTCCATCGCCTCCATCGCCTCCGTCGGGGCCTCCTTTTGGGATGTATTTTTCCCTGCGGAAATGCGTAGAGCCTCTGCCCCCTTTACCCGAGCGGCAGAAAATTTTCACATAATCCACAAAATTCGTTTCAGCCATTTTTTAGTTTACCAAAGGGTCGATTTCTTTTCGTATCGATTCGAAAATCTCTTCGATAGAGCCGGTCCCTTGGATTTTTTTCAGTTTATTTTGTTTGTCGTAATAATCTTTTAACGGCAATGTCTGGTTGTAATATACCTTCAGACGGGCTTCGATGGTTTCGCGATTGTCGTCGGAACGACCGGAAACCTGTCCGCGTTTAAGCAGCCGTTCGATCAACTCCTCATCTTCCACCTCGAGGCTTACCACCGCCGATATTGCTTCGCCATGTCCTGCAAGGATCGTATCCAACGCTTCGCCTTGCGATAGTGTGCGGGGAAAACCATCGAAGATAAATCCTTTGCTGTCCGGATTACGACGGATCAATTCGTCGAGGATGCCGATAACCACTTCGTCGGGGACAAGTTGTCCTTTCGACATATATTTCTCGGCTGATTTGCCCAACTCACTTTGCGCTTTTATTTCATTACGCAGGATATCTCCCGTAGAGACATGGTATAACCCATACTTTTGTATCAATAACTCACTTTGCGTACCCTTTCCTGATCCCGGTGCGCCAAATAGTACAATATTCAACATCTATAGTAACCTTTTAAATTGCAAATATACGGATTTCCATCCGTTTCTACATCGGGGCGAGCCTTTTATTTAAAGGAAAACCGCTATATAAGCGAGTGTGAGCCCGTCAACCTTCCGGTGCGGAAGTCAATTTCTCCTTCAGCGCCTCAATCTCTTTTTGCAAAGCGTTTAATTGCCGGTACATATCCGGTAATTTGGGGATAATAATACTCGATTTGAAAAATTGCTTTACGGGGACAGCCGGCGAACCCATGATTTCCGATCCCTCTTTGATGTTACTGATGATGCCTGATTGTGCACCGATATGGACATCATTCCCGATAGCGATATGTCCTCCGATACCGACTTGTCCTCCCAATACCGCTCTATCGCCTATTTTGGTCGATCCGGCGATGCCGGTTTGCGCCGCCATTACCGTATTCTCTCCGATTTCGCAATTATGGGCAATCTGGATGAGATTGTCGAGCTTCACGCCGTGGCGGATGAAGGTCGAGCCCATCACGGCTCGGTCGATGGTGGTATTTGCCCCTACTTCCACTTGGTTTTCGAGGACGACGTTGCCCATTTGCGGAATTTTGTGATACTCCTCGTTTTCGTGGCTGAAGCCGAAGCCGTCGGCGCCGATAACAGCACCCGAATGCAGGATGCACTCATCGCCGATAACGCAATCGTAATAGATGTGTACGCCTGAGTATACAAGGGTGTTTTTGCCCACTGTCACCCCGTCGCCGATATAGGCATGCGGATATATTTTGGCTCCGTCGGCAATCTTCACATGCTCGCCGATATAGGCAAAAGCGGCCACATACACGTCGTCACCCACTTGAGCTGTGGGGGCGATGAAACTCATCGGATCGATGCCCGTTTTCTGGGGACGGGTATTGTTGACCATTTCCAATAGCGAGGCCAGCGCAGCGTAAGCGTTGGGCACTTTAATGAGCGTGCTTTTGATCGGTTTTTCGGCCACGAAATCGTGGTTGACCAACACAATGTCGGCATTTGTCTCGTAAATATAGTGCGTATATTTGGGGTTGGCGAGAAAGGTGAGCGTACCCGGCTTGCCTTCTTCTATTTTCGCGAAATTACTTACTTTTACTTCGGAATTTCCAATGATTTCGCCCTGTAGGAAATCGGCTATTTGCTTCGCAGTAAATATCATGAATAAATTATTTTAAATGTCGTTTATTTTTACGGGTGCAAATTAACCTATAATTTTTGATACTTTACCCATTAAAGTTGATAATATACATTAAATGCTCTTTTTGGACGGTACGGTCGGCGAAAGACGATTCTTTTTGAATCGCGAAACAAAATCTTAGAAAAGAATTAATTTGCCGGAATAAAAAATAATCACTACTTTTGCATTCACTTTTTCGGGATGTAGCTCAGTCCGGTTTAGAGTACGCGTCTGGGGGGCGTGGGGTCGGAAGTTCGAATCTTCTCATCCCGACCGAAGTAGTTCTTATAAGGAGATTAATTCATAGGATTAGTCTCCTTTGCTTTTTATCGTATCCGGCCGCTTGGCAAATCGCGGCCGGCATCGCGGAATATTCCTTGGTTCGTCTTCTTTGAATCTTTTTTTATTCGGATTAGGCCCGGATGGGCTACGATTTGAGTTTTTATCCTCAACCGACGCCTCCGATGAGTGGCGAAAGGATGTTTTAGTATCGTCCGACCCCTCGGACGAGGTGAAAAACGTATTTTTTATGCCGTCTGAGCCTCATCCTTAACAAAAAGAGAACTTGTTATGTCATCTGAGCCTCATCCTTAATAAAAAGTAAGCTTTTAATCTCAGCCGAGGCTCATCCTTAACAAAAAGTAAACTTTTCACCTTGTCCGAGGGGTCGGACGGTGTAAAGAATACATTTTTCAGTTTAGCCGAGGCTCAGCCAACGCAAAACAACCTCAACCCACATCGTCTCTGTCCTTTTTTCGATTCTCCGGGTTATCTCTCGGCCCCTTCGCCCTCCGGAACGGAGAGAATTCATGAGTATGCGCCATCCCTATTGTATAGCCGATAAAGAGGAACAGAAGGTTCGGAAACAGAAAGGGGAGAATGGTATGTCTCCACTCTCCCCGTCCTTTCGTTTCTTCTGTCTTTATTTTTTCGACATCCGTTTCCGGTCGTTTTCGTCGAGGAATATTTTGCGCAAGCGCATCGACTTGGGTGTTACCTCTACATACTCGTCTTCTTTAATGTATTCCAACGCTTCTTCGAGGCTGAAAATGATGGGTGGCGTCAACTGCGCTTTGTCATCGGTACCCGAAGCGCGCACGTTGGTCAGCTTTTTCGATTTCGTTATGTTCACCACCAAATCGCCCTCCTTGCTATGCTCGCCGATAACCTGCCCGGCATAGACTTGCGTTTGCGGTTCGATAAAAAACTTGCCGCGGTCTTGCAGTTTGTCTAAGGCATAGGCATAGGCATTTCCCGATTCTCCGGCGATGATGGATCCGTTTTGTCTTTTCTCGATCGTTCCTTTCCACGGCTGGTATTCGAGGAAACGGTGCGCCATGATGGCCTCTCCGGCTGAGAGCGTGAGCACAATATTGTTCAGTCCGATAATTCCGCGAGAAGGAATGGTAAACTCGATATGCATGCGATTGCCTTTGCTTTCCATCGACAACATTTCGCCCTTTCGGCGGGTGATGACGTCGATGATTTTGCTGGCGTAATCTTCGGGAAGATTGACCGTTAACTGTTCAACAGGTTCGTAATCCTCGCCGGCGATTTGCTTGATGATGACCTGTGGCTGTCCCACCTGCAATTCATAGCCTTCGCGGCGCATGGTTTCGATGAGGATCGACAAGTGCAGCACGCCGCGGCCGTAGACAATCCAGGTATCGGCATTGTCGGTTTCCTCCAGGCGCATGGCGAGGTTTTTGTCGAGCTCGCGAGTGAGGCGGTCGTGAATGTGGCGCGAAGTGACGAACTTGCCGTCTTGTCCGAAGAACGGCGAATTATTGATGGTGAATAACATCGACATGGTCGGTTCGTCGATGGCAATCGGGTCGAGCTGATCGGGGCGTTCGATGTCCGTAATGGTGTCGCCGATGTCGAACGATTCGATGCCCACCAGTGCACAGATATCGCCCGACGAGACCTCTTCAACCTTTGTGCGGCCTAATCCCTCGAACACGTCGAGTTCCTTTATACGCGTTTTCAGGATGCTCCCGTCGCGCTTAAACAGAGCGTAGTCTTTGCCTTGCCGCAAGGTGCCGCGATGTACGCGCCCCACGGCGATACGTCCTACATAATTCGAATAATCGAGCGATGTGATGAGCATCTGCGGGTCGCCTTCCAGCGTTTTGGGCTGGGGAATATACTTCAGAATGGCATCGAGCAGCGGGAAGATGTTGTCGGACGGTTTTTTCCAATCTTCCGACATCCAGCCCTGTTTGGCCGAGCCGTAGAGGGTGGGGAAGTCAAGTTGTTCTTCGGTCGCTTCGAGGCTGAACATCAAGTCGAAAACTTCTTCCTGCACTTCTTCTGGCCGGCAATTGGGTTTATCGACTTTGTTGATGACTAAAATCGGTTTTAGACCGATGGACAGGGCCTTTTGCAACACGAAACGGGTCTGGGGCATAGGGCCTTCGAAAGCGTCGACGACCAACAGGCAGCCGTCGGCCATGTTGAGTACGCGCTCCACCTCGCCGCCGAAGTCGGCGTGGCCGGGGGTGTCGATAATGTTTATTTTCGCATCTTTATATCGGATGGAGACATTTTTTGACAAGATTGTAATGCCACGCTCGCGCTCCAAATCGTTGCTGTCGAGAATCAGCTCGCCGCTTTGTTGGTTGTCGCGAAACAAATGGCCTGCGAGGAGCATTTTATCCACCAAGGTGGTTTTACCGTGGTCGACGTGAGCGATAATGGCAATATTACGAATATTCTGCATAGAAAAAATAATTTTTTTTTGAGGTGCAAAGATACTCTTTTTTCGCGAGAAGTGTAGATGCCCCGATCTGTTTTGTTTTTAGGAGAATAACGAATACGGCAGTCTAAACGAGCGCCGCATGGTTAAAAAAGCCGATTGTTCCGTCGAGTGTCCTTATTCTCTGCTTACTACCTGTTTTCTAAAACAAAAGCAGAGCGGTAATATAACTTTACAAAAAAAACGTTATATTTGCGGCCTATATACACAATCTCATCACGAACGTTGCGATAATAGACGTTCTTGGAGTGCATGCTTTATTAAAAATAGTAGGATATGAACACAAAAACTCTTCTAGTTGCCTTGTTCTGTTTGGCGTCGGCAACCGCTTTTTCACAAACCGAGAAAGGACGGTTTGTGGTGTCGGGAAAGACATCTCTCGATTTTTCTTATTCCGAAACGACCCTCAAGGGAAGCGTTTCCCCGGGCTTCGACACGTCCGACAATATGTCTAATTTCACTGTGACAGCCTCCGGGGGATATTTTGTCTTCGACGGATTTGCCCCCGACCTTCAGGTTTCGTTCACTTCGCAGGAAGATAAAGCCGACAATCGCCTGTCGCAGTTTACCGTTATGCCCGGAGCGATGTATTACCCCTTGAATAAGGGTATTGTCCGTCCTTTTGTGCAGGCGGGTATCGGGTATGTCAATGTGAGTATCAAAACCCCTTTGGATACCGGCGGAAAATACACGCAGTCTTATAACGGCTGGACGTGGGGCGGCGGTCTTGGAGCGTCTTTTTTTGTCAAAGAACACATTTCCATCGATCTGGCGGCTCAGTATGTGGCCATCAAAACAAGCTATTCGGGCGACTCGTCCCAGAAAATGAATATCGACGGATTTGCCGGCGTAGTCGGATTTTCACTTTATTTTTAATTGCCGTATTGTATGAAAAGCAAGATTTTTATCGTTTTGTTGATGACCCTAATCCTGTCGGCCACGCTTTCGGCACAAACCGAAAAAGGGCAATGGATTATCGGGGGAAATGCTTCTTTGGATGTTACGTATACCGAAGGGGGATTGTCGAACCAATCCGGCAAATCGGGCTATACCGTCTTGAACATCACTCCTGAGGCCGGTTATTTCGTGTTCGATAATTTTTCGGCCGGACTGTCGGGAAACTATGCCTACCGTTGGGACTTCGAGTCGGAGGATATGACCCTGTTGTCGCAATTCAAATACTACCTTTCGCAAAGCAACTGTCGCCCTTTTGTTAAGGCGAATGTCGGGTATCGCTATGCGAGTATATACGGCAATGACGGTTCCCTATTTAATAGTAAAGATATGGGAGGCGTTGTCTTTGGCGGCGGAATCGGCTGCGCTTTTTTCGTGAGCCGTACGATTTCGATCGACCTGGGCTTGCAGTACCTTCATTCTCATTTAACGCAGATGGGGATTACGTATGATTTGGAGACCGATCGAACATTCGATTTTACAGCCAATAAGAACGACGTGAATGTATTCGTCGGCTTTTCTCTCTATTTGTAAGAGACACCCTGTTTTGAGAGCCTTCTCCTGTCTCACGGCTTAGGGCGGTTAGGCGGGAGTTGCTCTCTACAGATGATCGTCGAAGTAACGCGTGATATGCTCATGCAGATGCACACGGTCTTTCCCGATCATGTTATGCCCGTGCCCGGGATAGATGAAATAGTCGGGATGGGTGCCGGCGTTGATGGATGCTTTCAGGAATTGCAGGCTATTTTGCAAGACAACGGTAGGATCCTCATCGCCATGTATAATAAGCAGGCGGTCTTTCAGCTTACCGACCTTCGGGAGTAAACTCGTTTCGGCATAGCCTTCGGGATTTTCCTGCGGCGTATCCATGTATCGTTCGCCGTACATCACTTCGTAGTATTTCCAGTCGATTACCGGTCCGCCGGCCACACCGGCCTTGAATACGCCGGGATGGCGGAGCAGGAGGTTTATCGTCATGAATCCGCCGTAGCTCCAGCCGTGAACACCCATCCGTTGGCGATCGACATAGGGTAATGCCTGTAGGAATTCCACCCCTTTCATTTGGTCTTGCGACTCAACTACGCCTAAGCGCCGGTGCGTGACATTTTCAAAGTCGATACCCCGGTTGGAAGTGCCGCGGTTATCCATCACAAACACCAGATAACCTTTTTGCGCCATGTAGATTTCCCATCCGCGCGCGTCGTATTTCCAGCGGTTCGTGACCAGTTGCGAGTGAGGGCCGCCATAGACGTAAACCACCACGGGATAGCGGCGGGAGGCATCGAAGCCTGTGGGTTTCACCAGCCGGTAGTAGAGATCCGTTTGATTATCGGCGGCCTTTATCGTGCCTGCTTCCACCGACGGAATGACAAGCCCTTCAAACGGGTCGGCAGCCGATGCCAATTCCTGCCTTTTTCCCGAACCGGCAGCGATAAGCGCCGTGGCGCCCGGTTGGTCGTGCGCCGAATAGGTGTCGATGAAATAGCTGCCCGCACGGTTGATCTCTGTCGAATGGGTGCCGGGGGCGCGGGTATGCTGCTTGATGGCGCCGCCCGAAAGTTTCACGCTGAACAAATGGTTTTCGATGGGCGACGGCGCTGCGGCTTCGAACCATACGTTTTTACTTTTGGCGTCGAAACCCACGAGGCGTGTCACTTCCCACGGCCCTTTCGTCAGTTGCCGGATAAGACGTCCTCCGGTGTCATACAGGTAAAGGTGGCGGTATCCGTCGCGGCGGCTCTGCCAGATAAATTGCCCGCCGTTGCCGGGCACGAAAACCGGAGGATATTCCGGCTCCACGTATTTGGCATGCGTTTCTTCGAAAAGCGTGGCGGAGAGGCTTCCCGAAACGGCCTCGTACCGTTTCAGCCACAGATGGTTCTGCCCGCGGTTTACTTCCGCGACATAGATGGCGTTGCTTTCCGTATTCCAGGCGATATTGGTAAAATAGCGGTCGGCGGGCTCGCCGGTTTGCAGATAGCGGGTCGTGCCGGTCTGTGTGTCGAAGACGCCGATCGTCACCTGATGGCTGGTCATGCCTGCCATGGGATATTTCGTGTTTTTGAGCGTCGCTATCCGTGTCGATATATCTACCAACGGGTAGTCGGTGACCATGCTTTCATCCATGCGGTAAAAAGCCAGTTTTTTACTGTCGGGCGACCAAAAGAGGCCTCGGTCGATGCCGAATTCGTTTCGGTGTACCGCCTGTCCGTACACAATCGCTTTGTCTTTTTCATCGGAAACGGCAGTATGCTTGTTGTTTTGATCTTGGATATACAAGTTGTTGTCAATCGTATACGCCAATAAAGAGCCGTCGGGCGAAAGCCGGTGATGAGCGCTTCCCGGTGCAAATGGGAAAAAACGCTCCGGTTTCGACTCTTCCAAATCGTATATTCCGATCCCTTTATCGGTGAAAAACCGCACGAACCGGTCGTTCTCTTTTTCAAATTCGATATGAAAAACCTTTCCGTAATCATCCCGACGGTCTTTCGTTAAGTCTTTCAGATGGAACAGGAACGTTTGTTTCCCGGCATGGGCGGTATTTTTTGCCGCAAATACCGAATCGTTATGGATGCGTATCAGGCGGTCGCCCTGCCAGTGGAATTTTTCCGCGATATGCGGTTGGTAGGAGGAGAAGGTTTTTCCTCCGGGAATGAGATCCTCTAATGTCAATGTCGAAACGGTTTGCTGCGCTTGTGCGCCAAACGAAATAATATAAGCCAGTATGAATAAGAAAGAAACGGTTCTTTGCATAGGTTGTCAGAAGTGTTGTTCGGAAAGAGTTCGAAGGGTCGCATTATATTCGTCGATGATCGAGTGAACGACTTCTGCCGCCGGTGCGATTTCTGTTATCAACGAAGCAATCTGTCCGATTTCGAGTTCACCTTCATTCAGGTCGCCTTCGAAGATGCCTTTTTTAGCGCGTCCACGGCCTAATAACGTCCGCAGTTCTTCTACGGGGGCTCCTTTATCTTCCAATTCCTGAACCTGCGTATAAAAATCATTTTTTATCAGCCGGGTAGGGCTGACTTTTTTCAGGGATAAAACGGTATCGCCTTCTTGCAGGGAAATACATTTTTGTTTGAAGGCGTCACTGGCCGAACTCTCTTCGGTCAGGGCGAAGCGCGTACCGACCTGCGCTCCTTCGGCTCCTAAAGCGAAGACGGCCGCCATGGCCTGTCCGGTAGCGATTCCCCCGGCGGCGATCAACGGCAAGTCGATGGCCTTTCTCACATGGGGAAGCAGGGTGAGGGTGGTGGTTTCTTCGCGTCCGTTATGGCCTCCGGCTTCAAAACCTTCCGCCACCACGGCATCGACCCCGGCTTCGGCGCACTTCAGGGCGAATTTCGAACTCGAAACGACATGCGCCACGATGATTCCTTCGGCTTTCAGTTTTCCCGTCCATGCTTTCGGATTGCCGGCCGAGGTGAAGACGATCGGGACTTTTTCTTCCATCACGATCTTCATAATCTCCTCAATTTGCGGATACATTAACGGAATGTTTACTCCGAAGGGTTTATCGGTGGCGGTCTTGCAGCGTTGGATGTGTTCGCGTAAGGTTTCGGGATACATCGATCCGGCACCCAGAAGGCCTAATCCGCCGGCATTGCTCACAGCCGAGGCCAAGCGCCATCCGCTGCACCAAACCATTCCTGCCTGGATAATCGGATAGCGGATACCGAAAAGGGCGGTTATTCTATTTTTGTTCTTGTTCATAGCTAATGTTTTTTGCAAAGTTAGGATTTTCTCTGA